>NZ_JBHXSU010000038.1:0-75094 GCF_042715345.1 Streptomyces sp. NPDC058697
CGACCGCGTCCTGGAGCGTATCGGGCTCGCACTGGCCGGACGGGCCGGCGCGAGGATGGCGGCCCAACTGGGCCTTGGTGCCGGGCGGATGACGCCCGGGCACACCCGTTGCCGACGGCACCTGGCGTGGGGCCCGTCAGGTGCGGTCAGGGCGCCGTCGGGCGAGAGCCCCCATGACCGGGTTGTAGCTGATCTGACCGCACCATAGGACGGAGGGGTGGGGTTCGCTGTGGCGCCGGACCGCCTCCGCCAGGGTGCGCCATCCGACCTGGGGCAGGGGGATGCGGTAGCGGACTCGGGGCAGTTGTGGTGCCACAGGTTCGTCATCGCGGATCAGGGCACGCAGGACGGGGTCGCGGTCATCGGCCGGGCCGCGGGGGACCACTTCCAGTGATACGGCCTGTGCGGTGTAGTACACGCCGATGCCGGCCACTGATTCCCACGGGATGACCTGCATGGCACGGCCGTTGTGCACCCACAGTCCCATGTGGTCCGCGGCGATCTTCTGATGCCGCTGCCGCCACGCCACCACCAGCATCAGCACGCCGAGCGCGCCAACCCCCACCATGACCACTACCGCTGCGGAGACCCGGCCCGTCACCAGTCCGGCCACCCCCGCGACCCCCAGGAGAAGCGGGATGGCAGCCGCAATCAAGAGGCCCAGCACGGTTCGGCGGCCGGCATTGAGCACAGTGGCATGAGGGGATGGAGAAGGCATGACACGAAAGTTTAGAAGGCGTCGCACCGCGTACGAACGCCAGTCGTGCCGGTCCTGGTGCGCACGGCAGGCGGACAGGAGCCGAAGGAAGCGACCTCTAGCCGAGGAGAGCCGCGATCCTGCGCGCACCGTCCGACGAATTCGTCGTCAGCCGGGCCCACGACCCATCCCGGAAGGAGATCTTGAAGTCGGACTCGGCCATGCTGAACCGCTTGGTCTCCACGCCGACGATTTCCTTCCGGGGCAGCGTCCAGAGGACGGCCTCGGATCCCGGAACCTTCTCGCCACCGCGCCGTGGCGGTCGCGATAGATAGCGCCATTTGGGCATCGTTGTTGACACTCGCTCGCGTTGGCCGGCCCATCTGTCACCGGGACCAATGTGCCCTGCTGGTCAACGGCCCCGCGCCTCCTGACGGCCGAGCCGCCGAGGCACCAGTGTCATCCACCTCGACCGGTGCCATCTATCGCAACCCCAGCACCTCAAGCAGCCAGCCCTGCGTTGTCAGTGGGGCCGATACGGTTGATCCTTCACACTGGTGGGGGGATCACGATGACGACCGCGCTCGACCCGCAGACTGCAAAGCGGCTGGCTTTCCTGCGAATGGTCTACGAGCAGGGCGTGCAACAGTCGCGGCTGCCTGCTCCGCTGAACGCGCCCGCGCTGCTGTTCTTCCACGACTCGGTGGAGCTGTTCCTTGTCCTCGTCGGCGACCACCTGCGCGCCCAGCTCGACAAGAAGACCAACTTCCTCGACTACTGGGATCGGCTGAAGAAAGCGCCCAACGGCGTCCACTTGAGCGGTCTCGCTGGAATGCGGCGCTTGAACGACCACCGGAACGGACTGAAGCACGCCGGGAACATGCCCACGCCCGATGTTCTGGATCAGGCCCGGGCCGACGTCGCTGCGTTCTTCGACGACAACGTGCCGCGCGTCTTCGACGGCCTGCCCTTCGACTCCATCGACATGTCCGATGTAATCCCGCAGGACGAGGTACGCGCCGAGGCCAAGGAGGCGAGCAGGCGAGCCTCGGACGGGTCTCTGGCCCTCGCCATGATGTCGCTGTCATACGCCTACGCGGTGCTCATGCAGAGCCGAGCCGTGCGCGACTTCGGACCGCCGCTGAGCAAAGAATCGTTCTTCTCCAGGAGCCTGGAGAGTGCCTTTCGCAGGTTCGGTGACCACCGAACGGCACGACTTGGTGCTCGCCTCGGACAGGTGAGCGAAGCCGTCGTTGAGATGCAGGACGCGATGCGGATCATGGCTCTGGGCCTGGACGTGAACCAGTACAGGCGCTTCTGGGACCTACTGCCCAGCATCCGGTACCACGACAAGGACAAGGACGCCGAGGCGGCGCTGCGTGACGAGGAACGAGGGCAGGTCGCGGATCGCGAAGAGTTCGAGTTCTGCCGACAGTTCCTCGTCACTGCGGCTCTGCGCGTCGCTGACGTCGAGGCCCATCGGCAGATGCCGTCTTGGCAACGCCGGAGGACGCAGGCCAGTGAGCGATAAGCTCAGATCTCTGCCGGGAGGCGGGGACGGGGGTGGCCGTGTACGCGAGTCCCGACGACGAAGCTACCGCGCGCCTGCTCGTCGTTGCTGCCTTCCACGGCACCGCTGCCAAGGCTGACGAGCACGACGACGTCTCCATCGGTGAGTTCTCCCGCGCCGTCCTGCGCCGTTTCGACGAGTACGGGGAGCTCCAGGGCCGCCTCTACGACGTCGTCCGCGGCTACGCCCGCAGGCACGCCTCGACCGATGAACAGGCAGCGCTGGAGCGCTGGATCGCGGAGAAGACTGACTCCTGACGCGTCGGCGCCCAAGTCAACATACGCAACCGCCCCGCCTGGCCTGTGAGAATTCCGTCGGCTCTGCGCAGAAGCCGCTGCTCCAGGTGCTGCTGGCCGAAACACCCCGCAGGGACGGCGTCCGCGGCCGGGGGAACGCTCTGAGACTGCGCGCGTGGGGCATCGGCACGCTGCGGGACGGCAGTACGGGTGGGGGCTCATCACCCACTCGTTCTACACGGACGTGGCAGGGAGGCCACGGATTGCGTCAACGCGGTACTGAGGGAGGGCAGTTGGACCGGGCATGGTGCCGTGTGGTGAGCGGGCGTGTCGTGGGCCGTGGAAGTGGAATTTGCTGTGCGTTTGCCATGCTGATGATCTAAGGTCTCGCTGTTCTCTGGGGAGGGATTGCGCATGGTGTGTAGGGGGCGGTGGGCTGTGCTGTGCGCGGCCGCGGTGCTGATGGTGGCGGGGTGCGGGCAGCGGGCGGCGGAGGCCAAGCCCAGGTTCGAGAGCGCGGAGAAGCTGCCGGAGACGCTCCACAGGGACGGCACCACCATTCTGGTGGGTGACCCGGACGCGAAGATGACCGTGCGCCTGTATGAGGATCCGCGCTGCCCGTACTGCGAGGAGTTCGAGACCACCGGCGGCTCTCCGAAGCTGCGGGAAGCGATGCTCGACCGCAGGGTGAGAACCGAGTACACCCTGGCCTCCTTCCTGGACGACCGGGTCGGCGGCAGCGGGTCGAAGAAGGCGGTCAATGCTTTGCGCGCCGCGCTGGAGGAGGGCAAGTTCGTTGAGTACCACGAGGTGCTCTACGCCAACCAGCCCGAGGAGAGCGTCGACGGCTACACCGACGCCTATCTGCTGGAACTGGCCGGCGAGGTGGAGGGTTTGCGCGGCCCGGAGTTCAACGCGGCCGTGAAGAGCATGAAGTACCGCTCCTTCGTGGCCGCCTCCGAAAAAGCGTACGAACGGGCCGGGGGCGCCGAGGATCCAGAAGGCCCCGGGACGCCCACCGCTGTGATCAACGGCAAGCGGATCCCGCTGGAGTACAACGGCCTGCTCTTCGACGGCGATGCCTTCGCCGGACTGCTGCAGAAGATTCACGCCAAGCCCTGGGAGTGGGAACAGACCTCCTTGTGACCCAGAGCGCCACCCCACAGCCGTCCGAAGGACGCCGTTGGGTTCGTCATCCTGCCCCGCCGCTGGGTTGTCGAACGCTCGCTCGCCTGGATCATGCACGCCCGCCGTCATGCCCGGGACTATGAACGGCTCATCCAGCACTCGGAATCATTGATCACCTGGGCCGCGATCACGCTGATGACCAGGCGCATCACCCGCCGGTCCTCCCGCAGGAGCGGACAGCCCGCCTCCGGCGAGGCCAACCGGGACTGATCATTCTCAAGTTCACGGTCGGCAACTCCACCCAGACCTGCCCGGGGCCCCGGGCAGGGTCCGGGAGCCCACTTTCCCACGAACTCCCGTGATCCCGTGGTCAGTTCATCAGTCGGCATGCTTGGCCAGGCGCTGGTGCGCTGCCTGACGGGAGACTCCGAGGGCACGGCCGACAGCATCCCAACTCACACCAGCACTGCGGGCGAACCGCGCTGCGGGAGGCATCTGGTCGGCGACCTGCCGTTCTAGGGTCGCGAGCGCGGCCAGCGCGGCCAGTGGGTTATCCAGACCGACGGCCGCGACCTGCTGCCGGACGGCAGCCAGTGCCTCACTCAACTCGATCGGCATTGCCGGTGGTCCGGTCTCCGGCGACGCCACACCGTCGCTGTCCGGCTGTCCCTGCATAAGGTCCGTCACCCCTCCCATGTCAAGACTCCTTGACAAGCCTCAGCTTGACGGCTCACCCAAGCCGCTGTCAAGGATCCTTGACAGCGGGCAGGTGGCGGGGTCGTCTGTCATGGCGGCTTCAGGAACAGGTACTCATGTTTCTTCGATGAGGTCGTGCTGCCGCGCCCAGACCGTGAGGGCGCCTCGGTTGCGATCGGTGAAGCCGTCGGTGTGGAGTTCTCCGTCAGGGGTGATCAGCCCCGTCTCTGGGATGCCGTAGGCGTGAAGGAGTTCGTCGGCCAGGACAGCGGTGGCCTGGAGCAGGCCCCTGCCGTGATCTGCCACATCATCGATCAGCACGGTGGCTTCGGAGTAGGCGTACTCGCATGGTTGCGTGCTGGTCGGCAGGCGTCGCCCAGTGTCGCGATGCAGGCGATCGACGGTCATGGGCACCGGATCGCGGTACTCCGCGAGCGTATGCATGGTGGCGTCGGGATGGGAACCGATGTCGTTCACCAGTACGGCCTTGACCGCGGCTGTCCCGCTGGCCGCAGTCCGGTCGCGGGCATGGCCGGCCAGGAACGGCAGCGCGCACAGCAGCTGGTAGACGACTTCTCCCGGTTCGACGAACTGCAGATCGACTTCATCGCCCCTGATTGCCGACTGGTGTCTGTGGAGCGGAAGAACGGTGGCTGCGCTGCCGTCACGATGCAGTTCCGCCCGTGCTCCCTGGTTGCCCCTGTCCTCCTGGGCAATCAGCCGGCGCGCTCCAACGGTGACGTGGTTGAACAGCGGGTGGTCCTGCCCGAGGTGGAACTCCGTGCCCAGAAGCTCGACCCGGTTCCGTTCGAAGGTGCCGGCGTTGATGACCATGTCGCCCGGGACCTCCGGGACCAGGGCCACGATGAGCTGCGGAGTGTCACGCTCCACGACGGACAGGACGATGTCGCTCTCCACATCGGTCAGCCGCTCGTCGCGGGCGGCTGCTGCTGTGTACCGGGCGCGGTAGGCAGTGGCCACCACCGTTTCGGTGAGCCAGTCGGTCTGGCTCCCACCGCGCCTGGGGTAGCGAAGGACGTCCTTCGACGCTTTCGTCGGAGGGGCGGTCACGGCGTGAGGAGCCTGCGGGCTGCGAGGAACGGCCAGGAGCAGGAAGCCAGTGCCAGGAGCGTCGGGGTTCGGGACGGGGATCGTCTCGTAGGGGACCGGCGGGGCCGTGTTGTTCGCGATCACCTGACGCATACGCCTCAGATGGTGGTCATCGAGGTCGACGTCGAAGACCTGGCTCGGCACGCCCCTGGCCTCCGCCACGCCGAGAACGAGGACACCGCCTTGGTGGTTGGCAAGAGCGGCAACGTCCTTGGCCAGCTCCTCTTTGCCCTTGTCGTCGGATCCGTAGTGGGACTTCTTGTAGTCGAGATCCTCCGCTTCGGCTGCCTCAGGGTTTCCCACCAGGCCCTTGACGTCTTGGTAGCTCAAGTCATCCAGCCGCGCTCCGAACAGATCTTCCAAGCGCCGTGATCGCATCAACATGCATGAGAACTATCCCCAGGGCCCGACCCGCCGCAACGTCTTTGACGATGCGGGCCTCCCGCGCCTGACAAGCTGGTGCGCGGACGGGCCGCCATGCTTCCTCGGACGGTTCCGCAGCCGCCTGGCCAGGCCTACGCTGCTTCCATGCCGAAGGAATCTCGCGAGGCCAGGCGGGCACGGAAGGCTGCGGCCAAAGCAGCTGCGAAGGCTCGTGCCGCTCGTATCCGGGCCGGTGAAGTCCCCGACTACCTACTTCAGCCGGACCGGGCTGTCCGACGGCCCCAGCCGCCCCAGCACAAGGTGGTCAAGGCTCCGATCGAACGGCCCGCCAGGGCGATCATTCCCGCGAGGGACACCCCGCTTCAACCACGGGACCGGGAGCAGTACGCGGACAACGCCCCGCCGGTATGGGTGAGAGGTGACCCCCGTGCCAAAGATGACTAGCGGGCCGGCCCGGTCATGGCATCCAGGGATGACCACGGCCTCGAAAGAAGACATCCAGCACATGCGGCCGAAGCAGCGGAACAAGTACCGCCGTCTCGGGTTCACCTGGGCAGAGATCAAGAAGATCGACCGCGCGATCGGCCGCGGGCAGAGCACCCTCACCCTCAAGACCACGGCCGGCGAGATCACACTCGTCCTCCCGCCCAAGTGGCGGTGACCACAACACAAAGGGGCCGCGCCGACTACTCTCGGCATGGCTCCTTGCGGTGTCTGCGACGCCGTTACGCGGCTGCCCACTCCAGCCCGAGGTCCGCCAGCTGCCGGAGCCTGTCCGCGGTGAGCTTCCCGCGCCTGCTCCTGCTGTTGCTCAGGAACACCCCGAGCTTGACCTCCGTGCCGTCCTCCAGCCGCTCTACGTGCGCCCTGGGGACGATCACGGAGCCCTCCCGGGCCTTGTACTGTGCCAGGGCCGCAACACCCCGCTCGAAAGCCCCCACGGATGTCGTGGACGGCTTCGGGGGCTCTTCCGGTCCCGGGGCCAGCGGCGTGATGCCGAGTTGCTCCAGGCGCTCGCGCTGCCCGTCCATCAGCTCCTGCCACACCGTGTGCCGGCGCTGCTTGTGGAGCCAGCGGCCGACGTCCAATCCGTGCACCGTGACGCCCGGCTCCACGTACGCGAGCGCGCTCTCCTCCACGAGCATCTCGCGCACCGCTGCGAAATGCCGCTGCCAGACCGTCGGCCAGTCCGGGTTCCAGTCCGGGTCGATCGCCTTCAACGCGGCATCCCACTCGGGGTGTTCGTCCAGCACACCGGGTCGTCGGAGGTTGGACAGCCACTGGCCCACCTGGCGGTCCAGCGTCGTCGCGTCCCGGGGCGCGCACAGCGTCCAGTGGTCCTCGAAGTAGGCGCGGGCCGCCGCCAGGTTCTCCTGGAAGCGTTCGTCGGCGACGGACCACACCATGCCCAGCTTCTCCAGCCGTCGGGCGCGCAGGCCGTTCATCTGCCCGGCCCCGTACGCCCGCCGCTGCTCGGCGATCCACTGCCCGAGCGGGTAGGCGCCTTCCTTGTGGCCGTAGGGCACCCTGGCGTGGGCCTCGCGGTCGGTGAACCTTTTGAGCGCTGCCCAGCCGCGGGCCCAGTCCTGGCGTTCGGTGTCGATGACGTTGAAGGACACCCAGTCGGCGATCATGTTCGGGTCACGCGGGGCGGCAAAGCGCAGCAGCAGACGGGATTCGTCCTCGTCTTCCTCCGGTGGCGTGCCGATGTAGGTGGACGGCTGCACGTCGGCCTTCTGCGGCTCCTGCGGGATGGCGAGCAGTTCCACGGCCTCTTCGTCGTGCGCCCGCAGTCCCTGAAGAACTTGCACCAGGGGCCGGTAGGAGGCGGAGGTGAACATGTCCTCCGGCTCCTCTCCCGGCTGGAGGAACACGGGCACGATCAGCGAGGCCAGCTTCCTCTGTCCGGGCTTTTGCCGCAGAGCGCGGCCGATGGCCTGGACGATGTCGTGGGGTGCCCCTTTGGGGTCCAGCAGAGCGACACTGTCCACGGCCCGGATGTCGACGCCCTCACCCAGGACCCGGCAGTTGGAGAGCACCGCCCGCAGGGCGGTGATGCCGAACTCGCCCAGCACCGAGCGCCGGTGCTCCGCTTCGTGCTCGCCGCACAGCCAGTCGGCCCAGATCCTCGCCGGATACCTCTCCGGCTGGTCGGCGTGCAGTTTCGCCGCGACGCGCTCAAGGCCCTCCGCGTAGGCCTGTGCCTCGATCGTCCGGTGGTGGAAGGTGATGCACGTGCTGAGGCTGTGTTCGGCCATGGTCCGCAGCAGCGCGGCGTGGAGCGCTCCGAGCCGCTGTCCGCGCACCTCTTCGCTGCGCCGTTCCTCGCCCATCAGCCGCTCCGGCGTGACGACCGGGTCCCTCAGTTCCATGACGATGATCTGGTACCGGGCGAGCAGCCCGCGGGACACCGCCGATGCCAGGGAGAGCTTGTAGAGCACGGGCCCGAAGACGTCTTCGTCGTCCATGGAGGCCGCCATCTCCTGCGGCAGCGCGTCACGGACGCCTTCGGCGACCTCCCAGTGCGGGGGGCGCTCCTGCCAGATCCTGGGGGTCGCCGTCAGATACAGCCGCCGCGCCGCCGGGATGATCTCCTGGTCGTGGACGGCGGCCCATGCTTTCCCCATCGAGCCGCTGGTCCGGTGCGCTTCATCCACACACACCAGGTCCATCGGGTCCAGTTGCTGGCCGTAGGCGCCTGCGAAGGCTTCCGCCAGGACGCCGAGCGAGGCGTACGTCGCGTAGATGGTGACGGGCCCGTCGCCGTGCCACAGCGACAGCTGGATCGGGTTGGTGGTGCACCGGACCTTCAGTGTCCACAGTTCGGGGTCGTCGTGGAGCGAACACACCGCCACGGCCGTGCCCTTGTGGCCGGCCGCGCGCCACGCCCGCACGGTCTGGGTCAGCAGGTCCAGCGTCGGCACCAGAACTAGGACCCGTCCCTTGGGCGCGATCCGCTTGGCCGCCGCGGCGGAGATGATGGTCTTTCCCGTCCCGCATGCGGCGTTCACCTGCCCCCGCAGGCCGTTCGGGGGGATCCCGCCGGGCGAGATGTCGAGCCCTCGCACGATCGCGGCCACGGCCTCGACCTGGTGGTCACGCAGCTTAATCCCGGTCACCGGCCGTCCCCTTCTCGGTCTCGTGTGTCGTACAACCAGGCGTCGTGGAGCCGCTCCAGCGTGGTCTCCTCATGGCCCTCTTGATCCCACATGCCGTCCAGCCACATCGGAGCGCTGTCGATCCTCTCGCACAGTGCGAAGCACGCGGGCAGGTTGATGAGAACGAGCTCTTGCGCGAACGTGCCGCTGGGCCCGTATCGGTGCCACAGCCGCTGGAGTCGCTCGCGGTTCTCCCGCAGGTACTTCTCCAGCGCCTGCGGATAGTCGGCCCGCTCCGCCAGGCGCACGGTCCGCAGCGCGATCCCCACGAGCTCTCGAGACAGCTCTGTGTCCCATTGCTGGGAGCTGGTGGCGGTCACCGCCGCGTAGTGCTGCTCGCAGGCGGCGAGCGCCTGTTCGACCAGTTCCGGGGGAGTCTCGCCTTCCTCACCTGTCCGTGTGCTGGCGGGGGTTGGCTGTGCGGCTGCCTGCCGTCGCAACTGGTGTGTGAGGAACTGCCGGGTGGAGGCTGCGATCCCGTGCTGCTGGCAGAGGAAGTCGGCGGCGTCCACCAAGTCGTCGCACTCGCGCCGCTCGGAGGGAGCCGACCCGGCCCGCTCGACTAACTGGCGCTGGGCCCCGGCTACCGCGCCGGCCTCGATGGCACACATGAGTTCGTCGGCTGCCTCGGCGCTCAGGCCCGCGGCTGCCAGGACCGCGTGGACCTGGGCCCGGGCGTTCACACCGGCCATCTGGTACTCGGAGATCCGGTGGAAAGGATCGCTGTTGAACTGGCGCGCGCCCATCGTCACCCCATCCCGCCGTCCGCGCCGGGGCCGTCACTGCCCGGCGGTAGTGACGCGGTGCTGTGGGCGGTGGCCGCCGAACGGATCGGCTCGTCCTGAGTCGGCATGTCGCTACCTCCATCCTGGACACTAGCAGAAGTTATCCCAATATTTAACCGACACATTAACCCTTACGAGTGACCATTCCGGGAGGGGTCGCCTCGTAGTGCCTGGTGGAGGGGCATCTCCTTGCCGTCTGGACGTCGTCAGGTTCCTGCCGCACCCATCACCTGAACGAGTAAAGGAAGAGGTTAAACGGGAGGCTAAATTCTGCTAGTGTTCGAGGTGGAGGTAGAGACAAATGGCATCTGAGGAAGAGCTGTTCGCGTCGGTGGACGCACTGCTGGAGGAAGAGCCACAGCTCCCGCCACCAGCGGAGCGTGCCCGGCTGCGTGAGGCGGCCGGCGTCACCCAGGCTCGCCTCGCGGCCGCATTGAAGACGTCGACGCAGTCCGTGAAGAACTACGAGAACGGCCGCTCCGAGCCGAAGTCGCCGCGGCTGGAGGCGTACCAGCGGCTGCTGAGCGGCTGGGCAGCAAAGTACCCCGCGTCCGGCGCCACCCCGGCTCCCGCCCCGGCCGTCCCACAGCCGGTGCCGGAGACGTTCACCGGCCCCGCCGTGCCCGAACCGGAAGCGGAGACTGCCCCGGTACTCGCCGCCGAGACTGCGCCGGAGCCACAGCGCCCCGCTGTCCGCCCGGCGACGTCACGCCGCCCGGGGCGGAAGCGCGCCGCGCAGGTGGCTACCGACGCGCGTTTCCCGCACGGCCCGCTCGCGGTCCTGGACAGTGACGGCTGCGCATACGGCGTCAACGGCCTCGTGCTCGACTGCCCCGCGACCACCATCCCGCAGCTGGTGGAGTGGACACTCACGGAGTCCCGACTCGGTGCGCCGCGCCTGAACCGCAACGGCAAGGACTCCGACCCGCTCATCGTCCTCACCGCGGCCGCCGCGGTGAAGTTCGGCCTGCCGGAGCGTCTGGAGGACCGCCGCGGCCTGCGCCTGGAGGAGGACCACCCGGTCGTCAAGCAGATCGTCAAAGCGAAGTGGCAGCTCACCCGGCGCGGGTTCGGCCCGTGGGCCCGGATCTACCGCAAGGCCCAGGGGAGCCAGCGGCAGTGCGTGCAGCTCGCGATCCTGCCGTGGGACGCACTCGACGGGCGGTCCTGGCCCGGCGTCGCGGACATGGAGCCGGCCGACATTGCACGCGTCCTAAGTGTGTACGCCCAGCGCGTCATCACACCCCGCGGCGGCACGGCGGTCAACGGGCTGGAGCTGATGACCGCGCTGCGCCCGCCGACCCGCGCCGTGCAGGACAAGGACACCGGCAACTGGACCTCCGGCCACAACCCGGGCTCGCTCGGGACGGAGCCGGTGGACCCGGCGCCGCCGGAGGCCCGGCCCGAACACCCTGTCGCGCAGGGCTGGACGGGCGGGTTCCTGAAGGAGGAGGCGTACGAGTGGGTGCGGGAGGTGGACCTGCTCACCCATGAGGAGTGCGCGCGGCCGTATGCGGTCGGCCTGGACCTGAACACGGCGTTCCTCGCCGCCGCGGCCCGGCTCACCGTGGGCCTGTCCGCCCCGGACCACTTCCATGCTCCGGCGTTCAACCCGAAGATCCCCGGCTCCTGGCTGGTCGACCTGTCCCACATCGAGCTGGACCCTCGCCTGCCCAGCCCGTTCACGCCGACCGGGCAGCGCCCGGAGGAACCGGCCTGGTACCAGACACACACCGTCGCCTACGCCCAGGAGCTCGGCTACAACGTCCAGCCCATCGAGGCGTATTTGCGCCGGGAGACCGGCGCGTACCTGGATCCGTGGCACGACCGGCTCAAGGCCGCCTACCTCGACACCCTCGCCGACCTCGGTGTCACCAAGGACTTGTCCGACACCGAGTTCCTCGCGGCGATGGAGCGGCACAAGCAGATCGACCCCGCCCTGACGGCGGTCCTGGCCGCGATCAAGGGGACGGTGAAGGGCGGGATCGGCAAGCTGTTCGAGGGGCCGCAGGGCAAGGGCCACCGCGACGGTGAGCCGTGGCCGGCCATGCAGCGCCCCACGTGGGCGCCGTGGATCCGCGCCGCCGTCATCTCCAAGGCGCGGGTCAACATGCACCGCAAGTTGCTGAACATGGCCAAGATGACCGGGTTCTATCCGCTCGCCGTACTGTCCGACTGCGTCGTCTACCCGAGCCCCGGCAGCAGCCCGCTGGACTTCCTGCCGTACGCGGCCTCCGGCAAGCCGCAGCCGGGCGCCTTCCGCCTCGGGCCGACACCCGGCCTGGCCAAGCTGGAGGGCGTGCAGGAGATGGCGTGGGCAGTCGACTTGATGGAGCAGGGCTACAATCCGGCCCGGCACATCAAGGGCGATGGTCACGACGCCGTTCTAGACGGGGGCGAATAGAGCCGTGGCCGACGTCGGCACCGGCACCTCGCGCCTCGAAGCCGAGGCCGAACGGGAGCGGACGCTGGACCGGCTGGAGGCCCGCATGGAGGCCCTGCAGTACTCCATGCGCACCCGCCGCAACTCCCCGCGGTTCGCGCTGTGGCGGCACGACCTGCACGAGACGCGTGAGACCTGGTTCCAGCTCGTCGACCCCGACGGCCAGGACCCGACCCCCGAAGGGAGCTGAACTGTGGGAGACATCGACGACGCCATCGCGCGTGCCGAACAAGAGACCTTCACCCAGGCAACGCCCAAGACGCTCAAGGGCCAGATCAACTTTCTGGTACGGCAGTTGGGCAGCGCGAAGGCCGTAGCGGAGGAGATCGGCGTCACCGCCGACTCGGTCAACCGCTACCGGCGCGGCGCCCGCAAGCACCCGCCGAAGGACATCACGGCGAAGATCGACGGCGCGGTGCGCGCCCGCTGGCAGCCCGGAGTGCGCAAGCGCCGCCGCCAGCATGCCGCCGCCACCGGCGGCGTCACGGTGGAGACCCGGGCCCGATTCGGGTACACCGCGCCGGTGGGCACCACCGACGACGGCCGCT
The DNA here is from genome assembly GCF_042715345.1 of Streptomyces sp. NPDC058697. Classification (NCBI taxonomy): domain Bacteria; kingdom Bacillati; phylum Actinomycetota; class Actinomycetes; order Kitasatosporales; family Streptomycetaceae; genus Streptomyces; species Streptomyces sp. NPDC058697. The sequence continues at coordinate 12,756 of NZ_JBHXSU010000038.1, forward strand.
TCCGACGCCTCACCGTCCACCTCCCCCCGGCGTACGCGCAGCGCCTCTTCGAGGCTCGCGACACGGGCGCCAGCGACCAGCAGATGCGTGAAATCATCGCCGAAGGCTTTAAGGACGTCTATTTCCAGGACGGCGGAAGCCGCGCTATGGGACTCTCAGATGTCTCCCTCAACGACATTGATTACATCGACATCGACCTCAAATAAGCAAAAAACATGCACCCCACCGAATTAGCGAAAATCGACCGGGCCAAGAGCCCGCTGCTCGCCGCCGACCACGGCCCCGAACTCATCGCCGAAGCGCTGCGCCGCAGCCCGCACATCCTGAAAGTCGACGACGTCGAGCCCGGCGACAAGGCCGTCTGGTTCAGGGACGCGGGCGGTGTCGGCCACACGCTGTCCCTGACCAGCGTGGAGCCGGTCCCCGACGACGGCCCCCAGGGCGAGGCCTACGCCTGGGACGCTGTCGCCGCAGCGATCGGCAACCACCCGGACTTCGTCGACGCAAAGCTCGCCCGGGAGGGCTTCGGCCCGGACAGCCTCGAGACCATCACCGCGATCACCCGCACCGACGACGAGTACACCCTGAAGCTGACCGTGACCCCCCGCCCTCTCGCCGACAGCGTCGAGGAACCTACTGGCCCGGTCGCCGACATCCTCCGGGCTGTCGGCCAGCTCCGCTCCCGCAACGCCAACGATCCGGACCGTGTGGTGTTCGACACGTCGGCCGACCTCCTTGAGCACCTCGCCGGGACCTGGGACCAGCAGGATGACCAGACCCGTCTGCGCGCGGTGGGCCTCGCCCTGGCCCTGATCCTGTAGGAAGGAGACGAGATGCTCGCAACGGTCCCCGCGCCCGCCGGTTTCGGAGTCGCAGAGCTACAGCTCGACATCGATGACGCGGAGCACGAACGGCGTCGCGCCGCCGGCCTGGGGGTCGCCACCGGTCACGGTTTCGGCGGCCTGGATGTACTGATGGCGCTCCCGCACGGCCTTCCTGTCCCGCTCCCGGCGCTCACCGATCACCAGCGCGCCTACGTCTTGCGGGTTCCGGCCGGAATCTGCACGGTCACCGGCGGCCAGGTCGTCCGGCACGTCACACGGCCCTGCCGGGTACGGCTGGCCACGGTGCGGGCGGCGAGCGCCTCTCAACTGGCCCTGGACGCGGTGGACAAGTTCACGACCATCTGCGCACGCCGGGTGATCGTCACCAGGGCCCCCAGCGTGCACTTCCCCGAGAAACTGCTGGAGTTCGGCTCCTACGGCATCGGCGTCTGCCTCCAGCACCCCGACGGGGCTCTGGAGACGTTGGCGGAGCCGCGGCCGTGGAGGGTGAAGCGGCATTCAGCCGAAGCCTGGTGGTTCGCCGAAACCGCGTACGGCCACTTCCTCGCTCAGCAGTCGCCCCCGGCCCCCGCACTGTCGCCAATGCCCTGATCCGGTAGCAAGGAGTTGCACGAGCACGCCCGCGACCGCGAGGACGTCCGCTCCGCCGCTGTCGGAAGGCTCGCCGCGGTTTCTGGATCAACCGCCCGGCCGGACGCCTGTGCGTCGTGGGCATCGTCTGGTTGGGGTGACCCGCGTACGACGCCCCCGCCACGGAGGGGAGCGGAATGAGTCCCTGGGGGCCGGTGCCAGGGGAGCGCGACTTGGACCAGTAAATGCAGCGGCGGCGGCCGCGTCTGTGACGGAGCCGCCGCCGGCAAGAGCAGGCTGACGGTGTCGATGACCCCTGCTTCCACTGGACGACCTGGTCAGCTCTGCTGCTACAGAGCCGGGCACACCTCTGAGCCAAGGGGTCCACCGGAAGTGGAGTCAAACTTCCGCCATCCCGACGGAGTTGGAAACCAACTCTGACCTTGTTATCCCCAGTTGGAACCGATTTAAAAACAACTTCCAAACAACTCCCCATAGATGGATCGAATTTGTAGCGTTTGACTTGGCGCCTCTGCAGGTCACAGCCATGCGAGCTGTCCAGATCAGGCTTGGATTCAGCTGATCCAATGAGGCTGACGCTGCTGATCGGCCCTCTGTGGGCTCGCATGCAAGCAATTGCAAGCAGTTGCTTGCAGAAGGACCCACAGAGGCGCTTATCACCCTGAGATTCGCCAGACGGCGCTCCCGCTGTACAAACTGATCGGCTGGAGTTGCGCTCTGATGCCGGGTGGGACTTCTGAGTCGTCGACCAAGGCCGCGATACGCGAACTGGCAGCCAACCCCACAGCGAATTGACCATGTTTGCAGAGTTGGCGACCAACTTCACTTCAATTGTCTCCGCCGGAGAGCGGCTCATAACCACCTCCTCAGGAACTGCCCAAAGATGGCGCGAAGTTGTAGTGATTGGCCGTGGGCCGTGACTCCATTGATCACTCCACCCTTATTCTTGCGCTTTCTTCACTTCGATCACGAATCCGATCTTCCGGTTTCGGAACTGGTGAGGCAGCAGGAATATCCAGCCTGGAAAAGTGGCCGGATGTGTCGCGAGTTACACACCAACTTCCCTAGTAGGTCCCTTACTTCGAGCGAAGTGCGCGCGTTGGCCAGGATGGTTTCCAACTGGCCTGGCGAGGGGAGAAAGCAGAAACCAGAAAAGACGATCCGAGCGGCTGCTACCGCTCAGTCTTTGCTCGACAGCGAATTCGTGCACACCTCTGAGCCAAGGGAAAAGACATGCATGATCTCCACTCTGATACAGAAAGCGTCGGTCGCGGAAACTCTCACTGGATCCCGGTGATCATCGCTCTCGGGATCGCAGTTACTGCTCTCACCGCAGCCGTCGTCCTGACCGTGCTCCTTCCGAAGGAGCCGGCCGTCGTCACCACTGCCTCAGCAATAGGCGTATCCGGGCTCACAGCAGCAGCGAGTGTTGCTCTGCACCGGCGCTGAAGGGCCGATGGCCTGACTGGCAAGGCATAGCGAGCAGCTCCGTCCCCGGCATGTCAGCTGCCGGGAACGGAGCCGTTCCGCATCGTATCGACGACGCGGGGCACTGCCCCGCGCGCGGCCCGGGCCCGGGAATCCAGGGATCACGGCGTTGGTGGCTGCCACCTCACGGCGCAGGGGTGACCTGCATGTTGCTCCTGCCGAGCTGCCATCGGCCGGGTGCCATCTGGTGGAAGGCGGGGAAACGGTGCAGCAGCCGACCGAGGCCGTCCATCTGCCGACGGTGTGGTTCCTGCACCGCGGCGGGGAGCGCGGCGAGGATGTCGGTGCGCTTCATCGGCTCGGGCGCGCCAGCGAGCAACCGGGCGACCTGGGACAGCACGTCGTCTCCGGCGGTGCCGCGCTGTGCCTGGGTCCAGTCGCGCCCGTGCACCTCGTGCTGGACGAACGGCTCGCCCAGGATCTTGAAGGCCTCCGTGCCGAACCGGGCGAGTTTCGCACGGGTGTCGCTGGAGAACCGGCTGCGGTTGCGGTACGCGTAGGCGCCGGCGGCGGCAACCGCCACTGTGGCGGCCACCGGGTGGGCGCGTGCCAGCCGCGCGGCTCCGGCCAGGCCATAGCCGGCTCCAAAGATCGTGGTGGTGCTGCCCTGCATGCCCGCCTCCGCCCTGCCGATCCGCCCCAGCACAGCCCGTACCGCCTCCCAGTCCGCCACGGCGACGCCCTGGCGGATCAGGTCACGGTCGGCGGCCAGGAGGACGACAGGGGCGAGTACGCCGGCGAGCTGGAGGATGCCGACGTCGCTGAGGTCCTCGTGGGCAAGCTTGTCGGCAGCCGCCGTCATGGGCAGTCCGTTCACGTCTACGACGTGCAGCAGCGGCACGTACTGCTGCCACCACAGCCGCTCCGCCGCCGCGAGATCGAAGGACCGGCCCTCGTTTTTTAGGTCGGCGAGAACGCGCGGGACCTCTGCCCAGACGTAGTGCGGGATGAAGCCGCGCAGCGTACCGTGCCGCATTCCGGCGAGGATCGAGGACGGCTGGCCCCGCTTCAGCGCCGCGGTGACGTCCTGGGTGAGCGCGGAGGTGTCGAAGACTCCGAGCCGAATGCCGCCGCCGGCCGACCGTTGGGGGTAGGTGCTGCTGTGCATGACGGGAGCGTAGGCCCCCAACAGGGCCCTGGTGCACGGGTTTTCCCCAGTGGCGGAACCCTGGCGGGCCAGGGATGTCAGTGAGGTGGACCATCTTCGGTGCATGCCGCCGAAGAAGCCTCTCCCGCCTGCTAGGGCCGGGACGTCGTCGCATCGTAGATCGGGCAAAGGCCCGGGTACGGTGGCGCCCCGCGCTGGATACTCGGGCTATGAGCATGAGCGTGGGGCTGGATCTCAAGACGCAGAAGGCCGCGCTGGAGGGCGTGATGCCGTGGCTGAAACCAGAAGGCCTTGCGGTGGAGGCGCTGACGAAGCTGGACCGGCCACTGCTGGCGTGGATGCAGGACCCCGAGTTCCACATGTTCGACTCGGCAGCTCACTACGCCGAGTACGAAGACGAGCCGGACGGGCTGTCCCGGCTGGAGCGGAAGATCGCGAAGTTGCCGCCGCGCCCGGTATGGGCGATGGAACGGGTCTGGATGCCGGATGAGGAGACCGACGAGGCGTATGACGCCGCGTCTGAGAAGGGCTGCGTGACGATCGGGAGCCGCCGGCTGCACCCGCGCGATCTGGACGCGTACACCACCGTCGCCTACGAACTCGCCGATCTCGCCGACCAGGACGACGAGTTCGACCCCAACGACGCGGAGAGCGACGCGGACCTGGTCCGCGGGGACCTGGACGCCGGCCTGTCCTGGGCCGCCGCGGGTGCGTGTGTCCTGCAGCAGTCGCTGCCCTACCCTTTCCGCGACGTCCTGCCCTACGGGGAGATCGACAACCGGCCCGCTCACCGACTGGTGTACGCCTACGCCAACTTGCTGCGGCTCAAACACCCGCGCAAGGCCGCTGCCTGGTTCACAGCGATGGTCTACTTCAGCCCCATGGACAACATGGGCGCTCGCTTCCTTGCCCCGGGAGGGCCCTCAGACGGCCTGCCGTTCTCAGGCTGACCGTCCATCGGCTCGGTGCGGGTCCAGCCCGGTCACTCAAGACGGCGGGCATGGACCATGAGGGCCTTCGGCAGGACGATGGTCCGCGTGAACGAAGCATGGGCGGCCGTCGTCGCCGCCGTCGCAGCAGGCGTGTTCGCCCTCGCAGGCGGCTACTACGGCAGCCGCCGCCAGACCACCGACCAGGCCGACGTGGAACACGGGCAATGGCAGCGCGGGCAGAGGCAGGAGGCCTACCTCGCGCTCCTCGACGCCTGGGACGCCGCCGTGCGGAGACTCACCGACCTCGCCGGAGACTGGGAACACCAGCTGTACGGCGAAGCGGAACAGCGCGCAGGCGCCGAATTCAGCGACGTCATCGCCGCCCGGACCGGCCGCATCACAGCCGATCTGAAGCGCCCGATGGAACGCGTCCACCTCCTGGGACCCCCGACGGTCGAGGACGCCGTGGCGGGCCTGCGGACCGCGATCGAGCCGGTGGCCGAACATCTGGTCAGGATGGCGGTCAAAGAGGACCGGGCGGCCCCGGAAGACTGGGAACCCTGGGATTCCCTGCTGGAGCAGGCGGAATCGGCACGCGCGGTCCTGGCGGCCGAGGCGAAGGCGGCCCAGAGAGTCAGCCCGCGCCCCGGCAAGTGACCGCACGGGACACGTCCAGAGCCCTGCCGTACAAGGCTGAGCCGACACACGTAAAGGCCCAGGACCGGGTCAGGTTCGGTCGGATCGTGCCTGGGGCTGCCGCTGGCGATCGGGCGGTTCAGATGTCCGGTGTCAGCGCGTCGAACAGGACGCGCAGCTGGCGTACGACGTCCTCGTCGGCGTCGGCCTGGTCCAGGACCTCGCAAGCCGGGGCGAGTACGTCGATGAGCCGGCCGGACTGCACGGTCGGCGGGATGTCGCGCAGTGAGGCGCGGACGAACGGTCCGCTCCACTGGCCGAGGGCGAGGTCCTCGGCGAGCTCCCGTTCGGCCTGCTCCGGCACCCACTGCCCGGCCTCGTACGCCTGAAGGAGCCTGGCCGCGTCCCGGAGAACCGCGTCGGCGAGCGCGATCGTCGTCACGGGCTGCCCAACGAGGCCACGCCGCATCTGGCACGGGGCCCGTGATAGGGCGAGGCGGATTCCGTCCAGCACCACGTATCCGCCCGCCACGTCCGTCATCGCTGCCCACCGGTCGTCACACGCACGGGTGAACTCCAGGCCCGCCGGTCCGGGTGGCTACTCCTTGCGGGTGACAGATTGTCAGTCCTGATGCCTACCGTCCTGGTTCATGACGATTCCCGCGCGCCATGACGGCGCTCGTTGCCCCTCGGCGGTGAGCTCATGAGCCTGACCTCCGGAATCCACTGTCCGCGCACTCCGCTGCGCCGGTTCCTCGACCGCGAGCTGTCAGCCGGCGCACACCCTCTCCGCAAGAACTTCCGCGCCCGGTACCAGGGCGAGCACATGGTCCTGCCCGGCCTCGGCGTCGGCGCCGAGGCCGGCACCGTGGGCACGGCGGTCGACTACCGGCTGCGCTTGGCGTTCACTGCGGCCGAGCCGGTCGACCCGGTCGCGAGCGCGGGCATCCTGCTCACCGGCACCCACACATCCAAGGCATTCAAGCGCATGCACGAGGTCGGTCAGGATCTCGCCGCGCGGCTGCACGAGACGGTCCTGGCGCTCCAGCTCGACAACCGCGGGCTGCCGATGGACCGCGCCCACGACGAAGAGGAGGACCTGGCCCGGCTGTTGCTCGCCACTGCCTGGTACCAGGTCAACTACCGCACCTCGATGGGCTTCGGGTACACACCGCTGGCCATCACCGCGCGCGAGGACTTCGCCGCTTTCACGCTTGAGCGGCTCCTTGAGCTGCCGCACCGCGACATGGTGGCCGACGTCGTCGCCCAGCTCTACAACGCCGCCAGCGGCCCCCTGGACTCCCTGCGGACCCGTACCCGGCCCGAGGACTGCACGCCCGGCCCGACGTTCCCGACCGACCGGATCACCGCGGACGCCGACCTCTGCGTCGACGGACTGCTGCTCGACTTCAAAAGCACCCGGCACACCCGCACGATCCGCCAGGCCGAGGCGTGGCAGCTGACCGGCTATGTGCTGCTCGACACCGACGACCGGTACCGCATCGACACCCTCGGCCTGTACCTCACGCGCTCCGGCACGCTCGCCACCTGGCCGGTGGAGGAGTACCTCGAACTGCTCGGGTCCTGCCGCCGCGAGCTGCCTGTTTTCCGGACCGCCTTCGCCGAGCTCCTCGAAGGCTGCACCGCGGACGCCGTGCCGCACGGCCCAGACGAGGAAGACCAGGTGCGCCGTCTCCTTGAGCGCCTGGCACCCGTCGCCGCTCCCGGCCACTGCCCGGTCTGTACCCACCGCTGTCCGGAATCCGGCGGCCGACGCCGGGAGTTCTGCTCCTCCTGGTGCCGCAGCCGCGCCCAGACCCTGCGCAACAGGGGGCTGCTCGCCAGCGGGCCGGGCCCGCTGCTCCCTCGACCGCGCAAGCAGCACCTTCAGGTGCCTGAGGAGTGCGATGTCACGAGCCTGACGGCACGTCTTTCCAGGTAGGCGCGACGGCTTCAGCGCCGTCGCAGGTCAGAGTCGCGCTCAACCGCGGGATCCCGGGCACGGGTTGTTCTGGTCCTCCAGAACAACCCGGTTTACCTAGTGCTACCGGCTTGCGCTGTTCGTCGCACGGGTGCGGCAGCATTCAATGCCTCGGGTTGTTCTGGTCCTCCAGAACGAGCCGGTTTACCTAGTGCTACCGGTGCGGGTGACGGCACTGGCTTGGTGATGACAGCCTGCAGGTTCAGCGGGACGCTCGACAGAAAGCCAGTGGAGCCCCAGCCGTGTGAGCGCGGCCGGGCTCGCCCCGTCAATCGAGCACTGCGCAGGCTGCCCCCGCGTCTCGCCTCGCCCGCGGGGCAGCCCTTTCAGCCGCCCACCCGCGTTGTTCCGGCCACGGGTTCTCTCGTGCATACGTCTTGACGCTGATCAACGGGCGGGCGGATCGTGGCCATTCGCGCAGTCCACCCCGAAAGAACAGGGCTTGTATGGAGTTCTCCTGGCGCTACCTGGCGTACGCCGACGGGTCGTTCTACCGCATGAGCAACATCGACGGCAGCCTCGACGACTACAGCGACGTCGACCTCGCCCACATGGACGCCATGCGCAGCAGGGACGCCGAAGACGAACGAGAGAAGCCGGCCCGGCCGCCGTGTTCCCGCTGCGGAGGCGGCCTCATGCTGGACTGGCACGGTCCATGGGGGACCGGCGTGTGGATGGAGCTGTGCCCGGCCTGCGACGCCGACAGCCCCGCCGCCCGCGCGTTCATCAGCTGGCATCGCGACCCCGACCGCGATCCCAAGATCCTCCAGAAGCTGTTCGAGGACTGGGAAACCGAGACCATGCACGCCCAAGGCTGGTCCCGCGCTGCCGAACCCGAAGCGCCGTCCGCCCCGCCGGTTCACCCCAGTCTCGTACCACGCGGACAAGGCTGACGGAGAGCACGACGAAGTCCCGGGGGCTCACCGGCGAACTCAAGTGGGGCGTGCGCGTGCTTCACAGTCCGTGAGGGCTCTGGTGGGTTGTTCACCCGGTAGCGGCGAGGTTGGCCATCTGTGCGGCGAACCGGGCACGTCGCTGCTCCGTGAAGCGCTCGGGTTCGGCGGCCTTGATCTCGGGGACAGGCATGACAGGGGAGGAGACCTTCCCGCCGGTCAGCAGGGGGTGGAGTTGGTAGAGGCCGTCCTGCAGGCTCCAGGCGAGTCCGCACTCGCGGAGCTCCTTGAAGCCTCGGTTCACAGTCGGCTTGCTGGCGCCCAGCTCGGTGCACATCTCGTTCTGGCTGATCTCGGCGGTGCCGGTGTCCGGATCGCTCAGGTACAGCAGCTCGTCGAGGACGCGGCGGCCGGCGGTGGAGATGTCGACCAGGGCCAGGAGGCGCAGGACGCTCCGGGGGATCGCAACGGGTGCCTCGGACGGAGGGCCAGGGACGTAAGAGCTGCTCACGGAGCCTCACCACTTCCGATCAGGTCGACGCTGTACTGAGGATATGCCGTGCGAGGTCATGCGCTCGCCTGCTTGCGTACGGGCCGCCGCTGCCGAAGCGTGACGACCTTCTCCTTGCGGCGGGCGGCCTCGATGGCCTTCTTCTCCGCTGCCCGAGCCTCGCGCCACTCGGTGGGGTAGTTGGGGTGCGGAATGATGCAGGCTGGGGCCTTGGCGTCGTTCCAGAGCTTCTGCCACTTCTCCTGCTCGCCAGAGGTGCCGGCCACCGTGAGCCACGGGTTCAGCTGCAGGATGCCGCGCTTCGGACTGCGCATCCAGCCGACGTGGGTGAAGAACTGGCTGGCCTCGTTGACGGAGGCCGCCGACAGGTTGCACCGGGCTTGGAGATCACGCTGGTTGGTCTTCACGAAGCCGCGGGCTGCGGGCCGGATCTGGTCGTCCGCGCGGTTGGCGTTCTGCAGCGCCACGCTCTTGCACCAGACCTGGAACCAGGAGCCGGGCATCTTCAGACTGCCGAGCACGTCCATCAGCAACTGGCTGCGTAGCCCTCAACGGGCTCTGGTCCACTTGTTGTGGTTGCGTACGCTGAGTGACTGTTGATCTTCTCGTGATGATGGCTGAGGTCGCCTGAAAAATCGCCCGACCGGTGGACAACGTGGCCGACAGTTCTGTGCCGTGGACGAAGTACGGCCGCAGCTCGAAGAGTTGCTGTTCTCCTCGCTGGAGAACGTAGAAATGGAGTCGGTCGAGGTGACCGACACGGTCGTCCGGATCGAGGCCCAGAGCACGGTCCGGCAGGCGGCTTGCCCGGAGTGCGGGTGCCGGTCAGGGCGAATACACGGTTCCTACCTGCGGTTTCCTCGTGATCTGCCAACGGCAGGCAAGTTCGTTGTGGTGGCGTTGAGAGTGCGGCGGTTCGTCTGCTCGGAGGAGTCCTGCCCGCGCAGGACTTTCGTCGAGCAGATACCGGGGCTCACCCGCCGGTTCGGCCGACGAACGGAACGGTTGCGATCGGCCCTCGTCTCGGTCGGCCTCGCGCTCGCGGGCCGGGCCGGGGCCCGGATGGCGGACACCTTCGGAGCCCCGGTCAGCCGGAACACCCTGCTGAGACTGATCACTTCGCTCCCGGAACCGCCCACCGTCACACCCCGCGTGGTCGGCGTTGACGAGTACGCCCAGCGCAAGGGCCGAATCTACGGAACCGTACTGGTCGACGTCGAAACACGTCGCCCCATCGCCCTCCTGCCGGACCGGGAGGCGGACACCCTCGCGGTCTGGCTCGCCAAGCGGCCCGGCATCGAGATCATTTGCCGCGACCGTGCACCTTCTTTCGCTGACGGCGCGACCCGTGGCGCCCCGCAAGCCCTCCAGGTTGCCGACCGGTGGCACCTCTGGCGCAACCTGGGCGAAGCCGCAGAGAAGTGCGTCTACCGGCACCGCGGCTGCCTGCGCCCCATGTCGGCACCGCCGGACGAACCACAGCAGGAGGAGGCGGAGCCAGCGATGTCGTCGCCCTGGCCGACGGGCCACCGGTTCGCCGAACGAACCCGTGCCAAGCACGCGACCGTTCACGCACTCCTGGCCGCCGGACACAGCAAACGGTCCGTGGCCCGACAACTCGGCATGGGCCTCAACACCATCATGCGCTTCTCCCGCGCCACCACCCCGGAGCAACTGTTCACCGGCCAGTGGCAGAACCGTGCGACCAGGCTCGATGCCTTCAAGCCCTACCTCGACCAACGCTGGCAGGACGGCTGCACCAACGCCTGGAAGTTATGGGAGGAGATCCGCGAACAGGGCTACTCCGACGGTTACAGCAGCGTCCGCGACTACATCAGGAAGACTCTGCGGGGCAAGCCCCAGCCCATCGGGCCCCGGCCGCCGTCAGCCCGCGCCGTCGCCCGCTGGATACTCACTCACCCCGACGCCCTCACCGAACGCGACCGGCTCCAGCTCAAGGCGGTCCTGGCCAACTGCCCTGAGCTGACAGCACTCACCGAGCACGTCCGCTCCTTCGCCCACATGGTCACCGAGCTGGAGGGCGAGCAACTGCCGGAGTGGATCGAGTCCGCTCGCGCAGCCACCGACCTGCCCAGCCTCAGCCGGTTTGCCCAGCACCTCGAACGCGACCTCGACGCCGTCATCGCCGGCCTCACGCTGCCCTGGAACTCCGGCGTCGTGGAGGGCCATGTCAACCGAATCAGGATGCTCAAGCGCCAGATGTTCGGCCGCGCAGGATTCGAACTCCTCCGCAAGCGAGTCCTGTTGGCGTGACCGAGCGTCACGGCTCCACAACAAGTGGACCAGAGCCTGAGAGTGAAGAACAGATCGGTGATACGGAGGTCGGTGTACGTACCGCCGCGGTCCGTGCCGGCCCACACCAGATGGACCACCGCTTTGTCCGGGCTGCCGTCGCGGCGGGCGATCGCCGCCTGGATCCGGAAGCCAACGGTGGCGAATGCCGGGGCCACCGCCTGGTCCGTGTCGGGGAAGACGTCCGGCCACTTCGTCCGGCCGACTCCTGTGGCGTCCGCGCGCAGCAGCGCCCGGCCGGCGGTGAGCAACTGCCGCTCGTCGGCGTCGGGAAGGTCCGATGGCCATGCTGCCTCCAGCGACTGCTGGACAGCCATGTCCCCGCGCACGCCTTCGCCGTGCGGCGGCAGAGCGGACTCGAGGACCGACGGTGTCGGTACGGCGGGCGAGGCGGAGACAGACGCAGCGGCGGCTGACTTGTCCTCAGAAGGCAATGAGGCCGCAGCGGACTGATCTGCGGTCACGGTGGACGACGTCTCAGGAGCCGGTGACTCCTGGCCGTGCGGTACGACCAGCAAGACGATGCCCGCGACGGCGAGGAGGACGGCGCTCCCGATCAGCAGCCGCGACGATCGCGCCGGAGAAGCGGTCACAGGAGCCTCGCTCCCCCCGCGAAGCCGGACATGGTGTTCACACCGTCCAGGCGCACCACCGTCCCCGGTTTGGGGGCGTTGACCATCTGCCCGCTGCCCAGGTAGATGCCCACGTGGTAGATCGCCGCGTCGCGTCCAGGAGCTGTGGCAAAGAAAACGAGGTCACCGGGCTTGAGCGCGAGCGTGCCGACGCTGGCCGGGATCCGCTGGCCGACTCCGGCCTGGGCGGACGCGACGCGCGGCAGTCTGACGCCAGCCCTCGCGTATGCGTACTGGGTCAGCCCCGAGCAGTCGAAGCCCTTGACCCCCGTGCCGCTCTTCCCGCTCGGCGAGCAGCAGGACCCGGTCGACTTGCCGTTCGAGTTGCCACCACCCCACGAGTAGGGCACGCCTCGCTGGGAGAGCGCCGCCTCGATGACGGTGCGGACTTTCCCGGACACGTTCTTCAAGTTCGGGCCTTTGGCGGCCGCCGTGTACTGGTCGATCCACCCGAGCACGTTGGCGACGTACTCACCTGAATGGTTGTACTGAAGGATCGCGGCCTTGAGCTGGGCGCGCTTGGTCAGGTTCCGGCCGTTGCCGCACAGGTATTTCGCGGCGCCGAGCGCGGCGTCGTCGGCGTTGTGGGGGTCGGCAACCTCGGCACCGCCTGCGCCTTTCCAGACGCCTTCCCAGGTGGAGGGCAGGAACTGGAAGGGGCCGACAGCGCGTTCGCCTTGAGAATTGCCGTCCCACTTTCCGCCGTCGGTGTCCGGGAAGGACGTGGTGTTGCCACCGAGGCCGGAACCGTTGAGGAGCACTCCGTAGATCTTCGGGCGGATGTCTCCGTTGTCGGCGATGTTGCGGCCCACCGCGTGGTTGGACTCGACCTTGGCGATTCCAGCGAGGACTGGCCAGCGCATGCCGCGGCACTTCGGCTCATGCTTGCCGACCTGCTGGACGGCCTTCTTGTAGGCGGCCAGCATCCGTGCCGGGATGTCCGCCGCACTGCCGCCCTCGGCGATCCCGCCGTCCTCCTGAGCGGCTGTCTTCAGCGCGACGTACGCACTGATCGCGTTCCCCACCGGTGCGGCACAGCACACGGCGGCGAACAGCAGCATCACCACCACGCAGCCCCACTTGGCCATCCGGCCACGACGGTGCCTCACTCGCCATCACCACCGTCACGGGGTCCGTCCGTGCCGTCCGTCGGACGCGGCCGCGAACCGTCGTCGTGCCCCTGGCCGAGTGCGTCCAGGATCCGGCGGCGCGACTCGGAGGGAGTGTTCGTCTGCCGCTGCGGCGGAGCGGGCGATGTCGGCGCGGAGCGCTGCGTACCGGTCGTGCCCGGCCGTGTCGTCGTGCTACCGGTGGGCAGGCGGCGGCTGCGGAAGGCTATTTCGCCGCGGTCGTCGTTGTGGTCTCGCATCACCTGGGCGGTGTGCCGCCCCACGTCTCCCCAGGCCCGGCGGTCCTCGCGCATGGTGTTGCGCCACACCTGAACCTGCTGGCGGGCGTCCTGGGTGTAGCGCGAGCCGTTCTGCCCGGCCCGGCGCACGTTGGCCGGCAGACCAGCCGTCGCTCCGTAGGCGGTCCGGCCGCTCCGGTTGAGGATGCGGTAGCCGCGGAAGCGGACCAGCCGGTTGTGGGCTCGTGTGGACAGCAGGGTGCGGTCGGTGTTCTGGTCATGCAGTACCTCACCGGTATTGCGGTCGACGACCTGGCCTTCCTCATCGCGGTAGCGGTCCCGCGGGCCACCGCGCCGGAGACGACCGCCCTCACCCTCGCCGTCACCGCCGCCCACGGCGCCACCCTCACCGTCGACCCCGGTCGGCTTCTGCCACTTGGCCAGTTGCTCCTTGTCCGGCCGACGGCCGATCAGCAGCCAGTGCGCGCCCTTCGCGCCGACCCGTGCTCCCAGCCCGCCTACGGCCGCGGCCGCGGTGAGCGGAGCCAATCCGCGCCCGGCTTCGGCGCCGGCGTCGGCGAGAACCCCGCCGGTGTCGATTGGCATGCCGGCGCCGTCGACGAGGGAGCTGAGGGCGCCCATGAGGCGCTGGCGGGTACCAAGCAGTCCGTACCGGCCGCCACCGCCGCCGGTGAAGGCGCGCAGTGAGCCGCCGTAACCGCCCATCGAGGCAGGGGAGTTCATGGCGAGCGCGGCGCCGAGCTCGCTGGTGTCGCCGGGCATGTGGGTCCCGCCGACCTTGGCGTAGCGCATCCGCATGGCCATGCGTCGGCCGAAGGAGGTGATACCGGTCAGCAGTCTGCGGTGCCCGGCCGCGCCGGCGACGGCCAGCACGTCGATCAGCAGGATCCGCTCCACCATCAGGTCCGGGCCATCGGTGATCGTGGCGTCGACGGCAATGCCGAAGAACGGCACGAACGCGCAGACACCGACCATGGCGAGGATCGCGATACCCCAGATCGACAGCCACCTCCACACCGACTGACGTGGGGGCCCGGGCAGCATCGCGGCGACGAACGTAACGCCGCCGACAGCCGCGGCCGCGGCGCAGATGCCCTGGGTGCCGAGCAGGACGATTGCCGAGGACAGCAGCATGCCGCAGATGAACAGTGCGCCGATCAGCAGCAGGACGGCGCCGCCGACCCGCCACCAGGTGGGCTGTGCGGCGTACTCAGCGCAGGCCTTGCCGACCGGGCCGGCCTTCTTCAAGTCGGCGAGGAACGCGGCGAATTCCTGGTCCTCTTCGGTGACGACCGGAGCGACGGCGTCCAGCAGTTCGCCGCCAGGAGTCAACGACGGCAGACCGCCGTCGTCCTCGCGCTCACACTGCCTCTTCGCCTCGCCCTTGAGCAGCCTGCAGGTGTCGTCGTTGTCGTTGCCGCGCTCGCAGTACGCCTTCCCGGGGCCGGCGATCTTCTCGCAGGGGTCGTTCTTGTCCTGGTTCTCGGTGTCGGCCTTGTAGCCGCCGACGACCCACTTCAGGTGGATGGCATAGGCCTGGCGGTCGGCAGTCTTGGCCGGGTCGAGGATGCGCCCGTACTGCAGCAGCATGTAAGGCTTCACGATCAGTGCGTTGGTGATCGAGTCCTGGAGCGCGCGGGCCACGTCCGTGGAGGAGACCGGGGCTTCGTTCTCCCGTTCCTGGCACTTGATCTCCTGCATGCCGGCCATGCCGTCGCAGGGGCCGCGGCTGGCAAGTTTGCCGCCCCAGTCGTAGGCGTTGACGCTCTCCTTGGCGACCTCGGCAGCCACCTGCTGGGACTGCCCCACAGGTCCGTCCTGGGTAAGCAGATAGTCGGGGCGGACAAATGCGGACGCGGCGAATGCCGCGATCAGCAGGGTCAGGAAGATCTCGCCGAGACCGCGGCCGACGCGGCCGCGCACGATCATGAATCCGGCGAAAACGAAACCCCAGGCCAGCAGGAGCCCCTTCAGCCCGAGGGCGTCGACGACCACGTTGTTGTAGGCGTCGGCGACCTTCTGGGCCGGAGCGGTGAGGAGCTTCAGCAGCGGGAACCGGAAGGCCACCTCGATGGCCCACCCGGCCAGGCCGACCAGGAGCCGGATGAGGGTGAACAAGCCTCCAAGAGCGAAGGCGAGGGCCTGCGTCTTGAAGGCGACGATGGAACCGCCTTCGGAGTTGAGCTCGTAGCCGTTGATCGCCACCCCCTCGGAGGAGGTGATGTTCAGCGGTGCGAGGAGGTCACCGGTCTCACTGCCGTTGCTCGCCGCGTACACGACCTGGCTGTTGACCAGGACGAAGACGCCGGCGAGCAGGACGACGACACCGGCCGAGCGGAGCGTCGTGCGGTCCGGGCGCCACATTCAGTGCCGCCCGTGTCCGGCAGCGCCCCGGCGCCGCCACACGACGAGGGCAGCCAGTCCTGCAACGGCCGGAACGGCCATCCATGCCGCGTTGGCGCCGTCGCGGTGGGCCTGGTGCGCCGAGGAAGTAGTGGAGCTGGTGCCGCGTTCGCAGTACTTCTTGGCCGGGCCCGCGATCAGTTCGCATGGATCCGGGGGCGTGGAACCGGAGTGAGTGTCGGCGGCGAAGGCTTGTCCGGTGCGCGGCCACCACGACTCCGGCATGCTTGCCCCCACCACCAGGGCGAGCAGGGTGGTCGGCACGGCTATCAACATCAGGGCGCTCGCCACGGCGGCGATGCGCCGGCAGCGGGACGAGGAGAAAGGAGACGTGGTCATGAGACGTGCTCCTTCGGTCGCCCCGCGTCGGGATCGCCGGAGGCACGCGCGACCGTACGGCGGCCCGGTGTGGTGGTGATGGAGGTGGTGATGCGCTCGATGCGGGGGATGACGGCTTTGACCCGGCCGGTGTTCTGCCGTGGGCAGGCCAGCAGGAATTCGCCCTCGCGACCCTTCTGCCCGACGGGGGACAGGCCGGTGGTCACCAGCCGCAGCAGCTCTGGATCGTTCGGGTCGAGCCCGACGAACTCCAGGCCGCGGCGGGCGCGTTCGCGGTCGGCGGTGCGGGCGAGTGCCCGGTAGGCCATCAGTCCGCGGTCGGGGCCGAGCTCCTCGGCGTCATGACTGGCGGCGAGCAGGCCCGCACCGTGTTTACGGCCGTCGTGGAGGATCTCGTGGACCAGGGCGGTGCCCTCGGCCGACGAGGTGAGCCAGTACAGCTCGTCCGCGACCACCGCGGTGAACCGTGCGGGGTCCTCGAACGCGGTCTGCCGGGCGATCGCAGCGATCAGATACAGCACGGCGCGCCCGATCAGTGCTTCCAGCGGCTGCTGGTGCAGGATCTCCGGATTGTCGAACGCGGCCTTGGGCGGCAGCTTCAGACCGGCCGTCGTGATGACGATCATGTCGGAGGTGCTGGAGGCGTCCAGCCGCACCGGCGGCAGAGTGGAGTCGAACACCATCGCCGCCAGTGAGTTGGTGGCCACCACGCGGATGAGGCCAGCGAGGGTGGCGGCCGCGTCCTGCCGCTTGCCCACCTCGCTCGTGGCCATCTCCTCCAGGACCTGAAGTACACGTCGCATGGACGGCTGCTCGCTGGCGGCGGCCTGTTCGACGGCATGGTGCAGGACCTCGCCGTTGGTGCTCATGGGGCCGATACCGAGCTGGAGGGTGAGGTAGGACAGGGCGTAGTGGCGGCCTTCGGGTCCGTTGAACATACGCAGCGGGTCGATCGAGACCTCGGCCCGGGCGGCGTCGATGATCTGGACGCGGCCTTTGGCGGCGGTGCGGGCGAAGGCGGCCCATTCGCGTACGGGCGTGCGGTCGATACAGATCGCGCAGCCGCCGCGTGCCCACACGGCCTCGGATATCAGTTTCTGCAGGACGCTCTTCCCGGCTCCCAGGTCACCGACGATGCCCAAAGAGGCGCTGGCGTCGTGCTTCGGCGCGTCCGCGACGTTGATCATGACGGGGCGGGTGGTGCCGCAGTCCAGGTCGAGGCCGAGGAACATGCCGTTGGGGTCGCCGACCTCCCCGGTACTGAAGGCGCCGCCCAGGGCCCAGTCCTCAGAGACCTGATGCTGGGTGAACTCCCGCACCACACCCGGCCGTGCGGTCCCCGGCAGCCCGAGCAGGAACAGCGCCTCCTGAAGGCCTGCCGGGCGTACGGCGCGGTAGTCGGCGCCGCCGAGCAGGGCTGCCAGGGCCCGGGCGCGGGCGTCGCAGACCGCGGCGGTCGGCCCCCACACCGTCAGTACGGTCACCGACTGCACCTCGACCTCGACCGACGTGCGCGACAGACGGGCGTCCAGCTCGCCCAGGTCGCGGGCCGCCTCCGTCAGCGAGGCCGGCATGCCGGTGGGGCGGGCGTCGTACTGGTCGGCCTGGTCGACGAGTTCGTTCCGCTTGCGTCGCACCTGATCCCGCGCCTTCTCGGCAGGCACCAGCGCAAGGTCGACGGTGTAGTCGACGGGGAAGTCCAGCCTCTCCAGCTGCGCGAACAGGTCGGCGGCATCCGCGCTGACCGAGGGAGGGCACTCGGCGAGCGCCAACTGTGCCTGGTAGCCGGTGCCGGCGTCGGACTCGATCTGCAGCCACCGCCGGCGCAGCGGAGAGGCAGTTTTGATCCGCCACCAGGCCTTGCGTCCCGACCGCGTGAGCTGGTCGGCGCTCTTGAGGTCGTCGACGTCGTCGAGTTCCGGGTCGATGCCGCCCTCCTGGAGGCGGGCCTGCCCGAGATCGGCGTAGCTGGGAGAGTGCAGCACCCCCTCGCGCACCCGCCCGCCGTACAGCTCGCTGCTTTCGGCCTCGGCCAGCAGCGGCTCATCCAGACCGCGGTGCAGGGCGTGCTGGATCATCCATACGATCTCCGCCGGACGTGCAGGGCGGAACGCGATGCCGCCGGCGAGTGCGGCCTCCACCCGGGAGGCTTGCTCCTGATATGCGGTCACCTCCCGGCGCGCTACCGGCGCCGGCCGCATGCCCAGCGACGGAGCGATCTCCGCCCACACCGCGCCGAACTGAGCAGTCATCTGCGAGCCGGCGCCCTCGGTCGACAGCGGGATGGCCAGCCACAGGGTGCGGCGGTGCATCTCCTGCCCGTCCAGCAGATCCAGCGTGGCCTCGACGTTCTCCACCCACGGATGAGCCTGGCCCGGCGGCGCATCGGCGGGCTCGATGCCCTCGATCATGCGCAGCGCGACCTCCCCCGGATCGACCCGGGCGCACCAGCCGAACAGCCTCGGCGCCCCGGACAGCGACCGCACCAGATGCGTGATCTTGGCGAGCTGCTCCTCCCGTACAGCGGCCGGCACATAGGTGCCCTGCACGGTCTCCTCCGTGCGGCCTTGCACGTCGGGGCCCGGGTGGAGGCGGTAGAGGGCCCACACGCTGCCGGACGTCGACCACACCAGATGCCCGGCGATATGACGGATCGGCACCCTCACCGCGCACCCCCAGCCTGTTCGGCGAGCGCGAGCAGCTGCTGAACACCCGACACCGGCCGCGCCGACTCCGACCCGGGCGCGGCCGGGCGAGGGCCCGGCCGTGACCGTGCCGGTTGCCGGTGTGGCGGACGCGCGGCGGACGCCTTCGACCGCGGAGCCGTGGTAACCCGCGTTGTCGGGGCAGGCCCCTCGATGACGAAGCCGCCGACCAGAGGGCGGGCGGCGTGGTCGCGGGCCGCCCGGCCGCCGATCCGGCCCCCGCGCGGCTGCCAGCACAGCAGCAACCAGCCCAGGGCCGCCGGGAGCGGGGCACGGCCTCCGATCTTCTGACGGCGCACCGCCCAAATAGCCAGCAGCCAGGCGGCGATCGGGACCGGCCCCATCCACGACCACCACGGAATCGTCTTGACCAGCAGGAAACCGCCGACGACAGCAAGGAGGATCTGCGCGGGGGTGTACGGGCCGAGCGGGATGCGCCAGTCGGCCACCTTGCCCAGCACCCACGGGTGACGGCGCGCCGCGGTGTAAAAGCGGCCTGTCCGCATTGATGCGGCGGCGCTCACAGCCGGCCTCCGACACCTGCGGAGTGCTCACGGCCGGCCGCTGGCCCACCCTGGACGATGCCGGGAGCGGCGGGCGCGCCTTTGGACGGGTTCTTGACCTCGTCCTCGAACATGCTGGCCAGGTCGTTGCGGGAGTTGTACAGGCCGAGCGCGATCACCATCAGGATCAGTGCGCCGATCCCGGCCTTCAACGAGAACTTCTGGATCATGATGACGACCACGAGCACGAGCAGCCCGGCTTGCAAGCCCTTGGTCGCCCACCCCATGAGCATGTCGATCCAGCTGTCGCCGAGTTCGTCCAACTCCCCGGCGAGCACCAGGCTGTTCACGGTGTTCACCGGTCGCCTCCCGCCTGGGCAGTGGTGCCGGTCTGGAGTGCGGTGATTTCCCAGCGTCCCGAGCGGGCCTTGAGTGTCAGTTCGTACGCCAGCGGCCATCGCCCGTCCCGGTCGCGGGCTTCCACCTGGGCTATCACCCGCGCCAAGGTCCCGTCCGCGGGGACGGACTCGGCGGCCGCTTCCTGGTCGGCGGCGAGGACCTGCTGGACGGTGAGCGTCTCGTACGGGGCGGGGGAGACAGGCGACAGCTGAACCCCGGGAGTGAGGTAGCGGTCGACTTCGCCGGCCCCGGTCAGATAGGCGGCGAGGAACTCCCCAGCCGTGGCCGACAGATCGCCGTCGGTCGGGACGGTCACTGTGTATGGCGACTGCCCTGCCTCGGCGCGTGCCGGGCCGGCCACCGCCCCAGGGGCACCGGACACGGTGAACGAGGCGCCACCCGAGTCGGCGACGACGGGCACCGCGAAGTAGCGCACCGAGCCGTCGGCGTACTGCGCAGCCACCGTCACCGACCACGCCGTGCCGGTCCGCTGCGCACTGCGCACCGCCACGACCGACTCCGGCCCGGGCTGCGCATCCGACAGATCGGGAAGATCAACGTCCGGGCCCATCGACTGCGCAAGCCGGGCCTGCGCACTGGTCTCCCGGCCTGCGCGGCTGCGCAGCCACACGTCGAGGAACACCGTGGCGTACCCGGACGGGTTGGCCGACACGGTCGTCTTCACGGTGGTCGGCTTCGTCGCGGGGGCGGCACGGACCACGGTCGCCGGGGTGGCGACGGCGACGGTCAGTGCGATGGGCCCGGCCGCCACCGCGGTCCACACGCCCAGGCGGCCCAGGTGGACCCGGCGCCGCATCTGCTGCAGCCGGGCGTCCGCAGCTGTCGGAGGAGGCGCCTGCTCCTCCCGTGACTGCTTGGCACGAGGCATTCCGAACTCCCAGGTCAGAGCAAGTTGTTGCTTCTGACCCGAGGCAACCGGCCGCCCCCGACCCGACCACCGACCACGAAGGCCCGACCACGATCACGAAGAGGACACAAAGGCCGTGGTCGGGTCTGTGGTTGGCCCGACCACAGACCCGACCACGACATTTCGCACCACGCGGAGTCCGTTTCGAAACGCGGACCCCATGGTGATCGGGGCGGCCGGCACAGCGGTGCGTACGCGCGGGAAGGCCTCCGGGCGAGCGGCACCTCGCCGGACGAACCGGGCAACTGCGCCACCAGAACTGCGGCTGCGCGGCCGGAAACCGAGGGCGCCCCGCACGGTGCGTACTCACACGCACACGCCGATTGCGCACGACGCTCGGCCCGGTGCGCAGCACCCCGCGCACGGCTGCGCAGGGTGCTGCGCACCGATTGCGCAACGCGGACCAGACACCCCCGTTCAAGGCCGGCCGCGCGGTGGGGCCGACGCGCCACGAGGGCCTCAATCCATCCCGGAATCTCCAAAGAGGGCGTCGCGGATCGAACCCGCCACGACGCGAAACGTGCCGGAGAACGCGCCGCCGATCGCAGCCAGTCCAGCCTTCTTCCCGCACCGTCCGCGAAGCAACTGCCCGACCCGTGGTCGGCCCGACCACAGACCCGACCATGGCAGTCCAGCCAGCATGTTGCCGGATCGTGATCGGTGGTCGGGGGTTGTGGACGCCGTCCTGGTCGGCGTCGGCGGGTGAGCTGCATCCATGGATCCCACGCGCGTCTCCTCAACCGTCGGCACCCCCCGTCTCGCTTCGGCGAACGGTGTGGGCTGCTGCGCGCACAGAGCAGTCACGGACGCGCGATGACCGGAGGCCGGATCCGCCGCGGTTCGATGGCCGGCGACCAGTTCACCCAGATCGCCAACGGCCTTTTCCGTGACCGTCGTCTCTCCTACAAGGCGAAAGGAATCTTCGGACTCATCAGCACGCACGAGGACGGCTGGGAGGTGACGGTCGCCGGGCTGGTCCGCTCCGGGCCCGACGGACGGGATGCGGTGCGTACCGGGCTGCAAGAACTGGAGACCCACGGCTATCTGATCCGCGAACGTCTCCGCCGTACGACTGGCACCCTCGGCGAGATCGTCTACTCCATCACCGATCACCCCACCTTCGTCGACGCCTTGATGGCGGACGCCGCCACGGCACTCGCAGCAGCGCCGACGGCGCCCGCGGAAGGCCGGGGCGAATACAGCGTGGGGATCCGCCGAGGCGTGATGGCTGCCGACCAGTTCACTCAGATCGCCAACAGCCTGTTCCGCGACAGCCGCATGTCCTTCAAGGCGAAGGGGCTGTTCGGACTGATCAGTACCCACCGCGAAGGCTGGCACATGACCGTCGCGGACCTGGCCCGCCGCGGACGCGAAGGCGTCGACGCCGTGACGAGCGGGCTGGAGGACCTTGAGCGCTACGGATTCCTGCAGCGGGACCGCGACCGAAACCCGGACGGCACCCTCGGCTCGGCCACGTACTTCATCACCGACCTGCCCAGCCTGCAAAACGCCAGGTCACAACCAGAGTCGGGAAATCCAGGACTGGATAACCCTACGTTGGCTGACCGCCCCACAAAGAACACCATCGTTAAGAAGACCAACAAGCAGAACACCAGATCCTTCCCTCCGTGCGCCCGCAGCGAAGCCGCGCGGACACCCGCCCCGAGGGGCCGAAGGGACCAGGCAGGCGCGCCCCCGGCGGATGACATGCATCCGGGTATCCGGCTGCTGCTGGAGATCGGGGCGGGCTGTCCTGAACTGCTGCTGACCGGGAAGCCGCTGACCGATCAGGGCCGCGTCGTGACGGTGATGATGGACGCCGGCTGGAGCCCCGAACAGCTGCGCCACGTCATCACCGACCGGCCCCTGCCACACCCCGTGCGCACCACGGTCGGCGCGATCATTGCCGCCCGCCTGAGGGCTGCCCAGGCCTACCCGCCGCCCACCACGGTGGCAGATCACCGGGCACGTTCGCCGGACGACGAGCGCTTCGCCTTGTCGACAACCGAGTCGTCCTCGGCGACGGCTTCCGCCGCCCGCACGGTGAGCGTGGCCCTGGCCTACCGGGCGCTCGTCGAATGCGCGGGTTGCGGCAGGCCCGGCACCGCCCCCGGTGAAGACCTCTGCCCGGCCTGCCTCGACTGGCCGCTGTGCCGCACCTGCCCCGGGCCGACGCCCCGCCGCGCTCACCCCGACGGTGACGGCCGCTGCGCCACCTGCACCTCCGCCCTGGCCGCCATGACCGACCTTCTGGAAGGGAGCACTTCGTGATGGACCCGCTCCACACACCACCCCGGACGGCACCTCAGCAGCCTCTGCGTCCCTTCGCCTGCGATCCGAAACGGTGGGAGGACGAACGATCCCGCGCGCTGCAGGCCGGCCACATCTGCCGTGACACCACGTGCACCAGCATGTGTGAGCCCGTGCTTGTGTACGAGCGCACCGGGTGGGGGTGGCTGGCCTGGACCGTGCCCGGGGACGGCACTCTGCCCGAACTCCCTCGGCAGATCGGGGTGCTCACCCCGGGCGCGACGCTGATGCAGCGGCTGGCCGCGCGCTGGCTGACCCGGCGTCCCGCCAGACGCATCGCGCTGGCCCCCGCGAGCTCCGCATCCCTGCGGCTCTCCGCGGTCGCCGTGGGGGTCATCAGCCTCGTCGCCGCCCTGTTCGTCCTCGGCCGCGGCATCCCCGGCGACCTTGTGCTGCCCGGGATGCTGCTCGCCCCGTTGCTCGCCGAGCACCTGCCCGACCGGCTCGACGACCGGGCCGGCGAACACGTCCGCAGCGTCGGAGGCGACGCCGCCTGCCAGTACCTGCAACGCCTCGCGGCCCTGCACGCCTCCCTCGTCCAGGCCGCCGCCGACGGCGACCGCTACGAACTGCGCCGCTCGGCCGAGATAGGCCAGCACCTGCTGTGGGACGCCGCTGGCCTCCTCCAGAGCCAGGACACCCGCTCGGCCTCGGCTCAACTGATCGACCGTGAGCGGCTGATGGTCCAGCTCGCCGACCAAGTCGCCCAGAGCCTGGAGCGCAGTCGCACCGAGGCCCGCTTCGGCGCAGCGGACCAGCCCCGCGGCCCTGAAGGCCCCTTGGGCCCGTACCCGCCCGGCTTCGCACCGGCCACGCGGCCAGCACCGCGACGCGAGCCCGGCACTTCACCGCTGAAGGGATACCGCCCCGTGACCCAGGACCAGCCCGACAACGTCCACACCACGGACGTCTATCTGCTCTTCGCGCACGAGCCGTACTACCTCGGCGATGGCTCCCAAGAGATCAACACCGTCGTGGTAGCCGCCGCGTCCCTGCTCCACCCCCAGGTGCGGCAGCCCGACGGGGCTCAGATCCACAACCGCCTGACCCAGGGACGCAAGCCGGGCGAGATCATCCCGCTCTCTACCCTCACTCACGAACTTGGCGGAGGCGCCGACTGGCCGATGGTCGGCGACTGGGAGACCGTCATCACCGGCCTTGTGCAGCTCGTCCGCGCAGGGGAGTGCGACGCCCTCAGCCTCGGCCTCCCTGAGATCGCGCGCGCCCTCGTCATCAGTGGTCCGTACAACCACGTGCGTGCCTTCGACGCCGCGGCCAATCAGTTCATCACCTACGGGCCCAAGGAGCGCGCCGCCGTTCTGGCCGAAGTCGACATGTTCCTCGCCCGCCTCGTAGCCGAGCAGGATCTCTGGCCGGGAGATGGCCTGGCGCCCCCGCTCTTCCAGCACCCGTAGGACCACCAATCCCATGGTGCGGCGACGGCCGTTGACCGTGAGGTCCGTTGCCAGGGCCAACTCATATGCCGACCGCCGCCGTCCCGTGCCACCGGCACCCTCAAGGAGACACTGACCATGTTGCCCACCACGGGACCTGAGGCATCCTTCACGGTCGTGCTCGTGGCCATGCCCGTGAACAGCGCCTTGCATCTGCTGAACCGAGGTGCTTCGGAACGCGGTCCGAACATGAGCTGCGGGACCGCCACATGCGCCCGCTCGCCATCGCCTGGCCGATCCTGCTGCTCGGTGCTCTGACGATGCCCGCGCTGTCCGGCAGGGTGCGGGCAAACTGGGTATGGGCAGCAGTTCCTCCCCGTGGTACCTATGGATCTGCGCCACCGTCGCGGCGCTCTTCATCACGGCCACAGCAGTGGAATCGGTCCGCGCGTCGTGTGCGGAGGCACAGCTTCGGCCGGTAGCCGAGGAACTTCCCCAGAGTGCACAACCGCTGCGCACCTGGCTCGGAGCTTCCGGGGCCGATGATGCGCAAAGCGCTCAGGTCTGGCTTGATGGCTTTGTCGAGCAGTAGCGGCTCTGGTCCACTTCCTGTGGTTGCGCACGCAGGGTGACTATTGATCTTCGCGTGATGTCGGTTGAGTTCGCCCGAAAATCGCCCGGCTGGGCGGTGGTGTGGTCGACAGTCCTTCGCCGTGAAGGAAGTGCTGCCGCAGCTGGATGAGCTGCTGTTCTCCTCAGTCGAGGGTGTGTTGGTGGAGTCGGTCGAGGTGAGTGACGCGGGCGTTCGGGTTGGGGCTCGTACGACTGTCAAGCGGGCGGCCTGCCCGGGGTGCGGATGTTGGTTGGGGCGAATACATGGCTCCTACCTGCGCTTTCCTCGTGATCTGCCGACAGCGGGCAAGCTCGTTGTGGTGTCGTTACGTGTGCGGCGGTTCGTCTGCGCGGAGGACTGCTGCTCGCGTAAGACCTTCGCCGAGCAAGTCCCAGGGCTCACTCGCCGGTTCGGGAGAAGGACTGAGCGGCTGCGATCGACGCTGGTATCGGTCGGTCTCGCACTCGCAGGCCGGGCAGGCGCCCGCATGACGGATGCTTTCAAGGTCCCGGTCAGTAGAAACACCCTGCTGAGACTGATCGCCTCGCTTCCGGACCCCGCCACCGCCACACCCCGCGTGGTCGGCGTCGACGAATACGCCCAGCGCAAGGGCCGGGTCTACGGAACCGTGCTCGTCGACGTCGAAACACGTCGTCCGATCGACCTCCTGCCCGACCGGGAGGCGGACACGCTCGCGGCCTGGCTCGCCGAGCGGCCCGGCATCGAGATCATCTGCCGTGACCGCGCTCCGTTCTTCGCCGAAGGAGCCACCCGCGGCGCCCCGCAAGCCCTCCAAATCGCTGATCGGTGGCATCTCTGGCACAACCTCGGCGAGGCCGCCGAGAAGTGCGTCTACCGGCACCGCGGCTGCCTGCGTCCCATGCCGGCGCAGCCGGAGGAACCTCGGGAGGAAGCGGAGCCAGCCGCGATATCGCCCTGGCCGACAGGGCACCGGTTCGCCGAACGCACCCGCGCCAAGCACGCGACCATCCACGCTCTCCTTGCCGCCGGCCACAGCAAGCGATCCGTCGCCCGGCAGCTCGGCATGACCCTCAACACCATCCTGCGCTTCTCCCGCGCCACGACTTGGGAGGAGATGTTCACCGGTCAGTGGCAAAGCCGTGCGACCAGGCTCGACGACTACAAGCCCTACCTCGATCAGCGCTGGCAGGAAGGCTGCACCAACGCCTGGAAGCTATGGGAGGAGATCAAGGAACAGGGCTATCCACGCGGCTACGCCAGCGTCCGGGACTACGTCAGCAGGACTCTTCGCGGCAAGCCCCAACCGGTCGGCCCCCGGCCGCCATCGGCCCGCGCCGTCACTCGCTGGATCCTCACCCACCCCGACGCGCTGTCCGAAGACGACCGACTGCAGCTCAAAGCCGCCTTGGCCAACTGCCCCGAACTGACGGCACTCGCCGAGCACGTGCGCTCGTTCGCTCACATGCTCACCCACCTGCAAGGTCACCGACTATCCGAATGGATCGAAGCGGCCAGCGCCACCACCGAACTGCCCAGCCTCCGCCACTTCGCTCAGCACCTCATCCGCGACCTCGACGCCGTCACTGCCGGTCTCACCCTCCCCTGGAACTCCGGCGTCGTGGAGGGCCATGTCAATCGGATCAAGATGCTCAAGCGGCAGATGTTCGGCCGCGGGATTCGAACTCCTCCGCAAGCGAGTTCTCCTCACTCCATGAATCGCCGTCCCAGCACTGCACCACGAACTCGCTCCGGAAGAACGCTTCATGAGGTCGGGTTGAACAACTTCCAGTGGCCCTCGGAGACCACTTCGATGGCGCCGTCGGCCACCTTGATGGCGGTCTGTTCGTCAGTCGCGTACGCCGGACCCGCGATCTGGGCCGCCCATCGTTCTGCCGCGGCCATGGTGTTTTCCGGACAAGCCGGATGATCCAGGTGCGGGAAGATCGAAAAATCAACCAGGCCCAGCGTGCTGTCGCCTCCGGTGGGCGGCTTCCAGCCCACGAAGTCCTGCCCGATGCGGGGGGTCATCACCATGCTCCCGGCGCTGAGTCCCACGTAGACCGTGTCGGGCAGCGACGGCAGGAGCCCAGCCAGCCCGGATTCCCGCATCCAGTGGCACAGGTACAGCGCGTCGCCGCCATTGACCAGCAGAACGTCTGCCTCCCGGACCCAGGAGACCCAGCGCGCTGTGTCGATGCTGGGCAGCGCGGTGAGTTCCAGCACGCCCACCGACTTCCACCCCAGCTCGGTCATGGGGCTGGGGGATCGTCCGCTGATGAATCGCCAGGGCCCGTCCGGATCGGCGTCGGGGGCCCCGTACCCCGCGGTGGGGATGCAGAGGGCGTTGGACTCGGCGATCGGCCTACCCAGGAGGTCGACCAACGCGTCCTGGATGCTCGCGTTCTTGATACCGGAGTCGGTGAGGAGAAGCTTCATCATGTCCTTCCCGAGGTCGCAAACGGCATGGGATCCAGGCCCAGCTTGCTCCGGCATGAGTCGACAGCCCGCGTGACCCATGCGGTCACGGCGTCGCGATCTGCCGCGATCGCGTGAAGCTCACGCGCCTTCTCCTGGGCTTCGACCATCCACGGGGCCAGCGCGTCCTCTCGAAGGACTCGTTCGAAGTGATCGCGGGCCGTGTCCGGGTCCCCAGCCAGGGTGGCTGCGATCCCAGAGTCGAAGCTGTCCCAGAGGAATCCCCGCCGCACCGGCCTGGACGTCAGGTATCGGGCGACGTCCGGCAGAGCTGGGAACTTATCCCTCAGCGCGGTCACGTTCGCAGCCGCCTGCCGACTGAGCTCGAGTGCCAGCGGCGTGAACTGGTCCTCGGCGCGGAACAGCTCGGAGCCGACCCGGACTGCGTCCACGTGGAAGGCCAGGTGGTCCACGTCGTGCCACAGCCACATCGCACCGACGTACAGACCGCTGCCGGCAATCCGCGGCGGGGTGAACTCCACAACCCCGAGCCACCACCCGTGATCATCAATCCACAGCCGCGACCGCCCGCGTTGGGCCAGGCCGAGCGGCTTCAGGCACTCCCGCGCCGCTGAGGTGATGATCCGGAGCACCGGACTGCGATCTGCCATGACCGGCATTATCGACTGTCCCACCGACACACCGTCGGTCGTGGTGGCACATCACCATCGCAGAGCTGTTCAACAACACTGAGCGTCACCGCTCCACAAAAGTTGGACCAGAACCCGAGTTTGGGAGGCACTGGGGTTCTTGCCAGGGCAGCACCCGAGCCCGAATCGAACAACCCGCAGCGGGCTGACCCACTGAAACCGCTGGACTGCTGGTCAGGGCACCTGTCAGTCTCCGCCTCGTGGAGATTCTCGATGTCCTGACCAACACGGCGAAGACAGGCCGACTGGGCCCGGTGTTCAGCGGAGCCGACTGGAACGATGTGACCGCAGCACTCGGCGAGCCGTGGGACATCGGAACAATGAGCCGGAACAGAAAGTGGCCGCGGCTCTTCGCCTATGGAGACCTTGAACTGAGTGTCTGCCGCTGCCGCAAGGTCTCCCTCATCTGCGTCCAGACCTGGCGTGACATCGTCGAACTCCCCCCGTCTGTTGTCGGGGGGACGGGCACCTTCCCGGCAGGGCTCAAGCACGTGGACATCGTTTCCGCCTTGGACAGGGCCGGCTGTTCATGGGAGCCGCATGCGGCGCTGACCTTCGGCAACCAGTGCTCGCTCACGGCGATCGCGTCAGGAGCGAACTTCACCTTCGAGATCCCCGAGGGCGAGGAACCCGTGCTGAACGTCATGGGCCTGCCCGGCGACGGACACGACTGCTCCGCACGGGCCGAAGGCCAAGATCACTGACGTGAAGCGCCGTCAAAACTCGTGAAGATTTATCGCCCCAGAGATCGCAAACCGCCGCTCAAACTGGTCGACAAACGCTGTCACGGAAGGTGAACGAAGCCAGGCTTGACGAAGCTCAGGAGGCCCTCAACGCCGGTCGCGGTCGGACGTCTGTGCGGTACCTCCGCCACGCCCTTCGCCGCGCCGAGGACACGGCTCGCCATGATGCTGCGCGAGGCGTGGACGCGGCCGTCATCCCGTTGGACAGCCTCCGCCAGCGCGTGGACCAAGTCGACGAGTCGGCCGGACCGTTCAGCGGCCCGCCGCTCAAGGCCTAGCGGATCGGCCCCACAGCACGGCGCCCCAGACCACCGTACGGGGTGCCGATTGCCTGTCCCCGGCTGCCCGCCGTTCTGGGCGGGGCCTGCCGAGCCAGGCGGGCAGCTCCTGTCAACCACTCCAAGCTGTCGAGAGCTGCCTGGTGTTCGTTGGACTTCCGTGCGGTCAGGGTGCCGAGGAACGGTGGACGGCCAACTCCTCGATGCGGGAGCGTCTCCAACGCTGCTGTCGCGGGCGCCCGGCACTGCCGCGGCGGTGCTCGACCCCGTCCGGTTCCTCAAGGCCGGGGAGATACCCGTGCCCCAGCGCACTGAGGAAACTGTCGGCGTCCTTGTAGCCGAGGATGCGCGCCGCGTCCGATGCTCCGACCAGGTCCTCGTGTTCCTCGCCAGCGGCTGCCAGGACCCCGCGGCGGCGGGCGACGGCGACGACAGTGGCGCGGCGCCACTTCCTGCTGGGCCGTCCGCGGGCACCCTCCTTCTTCTCCATGGAGTCCGGCTCGGGCAACTCCGGGACGCGGCCCTGGGACAGGGCGCTGGAGAAGGAGGCCGCGCTGCCGTAGCCGAGCAGGAAGGCGACCTCGGCCGTACCGAGCAGTTCGTCGGGGTCCCCGTCCGCCGACACCTCGGGCAGCGGGGAGGACGTGGCTGATCGGCGCCGGCCCTTGCCTGGCCGGCTGGTAGCCCAAGCGACGATCGTGCCGCGCCGCCAGTGCGGGCCGTCCACGCCGTCGTGGTCCGGCGGGGGGAAGTAGTCGGGCCGATCCCGGAAGTAGGCGTCGATGGTGGCCGTGCTGGCGTACCCGAGCAGCTTGGCCACCTCCCGCTTACTCAGCAGCTCGTCCTGGTCGGCCTCCAACACCGCGGCCGGCAGGGTGCGCTGCTTCGGGGCGCGCTGAGCGAAGAACGCGGCAACCTGGTCATACCGCCAGAACCGCTTGCGGCCCTCTACGGGGACCACCTGAGGGAACCCGCTGTCCGGGTCGTTGCTCAACTCGCTGACCCGGGACTTGCTCGTGCCGAACTCCGCCACGATCTGCGCGGTGTCCACGAGCCGGGTGGCCTGTGACATCACAACCCCTTGAGACGGATCGGCAAGGCGATGCCGACACCCGGGCCGAGCGCGACAGGTTCGATAATGCCAAATCGGCGTGCACGGAGTCCAGCCCGCAATTCAGGCGGCTGATGACCAACGTGCGGGCCGCGTCATCACAAGGCGGTCCACGGCCGGGGCTCGCCCCCGACGAGCGGAACCCACACTGGCCCGGTGGGACCGAGCTGTTCGATGTCTTCCAGGACCGCGGCTCCCAGCTGAACCTCGCGGGCGAGGGCCGCAACGAGCGGGTGCTGGGCGACCATCGCCTGCAGATCACCGATCCTGTCTCCCAGTCTGGCCCGGGAGGCGCCGGTGAGGACGAACAGTAGGCGGGGAAAGATCGGATACCACTTGAGCCAGGCGGGGCCGGTGGAGGCTGGCTTGCGGCGGCCGACGGGCTGGGCTTCGTGCTGGAGTAATCTGGCGTACTCGATCAGTTTCACGGCCAGGCGCTCGCTGCTCATGGTGGTGCGATCGACCTCAACGAACGCGCGCAGCTTCCGCCGGTGTTCGCCGTCGACGACGGTGTAGTGCATGAGAGCGTCGGCGACGAGCCGTTCCCCCTCACCCAGGGGATGAGATACCTCAGGGGTCCAGTCCCACGGGCCGTGCTCGTGTCCGAGTCGTCGGGCGTCTGCCGCGAAGGCCAGGTGGGCGCGTACGACGGTGAGTGTGTGCGGTGTCTTCAGTGAGGCTGCTGTTGCGGAGTTGATCGGGTACGGAGGGCGGCCCCGTAGTGCGGGGAAGTCCCGTGTCAGGCGGGCACCCTCGCTCGTGAGGTACCAGGCGCGGGTGCGGTTGGACTGGGGCAGCACCGTGTAGTCGACGAGCCCCTTCTGCCGCAGCTTGTTCAGCGGGGTGGAGATGGTCTGGCGGGCGACGTTCGGCCGAAGCAGATCGTGGAGCTGGCTGGTGGTGGCCATCCGGTGCTGGGCGAGCGCGGACAGGAGCTGATGGGGCAGTGGCTCGGCGGGCCCGGGAGTGTACGACGCAGCGGTCTCAGTAGTGGTCACTGGCATCCCTTCTTGGAGGGAGACATAGTCAAACTCCCCGGTCAGAGCGCGCTGTTGCTGACCTTGAGGAAACCTGCCGCCCCCGACCCGACCACCGACCACGACGCCCCAACCATGGTCACGATGGGGACACAAAGGCCGTGGTCGGGCCGACCACAGGCCCAGACGCCGCCGTGCGGTGCGCCCTTGGCGCCGGTCAGCTGACCCGTCCGGGACGGGAGGGACTGCCCGATCCTGGAGGTCCGCGGGCCGGCTGTGCTGAGCCAGGGCTGATGGTCGAAGAGAGCGATGGCCGGCCCGGGATCCGGGGATCCCGGTGGGAGGTTGACAGCCTCCCCCGGCCATCGGCCGACACACCCGGCCCGCCGGGGTCACATGAAGGAAACCCACAGCCAGGTGCCGTACATCGTCAGAATAGCGGCCGAGTGGCGCTGCCTGCGTTCTCTTGTGTGTCAGCCCGCCTGCAGCGTGCGGCGGGCCTCCTCGATCGTCTTCTTCCATGCGATGGCGCTGCCGTGGCCGGGATGGGACTCGGCCAGGACCTCGATGGTGACCGCGCCCGGGTCCGCGGCCGCACGCAGGGCATGCACGGCTGCCTCCATACGGCGCTCACGGAGTTCGGAACTGGTGGGGACCTGCTGGCGGGCATGTGCGAGAGCGACGACCCGCCGGCGCTTGTATCGATTGCTGGTCAGTCCCCGGTCACTGCGGAGGACGTCGTCCGGCCTGGCGAGCTCGGGCAGGATGCCGCGGGCGATCGCCCGGTTGAGCTCCAGGTGACTGCTGTAGCCGAGCATCGGCGCGGCCTGCTTGGTGTCGAGCAACTCCTCCGGGTCTCCGTCCTCGGCCGGAGCGGCCGCCTGCGTGCGGGATTTGCTCTGGGTGTTGCCCGGGCCGGGGCGCTGGTCGATCCAGTCGGCGACGGTGCCCAGGTACCAGGAGCGGCGTAGACGGCCGCCTTCGGTGGTCTCCGCGACGTCGGGCTCGGGGAAATACCCGGGCCGGTCCGCGAGCCACCCGAGCAGGGTTACGGTCCGCTTGTGCCCGAGCACCTTGGCCACCTCTGACGTCGACATCAACCGGTCGCGGGGGCCGGTGAGCAGGCTGTGGGGGACGGAGGACCGTGACGCTTTTGCCGCGCGGTAGGCCGTCAGGAAGGGGCCGATGGTGCCGCGCTTCCACCGGCGGCGCCGGCCCGCGATCTCGTCCGGCTCCGGGCATCCGGTGTTGGAGCGGTCCCGGTACAGCTCGCTCAGGCGCGAGGGGCTGAGGCCGAACTCGTCGTGGATCTGCTTGGAGTCCAGGAGTTCGTTCTCGTCGGTGCCGGTCATCGTCTTCCTCCAGGAAGGCGTGGTGAGGGGCGAAGGGCCGCGCGAGCTGGATGCGCGGAGGGCGGGGAGGAGGTCGCCGTCGGCGGCGGTGTGTGTCTGGCGGGTGGTGTCGGCCTGCATGATGGTGACCTCCCTTCGGTCGGTGTGCGATCTCGGTGGGCCGCTGCGAACTGCGCCGGCGCCGATAGTTCGATACTAGATATAAGATGTTGTGGTTGGCAAGCCGCGGATCCGAGACTTTCTCCAATTGGGAGTGCGGAACGCGGGTGTGAGCGCTGCCCGCCCTGCCGGACACCTCTGCTCCGAGCAGATCGTACGAGGTCAGGACAGGTGTACCGGACGGGCGGTGGGTAGAACGAGCCAACACGGCTTCTCCGGAGGAAGTAGCACAGGGGCGGTGAGCCTGGGGCCCCGCCGACGGGCAAGGTTCCCTCGTGCAGGGGTGGTGAGACCCTCAGGTCGCCGTCGGTTCGGGGTCGGGATGTTTGGGATACGGCCTTCGAGTAGGAAGGCCGATCTTGATCTGCTCTCGCTCGCGGCGGGTGCGGCCGAGCCGGAACACATAGCGGTGAGCACCGCGGTGGCGTACGTTGCGAGCACCGGCGGCGACCAGGGCCTCCCGGAGCCAGTCGGCCCGGTTGCAGCCAGCCCGCGGCACCGGCGCCCCGAGGGCAATGAGCTGGGCTTCTGCATACTCGTGGCCCTGCTCCTGGCGGCGGACCTTCTGTGCCGCCCGGTCGTGGAAGACGGTGCCGTCGGGCAGTAGTTTGATGGTTCGCGCGGTCGCCCTGCCGGCGTAGACACCGTTCGTCGCCTGGTAGATCCAGCCGCAGTGCCCGCTCATGATCAGGACACCGGAAGCGGTGCGCCGGGGGACGGGATCGGCGAAGGACACCACACCGCGCACGCCTGTGGTCAGCAGGTCGGCGTGGCAGCGCGCGAGGAACCAACTCTCAGAATTTGCCGGGCACTCCTCCAGGAGCACAAAACGCGAGCACTCCAACGACTCCGCGTACGGCTTCAGCTCCGGCAGCGGTTTGGTGAGCACGGCCTTGCTAACGGGCACGCCGAACACCGCCACGCCGCACAGCCGCCGCTCGCCGGTTGAGATGTCGTACATGCCGAACCTCTGGACGGCTGCCGGGTATGAGGCGGCGTAGTGGTGCTCGAGGACGAACGCCTCGGCGTCCGGCTCGCTGAGCCGGTCCACCTCGTAGTGGCGCGCGTCGAAGCCGCCCTCACTCACATGCCGCCACGAGTGCTTCCGCGCCCGCCACCGCTGGCACCAGGGCGACGCCGTCGGCATCTCCTCCAAATCCTCGAACGGCAGCATCTCCTGGAGCGGGAGCATCACCGTGCCTCCCCGTCCGCATGGTCCTTCGGCAGGCCGACGCTGGCGAAGAGGGAGAGCTGACCAGCCGGGGTGGACGAGGGCCTGGACGTTGGCGGTGCGCTCTGGGGGTCCGGTGGTGCTTCGGCAGCGTCGACGGCGGCGGTCGGTTCGACGTTCGCGGGGTGCGTGCAGTGGCAGATCCACCGGCAGGGCCGCTGGCCTGGCCCGTACCGGATCACGGCGACGACGAAGCCTCCGCGGTCCGTCATGGTGCCGGCGTTCTCGTCGACGCGGGGGCCATCGGCACTGACGCACTGGTCGTGGTGGCCGGAGGCGCAGGGGTGGCAGGTGCCGGCCTCGCACGAGCACCAGCAGTGGAAGCCGTAGGGGTAGGCGTCCTCGATCCGGAGCAGTCCCTTCGTCCAGGCGTTCGCGCGGACCCAGGCACCTTCCTCCTTGCTCATGAGGGAGGGCACGGTGGAGGGGACCGGATCAAGGATGCCCATAATCGAGGCACCCACGAAGCGCAGCCAGGTCGTCATGTGTCGTCTCCGAACAGGGTTGGAATGGCGCGGAGTTCGTTCATCCACGCCAGGAGGCGGGGAAGGTTGGTGTCCGGCCCGTAGGCGAGGTAGGTGCCGTCGCAGCTGGTGCAGCCGAAGGCCTGTGCGAGGCGCAGCCGCCGACGGGAGTTGACACGGCCCATGTGGACGGCCAGTCCGTGCTCGCGGGCGCGCAGGGCCAGGCGGTGGGCGGCCGGACCGGTCTTCCAGGCCGTGCTGCCAGCGAGGAACAGCACGTCGAAGGAGCCCCAGGGAATGAGGCCGTGCTCGCTGCCATCCTGGGCGGCGAAGGCGACGGGGATGCCCAGGGCGCGGATGCGCTCCAGCCACGGCAGCGATTCGGCGAGGGTGGCCGCGGCGTCCATGGGGACGTCGGGGGCCACTGCCCACAGGCAGCGGTCCGGGCCGTAGCGGTCAACAGTCGCCTTCAGCCAGGAGAACCAGAGCTCGGTGCCGGGCCAGCCCTTGCCGAACTTGCCGTTGTCGCAGGCGTACCGGACGCCGGGCGGGATCACGTTGCCCTGGGCCGGGGTCGTCATACAGGCCAGCAGTCCGGACTGCATGGCAGCCCGTACGTCAGCGCCGGACGGCGTAGCCAGGTACAGCACTGCGAGGGAGAAGGGCCGGATGATCAGGGGGCGGGTACACGGTGGGTCGCTCCGAGCGAGGGGCTTCGGTTCAGACGAGCGGGAGTTGGGCTGCTGAGCGCGAGGTCAGGGCGTCCCACTCCTGCTCGAAGTTCTTGTCCTGCTTGTTGATCACGCGGGCGGGTGCGGTGGCGAAGAGTTCCTCCGCCATCGGCCAGCCCTTTCCGCGGGGGCGGGCCCAGGCCCGGGCGCGTCCGTACACCGGGTCGTGCTCGACTTCGACGCGGTGCCGCCCGGAGATGGAGACCAGCCGCCGGGCGAGCTGCTGCGGGCGACCGAGGTCGACGCGCTCGGTGGAGCGCTTCACCGGGCGACGCCTGCCGTCCCCGGACAGCAGGAACAGGCGGCGCACGTGGTAGAGCGCCCACGGCACGTCGAGCTCGCGGTGGAACGCCTCCAGGCACGCCCGGTCCCGCGGCTGGGTCGGGTCGAAGAGCTCCAGGAGGGTCTTGCGGCCGTAGAGCTTCGCGTTCGGGTTGAGGCTCATCGCCGTGTACTCCAGGCGCAGCACCTCGCCGGCGATGTCCGGGTGGGAGCGCATGCGCTCCAGGTGGGCGGGCAACGCGCCCATGGAGGCGGGGAAGCAACAGAACGTGCAGTACGACTTCGGCCAGTGCACACCGAACCGCTCCAGCAGGTAGGCCTCGCACTGCTGCCGGCCCCAGCCCCAGTCGATGAGAGGGAACTCCCCGGTACGTCCGGGCATCTTCGAGGCCACCTGGTCGCCGAAACGGCGGCCCTCCTCGTCGGCGTTGAACCCCATGATCTGCCGGAACGACCGACCGCCGAAGACCTGCGTGAGCCACCAGTCGCCGACGTCGCCCTTCGCCCACAGGCTGCATTTGCGGGTGCCGGCCACCTGGGGCACCGTGCCGACGGACTCCTGGTCGTCCCACAGCGTCCACGGCCCACGCGCGAAGAGCTGCTCGGGGTGGCGGGAGTCGTCCAGGACCGTGAAGCCGTCGGCCTGGAGGTGCCCGTTGCGGGCCAGCTGGACGAAGCGCACGCCAAGCTCGCGCAGCAGCGGGATCATGAACTCGTCGGCCAGGAAACGGGTTTCGGGCCACTCGCTGCCGGTGGCCATGTAGAGGACGACGGTGCGGTCCAGGTCGATCCTGTGGGCGGCAGGGTCGGTGAGCATCCGCGCGAGGTAGGCGGTGGAGTCTGCTCCCAGGCCCCAGTTGATGACGGTGTCCAGGTTGTCGTCCGCGGTGGAGCCGAGCAGTGACGGCGTGTACGCGGCAGCAGTGGGCACGGCGAGGCCTCACTTCTCGCCCGGACGGACCGCGGCCGCGGCAAGCACCCTGCCGGGAACGGGGGGCGGGGCCCAGGGCCCGGTGCGGGCAGCGGACAGGTCGGCGACATCGGCGTGGCGAGGGCTGACGCGGAGGACCGACGCGAGGAAGTCGGCAGGGTGTTTCATGGGGATCCTCTCCAAGAGCTGTGGCCGGGTGCGGTCACGGGAACGGCGGAGTGAAGGGGTGGGACCTGTGGCAGGGGATGGAAGCGCGGCCATAGGGAACTGAGGGCAGCGGCTGCGGCTCAGATGGAGATGAGGCGCACGGCGTGGGCCACGAGGGCGGTCGCGGTGGTCTCGTCGAACGGCACGTCCCACCTGAGCTGGACGGTGGACGAGCCGTAGTCGCGGGAGCGGTCGCGGTGGATCAGGCTGCGGCCGCCGTCGTGCGCGAGTCTGGTGAGGGGAACACCGGGCAGCTGCTCGGGGATCTCGTCATCCGGTCCGGGCGCGCTGGCGCGGTCAGGGCGGTCGGCGAGGTCGGCGGCCAGGTGCTGCAGGTGGTACGCCTCGTGGGCGCAGGACCCGTGGCAGGTCAGCACGGCCAGACGCGGCGCGCTCGGCCCGCCGTACAGCTCGTGCCGCATGCCGGCGCCGAGCTTCCTGCTGAGCACCACCGCGGCGTCCGCGGCGGGGTGATCGCGCACAAGCCAGAACGCTTCGCTCTGCCCGTCCTGCCAGCACCAGCTGATCGTGCGGCCCGGGGTGTTCAGGATCTCCTCCCATCCGGCCTCGAGCACCGGCTGCCCACCCCGCCAGGGGGACAACTCCAGCGAGCTGCGCCCGGATGCAGGATCGGCAAAGAGGGATTCGGGAGTCGGAGGCCACGGCCGCACGTGGGCCAGGAGCAGCGGCATCCTGTCGGGCCAGTCGATTCCGCCCTCGCGCGCGAGGCGGCGGAGCTGCACAGGGCATGTCCCGCAGGAGCCGGGACCGATGCAGCAGCGCCCGAACCCGCCCCACTGCTGACGGCCGGTCAACGCCTCGAACAGCGCTGCAAAATGCCTCGGCTGCCACCCGCACTGGTGACGCTGGTCGAAGTGGGCATTGAGGCTGAGCCGGTTCCAGCCCTGTCCGTCCGGGCCTCTCAGGCCATAGGTGGGCTGTTCAAGATAGGTGGGCATGTGACGGCTCCGAAGGAACGTGCAGAAGGAACAGGCCAGCGGGCGCACCATCCGGCGGCGGTGAGAGGCCAGGTGGTGATGCGCGCCTGCGCTCAGGCCGGCGGGGACTGCTGGCGCGAGAACCCGGCGGCCTCGGCGGCCAGGTCGTCGGGGAGGTAGACGAAGGACAAGCGGCCGGACAGCAAAGTCATCGCACGCTGGACGCAGTCCTGTTCGGCGTCGGAGGACGTACCGGCTGGCACCCGGTGCATTCCGAGGTCCTCGTCGTAGACGAACCCGGCCCGTTCCAGCAGGAGGGCGGTGATGTCGTCGACGCGGCCGTCGGCCAGGACGCCGTGGACGGGATGCCTGCCGATGATCAGGTCTGGGCAGAACACGGTGCCGCCATCGAGAGGGCTTCCGGCGCGTCAGCCCGGGCGCTGGGACGATTGATCATGATGTGCTCCGTGAGGCGTGGCAGCGAGAAGCGACCACGCAGAGTCGATCCGAGATAAAGATCCTGTGGTGGGGAACCGGTGATGTCCGGTGCAGTGACAGGTCAGCGGCTGTCCCATGCCGCCGGTTCGCCGAAGGCCAACTGCTCGACTGGTCGGGCGTCTTCTGGCCGGGGTCGGCGGGCGTCCTGCTCGGGATGGACACCGAGGCGCTGGCGAACGCGCCCGTAGCTCTCGTCGAGGACATCCCAGGCCAGCGCCAGCGGGGGGCGATTGAACGTGAGCACTTCGGTGCCGTCACCAGAGTCCGCCACGCCCACCTGCGGGTGCCGCGTCGCGACGGCCTGCAGCGCGCGCCGAAGGTCGCGCGGCTGCAGCCGCAGCACGCGCCCCGGCCCGGCATCGTCGTGCAGGAGACGGCCGAAGGAGATGCTGCCCGGGCCGGGCGTGGACCGTGAGGCGTACTCCAGGCAGGCATACGCCACCACCGCGGC
Organism: Streptomyces sp. NPDC058697; assembly: GCF_042715345.1. Taxonomy (NCBI): domain Bacteria; kingdom Bacillati; phylum Actinomycetota; class Actinomycetes; order Kitasatosporales; family Streptomycetaceae; genus Streptomyces; species Streptomyces sp. NPDC058697. The sequence goes on from NZ_JBHXSU010000038.1 coordinate 51,109, forward strand.
CGGTGCCCTCACACCGGCCGAAGGGCTCAGGCGGGCCACCCCATCGGGGGAGACGCTCATCATGCCCAGGGCACTGAACGGGCGGTCGACCAGGTCCTCCAGCGTGGTGCGCGGCTGCTCATGGGCGCTGCCCGCGGTGTACATGCGGATCAGGCAACCGATGTCGCGGTGGAGCGTGGCGGCCGCGGGAAGCCGCCTCCAGTTGGCCGCGGCGGCCGCGCGCAGCATCCCCTCCCGCAGGGAGCCCGGCTCCAGACGGGCGAACGGCGACAGGCAGAAGGTGTAGAACCAGGCGGGCACCAGGCAGGGAGGAGCCAGCAGCCACCAGTGCAGCAGGAACAGGCTGCCGTCCTGCTCCAGGTAGGGGTCGGCCCCGTCTTCGTCGAGCAGCCACCGGCCCCTTGCGGTAGGGATCACGTCGCTGGCTGTGCCTGGCCCATGGCGGATCTCGTCGGTGAGTTTGAACGCTGACGACCAGAACCGCATGGAGGCCACCGCGCTCTTGCCGGCACCGAGTTCGACGATCGCACGGGCCGTCGCGAACACGTGTGGGTTGTCCAGCACGGCCAGGTGCGTCTTGAGGAGCCAGCCGTGGCGGGGGGAGTAGGAGCCGTGTCGGGCATGGACCGGCGCGACGTAGGAGGGGAAGGCGGGCGTAGGCATCGAAGTCTCCTGAGGGACGGGGGAAGTGGCAGTCAGGGTGCGTGGCGCGGTTTCGGTGGACGGCGGCGGCCGCTCCTGGGGGCCTTGCCGGCGAGGGCGCGTTCGAGGCGGCGCCGGTTGTCGGCGCGGCGCTGGGGGGTGAGCGGTTCACGCCACGGCTCGTAAGGCTGCGGCCGGGTGGGGATGAGTTCCAGCTCCAGGCGGGCGAGTATCTGTTCCCGGATCGTGGGGGGGGGGGGGGGCACGGCAGGTGTCGCCTGCTGCTGCTCACGTCGGCGGTCCTGATCGGCCACGACCCCGACCCAGTCGTCACCGAGGCGCTGCACGAGGTGGTTGCGCAGCGTGCCGCGCTTGCCGGGGGTGGTTGCCGCCCACACACCTCTGGGAGTCAGCGACGGGTTGGCCAGCGCCCATTTCAGACAGCCCTGGACGACGGGACAGCCCGAGCAGGCGAGCTTGGCCCTGGCGATGGTCTTCGTCCGCTGAAGTCGGTCGGCGACCTCTTCGAAGGCGAACAGCGCCGGGTCGTCCTGGCAGGGCGTGGGGCGCTCGGTGTGGGGGAAGGGAATGCGCTCGTCCGCGAGTGCGGCGACGGTATTGCGTGTACGGACACGGCTTCTCATGAGATGCCCTCCAACAGGGCCGTGAAGGTGGTTCGTTGTGGGGCGGCGACCAGGTCCGGGACGCCGGGGGAGTGCGGGGAACGGTGCACGAGGGGTCAGCTCCACCACTCGTCTCGGGCGAGGCGCCTCATCAGGTCGGCGTAGGTGTCGCCCTCGTAGCCCAGAGGCAGGCCGCGCTTGCGCCGCTCGACGTTCGCCGCCCTGACACAGAAGTGGCAGGCCGGTTCCCGGACCGCGTGATGGCGTCGGCCGGGCTCGGGGTACCAGCCGGTCTCGGCTTCGAGCAGGACCGACACCACACGCTCCGGGTCGTACATGAACGGCCGCCCGCAGCCGATGCAGGGGCTCATCGCGACGGGGTGTTCGTGGGCCACGGCGTCAGGACTCTTCGAGGCCGGGGTGCCAGCGGAAGGCGTCGGCCGAGAGCGCCCCGGGGTCGTTCGGGTCCCGGTAGTGGCGGTCCTGGGGCTCGTTGTCGGCTGCGGAGTGGGCGTCGATCCATTCGTCGGCGGCCTGTTCGGCACCGAGCGAGCGCAGCAGGCTGGCGAGTACGTCGACTTCCTCGCAGTTCAGGAGGTGGGCGATGTCGGCGGTGAGAGTGCCGCACCAGGTGTCGGCGAACTCGTGGCCGAGGCTGCTGGGGATGGTGGTCTGCCGGTGGTCGGCGGTGAGGGTGTCGTTCATGTCGTTTTCCGGGGTGTTCAGGCGGAAGGGGCCGGTGGATCCGGCTGGGGTGAGGGGACGAATGCGCGCAGCTGCTTGCCGCGGTTGGAGACGAGCTCGGCGAGCGTGATGGGCTGGTCGTGGAGGTCGAGTGCGGCCATGCCCGCAGCGCGGGCGGTGACGATCTCCGACCAGAGCTGGCGCAGGCTGTCGACCGTGGCGTCCGGGTCGCGGGCGCGCTCGCTGAAGGACCGTTGGGGACAGTTGGGGACACCGTCGTCGGCCCAGGCGAGGATGGTGCGGCCGAGATCCTCGCCTGGGCTGTTCGATGACCTCTCCGGCCAGTGCGGGGATACGGCTCTTGCCGAAGTACACGGTGGCGACCGGGCCGAGGGTGCCCACCGTGTCGAAGTCGTACTCGATGTCGGCTCGTTGCTCGGGCCGGATGCTGATTCGGCGGGCGTACTGGCGGCCGCGGGTGTCGGTTTCGATGACGGTGTCGGTCCGGGCCTTGAGGGTGACGACGACGTGCCCGGGGTAGGCGGCCAGGGCCTCGGTGATGGCGCGGTCCTCCGGCCGGTACTTCGACCATCCCGCGTTGGTGCCGCCGTACCCGGCCCGGGCTTCGCCGTTGACCTTGTCGAGCATGCCGCCCTCGCCGCTCCAGAAGGCGCTGTAGGTGTCGACGATCAGCACCGGGTAGCCGTGCATGGCGGCACGGGCGAGGGCCGCGAACAGTGACCTGGGGTCGTAGCGGGTGAACTCCTGGGTGTGGAAGGGCACACGGTCGGCGTACTTGGCTGCCGTCCCGCGTTCGGTGTCGATGAGCGCGATCGGTGCGCCGAGCTCGGCGGCGACCAGGAGGGAGGTCAGGGTACGGCCAGCCCCGGAAGGGCCTTCGAAGGCCAGCCGGACCGGTCGGGATTCCTTGACCGCGGGCCGGAATTCCGGCATCGGGGTCAGAGGGCTGCCACTGGACACAGGGATCTCCAGGGACGTCAGCGGATGCGGGCCCAGCCGCCGTGTCGCTGGGGGCGGGACCGCCGCTCGTGTTCGGGCGCGCCCTGGGCTGCGGCAGGGGAGGCTTGGGGCGGTGCGGGGGCGGGAGGTCGTTCCAGCGCGGGCGGGAGGGTGCTGTCGGTGTAGGCGATGCGGTGACGCAGGCTCAGCCCGACGTCATCCGCGTCGAGATCGAACACGGTGCGCTTGATGCCTTCGTGGTCGGTGTAGGTGCGCTGTCGCAGGCGGCCCTGGACGATGACGTGCATGCCGCGCTGGAGGCACTCGCAGGCGTGCTCGGCCACGTGCCGCCATACCGTGCAGGTGATGAACAGTGATTCGCCGTCGGTCCACTGGCCGGTGCTGCGGTCGTAGACCCGTGGCGTTGATGCGACCCGGAAGCGGGCGACGGGCGTGCCCTTGTCGGTGAACCGGATTTCGGGGTCGGCGACCAGGTTTCCGGTGACGGTGACGATGGTCTCGCCGGTCATGGCGGCCCTCAGCCCCGGGAGCGGCGGCGGGCGCCGTCCTGCGTGGACCCGATGGCGGAGGGGACGGGGCCGGGTGTGGGCACGGTGCGCTCCTGTCTCGTGTGGTTCGGCGCAAGGAGGGTGTCAATTTCCCTGTAGATTCGATACTAGATATTAAATGGGCGAAATGCAAGCGGCTCGTGTCCCGCCCAGGTGAGGATTTCTGCAGGTCAGAGTAAGGAAAGCCTGTCGTGCTGGCCGGAGGCCGCTCGGCGCGCACCGGCGCTGGCTGTCCGCCCGCGCCGTCGGCCGGCGCGGTCCTGGAAGGACCGCGCATCCCGGACCGGCGGCGGACGGGTCTGTCCTCTCAGCAGTTGAGCCGCTGCTTCTCCGCGTTGAGGAGGTCGATCACCGGGCGGAGCCAAGAACCCTCCGCGTCGTAGGGCGTACGCCCCTGGGACATGGCCTCGATGGCGTCGGCCTGCGCTGCGTAGGGTCCGCCGAGGGCCCGCAGATCGGAAACGACCTTCGGCATGTGGGTGCTCAGGGGCTTCCTCCAGGGACGGTTGGCCGGACCGGTGCCCTGCCGGGCGTTGTAGCGGGGGCCTTCGACTGCGATGTGTCCGAGGTAGAGCACGGGTGCGTGGATGCCGAGGAGTTCGGCGAGTGCGCAGGCCCTGCGGTAGTCGGGGACACAGGCGAACCCGCCGTACCGGCGATAGCCGGTGGGGTGCGGGTTCGCGATCACCCGCCATTGCGTCATGGTCCAGGCGACCGTGGCCAAGGCCTTCTCGGCCGTGCGTATGCCGCGCTCCGCCATGACGGCGGCCATGCGCTGCTCGGAGAGTTCGGCCAGCAGGCGGCGTGGTTCAGGGGCTGCCTCCAGGCGCTTGGCCTTGCGGATCTGCGTGATGGTCGGCTGGGCCTGGCGAAGACCGTGCAGATCCGAACCGTCGGCCAGGTAGGCGCCGGACGGCAGCGAGATGTGCTGCCACGCCTCGGCGTCGAGGAGCGGGAGGCGGCGCGGCTCGGGAGCCATGAGCAGCCGCAGGAGGCTGCCGCCCATGGTGTCCATGGCCATCTCGAACCCCTCGCTGCGGTCGGATGAACTGAGGTTGCCCTCCCTGGCCGCCCGCCGGTGGCCGCCTTCGTGGAACACCACGCGCAGCGTCGTATCCAGGCCATCCAGGGTGCTCTCCTTGATGCCCAGAACGTCGGCGGCGGGCTGGTAGATGCCGCTTGAGCAGTAGCGCGCCGACGCCTCGTCCTCCCGGTAGACCCTGACCTTCCCGAGTGAGTCCAGGCCGAAGATGCTGCGGAAGACCGCACAGGCCAGGTCCAGCGTGCGGCGCCTCTCGGCGCAGACGTCGCGGTGCTTCACCCACTGCGTTCTGGGGTACTGGCGCTCGTGGTGCGCTACGGCCTCGCGTACGGGCTTGATGCCGAGCAGGCGCATCAGAGCGCCGTGCATGGGCCGGGTCAGCCTGCTGGTGACGCACGTGACGCCTCGGCCCTGCAGGTGGAGTTCGTCCTCGACCACGGTGCCCGCAGCGTTGTGGTAGACCTCGTCGTCGTTCCACAGGGTCTGGGCGTGGTCGCGGAAGGCGCGGCGGACGGCGAAGTCGGTGACGGAGCCGAAGTAGGTCTCGGCGGTCGACAGGCGCGGTCCGTTCAGCGCGCGGTCGACGAACCGTGCGATGACGGCGGGGTCGGTGCTGGCTGCGAGAGCACTGCGGATGTGGGTCTCCAGCGCGGCTCCGTCGACGATCGTGCGGTCACGGTTCTGCTCGCCCTTGGCCGTGGCCAGAGGGAGGTCGTAACTGGCGGCCAGCCGGTTGTCGGTGGAGACGAGGATGCCGCCGACGAAGATGCGTCCCGGCGGACCGTCCATAATGATCTCTGCCTGGTCCTGCGGGGGGCGGTAGGCGGGGTGGTCGAGGTAGCGGACCCGGCTGACGGCTTCTTCGGCAACCTTCCGCGAGCAGGGGATGCTGATGAGCGTGCCGTGCTGCCGGTCGGTGGGCCAGTACTGGTAGTGGAGAACCAGGCTCTGATGGCTTTCGTCCGGGCCGGGAACGTCGGTGAGGTACGTGCTCGGTTTCAGGACCGGGGTGAAGCTGTAGCCGACCGTGTCGAACTGGACCGTTCCGATCTGCGGGTCGCGGGCGAGAACGAGCGCTGCGAGCTTCTTGCCTTCCCCGAACTGGCCGATCTGCTGGCTGGTCTTGCGGGAAGCACCCAGGAGCAGGCCGGTGCGGGGGATGCCGGGCCCCTGGTCGTGGATGGTCAGAACGCCGTCGCTCCAGGCCACTTCGGTGTGCGGGTCCTCGTCCAGCGCGTTGGCGATCAGCTCCACCAGGGCCCGCTCGGACGTCCAGTCCTTCACGTAGTCCTCGGCGATGGGGTAGGGCAGTTCTCTGACCTGTTCGGGACGGGGTTGAACAGTGGTCTGCCGCCGGTCGGCGGCGGGCGCGCATGCAGGGGTGGGCATGACGAATTCCTCTTGCTGTGCGAGTGATCCCGGGGTGCGCCCGATGGCGCGGCCCTCCCCGAAGGGATGTGAGTGAGGGCCGCGTCTGGTGAGGGCACTGCCGGACAGGATGCGTGCGTGCGTAGCGGCTCGGCGGTGGGCTGCCGGTATGCGGCCGTCGTTCGGCACGACGGCGCTGCCCCGCAGGGGGCACTTCACCAAGCGTGTAGTTCGATACTAGATAATATTGGCCGGAATTGCAAGTGGATCCCGAGGCCGCATCCCCTACCGCGGCGGCGATCCAGGGATGGCCAGGGCATTGGCGACGGCGCCTGTCGGCTCGTCAGGAGCCTCGGGACGCCTGTGAACCGCTCAACAGCTCAGCGGATTTGCGGTCCCGCCGGCGGGCGGAGCCTCATCCCAGGCTGCGAGTGCCGCACCTGATCTGCACTGCCGTCGACGTCGATATGCAGTTCGGAAAACCATTGCGACAGCACGGCGACAACCTCGCCGCCGTTCCAGTCACCGGAGCTCTCCTCGACGTCCTTGATCCGGCTGAACAGATCGGCGATCGCGGCCCCTTCACGCGTGGCCTGATCGAAATTGAATGAGGGCGAGGGCATGGTCAGGACGCCCTTGCTGGGCCGGGGCCGCGCGAGATCAGATCCTCCACCTCAGCGATTGCCTCGCAGGTGGCGGCGATCTTCTGGGCGCGGCCGATGAGCTCGTCGCGGCGGGCGAAGATGGCCGTACGCTCCGCGAGAGCCCGTTCGGTGCCGTCGCCTTCATGCAGGGTGTCTGTACAGGAGATCAGCACACGACGACCGAGATCCCACACCACCGCATTGACGGCGCAGCAGGCCGAGGAGATGGGGTCGAGATCGTTCATGGCCCACACGTAGGCGCGTGGATCGCGGCCGGTCTCACGCAGGTACTGGGCGGCGGCTCGAACGAGACCGCCGGTGCCGGCCGTCGGTTCACCCAGCCACGCCCCCTCGGGGAGGTCCTCCACGGACAACGTCATGCGGACCATCAGGTCACACATGTCCGGCGGAGTATGGACCTGGCCGAGCGCCTCCCGCGCCCCACGGGAGCGCAGTTCGGTGACGAGGAAGCCGAGCACGTCGGCCTCCGATCGCCAGGACGGGTCCGCATCTGCGGTCAGCTCCAGCAATCCGGTCTCCAGCGCGGCACGGGTGACCGCGTGGACGGCAGCGAGCCGATTCGTGCTCTGCTCCTCCTCGTCGAGCCACCCTCGCAGCGGATGCGCCCACTCGACCAGCTCCGGACGACTGATCCACAACAGACCCCACACTCGCCGGTAGAGGTCGAGCAACTCCTGCGCGCCGAAGGCCAGCAGGTGCCCCGTGAGATCCGGACCGTCGTCCGTCTGGCGCAGCAGCGAGAGGACGGCGACGACGCCGACCGGGATCTCCATGCGGGAGTCGATGCGGTTGCGGTGCCAGGTGCGGGCAACCTTCTCCGCCACGTCCAGGGCGAGATGCGTCGGCGACAAGCCGCGCGTCCGGGTCCGCTTACGGCGGGCCGCAGAGAATGCCGGAGCGGCTGCCCCGCGTTCTGGGCGCGGGGGAGCGGTGCTGGCCGAGGTCAGGTGGATCCGCGGCTGATCGGGATCGGGCTCGGGCGGATCATCGGGAGCGAACAGGTCGAGTTGCATGAGTTACTCCTCAGGCAGGAGGTCGGGACGGTGCGGGGACGCGTGAGCAGCGCCGGTTCGCGGGTGAGGCATCGGCAGCAGGCCGCAGGGCCAGGCGGCGGTAGCCGGGGGCAGAGGCCGGCCCTCGGGAGGAGTGATCCTCCGGTCAGCTGCCGCGGGTGCCGGGGCGTCGCAGCCCTGCGGCCCGATTCGGTGGCCGCCCGGGCGCCATGCGTGCACCGGCGGGTCACACAGCCCGGCCCACGGCTGGTCCTGGTCAGCGGTCCGGGGCAGGTAGGTACGTGGCGACGGTGAGTTCCCCCACGCGACAGGCGGAGGGCTACCGCTTGTCGAGCGAGGCCGCGACGCGGTCCTGTGCCGGCTGGAGGCGGTGCGTGCTCATCCGCTCATCCGTCGCCCTCCAGGTCGAGCGCACTGCGCAGCAGCTCAAGCAACTGCGCCGCGTCCTCGGGCAGGGCGGCCTCGCGCAGCAGGCGCTTGCGCCGGATCGGGACATCGAGGCTGATGCCCGCTGGCACACCAGGCGCGTCCGGATGCGCGACGAGGCAGTAGTCGGCGGTGGAGATCATCCAGGCCTCGTACCGGTCGGCGGTACCTCCGCTGCGGGAGGCATGGCCTTGGTCAGGGTCGCGGGACGGGCAGGGGCACGATGGATCGGTGCAGGGTCTTCCAGCGGGGTGGCTGGCCAGCACCGGAGTTCGGCGGTAGTGCGTGGCAGTGCCGTTGAGCATCGGGCAGTGCGCGGCCGCATAGGGCAGGCACTCCGGGTGCAGGGCGGGTTCGGGCGAGTAGCCGCAGGACCGGTCGGCCGGACGGGCGATGAGGAAACACCGCTCATCCAACTCCTGGCCGCAGATCTGGCACAGGCGGTCGCGGTAGGCACGGAACGCGCGCGCGGCATCGAGGCTCCCGAAAGCGGCATGTCCGTTGTGGATCAGGGAGACCCAGGGCACTACGAGCCCGCCGGCCAGCGGTCGGTGCGCACACCGCTGGGGTATCGCCGGATTCATGCAGAGGTCGATCCTTCACAGGCTGATCGGACCCGGCCAGGGCACGGGGCGTGCCCCGGCCGGATCACAGGATGAGGTGTTGGGGGCCGGTCAGACGCTGGGTGCGTCTGTGACCGGCGCTCAGGGACGGGCACTGTCCCCCGAATCGCGCTGCGGCGGCCGTCCTGGGGTCCGCGCGCGTCTGCGTCGGCGTGGGCGGTGGTTGCGCTCTGGCGTGAGATGCCAGCCGTCGCAGATCCCGCATTTGCGGTAGCCACGACTCGAACTGCCGCGGGCACGGGTGGCTCCGAAGGCTGCGCGAGCGGCCGCGCGGTCGGGGTAGCGCCGTCGTCCCGACGGACAGATGTCGTCGGACACGACGTACTCCTTGGCTGTGGGGGAGGCGAGAGGGCCGGGCGCAGCACCGCTGCTCGGAGTGCTGCGCCTGGCAGGGCTCAGGCGGCCTGGTCGGCTACCTGGTCCTCGTCGTCGGGCTGGGGCAGGTACTTGGTGACGGCGAGTTCCTCCACGTCGGACAGCCGGTAGCCCTCCGCCTTCAGACACAGCAGGTAGGCGGCCTGGTGGCGGCGGAGGCCCTGCCACGCCTTCGGCTCGCGCATGCTGTACTCGAACGCGGCGGCCACCTGCGCGAACACCTGGTGCCATCCCTTGGTCTTGCCCTGACGGGCGACCAGGTCGTCGAACGGATCTCCCTCACGGCTGTACCGGGATCGGTCGGCGTTGGGGTCCGGGACCCCGAGGAGCTGGGCGACGGCCTCGGTGTCGCCCTTCTCGCACCACTTCGCGTACAGGTAGGGCGGGCTCATCACCGTGCGCAGGGCGAACTGCCGCACGGGCTCGGGCAGGGACTTTCCCTTGCACAGCCGCCTCACGAAGTCCTCGCGGACCGTCCGCGCGGTCTTCCACGCCTTGTTGCCCGCGATGGTCCGCGCCCGTGCCTCCTTCTCCTCCTCACTCATGGACTGCTTGGTCTGCTTGGCTCCGGGGCGCAGCTTGTGGCCGTACGTGGCAGGGTCGGAGCAGTACCAGACGGGCTGGAACTCCTCGTCCAGGCGGGCGGCATGGCCGGAGCAGTAGGCGTGCTTGTCCGGCGTGAGCGGCGCTCCCAGGGGCGTGCGCAGCTCGCTCAGCGGCCGGGAGGTGTCCTTCGTTCCCCAAGGGAAGTAGTCGGGCAGCAGCGGGACATCGGCCTTTTCCAGTGCGTCCAGTGTCGTCTGCCGGGCTTCGGCGTCGGCCTTGGTCTGCCGGAGTTGGGCCAGTGCCTGGTCCCAGTGACCGCGCCCGCCGCCTTCCTCGGCAGCGTCCTTGGCATGAGCGTCCTCCAGCACCTGAACGGCCCGGGAGACGTCGCTGACTTCGGCCATTTCGGCCATCTGCATCAGGTCGAAGCCCTGGACTCTTGCCCGGTGGAGCTGGGTGTCGTCCAGGCGGGCGGCCTCGCGCGCCGCGCGCAGCTCGGCCCGCTTGATCTTCAGGGCGCGGGCCATCATCTCGCGCTGCTCCTCGCTCACATCGATGAGCGCCAGCGTCTCGATGGCCTTGACCCGGTCGCGGTCGTTCATCTGCTCGCGGTGATCGTTCTCGATCAGCGACAGCAGGTGCGTCATCGCGTCGTTGCCCATCAGGTCGGCCCGGACGATCGTGGGGATCTTGCGTGCGGGCCTGCCCTCGGCCTCGGCCGTCGCATTGGCGGCCTGCTGGGCCTGTGCGCGCCGCCATCCCTTGAACGCGCCGTATGTTCCGTTCTCCAGCGGCCGGACGTGGATGGGGTCCTGGACGCCGAGTTCGCCCACCGATGCCTTGAGGTCGTCGTCCGGTTCGGTGTCGGTGGTCCGGGCGTTGTAGTCGTCGCGCACGATGAGGGCTGGGTCGAGGCGGACGATCTGGTCATGGGCTTCTTCGACGGCCGACGGCTCCGGCTGCGCGGCCTTCGGGGTCGCGGCGGCGGCCTTGGCGGGTGTCGTCGTGGTCTTCTTCGCCTGGGAGGCGCTGGACATGGCGGTACTCCTGTGCTGGTGGTGCTTGGCGGGCCGGGTATGTCCCGGCCCGTCCGGTCGGCCGGTCAGGCCGTGGGGCGGTCGTCGACGGTGACGACCATGCGGATGACGCGTTCGCTGGCGGCGGACTGGGAAAGCAGCAGTCCGAGGACTGCGCGCACGAGCGAGCAGGTGGTCTGGGACGGCTGGTGGTGACCGGTCTGCGCGGCAGCGGTGCGGATCAGGTCGTCGGTGGCGTCCTCGGGCGTGTAGGCAAGCCCATGGCGCAGCAGGTGATCGGCGAGCCGGAGCGCCTTCATCGCGCGGCGGGTGGCGCGATAGCGGGCCTGGGGCCAACCGGTGGGGAAGGGAGTGGGGTCTTCGGCACGCGACATGGCGGTGCGTTCCTCTCGGACAGGGATGTTGGTCAGCGCGTGTGGAGCTGGTGCCTGCGAGGGGTTTTGAACCCCTGTCCACCTGCAAGTGGGGCCGCTCTACCGCTGAACTACGCAGGCTTGGGCCGCCGGTGCGACGGCCGGTGATGCCAGCATCGTCATATTCGATACTAGATAATAAAGGCTCGGAATGCAAGTGGCCGCCTCCTTCTCGTGGTGGTGCTGGAGGGGCGGGGCGCGGTGGCGCACCGCGACCCATCAGGACCGGCGGAGCGGTGCGCTCGTGGCACTCAGTGGCCGCTGTCGCCTGAAGCGGTCGGCAGTGGGGTGCCCGCCTGGTAGTCCGTGCCCGGCTCGGGTGGGATCGGGTCGCCTGTGGCGAGGTCGGTGCAGTACGCCGCGAACACATCGGCCGCTGCCATGGGTTGGGGCCACCCGTTGGTGACTTTCCAGCCCCGCAGTACGGAGGTGGTGTCGGTGGTGTGCGTGCGCGTGAAGATCGTCGCGTCCCGGAAGGCGATGGAGGTCTGGGCCAGCAGGTGGCAGAACATCAGCCAGCCTTCGTAGTCGGCGTTCGCCTGGTCCTGGTCGTCGGGAGGGCATTCGACGGTCGCCGAGGCGGAGGCGAAGCTCCCGAGGGCGGTATGGGCGCTGCACACCAGGTGGTGGCGTCCCGGTCCGAGGGCATCCAGCAGCGCCTCGAAGGCCCGGGCTGCGGTGTCGAACGGGTCGGGCAGGGTGGTGGGGTCGGGCATGGCAGGTACTCCGGAGGGTGAGTGGCCGGGGTGAGGGCTGGGACTGCTCGCAGTGCGCCGGCGGTAGGGCGCGGCGTCGAGCCGGACCCTTTGGTGAGTCGTCGGGTGGAAGGCCCTGCTCGCAGAATCTGCGTGCGAACGGGAGGGAGCTGTGCGGGTGCCGGACTTCTGCAAGGTCCGGTGGGAGTGTCCGGCGGTGGGCCCGGTGCTGTCACAGGTCTTCCAGGGTGAGCAGCAGGCCGATGAGTTGCTGCCTCAGCAGCGGGAGGGTGTTGCCTTCCGTGTCGGGCCCTCCGGTGAGCAGGACGGGGCCGTGGTAGGGCTGGTGTGTGAAGCCGAACCGCCGGGCGAGAGCCGTTGCGGCGGGATTCACCGGGTGGTTGTACAGACCTTCGTCGTCGATCCACATGTCCCACTGGCGGGTCAGGGAGACGACGTCGAATCGGGCGCATCGCAGGGCCGCGCGCGTATCACTGCACGGCGCTCGGCGCTGGATTCGTCGTCATGGCCGAACGGCAGGTCGATGTCGACGAGTTGTGCGTCGCAGGTCAGGAGCAGGGCGGAGGGGGTTCTGGTCATGGGTGCTTCTCGTGCTGGCTGCGTGGGAGGTGGGCGGCCCGGCGCGCGGGAGCGCGGGTGCGGTGCGAGGGGTGACCGCGCGAGTCTCGACCGCGGGCCGGGCCGTGGGCGGCCGGGCCCCAGACGAAGGGAACGAACCTGGCCGGTCTGTGGCCCGCGCCCGTCGCGGTGACTGGCGAGGCGTGCGTCAGGTCACGGGGGGCCCGTAGGTGCGGAACCCGCCGTGCGCGGCGGCGTGCTTGAGGTAGTCGATCCACTCGGGCCACCAGTCGGCGTCTTCGATGACCTCCGAAAGGAGCGCGGGGTTCGTGGCCCTGCTGGTCTCGTACGCCGCGAGGGCTGCATGGATTTCACCGGGGGTGACGGTCCAGCCGACGTCGCCGCCGAGCTTGTGAGCCGCGATGCCCTCGGGCTGCGGCGGTGCCCACGACAGCCGCTCCTCAAGAGCCCTGCGGTACCGCTGGACCTGCACCGGAGCTGCGTCCCCTGCCGGGGCGAGAACGGCTTCCCCGGGGGTGGCTCCGTACTCCTCGGGCGCGGGGCGGTCCGGTGGCTGCGTGGCAACCAGCATGCCGAAGTGGTCCATGAGTGCCCGGCACTCGCTCATCGCCCAGGTCGTCAGGTAGAAGTGCGTGGTGCGGACCGCCTCCATTGCGTCGTAGGCCCTGGTAACCCCTGCCTGGGCAGCCTGGTATTCCGGGTGGCACGACGGGAGGTCGAGACCGTCGCGGTGCTCCACAGCTGCGTCGAACGACCTGCTGGCCGCCTCGTACGCTGCGTCCTCGCCCTCCGGGGAGCGTACGAGGTACATGTCGTAGCCCATGCCTGGGACTTCCCTTCGTGTGGATTCGGCGCCCGCCAGGACGTCACTCCCGGTGAATTCGATACTAGATTAACAAGGCTGTGGGTCAGGTATTCCCTGCATGACGGCGGCGAGTTGTACCGGGGTGCGGATCAGAGGCGCCTGATGCACAGACAGAGCCGCTCGTCGACGGGCCGCACGAGGGTGACGGCGTATCCGGCGTCACGGAGCGTCTGTGCGTACTGGTCGAGGTGCTGTTGTTCGTCGGGCCCGTCGTGCCAGACATAGACGGTGCGTTGACTGTCCTGCTGGGCGCGGTAGCCGGGGGTCCAGCTGGATCGGTACACGGCGTCGGTGTGGCCGGCGGCCGTGAGGCATTGGGACACGTCGAACGACGCGATGGAGCCGGTCATGATCGCTGCTCCACGGTCTGGTTGGGCGGCGGGGCGGAGGATCGCCTGCGCGGGCGCTGTTGGGCGCGCAGGGACAAGACTTCTGTGCGGATGCGACCGGCGCGATCGCGCTCCTCACGGGCCGCCCGCTCGGCGTACTCGGCGTATGCGGACAGGTAGTCGGCGCGGTGCGCGAGCGACCCTCGGTAGTTCATCAGCACCAAGGTCAGGACCGGGTGAGGCCGGGCGGAGAGCCACCGGGCGGCCGTCCACCAGCTGGAGACGGCGGTGCGGGCGTCGCGGCGGTGGGCCTGGGCCTTGGACTCGAAGCATGCCGCCTCGGCCTCGCCCTTCCGCATCGACCAGTTGAGGAAGCGCAGCAGGCCGGGGGTCTCACGCTCGCGGGATGCGTCGAGCAGGTGGTGAAGGTCGGGCCGTTGAGCGACGTCCTCGGCGCAGGCACGCATGACCACCGCGAGGGTCTCGCGCGTTGTGGGAGGAGGGGCGTTCCCGGCTGTTGACTCCACGGTGGTCATCGCGGCGTGCTGGTACGGGCAATCGGCGTCTGTCCAGAGCAGCAGGCCACCGGTGTAGCCGGTCGCGCTGCCGCGCCTGCGCGGCAGGGACTCGGTCGGCGCGGTTGCTTCCATGGCGTTGACGGAGCCGAGACTCACGCGCAGCGCGGTGACCCGGTCCCAGTCGCGCGGATGATGAGTGCCAGTCACGTGCACGAAGCCGCGCAACGCGCCCGACAGGGCGTACACGACGGCGTCGGTGCCCCGTGGCTGGCCGGCTGTTCAACGACACTCAAGATGCCTACGTGGGCGGTGGGTTGAGGGCATTCTGTGCGCCGATGGATTCGGGTGCGTGCCCGTGAGGTGTGGGTGTTCGTCGGCGGCGACACCTTGCCGATGAGGAGGGCATGCGAAGGCCCTCCCGAAGATCTCTTGGCCGAGTCCGGGAGGGCCGTGACGCGCGTGGAGGCGCCGGTGCTCACGGTAGAGGCGGACGTGGCCAGGGTCGAGACCAGGTTGCTGGCGGGTGAGATCGAGTGTCCGGATTGCGGGGGTGTGCTGGCCCCATGGGGCTGGGCGAGGCATCGCGTCCTGCGAGACGCGGACGGGCTGGTGCGGGTGCGGCCGCGGCGGGCCCGCTGTGAGGGCTGTGGGGGTTCGCATGTGCTCCTTCCGGTGTTCATGCTGGTCAGGCGGGTGGATCTGGCGGACGTGATCGGGGCTGCGCTGGTCGCCAAGGCGTCCGGGGCGGGGGCGAGGTCGATCGCGGCCGGGCTGGGGCGGCCGGTGGACACGGTGCGGGGCTGGCTGCGGCGGTTCGAGCACCGTGCTGAGCACGTCCGCGTGTACTTCACGGTGCTGCTCGTGGAGACCGGCATCGATCCGGTCCCGCCCGCGCCGGCGGTGACGCTGTTCGCGGCTGCGGTCTCGGCGGTGGTCGGGGCCTGGCGGTCGGCCGTTTCGCGCTGGCAGGACGTCGGCAAGGTGTCGCCCTGGCAGACGGCTGCGGCGGTCAGTGGTGGGCGGTTGCTGTCGCCGAGCTGGCCTTGATCCTCGATCAACACCAACTGCCTCTGATCTTGACCGGGTTGTTCCTGACAGCCTCGGCGGGCTCATGTCCGTGACGAGTTGTCAGGAAGGTGGAGATGGCACAGCCCAACGACGAGGAGGCCCGCACCGAGCGGGCCAGACGCATCGGCCTGTTCCGCTACATGCTCATCCGCGAGGCCGCCGACCCCGGCCTGACCGGGCGCCAGCGCGGCGCGCTGGTGCGCAAGCTGGCCCAGCAGGAGCACATCGACGCCGACGGCCGGGCGATCCGGATCAGCCGGTGGACGCTGGACCGCTGGATCCTGGAGTGGCGCCAGGGCGGCTTCGACGCACTCGTTCCCAGCCCGCGCCAGTCCCAGCCCCGCACCCCGCCGGAGGTGGTGGAGCTGGCCATGGCGCTGAAGAAGGAGAACCCCGACCGCACGGCCGCGCAGGTCAGACGGATCCTGCGGGCCCAGCTCGGCTGGGCACCCGACGAGCGCACGCTGCAGCGGATGTTCCACAAGACCGGCCTGGTCGCGCTCAGGTCCGCGAAGCAGAACGACACCTTCGGCAGGTTCGAGGCGGACCGGCCCAACGAGCTCTGGGTCGGTGATGCTCTGCACGGGCCGCGGATCGAGGGCCGCAAGACGTACTTGTTCGCCTTCCTGGACGACCATTCGCGGGCGGTGGTCGGCCACCGCTGGGGTTTCATGGAGGACACGGTCCGCCTGGCGGCGGCCCTGCGGCCCGCGCTCGCCGCCCGCGGCGTCCCGCAGTACATCTACGTCGACAACGGCTCCGCGTTCGTGGACTCGTGGCTGCTGCGGGCCTGCGCGAAACTCGGGATCAAACTGGTGCACTCCGCCCCCGGACGCCCCGAGGGCAGGGGCAAGATCGAGCGGTTCTTCCGCACGGTGAACGGGGAGTTCACCGTCGAGATCGCCTCCGACAAGGGCGAGGTCGGCCGCGAGATCAAGGACCTCGCGGAGATGAACCGCCTGTTCACAGCCTGGGTGGAGAACATCTACCACCGCCGCGTCCACTCCGAGACGAAGCAGGAACCGCTTCAGCGGTGGATGGCCGGGGCCCCGTTCCCGGTCCCGCAGCCCGCCGATCTGGCGGAGGCTTTCCGCTGGTCCGAGCACCGCCGGGTCGCCAAGACCGCGACCGTCTCGCTGCACGGCAACCGCTACCAGGTCGACCCGCGGCTGGTCGGCCACAAGGTCGAGCTGGTCTTCGACCCCTTCGATCTGACCTTCCTGCGGGTCTGCCTCGACGGCAAGGACGCCGGCACCGCCCAGCCCTTCCAGATCGAACGGCATTCCCACCCCAAAGCCAGGCCCGAAGTGCCCGCGGAGGAAGAACCAGAGCGGGTGACCACCGGCATCGACTACCTCCACCTGGTCGACACCGCGCACTCCAACCACCTCGGACAGAAGATCAACTACGCGGCGCTGACCGATCCGCCCATCAAGGCCATCGACCTGACCGACCAGGACTGAACTTGCTCTGACCTGCGAACTTCCGAAAGGATCACCGTGATTGAGAAGCTGCAGGCCCACTACGGTTTCGAGCGCATGCCCTTCGGCCGCAACCTCGCGCCCGGCATGCTGCACCGGCACGAGTCCCACAACCAGGCCGTCGCCCGCATCACCTGGTGCATCGCGGAACGCTCCATCGGCGTGGTCACCGGCGAGGTCGGCGCCGGCAAGACCGTCTCCGTCCGCACCTGCCTGGACGCCCTCGACCCGTCGAAATACAGCGTCATCTACATCCCGAACCCGATGATCGGGGTCCGCGGCATCCACGAACAGATCGTGCACGCCTTCGGACAGACCCCCTCCCACCTGGGATCCCGCCTGACCGTCCAGACCAGCAGAGCCCTGCTGTCCGAACGCGAGGAGCGCGGACGCACTCCGGTCCTGGTCGTCGACGAGGCCCACCTGATGTCCTACGAACAGCTGGAATCCATCCGGATGCTGACGAATCAGGGCATGGACCAGGACTCGCCGCTGTCCTGCCTGCTGGTCGGCCAGCCCACCCTCCGACGCACCATGAAGCTGGCCGTCCTGGCCGCTCTCGAACAGCGGACAGCTCTGCGTTACACGATGCCGGGCATGACCTCGAAGGAGACGACCAGCTACGTCGCCCACCATCTGAAGATCGCGGGCCGCCCGGACCAGCTGTTCACCGAGGACGCCCTGACCTTGATCCACACGACCTCGCGCGGCTTTCCGAGGGCGGTCAACAACCTGTCCTTGCAGGCCCTGGTCGCCGCTTTCGCCACCGGCAAGAACCTCGTCGACGAGGCCGCCGCCCGCGCGTCCGTGAGCGAGGTGGTCGGCGACTGAACCACCGGCACCTTGCCGACGAAAACGACACCTTGCCGACGACCGCCCTGCCGGAACACCCACCGGCAGGGCGTCGCTGTCACCGCTCGTCGGCACGGTGAACGCCGAACTCGTCGGAATTTTTAACGCCGGGCAACAGCCGGCGGCGCGCACCGCGCCGGACGGCGTGTCGATGGTGAGAGTGTCGGCAGTCACGATCAGAACTCCCGTCGCTCGGAGGGAACTTGGGGGGTGACATCCGGCTGGGCCTCGTCTGGGATGTCCGGGTAGCTGTGGGGGTAACGCTGGTAGAGGCGCAGTTCGCGTGCCGCGCGGACGCGAAGGCCGCCCTCTGCCTGAGAGACCACCCAACCGGTGAAGCCGGTGCCGTCCGGGGAGGCGGTGTAGAACTGGGCGGTGGCCAGGACGACACTCTCGTCGGCGGCCGCGGTCGCCTCGTACCGGCGCGGGGACAAGCGGCGGGTGAAGAACCGGTCGTACAGGTCTGGATCCATGACGCCCTCGCAGTGGCTGATGGTGTGAGGCGGGGGAGCGGCGCGTGGACGCTGTGCCGTGGGCGCCAGACGGCCTGGGGTCCGCGCTGGGGAGGCCGCCGCCCTGCACCCGCCGAAGCGAGGGCGCGGGTGTCAGGGCAGCGGATCGTCGGCCAGTGACGAGGTGGCCGGTTGGCCGCGCCGCTCGCCGGGGCGGGAACGGCGTCGGGGAGGCCGGCGGTGTCGGTCGCCGCAGGCTGCGGTGACCGATGGGGCCCGCCCGACAGCCGGAAGCGAGTCCGTGCGCTGTGGCGCGGGCCGCCGGGGCTTGGAGAAGTCAGCGTCCGGCGATCTCGCGGAGGCGGGTGAGGAGCGCTTCGGCGGTTCCGTGGAACACAGCGGTGTCGGGGAGGTCGAGCGCCTCCGCTGCAACCTCCTCGGTCAGGCGGTCCACGCCGTCCTTGGAGGCGTAGCGCCTGGGCCCGAGCGCCCAGCCGGTGAGGTGTGCAACCCAGCCGCCGCCGCACATCGTTGTGCCGCACGAGGGCTCGGTCTCGGGGGCGAGCCACCTTCCGTCCGGCGTGGACAGCCAGGAGGTCATGTCGAATGCCTCGGGATGGGTTTCGATGGCGTCGAGGACGGCGGAAGCCACCTCGGCGGGGGTACTGGGATAGGCGGTCTCCGGCATGGTCAACTCCGGCTCTCGGGAACGTGTGTGAAGGGTGCAGGTCGCGGGCGGTGGCCGCCGTGAGGCGTACGCCCTTAACCGGGTGGTTCGTGGTGCTGGTGGGACTCGAACCCACGACCTCGACGGCTTATAAGACCGGCGCTCTACCAACTGAGCTACAGCACCTTGGCGGTGAGGTGTGGGGGCCGCGCCCCGGTGGGGCGGGGCGCGGCCCTGGAAGCGGCCGGGGCGCGCGGGGAGGAAGCCCCGGCCGCTGGTCAGCTGAAGAGGATTCGTCGCATCGTCTCGTCGATCAGCGCTACCGCCTCGTCGTCGGGCATGTCGTCGAGCCTGGCGAGCGCCTCGAAATCGATCTCGACGTCCAGGTCCGCGAGCTGCTTCTCTGCGATGACGAACTCGATCACTTCCTGCGCGCTGGCACGTTCACGGCTCTTCGGGGCGACGCTGGGGGCGGTGGGCGGGGATGCGGTGTTCGGGCGGTCGTCGGCGGTCATGTCTCCTCCGTCACGAGGCGGTTGGTGCAGGGTGCGTGGGTGGACCCGACCGGATTTGAACCGGCGGCGCTGTGCGCTTTTAAGGCGCTGGCTCTGCCACTGAGCTACGGGCCCTTGAGGTGGGCCGCCGCCCCGGTGCCGGGAGATTCCGGGGCGGCGGCCCTGGGAGCGGCCATGCGCGGGGGAGTCGCTTGGCCGCTGGTCTGGTCAGTCCCGGCGTGACGCTGGGCAAGGTTGGCCAGTCACCGCGCGGGCGGTCAGAGGTTGTGCTGGAAGCGGTAGTTCCTGACGAGTTCGATTGCGGCGTCGCGGACGGCTCCGCGTTCGGTCTTGCCGGTGTCGCGGGCCTTGGCGTACGCGACCGAGGCGCGGACGACCGAGGCGGGCCGGATCAGCCGCAGGTTGACGATCTCGTGGCCGTGGCCCGGCAAGCCCTGCTTGGTGATGTCGTGGATGGCGGCAGCGATGGCGTGCGCAACGGCGTTCTCGTCGGTGATCGGTACCGGGTCAGTGTCAGCCATGGTCACTTTCCTCTGAGTCCTTGACGTGGGCCTCGGGCGGCCGCCGCCCTCCAGACGGGCAGAGGGGCGGCGGCCGGGCGGCGGCCAGGCGTGGGGGAGAAGACCGGCCGCCGGACTGGGGCGCGCAGCAGGGCTACGCCGGGGCGGATGCCGGAACCGGGAATGCCGTTCGGTAAGTGACGGCGTCCGACGCCGGACCAGGCGATTCCTGGAAGGCGTGGCGGACCTGGTCGGCGGTGAGCGGCCTGAGCGCGTGGCCGTCGACCACCCAGCCGCGTACGGTCTCCTCGCCCGTCGGCGACGTCGTGCCGAGCACGACGCTGCCCTTGGCGATGATGAAGGCAAGGGCCACGACTTCTGTGACTGCGGCCGCATCGGCATAGACGCCGCTCCAGAGAGCGTCAGTGCCTTCGCCGACGACGTCGAACCAGGCGTAGGCGACGACGGGCTCAGAGTTCCTCGGATGGACGGCGGTGGTGATCAGGTGCCTTCCGGGTCCTGCCGTCTTCATGAGATCGGTGACGGTGTCCACGGCGCGCGCGGTGACCGGTGCCAGGCGTTCCCGGGCCTGGCTGGATGAAAGGCTATTGGGGCCCATCGGGCGCTTCCCCTCGTGCTGTTTCGGCGACAGTCGAGGGCGTCACCCCTCATCTGTTAATTCGATACTAGATAATAAATACTGCGATGTCAAACCCTGCCGGTTCCGGCTCGGGCGCCTGTGAGCGGCACCTGAGTGCCGCTCACAGACTGCCGTTCCGGCGGGAGCGGGAGGCTGCTGCGCTCCCGCCGGGGCTTTGCTGACGGCTACGCCGCTGCGGCGATGGACATGGCGGAAAGGGCCTGCGTCTCCAGCTCGTAGGCCGCATCCCCGTCATCGAGGGTCTGCGCAGTAGCGGTCACGGCCTGCATGATCCCGCCTGCGGTGGTCTGGCCACCCTTGATGAAGTGGCTGAACACGGAGTCGCGCACACTGTCGGAGAACCGCAGCTGCTTTGCCACCAGTTCCACGGTCTCGGCCGGGCTGGTGATCTCGCGGCCTGCCTCCCGCTGCATGTCGGCCAGCTTCCGCTCGACGTAGTCGCGGTTCATGAACGTTGCGACGGCGTCACGGGTCTGAGCCGTGATCAGCGCGAGATTCTTCTCCTGGGTGTCCTTCGAGAACTCGACGATCCCCTCGCTCATCCGCGCACCGAGGTGCACCTTGCCGAACGCGTCCTTCGTGATCGTCAGACCGTTGCCGCACACCTGCGCGACGATGCGGGGCGTGATCGCGTACTTTCCGCTGCCTACCTCGCTGTTGGTGAGAACGAACCCGGCCGACACAACGGGCAACTGATCGCCCGTCTGCCCGGTGAACGGCGACCGGTACCCGCGCAGCAGCTCGGGAGCAAGTGCCTCGACGTGCTCGGACTCCACCCGAACGATCATGCGCCGTTCCGTGAGGTCGGCGCCCGTGATCTTCACGGGGTGCCCCGCCTCCCGGATGCCCGCCAGTACGGCGGTGAGCATGTCGAGATGGTCAATGATCTTGTAGCCGTCGGAGAGAAACGCACGCAGTACGCCCGGCTCGCCCTTGAAGGCGCGGAGCAGGAAACGGCGGGTGGGGTCCTTCTGCAGCCAGCCGTTGACGTTGAGGTCGTACAGGTCGACCGCCTCGGCGCGCATACGGCGCAGGTAGGCGGTAGGGATCTTCAGCTTGTCGGCAATCCCCTCGTCGGCTACGGCAGTGGGACGGTAGGCGCCATCGGCGCTTGTCACGCCGCTGGGCGTCAGTACCGGATCCACGCCGGTCACGGCGAGGTTGCCGCCAACTGAGGTGATGGCAGAGGCGGGAGCCACCATGTCGACCTTGGCCTCCTGGTCCCGCTCCAGGATCTGTTTCAGGTCCTTAAAGGATGCGTTGCGGGTGTCCGTCACCGCGGCGTGCTCGGTGATCTGGTTGGTCTCGTGAGCCACAAGGGCTCCCTTCGTGTGGTTCGGCGGTCCACCGGCGTCACCCGGCTTACTTCGATACTAGATAATAAGACTCGGAAAAGCAAGCCTTACGAGTCGCTCGCAGCTGGGGGCGGTGGGCGGTGGGGGCGGTTGGCGTGGTGCCTGCGCTGGTTAACTAGCGAACGGTGAGGCATGGCATGCCCTCGGGGGAGGGGCGGCTCATGCCCCCCGGGGCCCCGGCCCTGATCCGGCGGGGCCGGCCAGGCGACCGGCGCCCTCGCCGGCCCCGATGTGGCCTGAAACCGAGCGGTCACGCGGCTTGCGATGGAGGGTGGCCGATGACCACCCTCCACCCGTTCTAGAAGGTGTGATCGTCGTCTATGCTCTCGCATTGCGGATACCGGGGCCGCTTCGGGCGCGTGAGGCGGCGTACCAAGAGCCACACTCCGCCGCCTGCGAGACTGATCGGCCACATGGTTGCCGCAGCGGCCCCCAACAGAACGGCGTCAATGAGCGTGTTGGAGTCAAGCTGTGGCGCGGCGGTGTGGGCGGCCTCTCTCCGGGCGAAAGTGAGAGCAACGGCCACCCAGACCAGCAGCGCTACGCCGATGTAGGCGAACACGAACTCTCCGGGCACGCTGCTGCTGTCGCTGTTGTTGTGGACGACGGGTACAACGGCGGCGTAGGCGTTCATCACTTCCCCTTCAAGAGCTGCGCTACGACTCGGGCGATGTTCTCCCGCTGGCCTCGGGCGCGGCCCTTGCTGTATGCGTAGCAAGCCACTACGACGACAAGCAGGATGATGACGTTCAGGCTCATGACTTCCTCGCTGACTGGGTGCGGGATTGGGGTTTGGGGCCTGGTCTCCCGAACGGGGGCGCAGATGAGATGCGGCCCCCGTCCGGGAGCGTCTGTCAGGAAATCCCGTAAAGCAGATCTCCGGGGGAGTCACCCCATCGCTTCATGCCGTCTACGCGGTGCGGGTGGAAAGGGGCCCAATACGTCGGCGGAACTCGGAGGAATTCGCGAGCCTCGTGCAGCTCAATTCCCATGATCTTTCCGAGAATCCGGCGGTACAGTTCCACATCGTCACAGTCCGCGACAACGATGGGAAATTCGGCGTACGTGGTGATTTTTTCCGGGTAGCCTTCCGGAGCCAAGTTCCGCTCCGACCTGTGCGCGGGGAATGTGAATCTGACTTTCACCGTGCCCTCAAACCGGTGGGTGTGGTCGTCGGCATCGATCGTCCAACCCGGCTTGTAGATCAGCTGTTTGATCAGCTGCACTGCTGACGCTGCCTCCATTACGGGGCTTCCCTTCGTGTTCGGCGTGGCCGCTCCGACGTCACCCGGAACGGCTTGCAAGTTCGATACTAGATAGTCTTGCCCATGATCACAACCCCCCTGAACAGGGAAAACGCGACCTGACCGAGCGTCATCCTGCGACAACTCATGCATCAAACAGCGCGCTTACTACTGCACCCCCTCCTGCGCCAACTGATGCCAAACGCATCCCACATCTCGACGATTACCCCTGTTCAGCCTGTACGCCTGCCCGTGGTCGGCCGCTGACATCCCCTCTGCTGCCGCTACTCCCTGCCCGTGTGAAGAAGAGAAGGGGGCGGGGGCGGGCGTGGTCGGCGCGGCGGCATCGGGGATCGGGCGCGGCTGGTGTCCTGCTGCGCGTCGGCTCCGCCGCCGCGCTGGGGCCGGTGAGGTGTGCCGGGTGCGGACGAGTCGCCATTGAAACGACAGGCAAGAATCAGACGGCTAACTGATAGATGCTCAATTCCTGTGCGGAGGTGTGCACTTCCAGCGATCGGGAGCGACAGACAAACTAAGTCGGGCAGGGCAGGGCAGGGCAGGGCAGGGCTCGGTGGCCGGGTTCCGTCGCTTTGCTCCGGTGCTCCATAACTCGAAATTCGACATTCTCTATTCGCGAGTTCTGTTCTTCGGCCGAGGAATCCACCCCTGTAATTCATAATTCTACGGGTGGTTTTCCATTCGGGCTAACAGGTAGTACATGCTTCTCCCAATCACTACACAGCGCAACCTGTGATGCATCCCACGTGGGTCATGCTCGCTCTTTGATCTGATGCACCGACACTTGTCGCTCCGTTGCAGCCGGTTTGAGTGCACGCTGACGGCATGTCATCGAGCGTGAGCGTACAGGGTAGGGGAGTTGGGGAGGGGGTTTGGATGGAGCGTAGCGGAGTCCGTCACTGCATCGGGGCGGACCCCGCTCGGGCCGGACGGTCCGTCAACTTCCTGGGGGTAGTGGCCTGGAATCCCAGCAGCTACACAGTGCCGCACGTGATGCATCCACCCTTATAGCCAGCGAAAGGCGACCGCGCTTGCGCGGGTGCCCTCAATTCCCGCTTGCGGGAATTGCATTCCGTTCTGAATTCCGTTTACGGAATTCAATTCCCGCGCTTGCGCGGGAATTTGGCGGAGCGTCAGCGGAGCGTCGCCCTATGCAGCGCGCCAGCGCTGCATATCCCGC
>NZ_JBHXSU010000039.1:0-60605 GCF_042715345.1 Streptomyces sp. NPDC058697
CCTTTAAGGGGCGCGGGGAACTGCGCAGTCTTTTGGGGGTTCGGGGGCGGAGCCCCTGAGTCAGGGACGGGAATGGGTAGGGGCGGCGGGGGCGGAATCGTGGCTGTATGCGGTCTATCGGGCTTCGGTCGAGGGTGGCACGCTGCCGTCTATGGGGGCTTTGAGGCGGATACGGCGGGGGCCGGTTGTGGGCGGGCTCGCCGTCGTGGTCGTGTTCGGCGTGGCCGCGTGTGAACCCGGCGACGGGATCAGTGCCGCCGCGGTGGCGATCACGACCGACCAGGCAGGAACCCGCGAGCTGGAGAAGCAGGGCGTCGATGTCCAGTGGCTGAGTTGTACCGCCTCGTACGGGGACAAGGGGCAGACCGCCGGGAGTTCGCCCAGCGTGCGGAGTGTCGCGAGCGTCGACTGTGTCGGGGAGGAGAAGGACGGTCGCGACATCACCATCAAGGGCAAGGTGACGCAGGAGATCAACGGGACCTGCGTCCGGGGCGACCTGACAGCCAGGGTGGGCGGCAAGGAGTGGTTCCGGGTGGACGTGCTCGGGAACTGCAGGGCGGGCACGCCGAGCACGCCGAGCAGCGTCAACCCTTGGACACCGCCCGTCGATCACAGGACGACCCCGCCGCCGGGCCGGCCGGAGGCGACCGTCACCGTCACCAGGACCGTCACCGAGTACCCGCACCCCACCTGCTCGTGCTTCCAGGGCAAGTGATCGAAAGCTCTGGTCGCGGACAGGACCGCTGCATAGGGTGATCGGGTGACACAGACCGCATCCGCCGCATCTGCCCCGTATCTCCGGTATCCGCATCTGCACGGCGAGTTGATCGCCTTCACCGCCGAGGACGACGTCTGGGTCGCGCCGCTCGACGGCGGCCGTGCCTGGCGGGTCAGCGCCGACAACGTCCCGGTGAACCATCCCCGTATTTCGCCGGACGGCACCACCGTCGCCTGGACCTCCACCCGCGACGGCGCTCCCGAGGTGCACATCGCCCCCGTCGACGGCGGTTCCACCAAACGCCTTACGCACTGGGGCAGTTGGAAGACCCAGGTGCGCGGCTGGACCCCGGAGGGCGAGGTGCTCGCGCTCAGCACACAGGGCCAGGCGAGCCTGCGCCGCAGCTGGGCCCGGGCCGTCCCGCTCGACGGCGGCCCGGCAACCACCCTCCCGTACGGGCCTGTCGGCGATGTGGCCCGGGGCGGCCCCGGCACGCTCCTGCTGTCCGCGCCCATGGGCCGTGAGGCCGCCTGGTGGAAGCGGTACCGGGGTGGCACGGCCGGGAAGCTGTGGATCGACCGGGAGGGCGACGGGGAGGCCGGGGAGTTCGTACGGCTGCATGCCGACCTGGACGGGAATCTGGAGTACCCCTCGTGGGCCGGGGAGCGAGTTGTCTTTCTCTCCGATCATGAAGGTGTGGGGGCCGTCTACTCCTCCCTCGCCGATGGGTCGGATCTGCGGCGGCATACGGCAGTTGACGGGTTCTACGCCCGGCACGCCTCCACCGACGGGACGCGCGTCGTGTACGCGTCCGCCGGTGAGCTGTGGATTCTCGACGACCTCGACGGGGCCGAGCCGCGGCGGCTCGACATCCGGCTCGGCGGACAGCGCGTCGATCTGCAGCCGCATCCCGTGAGCGCGGCCCGCTGGTTCGGTGCCGCCGCGCCCGACCACACCGGCCGCGGCAGCGCGGTCGCCGTGCGCGGAGCCGTCCACTGGGTCACCCACCGCTCGGGCCCGACCCGGGCGCTCGCCGCCGAACAGGGCGTACGGGCCCGGCTGCCGCGCACCTTCCGCGCGGACGGCGAGGAGCACGTGGTGTGGGTGACGGACGCCGAGGGCGATGACGCCCTTGAGTTCGCGCCCGCGACCGGGGTCGCGCCGGGGGCCACCCCACGGCGTCTCGCCGCCGGACAGCTCGGGCGGGTGCTCGGGCTCGCGGTGGCGCCCGACGGCAGCCGTGCCGCGGTCGCCTCGCACGACGGACGCGTACTGCTCGTCGAGCGCGAGACCGGCGAGGTACGGGAGGTCGACCGCAGCGAGGACGGCGAGGTCTCCGGGCTGGCCTTCTCGCCCGACTCGGCCTGGCTCGCCTGGTCGCACCCCGGCCCGCGCCCGCTGCGCCAGCTCAAGCTCGCCAACACCGCGGACCTCTCGGTGACCGAGGCGACGCCGCTCCGGTTCCGGGACTACGCGCCCGCGTTCACCCTCGACGGGAAGCATCTGGCCTTCCTGTCCGCGCGGTCCTTCGACCCCGTCTACGACGAGCACGTCTTCGACCTGGCCTTCGTCGGGGGCTCGCGGCCGCATCTCATCACCCTCGCCGCGACCACCCCCTCGCCGTTCGGGCCGCAGCGGCACGGCCGGCCCTTCGAGGCGCCCGACAAGGACGAGACGCCCGACAGCGAGGGCTCCCCGGCGACCCGCATCGACCTCGACGGGCTCGGCGACCGCATCGTGCCGTTCCCCGTCGAGGCCGCCCGCTACTCCGGACTGAAGGCCGCCAAGGACGGGCTGCTGTGGCTGCGGCACCCCGTGCGGGGCGTACTCGGCGCCTCCCGCGCCACCCCGGACGACCCGGACCCGAAGACCGACCTGGAGCGCTACGACCTCGTCCAGCAGCGCATGGAGCACCTCGCCTCGGACGCCGACGGCTTCATGGTCACCGGCGACGGCAAGCGGATCCTGCTGTGGACCGACAGCAAGCTCAAGGTCGTACCGAGCGACCGGCGCGCCTCGAACGACGACGAGAGCGACACCAACATCACCGTCGACCTCTCGCGCATCCGCCAGACCGTCGATCCGGCCGCCGAGTGGCGGCAGATGTACGACGAGACCGGCCGCCTCATGCGCGACAACTTCTGGCGCCCCGACCTGGGCGGCACCGACTGGGACGGCGTACTGGACCGGTACCGGCCCGTGCTCGAACGGGTCGCCACCCACGACGACCTGGTCGACCTGCTGTGGGAGGTGCAGGGCGAACTCGGCACCTCGCACGCGTACGTCATGCCGCGCGGCGGATACGGCAGCGGCGAGCGGCAGGGGCTGCTCGGCGCCGACATCTCCCGTCACGAGGACGGCCCGCAGGGCGCGCCGCAGTGGCGCATCGACCGCATCCTGCCGTCGGAGACCTCCGATCCCGACGCGCAGTCGCCGCTCGCCGCGCCCGGGGTCGCCGTGCGCGCCGGGGACGCGATCGTGGCCGTCTCCGGGCGGCCCGTCGACCCGGTGACCGGGCCGGGACCGCTGTTCGTCGGCACGGCAGGGAAGGCCGTCGAGCTGACCGTCTCGCCCGCGGGCGGCGGCGATCCGCGGCACGCCGTCGTCGTACCGATCTCCGACGAGGAACCGCTGCGCTACCACGCGTGGGTCGCCGACCGGCGTGCCTACGTCCACGAGAAGTCCGGCGGCCGGCTCGGCTATCTGCACGTGCCCGACATGCAGGCGCCCGGCTGGGCCCAGATCCACCGCGACCTGCGGATCGAGGTCGCCCGCGAGGGCCTCGTCGTGGACGTCCGCGAGAACCGCGGCGGCCACACCTCCCAGCTGGTCGTCGAGAAACTCGCCCGGCGCATCGTCGGCTGGGACCTCGCCCGCGGAATGCGGCCCACCAGCTATCCGGAGGACGCGCCGCGCGGACCCGTCGTCGCCGTCGCCAACGAGTTCTCCGGCTCCGACGGCGACATCGTCAACGCCGCGATCAAGGCCCTCGGTATCGGTCCCGTCGTCGGTACGCGTACGTGGGGTGGCGTCGTCGGCATCGACAGCCGCTACCGCCTCGTCGACGGGACGCTCGTCACCCAGCCCAAGTACGCGTTCTGGCTTGAGGGTTACGAGTGGGGCGTGGAGAACCACGGCGTCGACCCGGACGTCGAGGTGGTCCAGGCCCCGCAGGACTACGCGGCAGGGCGTGACGTGCAACTGGACGAGGCGATCCGCATCGCGCTGGCGGCGCTGGAGGAGAGCCCGACGAGGACGCCTCCGCCGTTGCCGGGTTCGTAGCGGGTTTCGTAGCGGGTTTCGTAGCGGGTTCTTCGGGTGCGGGTGCGTGGGGGCTGGTCGCGCAGTTCCCCGCACCCCTGAAGGGGCGCCGGCTCGGTACCATGCCCGGGCATCGATCATCCAGCGTGAGGAGCCGCGCATGGCAGGGGAAGCGCAGGGCGACTGTCTGTTCTGCAAGATCGTCGGTGGGAAGATCCCGGCGACCGTCGTCCGTGAGACCGAAACGACCGTCGCCTTCCGGGACATCAACCCGCAGGCACCCAGCCACGTCCTGGTGATCCCGAAGGTCCACCACCCGGATGCCGCCTCCCTCGCGGTCGCCGAGCCGGCGATCCTCGCCGACGTCGTGCGCGAGGCCGGTGAGGTCGCCGCCGACGAGAAGCTCGACAGCTACCGCATCGTCTTCAACACCGGCAGCGGGGCCGGGCAGACCGTCTTCCACGCGCACGCCCACGTACTGGGCGGCCGCGGCATGCAGTGGCCCCCGGGCTAGCCGCGCCACTCGGGAAAACCGGATAACTCGACATGTCCGTACGCGAATTGGTGGTCCTCGGCACCGCCAGCCAGGTGCCCACCCGGCACCGCAACCACAACGGCTATCTGCTGCGCTGGGACGGCGAGGGCATCCTCTTCGACCCCGGCGAGGGCACGCAGCGGCAGATGCTGCGCGCCGGGGCCGCCGCGCACGACCTCCACCGGATCTGCGTCACGCACTTCCACGGCGACCACTCCCTCGGCCTCGCCGGGGTGATCCAGCGGATCAACCTCGACCGGGTGCCGCACGAGATCACCGCCCACTTCCCGCGCTCCGGGCAGCGCTTCTACGACCGGCTGCGGTACTCGACCGCCTACCGCGAGACGGTCCCGCTCACCGAGGCGCCGGTCGACTCCGACGGCGTACTCGCGTCCACGGCGTCATACGTGCTGGAGGCCCGCAAGCTCTCCCACCCCGTCGAGGCGTACGGCTACCGGCTCGTCGAGCCCGACGGGCGGCGCATGCTGCCCGAGCGGCTCGCCTCGTACGGGATCAAGGGGCCGGACGTGGGGCGGATCCAGCGGGAGGGCGCGCTGGGGGATGTGTCCCTCGACGACGTCAGCGAGGTGCGGCGCGGGCAGCGGTTCGCGTTCGTCATGGACACCCGGCTGTGCGACGGGGTGTACGCGCTCGCGGAGGGGTGCGACATGCTCGTCATCGAGTCGACGTTCCTGGACGGGGACATCCAACTCGCCGTCGACCACGGGCACCTGACGGCAGGTCAGGCGGGGGCGGTGGCCCGGGACGCGGGCGTACGGCATCTCGTGCTCACGCACTTCAGCCAGCGGTACGACGAACCCGAAGAGTTCGAGCGGCAGGCGCGGGCCGCCGGCTTCGAGGGGGAGCTGACCGTGGCGCACGATCTGCTGCGAGTGCCGGTACCGAAGCGCAGATGAAACGGCCGTACGATGCCTTGATGCCCATCCCGAAAGCCGAACTGCACCTGCACATCGAAGGCACCCTGGAGCCCGAGCTGGCCTTCGCGCTCGCCGCGCGCAACGGTGTCCCGCTCCCGTACGCGGACACCGACGATCTCCGCAAGGCGTATCAGTTCTCGGACCTGCAGTCGTTCCTGAACCTGTACTACGAGCTCATGGCCGTGCTCCGGACCGAGGACGACTTCGCCGACCTCGCCGACGCGTATCTCGCGCGGGCCGCCGCGCAGGGCGTGCGGCACGCGGAGATCTTCTTCGATCCGCAGGCGCACATCTCCCGGGGTGTCGGGATCGGGACCGTCGTGGCGGGGCTCGGACGGGCGCTCGACCGGAGCGAGGCCGTGCACGGGGTCTCCACCCAGCTGATCATGTGCTTTCTGCGGGACGAGTCCGCCGAGTCCGCGATGGAGACGCTGGAGGCCGCGAAGCCGTACCTCGATCGGATCGTCGGTGTCGGGCTCGACTCCGCGGAGGTCGGGCATCCGCCCGTGAAGTTCCGTGAGGTGTACGAGGCCGCTGCCGCGCTCGGGCTGCGGCGGGTCGCCCACGCGGGGGAGGAGGGGCCGCCCTCCTACATCACCGAGGCGCTCGACGTGCTCGGGGTCGAGCGGATCGATCACGGGCTGCGGTGCCTGGAGGATCCTGAGCTGGTGGCCCGGCTGGTGCGGGAGCGGGTGCCGTTGACGTTGTGTCCGTTGTCCAACGTGCGGCTTCGGGCCGTGGACGTTCTGGAGGAGCATCCGTTGCCCGTGATGCTCGACGCGGGGCTGTTGTGCACGGTCAACTCCGATGATCCCGCGTACTTCGGTGGGTATGTCGAGGACAACTTCCTTGCCGTCCGGGAGGCGTTGGGGTTGTCGCCCGACCGCTTGCGCGAGCTTGCCCGCAACTCGTTCGTGGCGTCCTTCCTCGACCACGACGAGGAGCGGCGGGCGCGGTACCTGGCGGAGGTGGAGGCGTACGAGTTCCCCTAGGGGGACCAGGCCTCTTCTTTCGCCCCCGCCGCCCCTACCCATTCCCGTCACTACTCGGGGGCCAGCCCCCGAACCCCCGCTCCTCAAACGCCGGAGAGGCTGAAATACCCAGGGGCGCGGGGAACTGCGCAGTCTTTTGGGGGTTCGGGGGCGTAGCCCCTGAGTCAGGGACGGGAATGGGTAGGGGCGGCGGGGGCGAAAACCACTTCGGCACGGCGTGACGCTTCACGGGCAGTGGAGTGATTGGTGCACACTGGCCTGAATCCGCACCACCTCATGGGAGCGCACCGTGACCGCGTCCAACGGAGAGGGACGGCACAGCCAGGCCGCCCAGGTCGACCCCCTCGCAGGGCTGCGCGCGCACGACGACCCGCCCTGGGACGTCTACCTCACCGGCACGGTCTTCCTGGACATCATCTTCACGGGACTCGACTCCGCCCCGGTGCGCGGCACCGAGTCCTGGGCGCGCGGGATGGGGTCCAGCCCCGGCGGGGTCGCCAACATGGCCACCGCGCTCGCCCGGCTCGGCCTGAAGACGTCCCTCGCCGCCGCCTTCGGCGACGACCACTACGGCGAGTACTGCTGGGACGCCCTGGAGCAGGGCGAACGCATCGACCTCTCCACCTCACGCACGGTTCCGGACTGGCACTCCCCGGTGACCGTCTCGATGGCGTACGAGGGCGAGCGGACCATGGTCAGCCACGGACACGAGCCGCCCCCGGAGGAGCCCGCCCCGGACTGCCCGCCCCGCGCACGCGCGGCCGTCGCGTCGCTCACGCCGGGCATCCGCGCCCCCTGGATCGCCGGGGCGGCGGGCAAGGGGACCAGGATCTTCGCCGACGTCGGCTGGGACGACACGGGCCGCTGGGACCTGGCGGCGCTCCCCGACCTGGCGCACTGCGAGGCGTTCCTGCCGAACGCCCAGGAGGCCATGCGGTACACGGGCGCCTCGTGCCCGCGCGCCGCCGCCCACGCGCTCACCGAGCACGTGCCGCTCGCCGTCGTCACTCTGGGTGCCGAGGGCGCGTACGCCGTGGACGGACGGACCGGGGAGACCGCCGAGGTTCCGGCCATCGAGGTCGAGGCCATGGACCCCACCGGCGCGGGGGACGTCTTCGTGGCCGGGTTCGTCATGGGCACCCTGGCCGGGTGGCCGCTGGCCGACCGGCTCGCCTTCGCGGGCCTCACCGCCGCCCTGTCGGTCCAGGAGTTCGGGGGGTCCCTGTCCGCCCCCGGCTGGTCCGAGATCGCCGGGTGGTGGCGGCGCGTCCAGTCGTACGACCACCAGGATCCGGCGGCGCTCGGCCGGTACGCCTTCCTGGAACCCCTCCTTCCGGAGACGAGCCGGGCGTGGCCCCTGCGGCGGGCGGTACCGACGATCGGGTTCGGCAGATCGGCGTGAGGCCGCCGGCGGATCAGAGTGCGGCCGCAGGTGGAACCGGGTGCGGTCGGGCGTGGATTCACGCGGAGGCACCGGCGGATTCGCCTGGCGTCACCGGCAGATTCACGTGAGGCCACCGGTGCGGGCGAAAAGTCCTACGGCGTTGTCGGTGCCCCGTCGTACTCTTGGAAGCACAAGGCTGCCGTACCGGCAAGCGTGCCTCACCGAGGAGGATGAGCAGGCCTACAGAGCCGGCCCATGACGCAGACACCCACAGCTCACACCCCCGCGCAGGGGCAGTCACGAGCGCAGTTCACCGTCCCGGCCAAGCACCCCATGGTGACCGTGCTGGGGTCTGGAGACGCCCTTCTGCGCGTGATCGAGAAGGCCTTCCCGGCGGCCGACATCCATGTCCGGGGCAATGAGATCAGCGCCGTCGGCGATGCCCGTGAAGTGGCCCTCGTCCAGCGCCTGTTCGACGAGATGATGCTGGTGCTCCGCACCGGACAGCCGATGACGGAGGACGCAGTGGAACGCTCGATCGCCATGCTGAGGGCGAGCGAGAACGGGGAGGGCGACGGCCAGGAGACCCCGGCCGAAGTGCTCACACAGAACATCCTGTCCTCGCGCGGCCGCACCATCCGCCCCAAGACGCTCAACCAGAAGCGGTACGTCGACGCCATCGACAAGCACACCATCGTCTTCGGCATCGGCCCCGCAGGTACGGGCAAGACCTACCTCGCCATGGCCAAGGCCGTGCAGGCGCTCCAGGCCAAGCAGGTCAGCCGGATCATCCTCACCCGCCCGGCGGTGGAGGCGGGAGAGCGCCTCGGCTTCCTCCCGGGCACGCTCTACGACAAGATCGACCCGTATCTGCGCCCGCTGTACGACGCGCTGCACGACATGCTCGACCCGGACTCGATCCCGCGGCTGATGGCGGCCGGGACCATCGAGGTGGCCCCGCTGGCGTATATGCGTGGTCGTACGCTCAACGACGCCTTCATCATCCTGGACGAGGCCCAGAACACGAGCGCCGAGCAGATGAAGATGTTCCTCACCCGGCTCGGGTTCGAGTCGAAGATCGTGGTCACGGGTGACGTGACGCAGGTCGACCTGCCGAGCGGGACCAAGTCCGGGCTGCGTCAGGTGCAGGACATCCTGGAGGGCCTCGACGACGTCCACTTCTCCCGCCTCACGTCCCACGACGTCGTCCGGCACAAGCTGGTCGGCCGTATCGTCGACGCGTACGAGAAGTACGACAGCCAGAACGGTACGGAGAACGGCACCCACCAGGGCGCCCGTAACAAGCGGAAGTAGACCAGCGCGACCATGTCGATCGACGTCAACAACGAGTCCGGAACCGAGGTCGACGAGCAGGCGATCCTCGACATCGCCCGCTATGCCCTCGCGCGGATGCGGATCCACCCGCTCTCCGAGCTCTCGGTGATCGTCGTGGACGCCGACGCCATGGAGCAGCTGCACATCCAGTGGATGGACCTGCCCGGTCCGACCGATGTCATGTCGTTCCCGATGGACGAGCTCCGGCCGCCCTCGAAGGACGACGACGAGCAGCCCCCGCAGGGGCTGCTCGGCGACATCGTGCTCTGCCCCGAGGTCGCCGAGCGGCAGGGCAAGGAAGCCGACACGCAGCACTCCATGGACGAGGAGCTCCAGCTCCTCACCGTCCATGGAGTGCTGCATCTGCTCGGCTACGACCACGAGGAGCCGGACGAGAAGGCCGAGATGTTCGGCCTCCAGGCGGCCATCGTGGACGGCTGGCGTGCGGAGAAGGGCCTCACCGGCCCGTCCCCGGCCCCGACCGTCTCATGAGCCCGCAACTGGTCGTGGGCGCCATCGCCCTTGTCGTGGTCGCCTGGCTCGCCGCCTGCGCGGAGGCCGGTCTCGCCCGCGTCTCCAGCTTCCGCGCCGAGGAGGCCGTCAGGTCCGGCCGCCGCGGCAGCGCCAAGCTCGCCCAGGTCGCCGCCGACCCGACCCGCTATCTGAACGTGGCGCTGCTGGTGCGCGTCGCCTGTGAGATGGCGTCCGCCGCGCTCGTCACGTACGCCTGTCTGCAGGAGTTCGCCGAGACCTGGGAGGCACTGGCCGTCGCCATCGGCGTGATGGTCCTCGTCTCGTACGTGGCGGTCGGCGTCTCCCCGCGCACCATCGGCCGCCAGCACCCGCTGAACACGGCCACGGCGGCGGCGTACGTACTGCTGCCGCTCGCCAGGATCATGGGCCCGATCCCGCCGCTCCTGATCCTCATCGGCAACGCCCTCACGCCAGGCAAGGGCTTCCGGCGCGGCCCCTTCGCCTCCGAGGCCGAGCTGCGGGCGATGGTCGACCTCGCGGAGAAGGAGTCGCTCATCGAGGACGAGGAGCGCCGCATGGTGCACTCCGTCTTCGAGCTGGGCGACACGCTCGTACGGGAGGTCATGGTCCCGCGTACGGACCTGGTGGTCATCGAGCGCTACAAGACGATCCGGCAGGCGCTGACGCTGGCCCTGCGGTCCGGTTTCTCCCGCGTCCCCGTCACCGGGGAGAGCGAGGACGACATCGTGGGGATCGTGTATCTCAAGGACCTGGCCAGAAAGACGCACATCAGCCGGGACGCGGAGAGCGAGCTCGTGTCGACGGCGATGCGGCCCGCGGCCTTCGTCCCGGACACGAAGAACGCCGGCGATCTGCTGCGCGAGATGCAGCAGGACCGCAACCACGTCGCCGTCGTCATCGACGAGTACGGCGGCACGGCCGGCATCGTCACCATCGAGGACATCCTTGAGGAGATCGTCGGCGAGATCACCGACGAGTACGACCGTGAACTGCCGCCCGTGGAGGACCTGGGCGACGACCGCTACCGCGTGACCGCACGGCTCGACATCGGCGACCTCGGCGAGCTGTACGGCTTCGAGGCGTACGACGACGAGGACGTCGAGACGGTCGGCGGCCTCCTCGCGAAGGCGCTCGGACGCGTGCCCATCGCCAGTGCCTCGTCGGTGGTCGAACTGCCCGACGGGCGCGAGCTGCGGCTCACGGCGGAGGCCTCGGCCGGCCGCCGGAACAAGATCGTCACGGTGCTGGTCGAGCCCGTGGGCCCGGCCGAGACCGCCTAGCCCCCCGAGGAGGAGAAGCCGGAGTGACCCCGCAGGAGCTGCGCACGTTCTGCCTGTCCTTCAACGCGACCGTCGAGGACTTCCCCTTCACCCCCGAGACCTCGGTCTTCAAGGTGCTGGGAAAGCTGTTCGCCCTGACCCGCCTGGACGCCCGCCCGCTCACGGTGAACCTGAAATGCGACCCCGACGACGCGGTGCGCCTGCGCGGCGAGCACGAGGGCCTGATCATCCCCGGCTATCACATGAACAAGCGCCACTGGAACACGGTGACGGCCGACGGAGAGCTCCCCGACCGGCTGGTCAGGGAGCTCATCGAGGACTCGTACGACCTGGTGGTCGCCGGTCTACCGAAGGCCGAGCGGCTCCGGCTCGACCGCCCCTGACGTCCGTCGGCCGAGTCCGGCCGCGACCAGCACCGCCGCCCCCAGCACGATCGCCGCGTCCAGTGCCACCACCGTGTGGACGCCGGAGAGGAGGCTCGGGGCCGTGGTGGCCAGGATGCCGAGGAGCGGGATGCCCAGGGTGAGGCCGACCTGCTGGGTGGAGGTCACCAGGCCGGTGGCGAGGCCCTGTTCGTGGTCGGGGACACCCGAGGTGACGGTCAGGCCGTACGAGATGATCGCGCCCAGGTGGCACATGCAGGCCAGTGACACCGCGGCCGTGGCCAGCCAGATCGACCCATCGCCGGTGCCGAGAGCGAGCAGGGAGGCGATGAACGCGCCCTGGCCGGCGAGCGAGGCGACCAGGGTGCGGTGGGCGCCGATGCGGCCGATGACCCTCGGGGCGTAGGCGCCCGCCACCGCGGACATCACGCCCACGACGCCGAAGACCAGGCCCGTCTCGAAGGCCGACAGGCGCAGGGTCTCCTGGAGGTAGAGCGTCAGGACGAAGATCACCGTCGACATCATCGAGAAGGTGACCAGGCCGCCCAGATTGCCCCACGCCACCGTGCGGCGGCGCAGCATCGGCAGGGAGACCAGAGGCTCCGCGGTACGCGACTCGACGTACCCGAAGAGCGCGAGCAGGGCGACTCCGGCGACCAGGGCCGCGATCACGTCCGCGCTGCCGAAGCCGCGTTCCGCCGCCGTCGACAGGGCGTAGATCAGGGCGAGCAGACCGCCCGTGACGGTCACCGCGCCCGGGACGTCCAGGCGGGGCCGGTCGCTGCGGCGGGACTCCGGGAGCAGGGTCGGCGCCAGCGGCAGCACGATCAGGGCGAAGAGCGTCAGCAGGCCCATCGTGGAGCGCCAGCCGAACGCGTCGGTCAGCACCCCGCCCGCCAGCATCCCGACGGTGAAGCCGAGCGAGAGCAGGGTGCCGCTGATGCCGAGGGCACGGTCGCGGGCCGGGCCCTCCGGGAACGTCGTCGTCAGCAGCGACATGCCCGTCGGTACGATCGCCGCCGCGCCGAGGCCCTGCAGCGCCCGTCCGGCCAGGAACGACGCCGGGTTCCAGGCGAAGGTCGCGAGCAGCGAGGCCGCGCCGAAGAGGGCGAGCCCGGCGAGGAACAGCCTGCGGCGCCCGTACAGGTCACCCATCCGTCCGAAGAGCAGCAGGAACCCGCCGGACGGCAGCGCGAACGCCGTGACCGCCCACTGGAGGGCCGACTGGCTCATGCCCAGGTCCTGGCCGAGAACCGGCAACGCCACGTTCAGTACGGAGAAGTCGAGGGCGACCATGAACTGGGCCGCGCAGAGGACGAAGAGGACGAGTCTGTCCCGGGTGGAGAGGTGGGGGGCGGGGGTTGGGGTTGGGGATGAGGGTGGGGCTGCCTGTTCCTGATTGGTTGGTTCGTGGGTGTGGGTTTGGGTGTGGGTGCGGGTGGTGTGCTTGTACTCGTGTTTGCGTTCGTGCTCGTGCACCGGGGAGGGTTCGATCGCCATGGGCATGAGCTTGTGGCCGTCGGAATATCGGTGGGGAGCCGGAACTTATGCTGGTGGTCGCAACACCAGCCACCCGGAGGGGGATTCGTACGTGGTTGACGACGTGCTCAAGACCCGTCGGCTGAGTGAGCTGCGCGAGTTCCTGATGAGCCGCCGGGCGAGGGTGACCCCGGCCGAGGCCGGGCTGCCGGACGGCGGTGCCCGTCGGCGTACTCCCGGGCTGCGCCGCGAGGAGGTCGCCGTGCTCGCGGGCGTGGGCGCGTCCTGGTACCAGTGGCTGGAGCAGGGGCGGGACATCTCCGTGTCGCCGCAGGTCCTCGACTCGGTGGCCCGAGTGCTGCGGCTGAGCAACGCCGAGCGGCGCCATCTGTATCTGCTCGCCGGGCTCAATCCGCCCGCGCCCGAGGTCGCGCCAGGGGACCGGGACATGTGCGAGGGGCTGCGGCGGCTGATCGACACGTGGATGCCGTATCCGGCGCACATCATGGACGCGTACTACAACTGCGTCATGTACAACGACGCCGCCGGTGCGGTTCTCGGCATGCGTCCCAAGGACATGCAGAACTGCCTCCTCGACTTCTTCACCGACCCCCTCTACCGGGGGCGGTCCCTGACCTGGGAGGACAACGCCCGGACGGTCGTCGCCCAGTTCCGGGCCTCCTGCGCGGCCGCGCCCGACGACGAGGGGTTCCAGGACGTACTGGCCCGGGTGAAGGCGGCCAGTGCCGAGTTCACGGAGCTGTGGGAGCGGCGGGACATCGAGGCTCCGGGGCAGACCCGCAAGGAGCTCGACCATCCGCTGGTCGGGGTGCTGGTCCTGGAAGCGACCGCCATGAAGGTGCCGGCGCGGCCCGACCTCACGATCGTGCTGCACACGCCGCTGCCCGAGGCGAACACCTCGACGAAGCTGGAGTGGCTGGCCTCTGCGGAGGGGGAGGGGCGGCGTGGGGCGATGTATCCGGTTGCCGGGTAGTGGGGCGGTGGGGATGAGTGTGCAGGCTTTGCAGGTGTGTCGGGTCTACGGCTGGGCGGTGTCGCGTACCGCCGCGCGGGGTGCGGGTCGGGCTTCGTATGCTCTGGGCATGACCGACAGCACCGCGCTCGATCCCGAGGACCGCAAGATCGTCACCCTGGCCCGTTCCGTACGGGCTCGCAATGGTGTGCCCGAGGGGGCGGCCGTGCGGGACGAAACCGGCCGTACGTATGTTGCGGGGACCGTTGACCTGCCTTCTCTGCGGCTCAGTGCGCTGCAGACCGCGGTGGCCATGGCTGTGGCTTCCGGGGCGAAGGGGTTGGAGGCGGGGGCTGTGGTGACCGCGGCGGAGTCCTTGGCGGACGGGGATCTGGCGGTTGTGCGGGATCTTGGTGTTGCGGGGGCTGTTGTGCTGGTCGCCGGGCTTGATGGGGAGGTTCGGGTGCGGGTGGCTGTGGGCTGAGGTCCGGGCCTTTTCTTTCCCCAGCCCCACCCCTTCCCGAAACTGGGGCTCCGCCCCAGCCCCCGGGGGGTGTGTTGTCGGGTGCGGGTTCGTTGTGGCTGGTCGCGCAGTTCCCCGCGCCCCTAAAGGCCTAACGGCCTAGGGGTGCGGGGGACTGCGCAGTCTCTGGGGGGTCGGGGCGGAGCCCCCCGAGACATGGGGCCCACCGGTCTACTTCGGCCACATCTTCGGTCGGCGGAAGATTCCCCACCGCTTCTCTTGCAATCCCGGGCCGCTCGCGTCTCAATGGACGACAGCTCTTCCGACGGACCGTCAGATTCGTCGCCGCGCAGCGTGCCCGCACACCGCTCGCGGTGGCTGGTCCGTGCGCACGTGAATCCCCGCACCGTCGCCGGCCCGTGAACAGGCGCCGGTGGCAAGCACGCGTGCCCGCACGACGGCGCGCCCGTCGAACGTCCCCACATGGCAATTCCCGTACAAGGGAAGGGAATCCCCCAATGAGATGCAAGCGACTCGGAATCGGTGCGGCGTTAGCCGCCGGCACCCTCGCCGCCGGTCTGGCCCTCGCGCCGGGTGCCGCGGCCGTCGTCCCCCAGTCCGCCACGATCATCGCCGACTGCGGTGCCTACGGCGGCGGTGAGGCCACCCTCACGGCCACCCAGACCGGCACCTCCGCCACCATCACCCTCAGTTCCTCCGAGATCACCTCCCCGCTCGCCCTCGGCGCGGACTCGATCGTCTCCACACTCACCATGGTGAAGGCGAGCGGTGGCACGACCGCCTTCACGGGCACCAAGAACCCCGCGATGGACGCGGGCGACGGCGTCTCGGTCGGCCCGCTGACCGGCACCGTCGCGCCCGGCGACAGCCTGGAGGCGAACGGCGGCTCCCTGCGGATGGTGATCTTCGGATTCATCACCGTGACGTGTACGGCGGAGGGGCCGCAGTCGCCGGGCCCGTTCGTCTTCGCGTGAGTCCCGGGCGGTAGCCCTCTCCGTAACCCCCACTAGGCAACCCTCCCCACGAGGCAACCCCCCCACCAGCAAGTTGAGCCATGGACCGGTGTCGCCTGCGCGCGGCGGCACCGGTCTTCGCGCTCAACTGCCCTGCTGTGCAACGAAGTTGACATAAGCTGATGGCCCATCAGTTGGCGTCCGGCGATTCCATTGACTTTTCACACAACCGACACATCAATGTCCCCCTGTCGGCGCAGAAGAACGCGGAAGAGCCGCTGCGCCCGCATCCTCAGGAGGGGCAACCATGGGTTCAGGAACCCGAAGACGCCACCGTTGGGCGGCACTTCTCGGAGCGACCGCACTCGCGGTCACCGGGGGAGGCGCGCTCGCCTGTCCCGCGAGCGCGGAGCCTCAGCAGGTCGACTTCGCCACGCACTGCGTCCCGCCGCCCATCGCGGGCATCCCGCCGATCGACGGCACGACCACCGCCAAGATCGCGGTGGACAACCTCGCGCCCAAGGTGGGCGACACGGTCACCGTCACGTACACGGTGGTCAAGCCCGCCGCGTCCAACCCGGTCGACATCGCCCTGCCCGCCGACATCATGACGCCCACCGGCAAGGTCACCCTCGGTGGCGTGCAGACCGGTGACATCACGGTCGCGGGCCCGAAGAAGAACGACCCGGTACCGGGGAAGGGCGCCTTCCCGTCCTTCTCGATGACCGGCACCTTCACGGTCACCACACCCGGCGCGATCACCCTCTCGCCCGGCGACTACAACATCCACACCAGCTACATCCTGGAGCTGGACACCCCGTGCACGGTCACCAACCCGCCCGCCCCCGTCTCCGAGACGGTCACCGCGACGGACGGCGGACAGACCAACAACCGTGCCATCAGCCTCGGTACGGCCTCCGGGAAGCCCGGTGACAGCGTGACCGTCACCGGCACGAACTTCACCCCGGGTGCCGCTGTCACCCTCGCCGGACGGGCCGGCGCCGCCGAGACCGCCGACAAGGGCACCGCCACCGCGAACGCCCAGGGCGCCATCAGCGGCACCCTGACCGTCAACGACAAGGCGACGACCGGGGTCGTGGCGTACGAGGGAAGCGCCTGGAGCGACAGCAAGGGGGCCGGGCCCGCCGCCTATGTCGTCATCGAGGACAACACGCCGCTCCCCGAGGGCAGCCAGAAGGTCAACTCCTCGGTCAAAGCAGGCACGTTGTCCATGACCCAGGCCGGTGACACCGTCGAACTCGCGGCGGTCGACTACGGCAAGGGCGGCTTCTCGCGCGGCTCCCTGCAGACGGTGACCGTCAAGGACTTCCGCGGCGGACCCGCGGGCTGGTCCCTGACCGGCAAGGTCACCGACTTCGCCGGTCCCGGCGGGGCGAAGATCGACGCCGCCAAGCTGGGCTGGACCCCGGTCTGCGCCACCAAGACCGGCAGTCCGAGCACCTGTCAGACCGGTTCGCCCGGCTCGGTCGGCAGCGCCGGAGCGACTCTGGCGTCCACCCCCAACGGCGCCCAGACCGGTGGTGAGTTCACCGTCGACGCCAGGCTGTCGCTGAACGTTCCGGCGTTCACCCCGCCCGGTGCGTACTCCGGCGTGCTGACGCTCACGCTCACCTGACGGCCCACGTTCGTATCTGAAGGTTCTGACGGTACTGACGGTTCGTCAACAGAGCTGCAAGCAGGCTCGTTTCGTCGGTGGTCGGGCGCGCACCCGCCCGTCCGCCTCGTCCGACTCGCTCACCGGGGGTCCGCACCCATGCGCAAGCCGTTCGTCCTCCTCCTGTTGCTCTTCCTCGGCCTGACCGGGGCGCCCGCGTACGCCGCCGACAACGGCAGCTGGTCCGTCTACCCCGTCTCGACGGACCTCGCCTCGCGGCCCTACTTCCACCTCTCCGCCGATCCGGGGACAACGCTCAAGGACAAGGTCACCGTCGCCAACAAGACCGCGCGGCCACTGACCTTCCGGCTGTACGCGGCCGACGCCTACAACACCGCCCGGGACGGCGGGTTCGCGGTGCGCACCAGCAAGGAGAAGCAGCGGGGCGTCGGCGCCTGGGCGAAGCCCGCGAAGTCCCGGGTGACCGTGCCCGCGCACGGCTCGGTCACCGTGCCGTTCACGATCCGGGTGCCCGAGGGCGCCGAACCCGGCGATCACCCGGGTGCGCTGGTCGCCCTCGACGAGCGCATCGACGGCGGGTCGGGGGCCGTCGAGGTCGGCGTGCAGCGGGCCGTCGGCGCGCGGATCTATCTGCGGGTGGGCGGGCCGACCGTGCCCGCCGTCGCCGTCGAGGACGTCCGCATCACCCACCACCAGCCCCTCGTCCCCGGCATCGGCGACAGCACGGCCACCGTCTCGTACACCCTCCACAACACCGGCAACGTCACCCTCAACCCCAAGGTGGAGCTGAAGGCCGAGGGGCTCTTCGGCCGGACGCTGCTCGCCCGCGACCTGGCCGGGGTCCCCTCCGAGCTGCTGCCCGGGCAGCGGGTGAAACTGAGCGAACCGTGGCGTGGCGCGCCCCAACTCGACTGGGGCGACGTGACGTTGACTGCCAGCGCGCACGACACCCGCGAGTCGGCGAGTACGTCGTTCTTCGCGCTGCCGTGGCTCGTGGCGGTCGTGCTGGGAGTGGGGCTCGCGGGCGTGGCGGTGGGGATCAGGATCAGAGGGCGTCGGGGCCGCGCTCGCCCGTCCGTACCCGCACCACCGTCTCCACCGGCACGGCCCATACCTTTCCGTCGCCGATCTTCCCCGTCTTCGCCGCCTTCACGATCCCTTCGATGACGGCTTCGGCGTCCGCGTCCTCGACGACGACCTCGATACGGATCTTGGGGACCAGGTCGACCTGGTACTCGGCCCCGCGGTACACCTCCGTGTGGCCGCGCTGACGCCCGTACCCGCTGGCCTCCGTGACGGTCAGCCCGTGCACGCCGATGTCCTGGAGAGCGTTCTTGACCTCGTCGAGCCGGTGCGGCTTGACGATGGCGGTGATGAGCTTCATGCCGGGGCCTGACCTTCTGCGCGATGCGGGTGATGGGGGCGGGAGCCTAGCTCCGGAGCCCCGTGATCGTAGGCCGTCCGGAGCTGTGCCGTAAGGTCCCGGGCGGTGTGTGGGGTCGCTGGGTGCGGCAGGGCTCCGATGATCAGGGACAATGGGCGGCATGAGCGTTCGTACCCAGTCATCCGAGCCGTCCGAGGGCATCCACCGCGCCGGCTTCGCCTGCTTCGTGGGCCGCCCCAACGCGGGCAAGTCCACCCTGACGAACGCTCTGGTCGGCCAGAAGGTGGCGATCACGGCGAACCAGCCGCAGACGACGCGGCACACCGTGCGCGGCATCGTGCACCGGCCCGACGCCCAGCTGATCCTCGTGGACACGCCTGGGCTGCACAAACCGCGCACGCTGCTCGGCCAGCGGCTGAACGACGTCGTACGTACGACGTGGGCCGAGGTCGACGTGATCGGGTTCTGTCTGCCGGCGAACGAGAAGCTCGGTCCCGGTGACCGTTTCATCGCGAAGGAACTGGCGTCGATCAAGAAGACGCCGAAGATCGCGATCGTGACGAAGACCGACCTCGTGGACAGCAAGACGCTCGCCGAGCAGCTCATCGCCATCGACCAGCTAGGCAAGGAGCTCGGGTTCGAGTGGGCCGAGATCGTTCCGGTGTCCGCCGTCGGGGACAAGCAGGTCGATCTGCTCGCCGATCTGCTGGTGCCGCTGCTTCCGGAAGGGCCCGCGCTCTATCCCGAGGGTGACCTCACCGACGAGCCCGAGCAGGTCATGGTGGCCGAGCTGATCCGTGAGGCCGCGCTGGAGGGGGTGCGGGACGAGTTGCCGCACTCCATCGCCGTTGTCGTGGAGGAGATGCTTCCCCGTGAGGACCGGCCTGCCGACAAGCCTCTTCTCGACATCCACGCGTTCGTCTATATCGAGCGGCCCAGTCAGAAGGGGATCATCATTGGGCCCAAGGGGAAGCGGTTGAAGGAGGTCGGGATCAAGTCGCGCAAGCAGATTGAGGCGCTTCTGGGTACGCCGGTTTTTCTTGACCTCCATGTCAAGGTCGCCAAGGACTGGCAGCGGGATCCGCGCCAGCTGCGCAAGCTTGGCTTCTGAAGATCTTTTCTCTTTCCCCAGCCCCACCCCTTCCCGAAACTGGGGCTCCGCCCCAGGCCCCGTGGGGTTTGTTGTCGGGTGCGGGCCCGGATGTGGCTGATCGCGCAGTTCCCCGCGCCCCTAGGTTTTTAGGGGCGCGGGGAACTGCGCAGTCTTTGGGGGTTCGGGGGCGGAGCCCCTGAGTAAGTGACGGGAATGGGTAGGGGCGGCGGGGGCGAAAAACTCCCCTGCTCATCCTCCCTGGGATTGGAGCGCGTCCCGTAGCCAGGTGTACGACGCCTTCGGGGTCCGCTTGAGCGTCTCGAAGTCCACGTGGACCAGGCCGAAGCGGCGGGCGTAGCCCTCGGCCCATTCGAAGTTGTCGAGGAGCGACCAGACGAAGTAGCCGCGGACATCCACGCCCTGCTCCAACGCCCGGTGCAGCGCCCGCAGATGGCCGTCCAGGTACGTGATCCGGTCCTGGTCGTCGAGGCCCTCGTACGAGCAGCCGTTCTCCGTGATGACGATGGGCGGGAGCCGGTCGCCGTACCGCTCGTGGAAGTCGACCAGCAGCTCCGTGAGCGCCTCCGGGACCACCGGCCAGCCGAAGTCCGTGACCGGATAGCCCTCGATCTCCCTTACGGAGAAGGGGAGTTCGGCGGGCATCGTCAGTCCGCCGAACTCGATCTCCGAGCCCTGCGGCGCGCCCACCCTCGTCGGCGCGTAGTAGTTGATCCCGTACCAGTCGACCGGTTCCGAGATGACCTTCAGGTCGGACGCGAGGTCCTCGGCGTCCCCTGGCATCAACTCCCCGATGCCCTCCGGGTATTGGCCCGTCAGCACCGGGTCCGCGAACAGCCGGTTGAGGAGGATGTCGTAGAAGGCAGCCGCCTCCAGGTCCTCCGGTTCCTGAGAGGCGGGCCAGGTCGGTCCGTGCGAGTTGGCGATACCGATGTCCGTGACTCCGGCCGCACGCAGGGCCCGTACGGCCAGGCCGTGGCCCAACAGCTGGTGGTGAGCGGCCGGCAGCGCGTCGAAGAGGAGCTGTCTGCCGGGCGCGTGCGCACCCAGGGCGTGGCCCAACAGGGTGTGTTCGGCAGGCTCGTTGAGGGTGATCCACTTGGAAATCCGGTCGCCGAGCCGGTCAACCACCAGCGCGGCGT
This sequence comes from Streptomyces sp. NPDC058697, assembly GCF_042715345.1. Taxonomy (NCBI): domain Bacteria; kingdom Bacillati; phylum Actinomycetota; class Actinomycetes; order Kitasatosporales; family Streptomycetaceae; genus Streptomyces; species Streptomyces sp. NPDC058697. Next base: position 20,484 of record NZ_JBHXSU010000039.1, read on the forward strand.
ACTCGGCGAAGCGCTCGGCCGTGTCCCGGTTCAGCCAGCCGCCCGCCTCCTCGACCGACACCGGCAGATCCCAGTGGAAGAGGGTCGGGACGGGGCGGATGCCCGCCGAGGTCAGTTCGTCGACCAGGCGGTCGTAGAAGTCCAGGCCGCCGGGGGAGTTCACCCGCGGCCAGGAGATCGAGAAGCGGTACGCGTCCACGCCGAGGTCGCGCAGGAGCGCGACGTCCTCCGGGTAGCGGTGGTAGTGGTCGCAGGCCACCGCCGCGGTGGAGTTGTCCTTGATGTGCCCCGGTTCGGCCGTGAAGGCGTCCCAGACCGAGGGGGCGCGCTTGTCCGCGGCGCCCTCGATCTGGTGGGCCGAGGTGGACACGCCCCAGAGGAAGCCGGCCGGGAACTGGGGTATCGGGTTCGTCGCCGTGTTCGCCATGCGCGCGATCATCTGTAGCGGCGGACAGTGAAGTCAACGGGGTTCGGTGAACTGGCCGTTGCCGGTTCTGCTGGGGCGCCCACGGGGGAGGGGATTGCTGTGGGTGGGCGGCTGCGGGGCGGATGTGGCTGGTCGCGCAGTTCCCCGCGCCCCTTAAGGGGCGCCCCCCGCTGCCTCCCTGTCGGGCGCCCTTGTTACGCGCCCTCCTTCAGGACCCTTGAGATCAGTTTGCGTTGTTCCTCTGTCAGGCGTGGGTCCGCGCAGTACACCGTTCTGCCGTTGACGGTGATCTGGTAGCTGAAGCCGTCCGGAACTCCTATGGGGGGCGCGCCCCGGCCGGACGTGATCGCCTGTTCGGCCAGGGCGTGCCACTCCTGGGCGTCGATGCGGCCCGAGGTCTCCACCTCGGCGTACCGCTCGATACCCGCGAATCCGCCCGTGCGCCTCACCTGAATACGCATGGGTCCTGTCTAGTACGAAACGGCTCCACCATGAAACGGCTCCAGTGCGAAAACAGCGGCGCGGGGCACGGTCACAGGGTTCGTACCCCGACCTGCTCCCACGCCTTCGTCACGGCCTGCAGCTCGTCGCCCTCGCCGAACGAAGCGCGGGCCTTGGCCACGGTCAGCGTTGCGAAGTCCGTGAAGTTGGCCTTCGAGCCCAGCTCGCCGCCGGTCAGCACGTCGTACCAGATCCGTCCGGCCCGCTCCCACGCGTGCCCGCCGAGCGCGGTCGCCGCGAGGTAGAAGGCGTGGTTGGGGATGCCCGAGTTGATGTGGACGCCGCCGTTGTCGCGGCCCGTCTGCACGTAGTCGTCCATCGTGGCGGGCTGCGGGTCCTTGCCGAGCACGTCGTCGTCGTACGCCGTGCCCGGGGCCTTCATCGAGCGCAGGGCCGTGCCCGTGACGCGCGGGGCCAGTAGACCCGCGCCGATCAGCCAGTCGGCCTCGGCGGCGGTCTGGCCGAGCGTGTACTGCTTGATGAGCGCGCCGAAGACGTCCGAGAAGTGCTCGTTCAGGGCACCCGGCTGGCCGAAGTACGTGAGGTTCGCCGTGTACTGCGTGACGCCGTGGGCCAGCTCGTGGCCGATGACGTCGACCGGGATGGTGAAGTCGAGGAAGATCTCGCCGTCACCGTCGCCGAAGACCATCTGCTCGCCGTTCCAGAAGGCGTTGTTGTAGTCCTCGCCGAAGTGCACGGTCGCGTTGAGCGGCAGCCCCTCGGCGTTGATCGAGTTCCGTTCGTACGCCTTCTGGAACAGCTCGAAGGTCGCGCCCAGGCCGGCGTACGCGCGGTTGACCGTGGCGTCCTTGCCGGGCTTGTCGCCCTCGCCGCGGACCTTCTTGCCGGGCAGGTCCTGCTTGTGTTTCGCGTCGTGGATCGTGCGGTTCGGCTTGTCCTCGGCGGCGCCCTTCGGCGGGGCGAGGGTGGGCGCGCCGATGACCGTGGTCAGGCGGCGGTGGGTGCGCTCGAAGGCGTCGTGCTCCAGGGTGCGGCGCGCCTTGCCGGCGAGGGCGGGGTCCTCGGCCTGGGCCAGGGTGTCGAGGACGTGGGGTGGGACGATGGTGCAGAAGACGGGCTCGTGGCCCCCGTTTGTCGTCATGGTCGGCACCATTGCACTGCGTGATGCTGCTGTCACTAGGGGCAACCATGATTGGTGAAATGCGGGGATAAGAGGGGCTGTGGGGTGGGGGTTGTGTTACGGGTGCGGGTCGCCTGTGGCTGGTCGCGCAGTTCCCCGCGCCCCTAAAAGATTGCGCAGTTCCCCGCGCCCCTAAAGGATGCGCAGTTCCCCGCGCCCCTGAAATGCTCGACTATGTGACGTTGTGCACCCTTTCTTTCGTATACCTCCCACGTCCCGCATACTGATACGGACCCTCGCGTGGGGCTTGGCTCGGCTAGCATGCGGAGCATCATGCGTATCGGGCTGCTTCTCCTTAGCTGCCGCGGCGAGGGCCTGTAGTCGAGGCCGACCCCCTCCCCGCGGAGTTCGGCGTTGCGCCGTCGGCCGTCCCTCGGATTCTCTCCGAGGATCAAGCGGACCAAGAGGAGCCCCTCGCATCATGGCGAACCGCCAGCAGCCCACCTCCATGCCGATCCACAAGTACCGCCCGTACGACCAGGTCGACATCGCCGACCGTACGTGGCCGGACAACCGGATCACCGTCGCCCCCCGCTGGCTCTCCACCGACCTGCGTGACGGCAACCAGGCCCTGATCGACCCCATGTCGCCCGCGCGCAAGCGCGAGATGTTCGACCTGCTGGTGAAGATGGGCTACAAGGAGATCGAGGTCGGCTTCCCGGCTTCTGGTCAGACCGACTTCGACTTCGTGCGCTCGATCGTCGAGGAGCCGGGTGCGATTCCGGACGACGTGACTATTTCCGTACTCACCCAGGCCCGCGAGGATCTGATCGAGCGGACCGTCGAGTCGCTGAAGGGCGCCAAGCGCGCCACCGTCCACCTGTACAACGCCACGGCCCCGGTCTTCCGCCGGGTCGTCTTCCGCGGCTCCAAGGACGACATCAAGCAGATCGCCGTCGACGGCACCCGGCTGGTCGTGGAGTACGCGGAGAAGCTGCTGGGCCCCGAGACGACGTTCGGCTACCAGTACTCGCCGGAGATCTTCACGGACACCGAGCTGGACTTCGCCCTGGAGGTCTGCGAGGCGGTCATGGACGTCTGGCAGCCGGGTCCGGGGCGCGAGATCATTCTCAACCTGCCTGCCACGGTGGAGCGTTCGACGCCGTCGACGCACGCGGACCGCTTCGAGTGGATGAGCCGCAATCTGTCCCGTCGTGAGTATGTCTGTCTGTCCGTGCATCCGCACAACGACCGGGGTACGGCTGTCGCGGCGGCGGAGCTGGCGCTGATGGCCGGGGCGGACCGTATCGAGGGCTGTCTGTTCGGGCAGGGCGAGCGGACCGGCAACGTCGATCTGGTGACGCTGGGGATGAATCTGTTCTCGCAGGGGGTGGATCCGCAGATCGACTTCTCGGACATCGACGAGGTGCGGCGTACCGCGGAGTACTGCAACCAGATGGGGGTCCATCCCCGTCACCCGTATGTGGGTGATCTGGTCTACACGTCCTTCTCCGGCTCCCACCAGGACGCCATCAAGAAGGGCTTCGACGCGATGGAGGCCGACGCGGCGGCGAAGGGTGTCACCGTCGATGACCTGGAGTGGGCGGTTCCGTATCTGCCGATCGATCCGAAGGACGTCGGGCGGTCGTACGAGGCGGTCATCCGGGTCAACTCGCAGTCCGGCAAGGGCGGTATCGCGTACGTCCTGAAGAACGACCACAGCCTGGACCTGCCGCGGCGGATGCAGATCGAGTTCTCGAAGATCATCCAGGCGAAGACCGACGCCGAGGGCGGCGAGGTCACCGGCAAGGACATCTGGGCGGTCTTCCAGGATGAGTACCTGCCGAACGCCCAGAACCCCTGGGGCCGTATCCAGGTCAGCAACGGCCAGTCCACCACCGACCGTGACGGCGTCGACACGCTCACCGTCGAGGCCGAGGTGGACGGCGCCGAGACCGTTCTGGTCGGCACCGGAAACGGCCCGATCTCGGCGTTCTTCCATGCCCTGCAGGGCATCGGTATCGACGCCCGGCTGCTCGACTACCAGGAGCACACGATGAGCGAGGGCGCGTCCGCGCAGGCCGCCTCGTACATCGAGGTCGCGATCGGCGACAAGGTGCTGTGGGGAATCGGCATCGACGCGAATACGACACGCGCCTCACTGAAGGCCGTGGTCTCCGCGGTCAACCGCGCGACCCGATAAGGCCGTTCACCTGCGTTTCTCCGGTCCCGTCCGCCTCACAGGCGGGCGGGACCGCGGCGTGTATCAAGCCATGTCACAGAGTGGTCTCGCCCTGGGTACTGACTCTTCCTCAACAATGTGGCTAACATCACGCCAACGCGGCGATGTTGCCGCGGCGTTACGGAGGTGCGACGTGCTGCCAGGACGGGGACGAAACGGCCGGTTTGTCCGCGCCGGCTCCATGGGTGTTTCGCGCCTCCTCGGAACCCGCACGGCGTGGACCACCGTCGGCGACGGCGAGTTCTTCTGCCCCGGCTGCGGCGGCGACCGCAACTACCAGCGCCTCACCGGCCGCCGCCGCTTCACCTGCCTCGGTGTCCCGGTCCTCCCGCGCGGCGAGACCGGTCCCGTCGTCGAGTGCGCGGCCTGCGGCCGGCACTACAGCGCGGACGTCCTGGACCACCCGACCACGACCCGCTTCTCGGCGATGCTCCGCGACGCCGTCCACACCGTCGCCCTCGCCGTCCTGGCCGCCGGCGGCACCTGCTCCCGTACGTCCCTGGAGACCGCCGCGAGCGCCGTCCGCTCGGCGGGGTTCGACGACTGCACCGAGGAGCAGCTCGCTGCCCTCGTCGAGGCGCTCGCCGCCGACACCGGACGGATCTTCGGGGAGCCCTGTGGGCCCGGTCTGGCCATAGAGCTCCATGAGGCGCTGGATCCGCTGGCTCCGCATCTGGCTCCCGGTGGGCGCGAGGGCATTCTTCTTCAAGGTGCTCGTATCGCTCTTGCGGACGGGCCGTATACGCCTGCCGAGCGTGAGACTCTCTCGACGGTGGGTGCTGCGCTGACCATTTGTGCGGATGATGTGACGCGGTTGCTCACGGCGGCGCGGACGCCGTCGTGACCCGCGGGTGATCCCGGGTCCCTTGCGCGCCCTCCCGGCGGGTGCCCTCCTGGCGGGGAGTGATTTCTGCTGCGGGCCCGGTGGGGGCTGGTCGCGCAGTTCCCCGCGCCCCTGACGGGGCGCGGCCCCGGAACCCGCGCCCCTGACGGGGCGCGCCCCCAACGGGGCGGCCCGTCGTCGACTACTCCCCGGGGAGTAGTACGCCCCCGCCGTCGCCCCCGGCAGTACGCCGTACCTCGCCCTCCCGCCCGACGAAAGCCGTGGTCTTCGCCGGAAGTCTGGGGACCGAAGCAGACGTCACCCGGAGGGAGATCGGTCAATGGGGGCCGGACAGACAACCACGACGAGGACGGGACGCAGGCGAGCCGTTCCATGGGCGGTGCTCGGGCTGTGGATTGCCGTGATCGCGCTCGTCGGACCGTTCGCGGCGAAGCTCGCCGACGTGCAGCACGACCGGGTCACCGACTACCTGCCGGCGAGCGCCGACTCGACGCAAGTGGCGAAGATCCAGGAGAAGTTGCCCGGGGGCGAGACCACCGAGATGGTGCTCGTCTACCACCGGGACGGCGGGCTCAGCGCCGCCGACCGGGAGACCGCCGCCGGGCAGGTCGCGGAGATCAGCAGGGAGCACGAGCTGATCGGCGGTGCTCCGAAGGGGATTCCGTCCAAGGACGGCACGACCCTGATGTACCCGGTCGCCAGCAACGAGCCCGGGACGAACGAGGAGCTGCGGGACAAGCTCGTCAACGACGTCCGTGAAGTCGCCCAGGGCGAAGGCGGGTTGAGCGTCGAGGTGGGCGGCACCGGCGCGCTGGCCACCGACGCCGCCGAGGTCTACAACTCGCTCGGCGGACCGCTGCTCTACACCACCGTCGCCGTCGTCGCGATCCTGCTGATCCTGATCTACCGCAGCCCCGTGCTGTGGCTCGTGCCCCTCGTCGTCGCCGGGATCGCCGACTTCATGTCGATGGGTGTCGCCTACGGCCTCAACCAGGCCTTCGGCACGACCGTCTCGGGGCAGAGCTCGGGCGTGATGACGATCCTCGTGTTCGGGGCGGGCACGGACTACGCGCTGCTGCTCGTCTCGCGCTACCGGGAGGAACTGCGGCGCATCGAGCGACCGTACGAGGCCATGGTCGCCGCCCTCCGCGGCTGCGGGCCCGCCGTGCTCGCCTCCTCCGGCACCGTCGCCGCCGGACTGCTGTGCCTGCTCGCCGCCGACCTCAACAGCAGCCGGGGCATGGGCCCGCTCGGCACGGTCGGCGTGCTGTGCGCGCTGATCGCGATGCTGACCCTGCTCCCCGCCATCCTCGTACTGGTCGGACGGCGGGTGTTCTGGCCGCTCGTGCCCGCCTTCGGGAGCGTGCCCAAGCAGCGGCGGAGCCTGTTCTCGGCGATGGGCAGCTCGGCCGGGCGCAGGCCGCTGACCGTGCTCGCCAGCGGTGCCGTACTGCTCGGCGCCCTCGCCCTGGGCTCGCTCAACCTGCCGGGACCGGTGAAGCAGGAGGACTCCTTCGTCGACAAGCCGGAGGCTGTCGTCGCGATGGAGACCCTCGCCAAGTCCTATCCAGAGAGCGGCAGTCAGCCCATCGACGTGGTCACCCCGCAGGGCCGCGCCGACGAGACCCTCGCGGCCGTCCGCGGCGCGCCGGGAGTCGACAGCGCGGAGAAGGGGCGTACGGGAGACGGCTGGACCGAGATCTCCGTCTTCGCCAAGAGCGCACCCCAGTCGGCGGGGGAGACCGCCACCATCAAGTCCCTGCGGGACGAGCTGAAGGGCTCCTACGTCGGCGGGGCCAGCGCCCAGCAGATCGACCTGGAGGACACCAATGCGCGGGACACGAAGATCGTCGTGCCGCTCGTCCTCGTCTCCGTGATGCTCATCCTGATCGGGCTGCTGCGGAGTCTGGTCGCACCGTTGCTCCTGGTGGTCGCGGTCGTCGCGGTGTGGGGCGCCTCCCTCGGGATCGGCGGGCTGGTCTTCGGACCGCTCCTCGGCTTCGAGGGCACCGATCCGGGGCTCGGCCTGCTGTCCTTCGTGTTCCTCGTGGCCCTCGGCGTCGACTACGGCATCTTCCTCATGCACCGGATGAGGGAGGAGTCCCTGGCGGGAGCGGAACCGGCCACCGCCGCGCTCACCGCGCTGCGCACCACCGGCGGCGTCATCGCCTCCGCCGGACTCGTCCTCGCCGCGACCTTCGCCGTGCTGACGAACATGGGCCTGGTGCAGCTGGTCCAGCTCGGCTTCGTGATCGCCGTCGGCGTCCTGCTCGACACCTTCCTCGTACGGACGTACCTGGTGACCAGCGCGAGTGTCGCCCTGGGCCGGAAGGTGTGGTGGCCGGGCGTGCTCTCACGGGAGCCGAAGCCGGCCGAACCGGCCGGGTCGAGCGGACCGGGCGGACCGACCGAGCCGCCACGGCAGCCGGAAACCGTCGGTGCACCCTGAGCACGCCGATCGAGTACGCCGATCGAACACGCTGATCGAGCAGGCCGACCGATCACCTTGATCCGGCGGGCTCGCCCGGGCGCCTCTCCTTCGGGAGGGGCGCCCGGGTTCCCGCACGAGTACCGGAAGATGGAGCCGTGGAAGAACGGGGAACGACCACAGGGGTACGCGACCGGTCGGCGGCGGCGGAGACGGCGGCCGGCGGAGGCGGGCGGTCCCGTCGCGTCGAGCGCATCATGTCCGCCATCAACCGCGAACCGATGACCGCGCCGCACCGCACCCGTAACGACATGGTCCTCGCGGCGGGGGTCGCCGTGCTCGCCGTCGTCATCGCCCTGATGGGCGGCGAGGAGACCTGGCCCGGCCCGCTCGGCTGGACGCTGCTGCTCGCCGGGCACGTACCCCTCGTATGGCGGCGCCGCAGTCCCGTGCTCGCCCTGCTCGGGGTGGCGGTCTGCGTGGCTCCGTACCACGGCCTCGACAACAACCACGCCCTGCCCATCCCAGCGACCCTCCTGGCGCTCTACACGGTCGCGGCGACCGGCACCGTACGCCGCACGCTGCTCACCGGTGTCGCCGTCCTCGGCCCGACGATGATCATCAACGGCCTCACCAACCCGAAGGGGGCGCTGGAGTTCCTGCGGATCTCCGGCTGGATCATCGCGATCCTGTTCATCGGTATCGACGTCCGCTACTACCGCCGGTACGTCGCCTCCATCGTCGACCGGGCCGAGCGCGCCGAACGCACCCGTGAGGAGGAGGCAAGGCGCCGGGTCGCCGAGGAACGGCTGCGGATCGCCCGGGACCTGCACGACCTGCTCGCCCACAGCATCACGCTCATCGGTGTGCAGACGTCCGTGGCGGCCCACGTCCTCACCGCCGACCCCGATCGCCTCGACCGCAAGGCCGTCGCCCAGGCCCTGGACGACATCGCGGGGACCTGCCGGACCGCCCGGGGGGAGCTGCGTACGACGCTGGAGGTGCTGCGGGCGCACGACGCGGTCGTGGGAGTGGGCGGAGACCCGGGAGCGGTCCCCGGCCCCGGCTCCGGTTCCGTTAACGGGGCCGGGGACATGCGGGGGCCGCTGCCCGGGATCGACGGACTGGCCGGTCTCGCCGAGTCCGGCCGGGTGGCCGGGGCTAAGGTCGAACTCTCCGTCCGCGCGGACGGCATACCGCCCTCCGTGGGCGCCGCCGCGTACCGGATCGTGCAGGAGGCGCTCACCAACGCCGTACGTCACGGTGGCCGCGAGGACCTTACCGTGCGGGTGGGCCTGTGGACCGCGGACGGCGCGCTGCGGGTCAGCGTCACGGACGACGGGACGGGCGGGAGCGCGGACGCGGGCGGCGGGACGGGCTCCTCCGACGGCACGCCGGGGTTCGGGCTTGTCGGGATGCGGGAGCGGGCCCGTAGCGTGGGCGGCACACTGGACGCCGGACCGGGGCCCGCCAAGGGCTTCGAGGTGACCGCCACACTGCCGCTGCCCCGGGAGGACAAGGCTCGATGACGATCCGCGTACTGCTCGCCGACGACCAGAACCTCGTACGTGCCTCCTTCGCGATGCTCGTCTCGTCGGCCGGGGACATGGAGGTCGTCGCCGAGGCCGGGACCGGGCGGGAGGCCGTGACGCTGGCCCGGTCGGCGCGGGCCGATCTCATCGTGATGGACATCCGCATGCCCGACCTGGACGGGATCGAGGCGACCCGGCTCATCGCCGCCGACGAGGATCTCGCGGGGGTGAAGGTGCTCGTCCTGACGACGTACGACACCGACGAGCACATCGTCGAGGCACTGCGGGCCGGGGCGTCCGGCTTCCTGGTGAAGGACATCAAGCCGGCCGAACTCCTCGACGCCATCCGGACGGTGGCCGCGGGGGAGTCCCTCCTCTCGCCCGGTCCCACCTCGCGGCTCATCGCCCGCTTTCTGCGCGCGCCGGACACCGCGACGACGTCCGCCGTGGGCGGACCCAGCGGGCTGTCCGAGCGGGAACGGCAGGTGCTCTCACTGGTCGCGCGCGGCCTCAACAACACGGAGATCGCCGACGCGTTGGGACTCAGCCCGCTGACCGCGAAGACCCATGTCAGCCGGATCATGGGCAAGTTGGGGGCGCGGGACCGGGCACAGCTGGTGATCGTGGCGTACGAGTCTGGGCTTGTGATACCCGGGACCGTCTGAGCTTCGGGCCGCGTTCGGGTCGGGTTCAGGCCGCGTTCCGGGGACCTGTTGTACGGTCCCTCAACTCCCCGTGGTTGCACGGGCATTGCTCTGTCCCTCGGTGCGCACTAGTTTCTCGGGGACATCCCACGTCCCATGTCTGGGAGTCCGCCTCAGCTTCAACCGCAGCCTCAGCCTCTGTCTCTGTCTCCGTCGCTGTCTCTGTCCCTATGCGTCTTCGGGAGAATCCGTGGTTTCCACACGTCGTCGTCTTCGTCCGATCGCCCTCGCCGGTGTCGCGGGGCTCACCGCCGGACTCGCCTCCGGACTGGCGTCCACCGGTACCGCGTTCGCCGCCGAACGGCCGTCGCGGGGGTGTGTCTCCTCCGTTCCGTACGCGGCCGGGCAGAACGGGTACGACACCTACCGCATCCCCGCCACCGTCACGACCCGCACCGGCGCGGTGCTCGCCTTCGCCGAGGGCAGACGCGACGGTGCCGGGGACACCGGGAACATCGACGTCGTCCTCAGACGGTCCTTCGACGGCGGCTGCACCTGGGGGCCGCTGTCCGTCGTCGCCGCCGGGAAGGGGGACACGCGAGGCAATCCGGCGCCCGTCGTCGACCCCCGTACCGGGAAGGTCGTCCTCCTCACGTCCTACAACAGCGGTGCTGTGACCGAGGCGCAGATCATGCGCGGGGAGGTCACGGCCGAGCAGAGCCGGCGGGTCTTCGTGCAGACGAGCCGGGACGACGGGCGTCGCTTCAGCGCGCCCCGGGACATCACCGGGGCGGTGAAGCTGCCGGGGTGGCGGTGGTACGCCACCGGGCCCGGGCACGCGATCGCTCTGACCCGGGGGCCGCACGCCGGGCGGCTCGTCGTGCCCTCCAACCACTCGGCCGCGCCCGCGGCCGGCTCCGCCGACACCGGGCAGGAGGCCAAGTACTACGGGGCGCACGCGATCTACAGCGACGACGGTGGGGTGACGTGGCGGGTCGGGTTCGTGGACGACTCGTACGACGGGGTCGACAACGCGAACGAGAACGCCGTGGCCCAACTGCCCGACGGGCGGCTGTACTTCAGCGCTCGGGATCAGCACGGGAGCAGTGTGGGGAACCGGCTCGACGGCTACTCCAGTGACGGGGGTGTGACGCTGGACCGGCCCTATCTGGTTCAGCCGACGCTCAATGACGTGCCGGTGGTTCAGGGAAGTGTGCTGCAGTTGGCCGGGGGCGGGCGGGTGGCTCCGTTGCTCTTCTCCGGGCCGTCCGTGCCGACGGTTCGGCAGTCCATGGCGGTGTGGCGCAGCTCGGACGCCGGGCACTCCTTCACCAAGGCGAAGACCCTGTCCACGCTGCCGGCCGCGTACTCCGACCTCGTGCAGCTGGGGTCCGACAAGGTCGGGGTCCTCTACGAGACGGGGGTCACGGGAATGTACGAGTCGATCGAGTTCCGGCGGGTGCCGGTGGGCGAGCTGCGGGGGCGAAGAACGCTCTACAGCAAACCCGCCCCCGCCAAGAACTTCCCTACCCCCTCCGTCTCCTCCGGGGACAGGGGGATCTGGGGCTCGGCGGTGGCGGGGCAGGCGATGATGCCGCGTAGGTGCAGGGCGGCCTTGAAGGCGCCCAGGGCGGAAGAGCTGCCCCCCATCCGCCCCCCATCCCCCACCCGCACCATCCCGAACAACGAACACAACCGCTCCTGCTCGGCCCGAGCCCGCTCCCAGTCGCCTTCGCGGCACAGGCGGTACAGGCGGACGTACCCGTGCGGGTCGACGTTGGCGAGCCCCGGCACCGCCCCGTCCGCCCCCATCGCCAGCGCGCTGTCCACGACGAGTTCCGATCCGGTGAGGACGGAGAACCCGGAGATTCCGGGATGGGCGCGGGCCCCGGTCACGACGGCCCGGAAGCCCCCCTCGTCCCCGCTGGAGTCCTTGAGCCCGGCCAGCACCCCCTCCGCCGCCAGCTCCAGCACCGACTCGGCGCCCAGCTTGGAGTGGACGGCGACCGGGAGGTCGTACGCGAAGACCGGTACCGGGGAGTGGGCGGCGATCAGACGGTAGTGGCGGGCCACCTCCGCCGGGTGCGTGCGGGTGTAGAAGGGGGCCGTCGCCACCACCGCGTCCGCGCCCGCCTCCGTGACGTACCGGACGTGGTCCAGGACGCGCGGGGTCGTCATGTCGATGGCCCCGGCGAGTACGGGGAGCTGGCCGGACACATGGCCCACCACCGACTCGACGACCAGCCGACGGTGACGGTCCGTCAAGTAGGCCGCCTCCGACGAGGAACCCAGGACGAACAGGGCGTCCACCCCGCCCCCCACCAAGTGGTCCACCAGCCTCAGCAGCGACGGGACGTCCACCTCGCGGTCCGGTGTCAGGGGCGTGCAGACGGGCGGTACGACACCGGTCAGCGGGGCGGGCATGGGCATTAGGGCTCCCTGGGCATCTCGGCCATGGCGGTGGCCTCCGGAACGGTGGTGACGGCCTGTGCGACCAGGTCGCGGGTCGACTGGCCGTCCTCCACAGGATGGTGGCACCGGAACCGGTGCCCCGGACTCGACGCGGCCGCGAAGTCCGGCATCGACCCGGCACAGACCGGGTCCGCCTTCCAGCAGCGGGTGCGGAAGGGGCAGCCGCTGGGCGGGCGGGTCGCCGACGGTACGGGGCCCACCAGCGGGATCGGATCGATCGGGTCCAGGAGTCCGGGGGTCGCCGAGAAGAGGGCGCGGGTGTACGGGTGACGGGACCGGTCCGTCACCTCGTCGGCCGGGGACTCCTCGACGATCCGGCCGAGGTACATCGTGATGACCCGGTCGCTCATCCTCCGTACGGTCTGGATGTCGTGGGAGACGAAGACCAGGGCCAGGCCCAGCCGTTCCTTCAGGTCGAGGAGGAGGTTGAGGATCTGGGCGCGGACCGACACGTCCAGCGCGCTCGTCGGCTCGTCCGCCACCACCAGGTCGGGATCCAGGGCCAACGCCCTTGCGATGGCGACCCGTTGGCGCTGGCCGCCCGACAGCTGTCCGGGGAGTCCGTCCGCCAGCGCCTTGGGCAGGCCCACCAGGGACATCAACTCCCTTACACGGTCCTCCCGTTGCTGGGCCGTTCCCCGCCTGTGCACGTCGAGGGGGTCGCGCAGGATCTGCCGTACCGTCAGCCGGCGGTTCAGGGCAGTCGACGGGTCCTGGAAGATCATGCCTGTGCCCGCGCCCACCGTGACCCGCCGTTCGGCCGGGGGCATCGTCCACAGGTCGCTGCCCCGGAAGGACACCGTGCCGGACGTCGGTTTCTGCACGCCCACCAGGACCTTGGCGAGCGTCGACTTACCGCAGCCGGACTCCCCGACGACGCCCACCGTCTCGCCGGGCGCGATGGTGAGGTCGGCGCCGGTGAGGGCGTACACCCGGTCGCGTGCGAACAGGCCGCCGGTGCGCGCCTTGTGGACGACGTGCGCGTCGGACACCACCACGAGCGGGCTCTCGGGGCGGCTCACTTCATGGCCATCGGCACGTCGGGTCATCTCACGGCCTCGCTTCCGTCGCCTCGGCAGGACCTGATCCGGTCGGTCCGCTCGGCTCGGTTGATTCGGTCAGTCCCGTCGATCCGGCCGGCCCGGTCGAGGCCGTGGGCATGGGCAGGTCGATCGCCGGGTGGTGGCAGGCGACCTCGTGGCGGCGGGGCGGGCCCGCCAGCGTCGGAGCCGTCGTACGGCACACGTCCGTCACCATCGGGCAGCGGTCGGCGAACCGGCAGCCCGCCGGGAAGTCGGCGGGCGACGGTACGACGCCCTTGATCTGCGTCATCCGCTCGGCCGCCGACTCAAGGGACAGGACGCTGCCGAGGAGGCCGCGGGTGTAGTGGTGGGAGGGGAACTCGACGAGGTCCGCCGTCACGCCCGACTCCACGATCTGGCCGCCGTACATCACGACCACCCGGTCGGTGACGTCCGCGATGAGGGCCAGGTCGTGCGAGACGAGGATCAGCGCGAAGTCCAGTTCGGCGCGCAGCCGCAGCAGCAGCTCTATGATCTGCGCCTGCACGGTGACGTCGAGGGCGGTCGTCGGTTCGTCGGCGACGATCAGCTTGGGGTCGCGGGAGAGGGCCATGGCGATGAGTACGCGCTGGCGCTGGCCGCCGGACAGTTCGTGCGGGTAGCTGCGCAGGGTGCGTTCCGGGTCCAGGCCGACCAGTCCGAGGAGTTCGGCGCCCGTGCGGGTGCCTCCTCTCCTCACAACCTGCTTGAGCTGGGCGCGGATTGTCATCGCCGGGTTCAGGGAGGAGAGGGCGTCCTGGTAGATCATCGCCATCTCGTGGCCCAGCAGTCTGCGGCGTACGCTCATCGGCTCGCCCACCAACTGCCGCTGGTTGAACCGCACATGGCCGCGCACCCGGGCGCCCTTCGGCTCCAGGCCCATCACGGCGAGCGCGGTCAGCGACTTGCCGCAGCCCGACTCGCCCACCAGACCCAGGACTTCACCGGGCTGTACGTCGAAACTGATGCCGTCGACGATGTCCACACCCCCGTGGCGGGCATCGAATCCGATGGCCAGGTTCTCCACGCTCAGCACCGGCCGGCCCTCGGGGAGAGGGCGTGCCCGGGTGCGCAGCCGCTGGGCCGCCTCCGTCAGTCCCGGCAGTTCGAGGACCTTGCCGCTGCCGGGCTCGGGCGCCTCGATCCGGTCCTCCTCCTCGCGCGCCTCGACATCCCGCGCGACCGGCGCGGCCCACGCGTCCGAGACGCCCTCGGAGAGGATGTTCAGCGAGAGCACGGTGAACAGCATCAGCAGACCCGGGAAGACGGTCGCCCACCAGCCGCCGGTCAGCACCATGTTCTTGCCGTCCGCGATGACACTGCCCCAGGACGGGTCCGGCGGCCGCACACCCGCGCCGATGAAGGACAGCGACGCCTCGAAGACGATCGCCTCGGCGACCTGCACGGTGCAGAACACGAGGACCGGAGCGGCACAGTTGATGGCCACGTGCCGCCACACGATGTGCGGGGTACGCGCTCCTATCACCCGCTCGGCCGTCACATAGTCCTCGCCGTACTGGTCCATCACGTTGGCCCGTACGACCCGTGCCATCGGCGGCATGTAGAGGAACGCGATCGCGCCGATGAGGATCGGGATGCTGCCGCCGAACACCGCGACGAAGACGGCCGCGAGCGCGATGCCCGGGAAGGCCATCACGATGTCGAGGCAGCGCATCAGCGTCTCGTCGACCGCCTTGCGCGAGGTCGCCGCGATCGCGCCGATCAGTGCTCCCACGACGAGCGCGAGCCCGGTCGCGCCGAGCCCGATCGCCAGGGACCAACGGGCCCCGTACATCAGCCTGCTGAGGATGTCGCGGCCCAGACTGTCCTGCCCCATCCAGTGCTCGCCCGACGGGGCGCCCTCGCCGTGGCCGTTGTCGACCAGGGGCACCTGGTCGAGCGGGTCGTGCGGGGCGATCAGCGGGGCGAGCAGGGCCGTGAGGACGACGATCCCGATGACCACGACCGCGATCCGTGAGATCAGGGGGAGGCGCTTGAAGCTCCTGAGGCGGATGCCGGGCAGGGAGAGCTTCTCCGCCAGCCGCTTCCGGTACATCAGCATCATGCTTCGGCACTCCTCAGGCGCGGGTTGACCAGCAGATAGAGGATGTCGATGACGAGGTTCACGACCACGAACCCGAAGGCGATCGTGAGCACACCGCCCTGCACGACGGCCGGATCACCGTTCTTCACGGCGTCGATCATGAGCTTTCCCATCCCCGGCAGATTGAAGATCGTCTCGATGACGACCGCACCGCCGAGCAGATAGCCGACCCGCAGACCCAGAACGGTCAGCGGGTTCATCAGGGCGTTGCGCAGCACGTTCCGCCCGACCACGACCACCGGCGGCAGCCCGCTGCCGATCGCCGTCCGTACGTAGTCCTTGTCCAGCTCCTCCACCACCGCTGTGCGGACGATCCGGGTGAGCTGCGCGGCGACCGGCAGCGACAGCGCCAGCGCGGGCAGCGTCATCGTCTTCAGCCACCCGGTGAACGAGTCCGCGGGATTGACGTATCCGCTGGTCGGGAACCAGCCCAGGTCCACCGCGAGGTACTGGATCATCAGCAGCGCCAGCCAGAATCCGGGCGCCGCGACACCGGTCAGCGAGACGACCCGGATCAGCTGGTCCGGGAACCGGTCCCGGTAGATCGCCGCCGTGACCCCGCCGATCAGCGAGAGCACGACCGCGATGCCGAGGCCCAGGAAGGTCAGCTGCATGGTGAGCGGCAGCGCGGTGGTGACCTGGTCGACGACCGGCGCCCGCGTCAGCGCGCTGACTCCCATGTCACCCCGGATCAGGTCCCCGACGAAGTCGAAGTACCGCACCGGGAACGGATCCAGCAGCCCGTTGCGCTCCCTGAAATCGTGCAGCTGCTGCTCGGTCGGGTTCGCGCCCTGGAAGTACGCGGACGCCGGATCACTGTCCGAGAACCGCATCACAACGAACACGAACAAAATGATCCCGAGCATCAACGGCACGAGCAGCACGATCCGCCGCCCAACAATTCTGACGATCGCGATCACGGGTGCGTCCTCTCCTTACCTCTCAAGTGCGGCTGTTCTATTCAGGGGCGCGGGGAACTGCGCGACCAGCCACAACCGGCCCGCAGCCTCCGAACGACCCCTACACCCACTTCGCCTGGAGTACGTTTATCCCCGGATACGGCTGAGGCCGAATACCCGAAAGGTCCTTCGAGTCCCACGCAGTGATCAGCTCATTGTGAACGACCGGATAAATCACAGCGTTCTCCGCCACAATGTCGATGTACTCCTGAGTCATCGACTTCTTCTTCTCGACGTCCGGCTCCTGCGTAGCCTGATCCATCCGTTTGAACAGATCCTTCGCCACGGAGTTGTTCTCCCAGCGCGCATACCGCATCCAGGTGTTCCCGGGCCCGTAGTTGTAATGCATGATCAGATCCGCATCGAGCCCGAACTGGTTCGGATTCGACGCGGCCGCCACGACCTGGAAATCCTTCTTCTGGTCGAGCTTCGTGAACAGCGCGGCGGTTTCCTGCGGTTCGAGGGTCGTCTTGACGCCGATCGCGTCCCAGGAGGCCTTGATGGTCGGCAGGCAGTCCACGATCCAGCTCACGTTGACCGCCATCAGCGTGACCGTGAGCCCGCTGACGCCGGCCTCCTTCAGGAGTGCCTTGGCCTTGTCCGGGTCGTAGTCGTAAACGGTCTTCGCCTTCCGGTACGTCGGATTTCCCTCGTTGAGATACGACGACGCGGCCTTTCCATGACCGCGCAGCGCGGCCTGGATCATCTTCTCCTTGTCGATGGCGCAGTGCAGCGCCTGCCGTACCCGTACGTCGTCGAAGGGTTTGTGGGCGGTGTTGAAGAGGAGGAAGATGTGGTTCATCCCCGCCCCGCCCTCGACCTTCAGGCCGCCCTTTTCGAGCTGGGAGATATTGGCGTACGGAATGTTGTCGGAGATCTGTGCGCCCGCGCTCGAACCCGAGATCTTCGCGACGCGCGGCGCGGCGTCCACGATCGTCAGCCAGTTCATCTTCTTGAACGCGGCCTTGCGCGGGCCGTTGTAGTCCGCGAACGCCTCGAAGGTGGTGTTGGACTTCGGGTGGTGGGCGGCCTGCCGGTACGGGCCGGAGCCGACCGCCTTTCCGGTCGTGGCCTGGTCCAGCGCGCCCGCCTTCGAGAAGACGTGCTTCGGCATGATCTTGGCGAGGGTGAGCCGCTGGGCCCCGTCGGGGAAGGGGAACTTGAGAACGAGTTCCACCGACTTCTCGTCGACCTTCTTCACCTCCTTCAGCCAGGACGCGAAGAAGTTCTTGGCGAGGGTCGTCGTCTTCGGGTCCAGTACGCGCTCATAGGTGAAGACCACGTCGTCGGCGGTGACGGGCTGCCCGTCGTGCCACTTCGCGCCCTCGCGCAGCGTGAACTTCCACGTCGTCGCCTGGAGATCCGCCGGAATCGCCGTCGCGAGCGCCGCGTACGGCTCGCGGCTGATCGGGTCGGTGTCCAGCAGCCCCTCGTAGATGTGGTGGTTGCCGGCCATCGCGAAGGCCGAGGCCGTCATCAGCGGGTCCCAGCTCTGGTCGTTGCCGTAGCCGATGACCGCGGTGAGCGTCCGGTCGGCGCCCTCGCCGCCGCCTCCCGTCTCGTTCGTGGACTCCGGTCCCGACGAGCAGGCGGAGAGCGTAGAGCTGATCGCGGCGGCGGCGCCCAGCGCGCCGGAGTACTTCAGGAACGACCGGCGGTGGAGCGCCGGTGCGTGGGTCGCGTCGCGCACGGTTCCTCCAGCAAGGGGTGGGAGATACGACGTCCTACGTCATAGGTGCAGCGTGACCATAAAAGGGCGCGTGGGGGTGGTCAAGGGAGCGCGCACGAATGCCGTTTCTTCCAGAGGTGCAACCAATGGCGCCGTGAAACGCGCGGAGTTGACGGACGGTCAATCCCCGATTGACAGCCGATCCTGTCGGGAGGTGGGACGTGGGATGTCTTGCGCGCGTACGATGCGGCGCATGTCTGAGCGGCGCGTATCCGACGACTCCAGGAACGACAGCCCGAGCCAAGAGGGCCCCCGGAACCCCAGGAACTCGTTCCCCCGGCGCTCGGTCCGTGAGCCGCGAGTGAGCAGCCAGATCCAGCACGAGGTCATGCAGCTGATCCTCGACCGCAGACTCCGGGCCGGCGCGCCCCTGCCCACCGAGGCCGAACTGATGGAGTCCCTCGGCGTCAGCCGCAACTCCGTCCGCGAGGCCCTCAAGGCACTCCAGGCCCTCGACATCGTGGAGATCAGACACGGCTACGGCACCTACGTGGGCGAGGCGTCACTGACCCCGCTCGTGGACGGGCTGACCTTCCGCACCCTGGCCCAACAGGGCGACGACACAGGCGCGTTGGCCGAGATACTCCAGGTCAGGGAGGTCCTGGAGGAGGGGCTCGTCCGGCGGGTCGCGGGCAGGCTCTCGGACGCGGAGCTGGCGCGGCTGGAGGCCGTGGTGGAACGGATGGAGGAGGCGGGCGGGGCGGGCCGTCCGTTCCCCGAACTCGACCGGGAATTCCACGAGTTGCTGTACGCGTCACTCGGAAACGCCCTGGTGCCGCAGCTGTTGGGCGCCTTCTGGACCGTGTTCCGCCGGGTCGCGGGTGTGCGGGGCTGGACGGACGATCCGACGCCAGAGGTGACCGTCCGCCGCCATCGTGACATCGTCATCGCCCTGAGAGCGGGAGACGTGGAGGGGGCGCAGAAGGCGATGGCGGACCATTTCCGCGGTATCGAGGCCAGGGCCGCGCAGGAGTCACGGGGGGTCGGATGAGCGAGGGCTGGGACGAGGGGACGGCCGGTGTCCTGCAGCTGCCGTCCGGGCGGCTGGTGCGGGGCCGGGGGCTGCGGCACGGACTCGGCCCCTCGGCGGTCCCGCCGACGTACGGCCTCTATCTCCTCGGCAGGCGGCCGCCCGAAGTCCCTTGGGACACACGGTGGTTGAAGTGGCCGGACTTCTGGCTGCCCCGGGACCGGGCGGACGCGCGGAAGATCCTCACGGCGACCTGGGGGCGGGCCGCGGACTCCGGCGAGCGCGTCGAGATCGCCTGCGGGGGCGGTCGCGGACGGACCGGCACGGCACTGGCCTGCCTCGCGGTCCTGGACGGCGTACCGCCCGAGGAGGCCGTGGAGTTCGTACGACGTAACTACGACCGCCACGCCGTGGAGACGCCGTGGCAGCGGACGTACGTACGTCGGTTCGAGGAGGGAGCGGGGCCCGGTTCATGACGGGAACGGGCCCCGCAGCTCTGAGGGTGGGGCGGGGGGACGGGGGCGCTACTTCGCCGAGCGCTGCTTATAGCCCGTCACCTTGGCTATCCAGGCCATGAAGTCGGCCGGGTCCTCGTTGGAGCCGTGCGCGCCGTCCCAGTACATGAAGGCGTCGACGTCGTCGCCCAGGTTCTCCAGGCTCAGGGCGAGGTTGCCGACGACGGTCAGCGAGGTGTCGCTGTCCTTGGTGCCGACCCGGATCCACCAGTGCTTCGACCGGGCCGGGTTGCGCTTCTCGATGAAGTGCATTGGGTTCATCAGGTCGATCTTCGCGGGCAGGTCACTGTCGAGCCGCGCGCTGGCGCTGCCCTCGTGGCGCAGGCTGTAGAGCGTGAAGTGGCGGGCCTTGGTGCTCCCCGTACCGAACAGGTTGTTCTCGCCCGAGGAGAGGTCGAAGGCATCGAACGCCGGGGTGTCCTTCTTCCGGGCGCCCACGTGGGTGAGGAAGTCGGCCCAGGAGAAGGCCGCCCGGCCGCCGGACCAGGTGATGAAGGTGTTCGCGGCCAGGTAGGTCGCCCGGTCGGAGTCGGACAGGGCGGCGAGGTACTTGGTGGCCGACGGCTCCAGATACGTCTTCACCAGGTACTCGTCGAGGTTGCGGGCCGTGACGGTACCGAAGCCCTTCGCCCTCAGCTTGAGGGACGCCTGGTAGTCGGCGAACGCGGTGCTCAGTTCCCTGGACACGGTCCGGTCGACCAGCGAGCCCGAACTCAGCTTGTTGGCGCCCCAGTTCCACTCGTACGCCATGTCGGCGTGTTCCAGGTCCGTGATCGGGCACCAGTCGCCGCTGGCGAAGATGGCGTCGCTCGCGTCGGCCGCGCCCAGCTCCTTGAGGTACTTGTCGTAGAGCGGGCTGTCGCCGGACGCGCCGAGCAGGGCGGACAGGGCGCCGCCCGCGCTGGTCCCGGAGGAGACGATCCGGTCGGTGTTGCCGGGGATGCGGCCCTTGTTGGCGCGTACGTACCTGACCGCGGCCTTCAAGTCGACGATGGCGGCCGGGGCGGTGCCGTAGTACGTGCCGTCCGAGTCGACGAGGGTGCGGCCGCGGGCGCCCGGCTCCACGACGACGTACCCCGTCACCAGGGCCAGCTTGCCGAGGTTGACCATCTCGCCCTGGGCGTCCACCATCGCGTTGCCGCCGGACTGCACGCCGCCCGAGCCCGAGCCCGAGCCCGAGCCGGTGCCGGTGGACGCGGACGCGGAGGCGGACGTACTGGGTGTGGCACTGGCGCTCGCGCCGCCCGTCGTGCCGCCGCCGGGGCCGCCGGTCATCTCGCCGCCGCCCACGCCGGTGGCCTCCGCGACGGACGACGGCATGTAACCGCCCACGGAGTTGGCGAGGAGGATCGGGGCGCCGGTGGCGTCCACCGCCTTGCCGTCTATCTCGACCGGAACGCTGACGTTCAGGCTCTGGTACTTCTCGTCGACCGGCTTCGTGACGTACGTGATGGCCTTGTAGAAGTGGTACTTCACCTCGTGCTCGTCACCGGCGGCGTCCGTGATCGTCGTCGTCAGTTCCGTGTAGGCGTCCTTGTCGAAGGCGAGTGCACCCGACGCGCCCGACGCCTTCGTTCCGGACTCGGACTCCCCGGACGCCTGCGCACTCAGGGCGAAGCCGCCGGCCGCCGCGACGCCCGCGGTCGCGCCGATCCCCAAGACGACACTCCTGCGCTTCACTGCCCTGTGCTTCACGATGTCTCTCCCACGTCCACTGCCACGTCCACGGAGGTCACGTCCACGGATCTTGTGCTTGCGAACGTAATTCGGCCGCGAGAAAAGTGTCAACAATTTCGTTAATGACATGGTGAACGCTCAGGAATTCATGGTCGGCGCACAGCTCCCGGCCACTTCCGTCTGCGGACGCTCATCCCTTGGTATGGGCGCCGTAGACCATCGGCCGACAGCCGGAAATGCCCCGGCTCAACAGACTGGCGGCATGGAGAACACGGGGTACGGCAAGGCCGAGAGCACAGGGATCAGCAGGGCGCGGTTCATGGCGGCAGCGGCGGTCATGGGGGTCGGAGCGGCGGCGGTGCTGCCTGCCGCCGGCGCCTCGGCATCGACGCCCCCGTCCCGGTCGCCCTCTCCGTCGCCGCGAGCCGCGGCCGGCGGCAGCTCGCGCGGGCTCACGCACCGAGGCGTCGTCTACACCGTCGGGGCCGGGGAGACCCCGGGGACGGTGTGGAGCGCGCGGAGGATGCGCGGCGACGTCCGGGCGATCGCGGACGACCTGCACGCCGACACCGTCGAGGTCACCGGGGACGGGGTCGAGCGGCTGAACGCCACGGCGAGCGAGGTCGCTGGGCGCGGGCTGCACGTCTGGCTCCAGCCGACGCTGGGTGACGTGCCGGAGCGGGAGATTCTGGAACACCTGGCGGAGACGGGCCGGCACGGCGAACGGCTGCGGAAGCAGGGCGCCCGGGTCACCCTCGCCGTGGGCTGCGAGTTCTGGCTGTTCGTGCCGGGGATCGTGCCGGGGGCCGACGTCTTCGAGCGGATCGACAACCTGCAGAAGGGCAACTTCGATCTGGCGAAGCTGCAGAAGCGGCTGGCCGCGTTCACCGCGAAGGCGGCGGCGGTCGGGCGTTCCGTGTTCCGCGGCAGGCTCAGTTACGCCGCCATGCAGGACCCGACCTTCGAGAACGTCGACTGGAACCTCTTCGACGTCGTGGGGATCGACTACTACTCGTACTTCCCGCAACGAGCCGACTACGTACGTGAGTTGAGGAAGTTCCTGCGCTGGGGCAAGCCGCTCGCCATCACCGAGTTCGGCACCTGTACGTTCGTCGGCGCCCCGGAACAGGGCGGGATGGGCTGGAGCATCGTCGACTACGGCAAGACGCCGCCGGAGATCAAGGGGAACGTGGTGCGCAGCGAGCGCGTACAGGCCGCGTACCTCACCGATCTCCTCGACGTCTTCGAGTCGATGAACCTGCACGCGGCGATGACGTTCGAGTTCGTCACCGCCGACTCTCCGCACCGCCCCGACAAGCCGCTCTACGACCTGGACATGGCCTCGTACGCCATCGTCAAGCCCGTCAAGGACCGCCCCGACGACCCGAGTTCGGACTGGCACTGGGAGCCGAAGGAGGCCTTCCACGCGGTGGCCCGGCACTACGGCCGGGCGGGCCGCTGAGGCTTCGGCTTCATGGGCGGGTGGCGCGGAAACGGACGGCACCGGAGTCGGGGTGCCGGTCCACCGACACGTCCGCGAAGCCCGCCTTGGCGAGCCGGTCCGGGAGTCCGGCCGGGTCCACCGTGTTCATCGTGTCCCGGAAGTGCAGCAGCCGGAACCGGAGGCTCGGCTGGCTGTCGCACCCGGCGAAGACACCGCCGGGGCGCAGCACGCGGAGCGCCTCCGCGAAGATCCGGTCCTGCTGGGCGGCCGTCGGCACGTGGTGGAGCATCACGAAGCACACGACGGAGGAGAAGCTCTCGTCCGGCAGCGGCATCGCGGCTCCGTCGGCGTGCAGGATCGTGGCCCGGTCGCCCCACTTCCCCTCCAGCAGGGCGGCCGTGCTCTCGTCGATCTCGACGGCCGTGACACGGGGGACCTGTTCGATCAGTACGCGCAGATTCGCGCCGTAGCCCGGACCGATCTCCAGTACGTCGTCGCCGAGGGGTACGTCCGCCAAGGCCCAGGGGAGGATGTGGTCCCTGGTCGTCAGGGCCCACTTCTCGGAGCTGCACAGTCTGCGGTGTGCTCGGTTCATCGGCATGAGGCGACGGTACGAGCGGGGCGGCGGTGTCCGACACGGGCTACGCTGCCGTTTCATGTCGCCAGACGGACAGCCGGACGGACGGCTGGTGGGCCGGTCGGTCGGACAGCCGGCCGCCACCGGGATCTTCATCGGGCACTTCGCGATGCCGAGGGGCAGCGGGTTCGGCCGGCACTGGCACACGTTCCACCAACTCGCCTGGGCGGCAAAGGGGTTGCTGCGGGTGACCAGCGAGCGCGGCGCCTGGCTGCTGCCGCCGTCGCTGGCGCTGTGGATCCCCGCCGGGCTGGCCCATACGACGGAGGCGGAGGGCGACGCCGTCATGCGGAGTCCGTACGTGAACCCGGCCGCGTGTCCGGAGATCACGTGGACCGAGCCCACGGTGGTGGGAGTGGACCCGCTGCTCCGGGCCCTCGTCGACCACCTCGTACGCACCGACCTCGCCCCGGACGCCCGGTCGCGGGCCGAGGCCGTACTCCTCGACGTACTGCGTCCCGTACCGGTGACGAGCGTGTCCGTGACCGAGCCCCGGGATCCCCGGACGCGGGCGGTGGCCCGGGCGCTGGCCCAACACCCGGACGACGGACGCGCGTTGGAGGCCTGGGGCAGGGAGGCCGGCGCGAGCGCCCGTACGCTGGCCCGGCTCTTCGTCGCCGAGACCGGCCTCGCCTTCGGCCAGTGGCGCGAACGCCTGCGCATGCAGATCGCGATGCCGCTCCTCGCCGAGGGGCTGACGACGGAGGCGGTGGCCCGGCGGGTGGGCTACGCCTCCGCCAGCTCGTTCGTGGCGGCGTTCCGGCGGATCGTGGGGGTCACGCCTCGGCAGTACTTCCCGGTCGGCGACTGAGGAGCACCAACTGAGGAGTGCCAGTACCCGCACTACGAGTTGCCGGAACCGGTCTCCGTCGTCCGCTGTCCCCGGCGGTGGGCCGCGACACGTTCGCGGGTGGCGCAGCGGCGGGAGCAGTAGCGGCGGGCCGGGCCCGGGCCCGAGGTGATGTAGACGTTCCGGCAGGCCGGGGAGTCGCAGAGGCCGCCGGGCGGGCGCTGGTGGTCCCAGAGGAGGACCGTCAGCGCCAGGCAGGACGAGGTCAGGAACCACTCGTCCCACGGGGCATCGTCGTGGCTGTCGAGGTGGGGGTGCCACGGAGTACCGCCGCCGTGCGAGGTGAGCCGCAGCGGTCCGGTCTGTTCCGCCAGCAGGCGGTTGAGGGCGGCCGCGACGGCGTCGACGTCCTCGGCGGCGAAGACCTCACGGAGGAGGAGAGCGGCCGCACGCATCCGTACGACGTCGTCCGGGGCGAGCTCGACGGGCTCCGACTCGCCGTACTCCCGCAGCACTTCGGCGACTTGTCCGGGCTGGGGCTCCCGGTCGTCCGTACCGGACAGGGCGTTCATCAGGGCTGCGGTGCGCCGGGCGTTGGCCAGGACGGAGTGTCGCGTCGACCAGTCGTCGGGGAGGGCTGCCATGGGTCGAATGTAACGCATATTGCGCATGTTTGAGTTACGTACGTAACGTCGTCCCGATGAAGAGGCGTTACGCGATGGGGTCCTTCCTCGCCGGGGCGGCAGCGGCGCGTGCGGGGGACGAGATGTCCGGTCCCGCGCTGCTGCTCGCGGGCTACGCGGTCGGAGGGTCGGCCAGGGAGGCATCGGCGCTGCTGGCGGGCATCACGGTCTCGGCGGCGGTCGGCGGCCCGCTGCTCGGCGCGCTCCTCGACAGGTCCCCGAGGCCTGGTCGCCTGCTGGCCGGGGCCCTCGCCCTCTACGGGACGGGCCTGATGGCGATCCTCCTGAGCCTCGGCCGCCTTCCCTTCGAACTCACGGTCCTGATCGCCGTGTTCACGGGACTGCTGGGGCCGGCGCTCTCCGGCGGCTGGACCGCCCAGCTCCCCAGGGTCGTGCCCCGCGAGCGGCTGCCGCGCGCCAACGCGCTCGACGCGATGACGTTCAGTCTGGCGAGTCTGGTCGGTCCGGCGCTTGCGGGAGTGCTCGCGCATCTCCTCGGGGCATCGGCTGCTGTGGTGGCTTCGGTGGCGCTGATTGCCTTGGCTGTGCCTGCGGCGTGGACCCTGCCGACGGGCCGAGGCCTGGACCGGGGCAAGACCCCGCCGTCCGGGTCTGCGTCCGAGTCCGAGTCCGGGTCCGTGCCCGCCGACCTCGTCGCCGGGATCCGCTGTATCACCCGCACCCGACCGCTGGCCCGGGCCACCCTCGCCTCGGTCGTCTCCTGCACGGGCCTGGGCATGCTGATCACCTGCACCCCGCTCCTCGGGGAGCGGACCTTCGGTTCGGCCGCCGACGGCACGCTGTTCCTGTCCTGCACGGCGGTCTCGGCGCTCGCCGCCAACGCCGTACTCGCACGGCGTCCCCGCGCCATCGCGCCGGACACGGTCATCTGGGGCAGCACGCTGCTCCTGGCGGCCGCGCTCGCGCTGTCCGCGACGGGCCACCCGGTGCTGGTCATCGCGGCGGCGCTGACGGCGGGCGTGGGTGAAGGCCCGCAACTCGCCGCCTTGTTGGCGATCCGGCACCGGGAGTCACCGGAACGCCTGCGCAGCCAGGTCTTCACGACGGGTGCCAGCCTCAAGATCACCGGCTTCGCGCTGGGCGCGGCCGTCGCAGGCCCGCTGGCGACGCACTCGCTGCCGGCCGCGCTCCTGACGGCCGCGGGGGTGCAACTCGTCGCCGCCCTGAGCTTCCACGCTTTCTGACCTGCGTTGTGTCAGCAGGTTCGTATGAGCATGACAGCGACGGTGGGGTCCGGGAACATGAGTTGGTTCCAGTCGGAAATCCGAGAAGGGGGAAACACATGCGGACTTTGGCGAGAACGTTAGTGAGCGCCACCGCGGTTGCCGGGATCCTGGTCGGCAGTCTCGCGGGGGCGAGCAGTGGTTTCGCGGCGACCGGGGTGGCCACGAATTCGACCACGAATCCGACCACGGAGGCGGCGGCGAGCGCCGAGGCCGTCAGCCCGCTCGCCGTGGACAACCACGGTCTGTCCACGGGGGAGGCCAGGAACGTCCAGTGCTGGCTGATGGACAACTGGGGCTACCCCGGCCCGCTCAACGGCCAGTTGGGCCCCGACAGTTGGAAGGCGATGCAGCGCTTCCTTCAGGCGGACTGGGGGTACCCCGGCCCGATCGACGGGATCCCTGGAGTCAACACCGACAGGGCGTTGCTGCGTTTCCTGGCCGCGGAGTACGGCTATCCCGGCCCGTTCGACGGAATCTGGGGCATCAGCGCCACGGTCTCCTTCAAGAGGTTCGCCGCATGGTGCGCCGCGTCGTGCTGAGCTAGGGGACCCCGTCCGTCGGCTCGCACTCCGTCGTGTCGGCCGGCCGGTTGGTCGGCCGACACGAACGGCCGGTTCAGAAGGCGTGTGCCATCAGCTCCGCGAACAGCGCGTGCTCGTCGACGTCGAGGCCGCGCGAGCGGAACCAGCCGCAGATGTTGGCGCAGTCGCGCTGGAGGAAGGTCATCCCGTTGAGGTTGCCGACCAGGTCGACGATCTGCGGAAGGTCGATGACGACCAGCCGCTCGCCCGCGGCCAGGATGTTGTACGCGGAGAGGTCGCCGTGTACGACGCCGTTCTGCACCATTGTCGCGAGCGCGTCGGTGAGCTGCTCGAAGTACGACGCCAGCAGCTCGGGTGAGGGCCGGGTCTGGGCGAGCCGGGGCGCGGTCCGGACGGCGCCGTCCTCGTCGACGACGGTGATCCACTCCATCAGGATCTCGGTGCCGTCGATCTGGACCGGGTAGGGAACCGGCAGCCCGAGCTCCCAGAGCCGCACCAGCGCACCCCACTCGGACACGGCCCACTCGCCGGCCGCGACCTGTCGGCCGAAGGTGCTCTTCCGCTTGATGGCCCGCTCGTCGCGTGAGCGCTTCATCGAGCGGCCCTCGGTGTAGGACGCGGAGCGGTGGAAGCTCCGGTGTTCGGGAGAGCGGTACCGCTTGGCCGCCATGACCACACCGGCGGCGGGGTCGAGCGGGTCGGCGCGCTCGACGAGATGGACGTCGGCCTCCTTGCCGGTCTTGAGAACACCGAGCTCGGTGTCGATCGCGCCCTGCGAGGTCACCACCCAGTCCGGGAGCGGCTCGGGGCCCCGGCTGAGGGGTTCGACGCTGAGCCAGGTCGACCAGCGCTGGCCGTCCTCAAGGTCGTCGTAAGCACGGAATTCGAAGACGAACCGGTCGTCGATGCCGCCGTCGCCCGGATCGTCCGGCGGCGGGACGCGGCGGTGGGGATCGGAGCCGAAGCCGTCAGGAAATACCGGGTGCTGAGGAGAGTTCTGAGAGTGCTGAAGGTGCTGCGAGAGATCGTCGTGAGACATCGCTGGAGGTGCTCCATGAGTCGAGAGAGAGGCGGTCTGCGGACAGGCCGACGACAGTCGTGGTCACGTCGCGCCTCCTCTCGTGGAGCACCGGGCAGCTCCCGGTTTCCCGCCCATGGTGAGGCGCGGACACGGAGAGCGGCAACCGAATAAATGCGGCCCGCGCCGAGCGGCCGGCGGCCGCGGCGGCGGTCCCCAGCGGTCACGGAGTCCTGCTAGGTCAGGAGCTCGACGAGCGCCTCGCCGCGTGGGGTGAGGGTCATTCTGACGGATTGGCCTCGGCGTTCTCGGACGAGGAGGCCGGCGTCCTCCAGTTGGTGGCAGTGGTAAGTGACGGTTGCGGGGGCGCAGTTGAGGTGGGCGGCCGTTTCGCTCACGGTTGGGCGGTGGGTGAGGTAGCGGAGGATCCTTGCTCGGACCCGGCCGGTGACGTGGCTCAGCGCGTCGTGGGACTCCGCCGGGGGCTCCTGCCCGTTCCAGGCGAGCGCCAGGCCTCGGGCCGGGTAGCCGAGCGAGACGCTGTCCGGGGTGTCGAGGCTGAAGATGGAGGCGTTGGTGCCGGACAGCAGGGGGACCAGGAGGAAGCGCCGGTCGCCGAGGACATGGTCGCCGATCCGGCCGCCGTTGTAGACGAGATCGTCGCCGTCCAGCCTCCACAGCGCGTTGAGCTGGGACAGGACTATTCCGATCTGCCCCGTCACCGAGGCGGTTCCGACGCGTTCGGCCTCCCGCTCGTAGACGGCCCGCGTCCGCCTCAGCGCCGGGGCGCACGTCGTCCGGACGGCGTCCAGCGCCTCCGCGAAGGTCGCCGCGAGTCGACGGGGGTCGCGCAGCGCCGGCTCCCACCGGGCCGGTATCCGTCCGTCGAACGTGAAGTCGATCCCCTCCAGCACGGTGTCGGCCGACAGGTCACGCATCCGCGCCAGCGCTTCGCGGATCTCCTGGTCCGAGCCTGCCGTGTCCATCGACAGCCAGTCCGGTATGGGCGACACCCCGGGTACGAACAGCGGGGACAGCAACTGGGCTGCCTCCCGCGGCAGTCCGGCGCGGACGGTTCGCCGTACCTGCGGGAGCACCCCCTGCGGACGGCCACCCAAGGCATCGACCAGCAGGGAGACGACCGTCGTACCCGGCCGGTACGCGACCTCGACCTTCAGTTGGTCGACCCGCCCCAGCCGAACCCTCGACTCCGCCACAGATCCCTCCCCGCGCCACCTGGTCCCACCGCCATGTCACCACGCTCCGCACGGTCGGCGCGCCTGCGCTTTTAGACGAGATTCGAAAGCGTTGCTCCGCACTCGCCCACCCCGCACGCTGGGTGGTGACAGCGCCGGGCAGTCCCTGTCCGGCAGACACGCGGCCCCACGCGGGGGAGGGGGCCGCGACGGCGACACCGGCACGTGCCCGGCGCTGTCCCGCCCCGCCAGGTTCTGGCGGGGCGAAGCGCTGCTCACGCCCGATCGAACTGGCTCGGACGGGTGAACTCTCGGAGTTCCGCTTGCAGCTCCCTCTTCATCAAGTTTAGTAAATGCTAAACTTGCGAAAGGGTTGAAGTGGAAGAGCAGTGGGACGTCTATCTGACCGGCGAGGTGGATCAGTGGCTGAACGACCTTGAGAAGGCCGACCCGGACTCGTATGTCCTCGTCAACCAGGGGATCTGGGTCCTCGCCTGTCACGGACCCGCCGAGGGTAGGCCGTTGGTCGATCGGATCAAGGGGTCGGCCCTGCACAATCTCAAGGAATTACGTCCTGGTTCGGCGGGGCGGAGTGAGGTGCGCATCCTCTTCGTCTTCGACCCGTGGCGCTCCGCGATCCTGCTGGTGGCTGGGGACAAGTCCGGTAACTGGAATATGTGGCTGACCGAAAGAAGGAGTCGGAGAAGTGAGCGGACACGTCAGGTGGTCGGCCGGCGGACATCGCGAGCGGGCGGAGGAACTGTCGGGCGGTCGGGACGCGTTCTTGGAGGGCGCCCAGCGGATGCTCGCCGAGGCCCGGGCCTGGCGACTGGTCGATATGCGGCAGGAACGCGGGTTCACCCAGGCCCAAGTGGCCGAGCGTATGGGCGTGAGCAAGGGGCGGATCTCGCAGATCGAGAGCGGTCAGGTGTCCGGGACGGACGTCATGGCCCGGTACGTCGAGGCGTTGGGGGGCAGCCTCGTCATGGTTGCGGTCTTTGATGACGGGGAGTTGCGCAAGGTCGGCTGACGTGTCCCGCGCTGCTCCGGCGACCCGTCTCCGTACAGGAACATGGACCGTCCGCCCGCTCTTCGGGCGGTACGCGTCACACCGCGACGGTTCCGATGAAGTGCGCCCAGGCCGTGGCGCCGACCAGCAGGACAGGCCCGTCCGCGACTTTGCTGTCCCGGACGGGCACGACACCGGGGACTCCGTCGGCGACTTCGAGGCATTCGCCGCCGTTGTCGTCGCTGTAGGTGCTCTTGCGCCAGCGGGCGGCGCCTATGAAGTCGTAGGCGACCTCGACGCAGCTGCCCCCGTTGCCGTCGCTGTAACTGCTCTTGCGCCAGCAGGTGTTGCTCAGGTCGTACTCGCGCATCGTCTGTGGTCCTCCGCCGCCGATTCGATCAGGGCCTGGGACGCCTCCGGCGGCAGCGCGGCGGCCCTGAGCAGATCGTATGTCCCCTGCACCCGCTTAACCAGGGCCGGGTCGTCCAGCAGGTTCCCTGAATACACCGCTTCTGTATAGGCAGTTGGCGGCGCG
The DNA here is from genome assembly GCF_042715345.1 of Streptomyces sp. NPDC058697. Taxonomy (NCBI): domain Bacteria; kingdom Bacillati; phylum Actinomycetota; class Actinomycetes; order Kitasatosporales; family Streptomycetaceae; genus Streptomyces; species Streptomyces sp. NPDC058697. The sequence goes on from NZ_JBHXSU010000039.1 coordinate 50,771, forward strand.
TCCTCGAACTCCATGAGCTGCACCATGCGGCCCATGAGGGGGTACGCCCCCACTGAGTACGGCAGCACCTGCACCAGGACTGTCCGCCGGCGGACCAGTTGGGCGATGTGGTCGAGTTGCTCGGCCATCACCTCGGCGCCGCCGACCGGGATCTTCAGGACGTGCTCATGCAGGATCGACCAATACTCGGGCTTTGTAGTGCCGTCCAGCAGCTGCGCCCGCTCCCTGCGGGCTGCCACCTTCTCCTTGATGTACTCGTCGGTGACGAACGGGTTGCCCGCCAGCATCACCGCGCGGGTGTATGCCGGTGTCTGCAACAGGCCCGGCACCAGCGTCGGCGCGAACGTGGAGATCTTCGTCGCCGTCCGCTCCAGCTCCACAACCTCCGCGAAATACTCCGCATACCGCCGATCATCGATGAGCTTTCGCCACGTCCGCTCGAAAAAGCCGTCGGTTTGTAGGACCTCGTCGATCCTCTTCGCCACATCCAACTGTGGTTTCCGAATGGCCTGTTCGAATTGCCCGATGTAGCCGCCCGACACAAAAACGCGATGACCCAAGTCCGCCTGGGTTAACCCGGCATCCTCCCGGCGCCTCTTCAACTCCGTACCGAAGAACTCCCAAGCAGCCTGCCGCGAACCATTGGCCATGGCCAAGCCCCCTTGTACTGCCGTGTACTGCACCGACGTTGCTGAGCGTAGAGGTCTTCCAAAGTCTAAGCGGCAAGCGTCACCGTGGAGATGAAAAGCGTGAAACCCAATTGGAAAGGGGAACACGGTGAAGGCTGACGGGATCGGCCACGGCGCACAGCACTCGGCGGCGTGTGTCGAACAAGCGGAGGAAACGGTGAAGGAATTGCGCGCGGCACTGGCAACCGCAGGAATTAAGTTGCCGTCACTGGGGATCGACCCGGCAAGTTTGGCGCGGGAGGCCCCTTGTCCGCTCGTCGAATTGGGGCGGTGTTCCGTCGAGACGGCGGCCCGGCTCGCGGCGGTGCTGGGATGAAGCCGAAGGTCGGGACGTACGTCGTCGACACGAGGACGGGAAGGGTGGGGGTCGTGATGGGGCACGAGGGACCCTACGTACAGCTCAGACCGTACGGCGGCGGCAAGGAGTGGGACTGCGCACCGGACACCGTCCGGGGAGCCACCGCGGCGGAACGTCTCAGCGCGGCCACCGCGTACGCCAACGCACGCAGCCGCGGCGAGGTCCCCTGAAACGCCCGGAGGGGCCTGTCATAGGGTGCTGCGCCATGGCGATATGGATATGGAAACGTCGCAGGCGGAAGGCCGCGCGCAAGTACCCCGTTCCGCTCACCATGCACCAGCTGTGGATGGTGTCGCTCAGCGCGCCGGTGAACCGTGACCGGGACGCCTCGCGGACGACCCTGTACCCGTTCACCCGCATCGACGACGACAAGGCCCGGCGCTGGCTGGCCGACCAGTGGGAGATCACCTCGCGTGACGAACTGGCCGGCCGGCTCGACGGCCTCGCCCGGACCGGCTACCGCGCCGGCGCCCGGCTGCGGCTCGGCGTCGAGCCCCTGGCGTGGGACGCGGGTCTGTACGTCGACATCACCCGCCGGGGCTTCGCGTGCGGGATGCTCGGCGAGGCCGAGGCCTGGACCGCGCTGAAGAACATCGTGCCGGCGGTGGTGAGGTCGTACGCCTCCTGGAACGAGTACGCCGAGCACTACCTGCTGGGCAGGATGGTCTGGCGGGACAATCTGGTGGGCACCCCGGACGCACCCGCCCCGCAGGCCGTCTCGGACGCCCATCTGAAGTCCCTGCTCGACCCCGCGAACCGGGCCAGCCCCTGGAACCTGGCGCCCTGGCACGCGATCAGCCACCCCGACCACACCCGCTGACTCCGTACGCGAGAATGGGCCCATGAGCCTGTTCCGCGACGACGGCGTCGTCCTGCGCACCCAGAAGCTGGGTGAAGCGGACCGCATCATCACGCTGCTCACTCGCGGTCACGGGCGGGTGCGGGCTGTCGCGCGGGGTGTCCGGCGGACCAAGTCGAAGTTCGGGGCGCGGCTCGAACCCTTTTCCCACGTCGACGTGCAGTTCTTCGCACGCGGGAGCGAGCTGATCGGCCGCGGGCTGCCGCTGTGCACGCAGAGCGAGACGATCGCTCCGTACGGTGGCGGGATCGTCGCCGACTACGCGCGCTACACCGCCGGGACGGCCATGCTGGAGACCGCCGAGCGGTTCACCGACCACGAGGGCGAGCCGGCCGTGCAGCAGTATCTGCTGCTGGTGGGCGGCCTGCGGACGCTCGCGCAGGGCGAGCACGAGCCGCACCTCATCCTCGACGCCTTCCTGCTGCGCTCCCTCGCCGTCAACGGCTACGCGCCCAGCTTCAACGACTGCGCGAAGTGCGGAATGCCGGGACCGAATCGGTTCTTCTCGGTCGCCGCGGGAGGTTCCGTCTGCGTCGACTGCCGGGTGCCCGGCAGCGTCGTACCCTCGGCGGGGGCCCTCGAACTGCTCGGCGCGCTGCTGACGGGGGACTGGGCGACCGCGGACGCGTGCGAGTCGCGGTACGTCCGGGAGGGCAGCGGTCTGGTGTCGGCCTATCTGCACTGGCACCTGGAGCGCGGCCTGCGCTCGCTGCGGTACGTGGAGAAATAGGCAAGCAGAGAAGTACCCGTAGGCACGTCACGTAAGAGGAGACGAGAAGCACATGGTGGTACGCGGGATCCTGGGGCGCCAGCGCCGCGAGTACAAGACGCCGGAGCCGCACCCGTCCGGCGCCCGCTCGCCCAAGCTGCCCGGCGAGCTGATCCCGAACCACGTGGCGTGCGTGATGGACGGGAACGGCCGCTGGGCCAAGGAGCGCGGGCTGCCGCGCACCGAGGGGCACCGGGTCGGCGAGGGCGTCGTCATGGACGTCCTCAAGGGCTGCCTGGAGCTGGGCGTCAAGAACCTCTCGCTGTACGCCTTCTCGACGGAGAACTGGAAGCGGTCGCCCGAGGAGGTCCGCTTCCTGATGAACTTCAACAAGGACGTCATCCGGCGCCGCCGCGACGAGATGGACGAGCTCGGCATCCGGATCCGCTGGGTCGGCCGCATGCCCAAGCTGTGGAAGTCCGTCGTCCAGGAGCTCCAGATCGCCCAGGAGCAGACGCAGAAGAACGACGCGATGACGTTGTACTTCTGCGTCAACTACGGCGGTCGCGCGGAGCTCGCCGACGCGGCGAAGGCGTTGGCCGCGGATGTCGCCGCTGGGAAGCTCGACCCGGACAAGGTCACCGAGAAAACCATCCAGAAGTACCTGTACTACCCGGACATGCCGGACGTCGACCTGTTCCTGCGCCCCAGCGGCGAGCAGCGCACCTCCAACTACCTGATCTGGCAGTCCAGTTACGCCGAGATGGTCTTCCAGGACGTCCTGTGGCCCGACTTCGACCGGCGTGACTTGTGGCGTGCGTGCGTGGAGTACGCGTCGCGGGACCGCCGCTTCGGGGGTGCCGTCCCCAACGAGGACCTGCTGGCGATGGAAGAGGGCATGCGGGGCCGCCCCGAAGGGGCCTGAGCGGCCTGAGCGATTTATTGAAGGTGCGGCCCGGTGGGGGTTGCTCGCGCAGTTCCCCGCGCCCCTAAAAGACAAAAGACTGCGCAGTTCCCCGCGCCCCTGAAAACGCCGCCGCGCCCCCAGGTTTTAGGGGCGCGGGGAACTGCGCAATCTTTTAAGGGGCGCGGGGAACTGCGCGACAAGCCCCCACCGGGCCGCACCCGGGAGTGAGCCTCAGGTTCCTACCCCTGGCCGCGCGCAGCGCACTCCGCGCAGGTGCCGAAGATCTCCACCGTATGGGCCACGCTCACATAGCCGTGCTCCGCCGCGATCGCCTCGGCCCACTTCTCCACGGCAGGCCCCTCCACCTCGACAGCCTTGCCGCACACCCGGCACACCAGGTGGTGATGGTGGTCCCCGCTCGCACAGCGGCGGTACACGGACTCGCCGTCCGACGTGCGCAGGACATCGACCTCGCCGGCGTCGGCAAGGGACTGCAGCGTGCGGTACACCGTGGTCAGCCCGACGGAGTCGCCCTTGTGCTTGAGCATGTCGTGCAGGTCCTGGGCGCTGCGGAACTCGTCCACCTCGTCGAGCGCCGCCGCCACGGCGGCACGCTGCCGGGTGGAACGGCCCCGAACGGGCGGTCCAGCGGTCGTCACCGTTGCCTCCAAACGTCTGCGGCTTGCCGGGCCATTGTGCCAGCCCGGACAGGGCCCAGTCAGACGCCGACCTTTCCGGTGGGTGTGCGCGTGGCCGGAATCGCGCACTCCGCCGGATCGCCGGCCTCCTGGGCCGCGGCCTGCGCGGCGGCCCGCACCCTGCGCCGGGCCAGTGGTGTCGCCAGCACCGTGAGCAGGATGAACATGCCGATGGTCAGCAGGACGATCGTCGCGCCGGGCGGCACGTCCTGGTAGTACGAGGTCGCCGTGCCGCCGATCGTCACGCTGACGCCGATGGCCACGGAGATCGCGAACGTGGCGGCGAAACTGCGGCTGAGCTGCTGCGCGGCGGCCACCGGCACCACCATCAGCGCGGAGACCAGCAGCAGGCCGACGACCCGCATGGCGACCGTGACGGTGACCGCCGCGGTGATCGCCGTGAGCAGGTTCAGGGCGCGCACCGGCAGCCCGGTGACCCGCGCGAACTCCTCGTCCTGGCTCACCGCGAACAGCTGCCGCCGCAGCCCGACCGTCACGAGGACGACAAAGGCGGCCAGCAGGCAGATCGCTGTCACGTCCTCCTCCGACACCGTGGAGAGCGAGCCGAAGAGATACGAGGTCAGGTTGGCGTTGGAGCCGCCGGGCGCGAGGTTGATCAACATCACACCGCCCGCCATGCCTCCGTAGAAGAGCATCGCCAGCGCGATGTCGCCGCGCGTCTTCCCGTACCAGCGGATCAGTTCCATCAGGATCGCGCCGACCACGGAGACGGCCGTGGCCATCCACACCGGGGACCAGGAGAGCAGGAAGCCGAGGCCGACGCCGGTCATCGCGACATGGCCGATGCCGTCGCCCAGCAGGGCCTGGCGGCGCTGTACGAGGTAGATGCCGACGGCGGGCGCGGTGATGCCGACGAGGACGGCGGCGAGCAGGGCCCGCTGCATGAAGGCGTAATCGAGGATTTCGAGGTTCATGGCGATCAGCTCAGCAGTCCCGTCCGGATCGGTTCGGCGTCGTGAGCCGCGTGGGGATGTACGTGGTCGTGGCCGGGCAGCGCGTGCTGGCCGAGCGCCTGCGGGGGCGGGCCGTCGTGCATGACGCAGCCGTCGCGCAGCACGACCGCGCGGTTGATCAGCGGCTCCAGCGGGCCCAGTTCGTGCAGGACGAGCAGGACCGAGGCGCCCAGGGCGACCTGCTCGCGCAGGGTCTCCGCGAGCACCTCCTGGCTGGCCAGGTCCACACCCGCCATCGGCTCGTCCATGATCAGCAGCTCGGGCCCGGCGGCGAGGGCACGGGCGATGAGTACGCGCTGGTGCTGGCCGCCGGACAGCGCGTTCACCGAGTCCTTGGCACGGTCCGCGAGGCCCACCAGGGCGATGGCCCGCTGGACCGCCTCGCGGTCGGCCCTGCGCAGGACACCGAAGCGGGCACGGGACAGCCGCCCGGAGGACACCACCTCGGTCACCGTCGCGGGCACCCCGCCGGCGGCGGTCGTGCGCTGCGGTACGTAACCCACGCGCGACCAGTCGCGGAAGCGGCGCCGCGGGGTGCCGAACAGTTCGACCTCGCCGCTGGTGACCGGCACTTGGCCGATGACCGTACGGACGGCCGTCGACTTGCCGGAGCCGTTGGCGCCGAGCAGCGCGACGACCTCACCGCGGTTCACGGTGAGGTCGATACCGCGCAGGACGGGGCGTGAGCCGAGCTCGGCCGTCACACCGCGCAGGGATATGACGGGCAATGCGCCGGGCTCGTCCCTCGTGCCGCCGTCCTTCATACCGCCACCCTCCGGGGGTTGGTCACTTCGCGCCCAGTGCCGACTGCAGCGCCTTGAGGTTGGACTCCATCACCTGGAAGTAGTCGTCACCGCGGGACTTCTCCGTGATGCCCTCGATCGGGTCGAGCACATCGGTCTTGAGGTCCGCGTCCGCGGCGATGGTCTTCGCGGTCTTGTCGCTGACGAGGGTCTCGTAGAAGACCGTGGAGACGCCGTCGGCCTTGGCCATCTTCTCAAGGTCCTTGACGCGGTTGGCGCTGGGCTCGCTCTCCGGGTCCAGGCCGTTGATGGCCTCCTCGGTGAGGCCGTAGCGCTCGGCGAGATAGCCGAAGGCGGCGTGCGTGGTGATGAAGACCTTCGTCCTCGTGTTCTTGAGGCCGTCCTCGAACTGAGTGTTGAGGCCGTCCAGCTTCTTCACCAGGGCGGCGGTGTTCTTCTTGTAGTCCGCCGCGTTGTCCGGGTCGGCCTTCTCGAAGGCCTTGCCCACACCCTCGGCGACCTCGGCGTACTTCACGGGGTCGAGCCAGATGTGCGGGTCCTCGCCGGAGCCTTCCTCGCCCTCGTGGTCGTCGTGCTCGGCCGCGTGGCCGCCGACCTCGTTGCCGTGCTTCTCCAGGCTGGTGAGGGTCGCCGCGTCGATCTTCGTCTTGATCTCCGACTGGGCGACCGCGTCGTCGACGGAAGGCTGGAGGTTCTTCAGATAAAGAGCCACATCCGACTCCTGGAGCTGCGCGGTCTGCTTGGCGCTGATCTCCAGGTCGTGCGGCTCCTGGCCGGGCTCGGTCAGCGTGCTCACACTGACGTGGTCGCCGCCTATTCGCTCGGCTATGAACTGCAACGGGTAGAACGACGCCACGACGTCGAGCTTCCCGCTGGTGCCGTCGGCCGCGGTGGACTCGGACGAGCAGGCGGAGAGGAGCCCGAGACCCAGGGCGGTGGCCGCGGCGACCGCGGTGCCGGTTACATGACGTCGTCGTACGTTCATGACACCCATTTTCAACAACTCTGGAAACGATTGTCAATAACACGTCTTGTGATCTGGGCTTCATCCCGGTATGGGAGGGGTGTGACGGGGGAGGCGGGAACGGTGGGTGGCCTGGACCCCAACCGATTTGATCCGGGGGGCGGGGCCGCCGGTAATCTGAAGCATTCGCTCTGAAGCATCGCTGTGAAGCAACCGCTTCGTCGCCCGTCGTCGTAATGAAGAGAGCACCGTGGCCGCCGACAAGATCGACACCATCGTCAGCCTGAGCAAGCGCCGTGGCTTCGTCTACCCGTGCAGTGAGATCTACGGCGGCCAGCGAGCCGCCTGGGACTACGGGCCGCTGGGTGTCGAGCTCAAGGAGAACATCAAGCGCCAGTGGTGGCGCTACATGGTGACGTCGCGCGAGGACGTCGTCGGTATCGACTCGTCCGTGATCCTGGCGACGGAGGTCTGGGTGGCCTCCGGTCACGTCGCCACCTTCACCGACCCGCTGACCGAGTGCACCTCGTGTCACAAGCGCTTCCGCGCCGACCACCTTGAAGAGGCTTACGAGGCCAAGCACGGCAAGCAGCCCGAGAACGGCCTCGCGGACGTCAACTGCCCGCACTGCGGCAACAAGGGCCAGTTCACCGAGCCCAAGCAGTTCTCCGGCCTGCTCTCCACGCACCTCGGCCCCACCCAGGACAGCGGCTCCGTCGCCTACCTGCGCCCCGAGACCGCGCAGGGTATTTTCACCAACTTCGCCCAGGTCCAGCAGACCTCGCGCAAGAAGCCGCCGTTCGGCATCGCGCAGATGGGCAAGTCCTTCCGCAACGAGATCACGCCCGGCAACTTCATCTTCCGCACCCGCGAGTTCGAGCAGATGGAGATGGAGTTCTTCGTCAAGCCGGGCGAGGACGAGAAGTGGCAGGAGTTCTGGATGCAGGAGCGCTGGAACTGGTACACCGGCCTGGGCCTCCGCGAGGAGAACATGCGCTGGTACGACCACCCTGCCGAGAAGCTCTCGCACTACTCCAAGCGCACCGCCGACATCGAGTACCGCTTCCAGTTCGGCGGCAACGAGTGGGGTGAGCTGGAGGGCGTCGCCAACCGCACGGACTACGACCTCGGCGCGCACTCCAAGGCCTCCGGCCAGGACCTGTCCTACTTCGACCAGGAGGCCGGCGAGCGCTGGACTCCGTACGTCATCGAGCCCGCGGCCGGTGTCGGCCGCGCGATGCTGGCGTTCCTCCTTGACGCCTACGTCGAGGACGAGGCGCCCAACGCCAAGGGCAAGATGGAGAAGCGGACCGTTCTGCGGCTGGACCCCCGTCTTTCGCCGGTGAAGGTCGCGGTGCTTCCGCTTTCGCGGAACCCCGAGCTGTCGCCGAAGGCGAAGGGGCTTGCCTCCGCGCTTCGTCAGAACTGGAACATCGACTTCGATGACGCCGGGGCCATCGGTCGTCGTTACCGGCGGCAGGACGAGATCGGTACGCCGTTCTGTGTGACGGTGGACTTCGACACGCTCGACGACAACGCGGTGACTGTTCGCGAGCGGGACTCGATGAAGCAGGAACGCGTGTCGCTGGACCAGATCGAGGGGTACCTGGCCAGCCGGCTCATCGGTTGCTGATCGCTCCGCGGGGTCGCGCCGTTTGAAGCTGCGGGTCGGTGGGGGCTTGTCGCGCAGTTCCCCGCGCCCCTAAGGGGCAGTAGGTTGCCGCGGTCCTGAAGCAGTGGGGCGCGCAGGCCCTCTCAAATGCCCCGGTTCTGTCACGTCCGTAACGGATGTAATGGAACCGGGGTTTTTGCAATCCAGGGGGCGGGGGGTTCCGAAGGAGGGGGCAGACGGTCCGCAGGGGGCGGGCCGGCACCTTCTACGGGGGTTCGGATGCGTAAGCAGGCAGTCATGGGCGTACTGGCGATGGCGGTGGCGCTCGGGACGGTCGGTGCCGTTGGCGCCGGGGCGCTGGGCGGGTCGGCGGAGAAGGCGGACTCCGGGGCCGGGGTCGAGGCCAAGGGTGGTGGCGGCTCTCTGCCGGAGGCGCTCGCGCCCAGTGGGCTGCGGGCCGTGGGGCTCACGGCGGACCAGCGGCTGGTGCTGTTCCGCGTGGACCGGCCCGGTGCCGCGGTGCCGCTCGGCAAGGTCGGCGGGCTCAAGGGCGACCGGACGCTGGTCGGCATCGACTACCGCGTCCAGAACAACAAGCTGTACGCCGTCGGGGACCGGGGCGGCATCTACACGATCCGTGAGGCGGGCGCCCGCGCCACCAAGGTCTCGCAGCTCAGCGTGCCCCTCCAGGGCAAGGCCTTCGGCGTCGACTTCAACCCGGCCGCCAACCGGCTCCGGGTCATCAGCGAAACCGGCCAGAACCTCCGCCACAACCTCGACGACCCGGCCGGTGCACCGGCTCCCGGCACCACGGCCGTCGACGGCACCCTCACCAACCCGCCGGTGCCGCCGAACCCGGGTGCCACCGCGCTCGGCGTGACCGGGGCCGCGTACACGAACAACGACCTCGACGCGACGACGGCCACCACCCTCTTCGACCTCGACACCACGCTGGACCAGGTGTCGGTGCAGTCGCCCGCCAACGCCGGCAACCTCGCACCGACGGGCAAGCTGGGCGTGGACGCGCCCCTGAACTCCGGCTTCGACATCTACAGTTCGGCGCGGAACGGGACCAACACCGGTTACGCCGTGACGGGCAACAAGTCGTTCCGGGTCAACCTGCTGACGGGGAAGCTGACTTCGCTGGGCTCGTTCCAGCACGGGCGACAGGTGGTGGATGTCGCGCTGCCGTTGAACCAGGGGTGACGAGGACGGTAACTGGCCTGTAGGCGGAGGCAGTTGGCGCGTGGCGGCCGACGGACGGAGAGCGCGGCGCGGCGGGGGTCCGGGTGGACCCCCGC
>NZ_JBHXSU010000039.1:60615-66630 GCF_042715345.1 Streptomyces sp. NPDC058697
GCCCTCGCGGGGGGGGGGGGGGGGGGGGGGGGGGGGGGGGGGGCGGCGGGCGGCGGGGGGGGGGGGGGGGGGGCGGCGCCCCCCCCCCCCCCCCGCCGCGCTGTGACCGTGCCGGCCGGTGCTCCCTCAGCCTTCCGACGGGTCCACTGTCGCCTGATGCGCCTCCGCGAGATGCTCCTCGGCCTTGAGCCAGGGCAGGAACTGGGCGGCCTTCCGCCAGCCGCAGGTGTCGCATCTGATCGTCCGCTGCACGCCCGAGCGCTGGACTCGGACGATGTGCTCGCGGCCGTGCTGGTCCCAGCGGCTCACCTTGCTGGTGTTGATCTGCAGCATGACGCCTCCTGGTGGTCGCGCTTTGCTTGCGCGCGCTAAGGAGTGTGCAGCAAGAACAACATCAACAGGGACACAACTGTGGTGAGTTGTGTGCGAATTCCGCGCACTGTTCCGTGCGTTCACGCGATGGCGCGGGGCAGGCGCAGGCTCAGTCCGGTGGTCAGGGCGACCCCGGCGAGTTGGACGAGAAGCGTTGTGACCAGGGCGTCCCGCATGCCGTGACCCGGGGTGAGCGTGAGGAAGAGGGTGCCGAGGGTGGCCACACCGAGGGCCAGTGCGGACTGCTGGGCGGTGATCATGACGCCGCTGCCCACGCCGGCGCGGGCCGGGGGCACCTCGGAGAGGATCACGCGGAAGAGGATGGGCAGTTGGAGGGCCTGGCCGGCACCCGCGATGATCACGCCGGGCCAGAGTTCGAGACCGCCGACGTGGGGCCAGGAGCTCCACACCGTGAGGGCGAGGACGGCCACGCCGACCCCCTGGACCAGGCCGCCCGCGGTCACCACACGCGTGCCCCACCGGGTCACCAGCCGCGGGCCCAGGAGCGAGACCACGAAGAAGGACACCGCCATCGGGGCCAGCGTGAGGCCCGCGCGGACCGGACTCAGCGCGACCCCCTGCTGCAGCGCCACCGCGATGACGAACATGAAGCCGCTGAAGCCGATCGAGAAGGGGAGGATCATCACCAGGCCCCGGCGCAGGGGGACGTTGGAGAACAGGCTCGGCGGGACCAGCGGGGTGCGGCCCTGCCGTTCCGCCCGCCGCTCGACGAGGTAGAAGGCCGTCGCCGCCATCGGGAACACCGCGAGGGACAGCCACGTCCACAGGGGCCAGCCCGCCGCCCGGCCCTCGGTCAGCGAGGCGAGCAGGGACACCAGGGCGATGGCCAGCAGGGCCGTGCCGGGGCCGTCCACCGGCGCCGGGTGCTGCGAGCGGGTCTCGGGCACGGCCTTGGCGGCGAGGAAGAGGCCCACCAGCACGACCGGCACGTTCACCAGGAAGACCGCGCGCCAGCTGGTGCCCGCGATGTCCGCCGCCACGAGGACGCCGCCGAGGATCTGCCCGGCCACCATGGAGAGCCCGGCCGTGGCCCCGTACAGGCCCATCGCCTTGGCGCGGCGCGGGCCCGCGGTCGCCGACTGGATGGTGGCGAGGACCTGCGGGAGCATCGCCGCCGAGGCCGCGCCCTGCGCGACGCGCGCCGCGACGAGCGTCCACGCACTCGGCGCCAGCCCGCACGCCAGCGAGGTCAGCCCGAAGGCGATCATCCCGCCCAGGAAGAGCCGGCGCCGGCCGAACATGTCGCCGAGCCGGCCGCCGAGGACGAGCAGCACGGCGTACGCGACTCCGTATCCGGCGACGACGAGTTCCAGGACCGCGTCGCCCGCGGCCAGGTCGTGGCCGATCGTGGGCAGGGCGACGTTCACGATGAAGAAGTCGATGAGGGGCAGGGCCGCGCCGAGCAGCACGGTGAACAGCCCGAGCCCGCCGAGCACGGGCGGGGCGACGGGCGAGCGGACGGTACGTGAGGAGAGGGTTTCGGTCACGCTGTCGAGAGTGCTCCCCCTCTCAGACTGGTACCAGAGTCTCCTTATCCTGTTACAAGGAGTACCTGGAAACAGGGTCCGGGCAGCGGCACGCTGGAGGCATGACGACCATGGCCGAGGAAACGGCGGTACGGGAGAACGGGGCGACCGGGGCCACCGGGGTGCGGGGGCGCGAGGCCCAGGCCCCGGCCCCGGGGACGTCGGATGCGCCGGCGCGTGAGCCGGAGAGCGGGGCTTCGCGCGAGTCGGACATCCGGCGCCATGAGCTCGCCGCCTTCCTGCGGCACCGTCGCGAGCACCTCACGCCCGAGCAGGTGGGCCTGCCCCGCGGCCGCCGCCGGCGCACGCCCGGTCTGCGCCGGGAGGAGGTCGCGCACCTCTCCGCGGTCGGCGTCACCTGGTACACGTGGCTCGAACAGGCCCGCGACATCCAGGTCTCCGTGCAGGTCCTCGACGCCCTCGCCCGCACACTGATGCTCGACCAGAACGAGCGCGCCCATCTCTTCCAGCTGGCCGGTGCCGTCGACCCCACCCCGGCCTCGCGCTGCCAGACGATCACTCCGGCGCTGCTGCAGACGCTGGAGCAGCTGGAACCTCTGCCGGCCTGCATCCAGAACAGCCGGTACGACATCCTCGCGTACAACCGCACGTACGGCAGTCTGCTCTGCGACCTCGACGAGGTGCCGGCCGAGGACCGCAACTGCATGGTCCTCATCACGACGAACGAGCAGTGGCGTTCGTCGATCGTGATGCTCGACGAGTCGATACGGCTGATGGCCGCCAAGTTCCGCGCCTCGATGGCCGGGCATCTCGCCGACCCCGCCTGGAAGATGCTGCTCAAGCGGCTGCGGGCGGAGTCGGAGCAGTTCCGTGAGGTCTGGGAGCGGCATGAGGTCGTCGGCTCCCGCAGCAAGACCAAGGTCTTCGACAACCGGTACGTGGGGCGGTTGAACCTGGTCCACACCGATCTGTGGCTCGGTCCGGGGGAGGGGCCGCGGATGGTGACGTACGCACCGGCGGACGAGGAATCGCGGGAGCGGCTGGAGAAGCTGCATGCGGTTGCCGCGGAGCGGGGTTGAGTGTTTGGTGCGGCCCGGTGGGGGCTGGTCGCGCAGTTCCCCGCGCCCCTTAAAGGCAGGGGCTACCGCCCCCAAAGACGAAAGGCGTGGGCGCAGCCCCGGCTTTTGTCTTTAGGGGCGCGGGGAACTGCGCGCTCAGCCCCCACCCACCCGCACCCTCACACGACCCCCGCCGACTCCTTGATCTCCGGCGACTCCAGTCGCAAAGCCGTGCGCTCGGCCGTGCGGCGGGCCCAGGGCCCACTGGTGAGGGCGCCAAGCACCAGCACCGCCAGACCGCACGCGGCGATGATCCACCAGGCCGGGCGGGCCGCCGAGACGAACGTGTCCCGGTAGGAGGAGGAACCGACGCCGGAGGCGAGAACCGCGCCGATCACGGCGACGCCCAGCGTCTGGCCGATCTGGCGGCTCGTGGAGGCGACGGCCGCGGCCACCCCGGCCTGGGCGCGGGGCATGCCGGAGACGGCGGTGTTGGTGATGGGGGCGTTGACGAAACCGAAGCCGAGGCCGAAGAGGAAGTACCCGATGACGAGGGTCACGTTCGCCGTCTCGGCCTCGAAACCGGCGAAGAGCACACCGCTCGCGGTCATCGCCGTCCCCGCGATGAGCAGCGGCAGTCGTGGACCGCGGTTCCCGACCAGCCGGCCGGACAGGGGCGCGCAGACGAAGGTCATGACCGCCATGGGCAGCATCCACAGGCCCGCGTGGAGGGCGTCCAGGCCGCGTACGTTCTGGAGGTAGAGCGTCGAGAGGAAGAGGAAGCCGCCGAGCGCCGCGAACGCGCTGATCGCCACGACCGTGGCCCCGCTGAAGGGAGCCGAGCGGAAGAAGCGCAGGTCGATGAGGGGTTCGTCGCGGCGGGGCTCGTACCAGAGAAGGCTGACGAGCGCGGCGAGTGCGATACCGCCGAAGGCGATGGTCTGGCCGACGGCGGAGGAGGGCGCCTCGATGATCGCGTACGTGAGGGAGGCGAGCAGCGCGATCACCAGGAACTGGCCGACCGGGTCCGGGCGGCGGGCCTTCGGGGCGCGGGACTCGGGCACGTACCGGAGCGTGAGCAGGAGCGCGGTCAGGCCCACCGGCAGGTTGATCCAGAAGATCGAGCGCCAGCCGACCGAGTCCACGAGAAGGCCGCCGACCAGCGGGCCCGCGGCCATGGATATGCCGACCACGCCGCCCCAGACCCCGATCGCGCGGGCCCGCTCGCGCGGGTCCGTGAAGGTGTTGGTGATGATCGACATCGCGACCGGGTTGAGCATCGAGCCACCGACCGCCTGGATCATGCGGAAGACGACGAGCGATTCGAGGTTGGGCGCGAGCGAGCAGAGGACCGAGCCGATCGTGAAGACGACCAGCCCTGCCATGAAGACCCTCTTGCGGCCGATACGGTCCGCCGTCGAACCGGCGAGCATCAGCAGCGCGGCGAGTACGAGGGTGTACGCGTCGATCGTCCACTGCATGCCCGCCAGACTCGCGTCCAGGTCCTTCTGCATGGCGGGCAGGGCGACATTGAGGATGGTGACGTCGAGGCTCACGATCAGCAGGCTCATACAGCAGATCGCGAGCACCAGCATGCGTCGCCGGTGGCTGAGCTCGGGCATGCCCACCAGAATACGCCCGCTTCGGTAGTGTGCCTAACTAATGAACAGGGCCGGTGGGCCGGGTCTGCCGACCGCGGGCACGGGTGACTTTCGTGGCACCGGTCGGCGTACGGGACAATGGGGGAATGTCCACGCCCACATCCACGGTGAACTCCGCCCTGCGGATCGGCCCGTACACCGTCCAGCCGCCCGTCGTCCTCGCGCCCATGGCCGGGATCACGAACGCGCCGTTCCGCACGCTGTGCAGGGAGTTCAGCGGGGGCAAGGGCCTGTTCGTCAGCGAGATGATCACCACTCGCGCGCTGGTCGAGCGCAACGAGAAGACGATGCAGCTGATCCACTTCGACGCGTCGGAGACCCCGCGCTCGATCCAGTTGTACGGGGTCGACCCCGCGACCGTCGGCAAGGCCGTCCGCATGATCGCGGAGGAGGGCCTCGCCGACCACATCGACCTGAACTTCGGCTGCCCGGTCCCGAAGGTCACGCGGAAGGGCGGCGGGTCCGCGCTGCCGTACAAGCGGCACCTGCTGCGGGCGATCCTGCGCGAGGCGGTGTCCGGGGCGGGCGACCTGCCCGTCACGATGAAGATGCGCAAGGGCATCGACGACGACCACATCACCTACCTCGACGCCGGGCGTATCGCCGTCGAGGAGGGCGTGACCTCGATCGCCCTGCACGGCCGCACCGCCGCCCAGCACTACGGCGGTACCGCCGACTGGGAGGCCATCGCCCGGCTCAAGGAGCATGTGCCGGAGATTCCCGTGCTCGGCAACGGGGACATCTGGTCCGCCGACGACGCGCTGCGGATGGTCCGGGAGACCGGCTGCGACGGCGTGGTCGTCGGGCGGGGGTGCCTGGGGCGGCCGTGGCTCTTCGGTGACCTGGTGGCCGCGTTCGAGGGCCGCGGGGGTGACTACGCCCGCCCGACCCTCCGGGAGGTGGCGGGCGTCATGGTCCGCCACGCGACCCTCCTCGGGGAGTGGATCGGGGACGAGGCGCGCGGAGTCATCGACTTCCGCAAGCACGTGGCCTGGTACCTGAAGGGTTTCGCCGTCGGCTCCGAGATGCGGAAGCGCCTTGCGATCACCTCGTCACTGGCCGAACTCTCGGAGGGGCTGGAGGAGTTGGCGCTGGACCAGCCGTGGCCTGTCGGTGCGGATGGGCCCCGCGGGCGGACGTCCGGCAACAACAGGGTTGTCCTGCCGGACGGTTGGCTCAAGGACCCGTATGACTGCGCCGGCATCAGCGAGGACGCGGAGCTGGACACGTCCGGGGGTTGAGTTGTTTGGGTGCGGATGCGTCGTGGCTGATCGCGCAGTTCCCCGCGCCCCCCTGCGGGGCTTGGGCCGGTGGATGTCGTGCGGGTGCGTCGTGGCTGATCGCGCAGTTCCCCGCGCCCCTAAAAGCGGGGCTGCGCCCCTGGCTTTTGTCTTTTAGGGGCGCGGGGAACTGCGC
>NZ_JBHXSU010000040.1:0-66529 GCF_042715345.1 Streptomyces sp. NPDC058697
GTCAACGACTCCGCGAAGGTGGTCTGCGGCAACGTCAAGACCGCCAACGCCAACGTCTACATCATCGACAGCGTCCTGATGCCCACCAGCTGACGTCACACCGTGTGCCGGGCGCCACAGCATGAGGCGCCCGACGCCAAGCCTCCCGTGACGGGGAGATACAGGGGGCCGGGGTGATCTGCCCCGGCCCCCTCCTCTGCATGACTGCGAAGCCGTGGCTCACGGCCGGTACACATGACGGGCCGTCAGCCCCTCATGCCGACGATTGGGACCACGTACGGCGAGAGGCGCCAACCGGGCGCCGAGGTGAGGTGAGGTGAGATGTCCGCGCACTTCCGTATCCGAGTTCTCGCCACATCGGGCGTCCGGCTGTGGTGTGCCGCAGCGGGACAACTCACCGTGCGCACCAGTGGAGCCCTGCGCCACGAATTGACCGAGAGGTGCACCGGAGCGTCCATCGTCGTTCTGGATGTCCGCGAGATCCAAATCCCCGCGGACAGTGCCCTCCTGCCGCCGCCATGGCCGGATGGGCCTCACACGATCCACGTGCTGTCCACGACCGACCTCCGTTCCCGCGTACCCGCCGACGCCCGTGTCCAGTGGCACAAGGACCTGGACGCGGCCTGGCAGGCGTGGTCTGGCCCGTTCCTATGAACTGCCGTCGGCTCGTTGGCTTCTCTGCAAGCCGTCACACGACGAGGAGACTGCTGCTGTCCCAGCTCTGGCAGACCAGGCATGAGTGTCCAGTTCTCGGCCGAAGCACCTGTCCCACGGCCAATGCTGCCGTGCGGTGCCACACACTCGCCCGCCGTACCATCCCTGGGCCGCCGTGCCGAACGACCAGTACGCCTGCCCGCGCACCGGCTGCGCGAGCCCGCTCCGCATAACGCATCGCGACTGCCCGTGCTGCCGCAGTGTCGTCCTCGTGCATGAGCAGGATGCTCCGGTCTGCCAACTGGGAGACGGGCTCTCCCTCCGGCAGTGAGGGCGCAAGCGCGACCACGCCGCGCACCTGAGGATGGATGGCTGCGCGCAACGCCGCGCGACCTCCCATCCCCTGCCCCAGCAGGACCACGGGGATGTCCCCGACCAACCGGTTCAGCTCACTGAGGGCCCGCAGGGCATCAACTTCCGCACCACCGTCGTTCCATCCCCGCTGTCGGTAACGCACCTGTCCCAGCAGAGTCTCGTCCAGGAATACCGCCGACGCCGCGACTCGCATCACGGGCCGCATCCGCAAAGCGCTCAACTGCCAGGGCCGCGCGGGGGCATCACTGGCAATCGGGCCGCTGTGCAGGGTCACCACAGCCGCCCGCACCGACTCGGGCCTGTGTCGCACCCACAGCGCCGTTTCACCCGGCGGCGTCTCCTGCCATCGCACCAGCATCGTGCCACTCTCCCCAGGGAGTGCGCGGGACTTTCCCTGTGAATCCGTCACCAGCGAGGCTTTGGCTTGCCGGAACTTCCGAACCGATCGAGTGAATCACGCTGAACTCAGCAGCATCTCGTCTCTTCACATGAACAGGTCCAGCGAAGTTAATTCGCGAGCATGGCAACTGGTGGTCTGGAAGAGCGCGGCGACGCCCATGGAGGCCGGGGCAACACGGCCGACGATCGCCGGTTGGCCAAACCGGCGATTCTTCAGACCATTGAACCAGCCGCGCTGGTCTCCGCGTGGCGCATTCACCCGCTTTCCCTGGGGAGCTCAAAGCCGTGTATGTCGAAGCCATGGACGAAGAATGGTTGCTTTCCGCGGAGCAGGTTCGATCGCTTCTCCAGTGGATACGCACTCCAGCCCGACCATCACCTTGGACTTCTACGCCCACTCCGAGCGGGCAATGGCGCGGAAGGAATGATCCAGGCAGGGTCATCGCGTTGGTGGAGGCCGGCCGAAGCGGGGCGCGTTTCATTCTCCCCAGATTCTCCCCAGGGGTCCGAGTGGTGCCCGTGGCCGCCGTGCTCGCGCCGCCGAGCCCGGTATGTGGGTGCTCGTGAGTCGATTGCTCAGAGCCAGTCGCGCCGCTTGAAGATGAAGTACAGGCTCACGCACACCACGCCCATCAGGCCGATCGCGAAGGGGTATCCGAAGCTCCAGCCCAGTTCCGGCATGTCGTCGAAGTTCATGCCGTAGATCGTCCCGACCAGCGTGGGGGCGAAGAGGATGGCGGCCCAGGAGGAGATCTTCTTGATCTCCTCGTTCTGTTCGAAGCCCGCCTCGGCCAGGGCCCGCATCTCCGCGTTCTGCTGCTGGGTGACCAGGGTCGCGTTCACCGTGAGGATGTCCGTGAGGGCCTGGCGGAAGCCGTCCACGCGTTCGCTGGTGTGGGTGACGTGGTCGGCGACGTCGCGGAGGTAGCGCTGGAGCTCCTCGTCGGTGCCGTACTTGGCGAAGCCGGCCATCAGGCCGTGCAGCATGCCGACCAGGGGGCGGGTGGCGCGCTGGAACTCGACCATCTCGCGGGAGAGTTCGTAGATACGGCGGGACACCCAGGGGTCACCGCCGAAGACCTCGGTCTCGATCTCGTCGATGTCGTTCTGGACACCGGCGACGACCGGCGCGTAACCGTCCACGACGGCGTCGAGGATCGCGTACAGGACCGCCTCGGGGCCGAGCTTCAGCAGCTCCGGCGTCTCCTCCATGCGGCGGCGCACGGCCGAGAGGTCGGGGGCGGCGCCGTGCCGGACCGTGATCAGGAAGTCGGGGCCGATGAACACGTGCAGCTCGCCGAAGTCGACCTCCTCCGACGCGTCGAGGTACCGGGCGGCGCGCAGCACGACGAAGAGCGTCTCGCCGTAACGCTCCAGCTTCGGCCGCTGATGGGCCTCCATCGCGTCCTCGACCGCGAGCGGGTGGAGGTCGAACTCGGCCGCCAGGGAAAGGATTTCCTCCTCCGTCGGACGGGCCAGACCGATCCACGCCATGCCGTCCGGCTGCTCGCGCAGCTCACGGAACGTGTCCGCGAGAGTGGCCGGGTTCGCGACACGCGTCCCGTCGCGGTAGAGCGCCGCCTGTACGACGCTGCCGACCTCCGCGGGAACCGGCTCGGCCGGGGCCGGACGTGGCGCCGGGGGATCCGCGGGCGGTGGCGTCGCCTCGGGCACGGCGCGCCGCCACACCGGCTTCCGGCCGCCCCTCGAAGGCGGCACGGGGCGGCGGGCTCGGCGGTCTGACATCGCGGCAGCCTCCCTGATGATGCCGATGGGTCGCATCTGTCGAACGTGTCGAACGCCTGTCTTGGCGATCACCGAGCAGGATATACGGGTCAAATGGCGTGAGCGGGTGTGCGGGGTAGGGGATCGGCAAGGGTTGCGGACCGAACTTGTCCGCAAGTCCCGCTAGCGTGCGGAGCATGACGAAGACGACCTCGACCGCCCCCGTGCTCAGCGCCCGTGAGCTGAACCGCGCGACCCTCGACCGGCAGCTGCTCCTGCGCCGGGCCACCATGGCCGCGACAGAAGCCGTCGAACACCTCGTCGGCCTCCAGGCGCAGAACGTGAAGCCCCCGTACTACGCCCTCGCCGCCCGCCTGGAGGGATTCGCGCCCGAGGAACTCTCGGCCGCCATGGAGTCGCGCGAAGTCGTCCGCATAGTGACCATGCGCTCCACCATCCACACCCACACCGCCGACGACTGCCTCACCCTGCGGCCGCTCGTGCAGGCCGCACGCGAGCGGGAGCTGCACGGCTTCCGCCACGGGCTCGCCGGTGTGGACCTCGACCGGCTCACCGCGATCAGCCGGGAACTCGTCGAGACCGAGCCGCGCACCCTGAAGCAGCTGCGCGAGGCGCTGCTCGTCGAATGGCCGGACGCCGACCCATTGGCCCTCGCCATCGCGGCCCGCTGCCGGCTGCCCCTCGTCCAGGTCACCCCGCGCGGCCTGTGGGGCCGCAGCGGACAGGTCGCGCTCACCACCGCCGAGCACTGGCTCGGCAGGCACTCGGAGCCCGCGCCCGCCCCCGACGCCACCGTCCTGCGCTATCTCGCCGCCTTCGGCCCCGCCTCCGTCAAGGACATGCAGACCTGGGCCGGGCTGACCCGGCTGCGCGAGGTCTTCGAACGGCTGCGGCCGCGACTGGTCACCTTCCGCGACGAGCACGGCGTCGAACTCTTCGACCTGCCGGAGGCGCCCCGCCCGGACGCGGACACACCGGCCCCGCCGCGGCTGCTGCCCGAGTTCGACAATCTGCTTCTCTCGCACGCCGACCGTTCCCGGGTGGTGTCCGCCGACTACAAGGGCCGTTCCTGGCAGGGCAACCAGGCCTTCTGCACGCTTCTCGTCGACGGTTTCCTGGAGGGGGTGTGGCGCCTTGAGGAGTCCCCCGACCAGGCCGTGATCACCATCGAGCCCTTCGGCACGCTCACCAGGAGGCAGCGGGACGAAGTGGCCGAGGAAGCGACACGGATGCTGTCGGTGCTGAGCACGGCGTCCTCGTACGACATCCGGTTCGGGACCGTCGTACGGGGCTGACCGCGGAGACGGGACGCGACCGACGCGGGGTCGGGACCGGTGCGGGGTCGGCCTCGGGGTCGGGAGCGCTCGGTGGTCAGTCCGCTCGGCCCGTCGTCGCCACCGTCACTCCGAGGCCGACCATCGTGAGGCCGCCCGCGCCGCCGATCATCGACAGCCGGCGGTCCGAGCGGGCGAACCAGCTGCGGGCCGTGGCCGCGGTCAGGCCCCACAGGGTGTCCGTGACCAGGCCGATGGTTATCGGGATCAGGCCCAACACCAGCATCTGCAGGGGGACTTGACCGGCCGAGTGGTCGACGAACTGGGGGAGTACCGCTGCGAAGAAGACGATGCCCTTCGGGTTGGTGACGCCGACGAGTACGCCGTCCAGGACCGTCCGCAGATCGCCGCGGGCAGGAGTGTCGGCCCGTGCCGTGATGTCCGAGGCCCGCATCTCCTTGCGGTGCCGGAAGGCCTGGACACCGAGGAAGACCAGATAGGCGGCTCCCGCCAGCTTCACCGCCAGGTAGACCGTGACCGACCGCTCCACTATCGAGCCGACGCCCACGGCGACCGCCACGACCAGCAGATACGAACCGAAGACGTTCCCCAGCGCAGTCGCCACCGCCGTGCGCCGGCCGTGGGCGAGGGCCCTGCCGATCACGAACAGCACGCTCGGCCCCGGGATCATGACCACCAGCAGCGACATCGCCGCGAAGGCCAGGAACCGATCCGTCGACACCATGCCCGTCCCCTCTCACCCGCCACCCATCACCCGCACCGGAATCCATTGAAACAGGCGCCACCGACAACGCACCCGGACCGGTCCTGGCACATGGACATGGACATGGACATGGATAGGGGGCGTTGCGGGCCGCTCGTGGAGGCCCGCAACGCCCCCTGGCTCAACCTGAGTCATGCTCAGGAAGTCATCGGGACGGCACTACGTGAGTGCTAGGAGTTGACCTGTGTCGTCACCAGGCTGGAGAAGGTGGTCAGGCGGGTGTAGACGCCGGGGTACTCGGCGTCCGCGCAGCCGTAGCCCCACGACGTGATGCCGGCGAGCTTGCCGCCGATGATCAGCGGGCCGCCGCTGTCGCCCTGGCAGGTGTCCACGCCGCCGGAGGTGTAGCCGGCGCAGACCATGTCGGAGGAGATGTAGGACGAGCCGTACGCCGAGGAGCAGGTGGCGTTCGAGACGGTCGGGACCGTGGCGGTGCGCAGCTGGTTGGAGGAGGAGCCGCCCGAGCTGGTGGTGCCCCAGCCGAGGATGCGGGCGGTGGTGCCGGCCGCGTACACGCTGGTCTCGGAGGAGGAGACGTAGCTGATGGGCGTGTACGGCATGGAGGTCGACAGGGTCAGGACGGCGACGTCGTCACCCTGCTCGGCGTCCACGTAGCTCGGGTTGATCCATATCTTGCTGACCCGGCTGACCGTGCCGTTGGTGCCGTTGCGGTAGGTGCGGCCGCCGACGACTCTGACGCTGCTCGTGGTCTCGCCGACCATGCAGTGGGCGGCGGTGACGACCTTGGTCGCCGACACCAGGGTGCCGCCGCAGAACTGGCTCTGCGAGGAGTCGGTGATCTGCATGACGTACGGGTACGCGGCCGCCGTGGTGGTCGAGCCGCCGACGATGGGCTGGGGAGCGGCGCTCGCTGTGGTCGCGCCGAGCAGACAGGTCGTCGCGGCGGCGGCGACCGCCGCGGTGACGGCGGCGGCCTTCTTGGCAAGGGTGAGCCCGAACATGGTTCTCCTCAGGAGTGCCGGTGGGGGGTGCACTGTGGGGGTGGAGCGACAGCCTGCGGGGCGGGTCCCACGCTAGAAGCGGACCCGCCCTCTCCCCAATGAGGGAACTCCCTCCGGGAGTTGACGAGGGATAACCCTCGGTCGCGCCCTGGCCTGCCCCTCCGGCCCGCGGACCGGAGGCGATTGACGGCCCGTGACGCGCCGAGGAGGCACGACGGAAGCCGAGGCCGCCTGCCGCGAGTGGGTACCGGCTTGCCCAAAGCCGCCCGCTTCCCGGCGGCCTCCCGCGCGACCGTCAACATCCCGGCGTCATCCGCGCGACCGCCACCCCACCCCAACAGCCATCCGCGCCCGGCTCAAGCCACCGGCCTCAACCCCCGACGACCGGGGGCGGGCCGCCTCAACCCCCGACGACCGACGACCGGCGGCGGGCCGCCTCAACCCCCGTACACGAAGCCCGAGTTCACTCCCCCCGCCGCTGCCCCGCAGCCAACCGCACTATGTCGACTCGCGAGCGGATGCCCAGCTTTCGGTAGACCCGGGTGAGTGTTGCCTCGACCGTTTTTACGCTGATGAACAGGCGGGCGGCGATTTCGCGATTTGTGGCGCCCTCCAGGACGAGGCCCGCGACCTGGCGTTCCGTGGAGGCCAGTCGGTCGAGGTGGGGCAGGAGGGACTCGGGGGCCATCGTGGAGGGGGTGGCGGGAGCGGTCGTGGAGGCCGTCGCGGAGGTCGTCTCCAACTGTCGTAGCCATGGCAGCGCCTTGCAGCGTCGGAACAGGCGTGCCGCCTCGTCGTAGGACACCCGGCCCGACTGTTCCGCGCGCAGCCTGGCCAGTGCTAGGGCGGCCCGGGCCTCCTCCAGCCCGTAGCCGAGTTGCGCCAGTCGGTCCTGTGCCGAGGTCAACTGCTGGGCGGCCGCCTCGTATTGACCGGCCGCCGCCTTCACCAGGGCCTCGGCGCGGTCCAGTACGGCGAGGACACTCGCCCGCCGGAGCCGTACCGCGTGCTCACGCGTCGCGGTGATGACGTCCTGCGCCTCCGCCGGTTCGCCGACCAGGACCAGCGCCTCGGCGAGGTCGCCGTGCCAGCGCCCCCGCGCGGGGTCGAAGATGCCGAGCCCCTGCTCCAACTCCCTTGCCCTGCGCAGCGATTGGACTGTGCCGGCGGCGTCGCCTGCCACGAGCTGGGCATGGCCCAGCGCGCCCAGCGCACGCGAGAGGTAGATCAGGTCGCCGTCGTCCTCGGCGCGGCGCACCGCGTCGCCGGCCAGCACGAGCGCCCGGTGCACGTCCCCGCCCGCGGCCTCGGCGAGCGAGGTGAACATGTTGCCCGCGGCCTCGCCGATACCGGTGTCCCGGGCCAGCCGCAGGCTCTCGTGGGCGAGGTCCAGGGCGCGGGCGCAGTGCCCGGAGCGCAGCTCCGTCTCGGCGAGCCCGCGCAGGAAGTGCACCTCGCTCTCGACCATCCCGCGCCGCCGCACCTCACCGAGGAGCCGGGTGATCGTCGTACGGGCGTCGGTGAGCTGGTCGCTCATGATCTGCCAGCGGAACCGGGTGGCGCCGGCGCCGTTGTGGTCGCACGCCACGCGCAGGTCCTGTGGTTCCGCGAGAGCCTTCTCAAGGGTCTCCGGGGCCGCGGGGTGACCCATCAGGGTCTCCATCTGGGCCTGGAAGGACAGGGCCATCAGCTCGGTACTCCGGTCGCCCGCGGTGGCGGCGAGCCGGGCCGCGTGCGCCGCCTCCTCGCGGCCCCTGGCCATCTCGCCCTCCACGAGCAGCGCCCGCCAAGCCAGTTGGTAGCGGACCAGGGCGAGCAGCCGCGGGTCCTCGCCCGCGTCCGCGAGGGCCTGCGGGAACACGGCCTCCACGTCGGCCATCGCCTGCCCCGCCGAGTCGATCACCACCATCCAGGCCCGTACCCGGACCGCCGGGTCGGTCGCCCGGTCCAGGACGTCCCGGGCCACCTCGCGGGCGAGGTCGATCTCGCCCGAGGTAAGCGCGTCCTCGGCGGACCTCAACCGCCGTTCGTCCGCGCCGGGCCCGCCGTCCGGCGGGGTGTGCCGGGCGGCGAGCAGCCCGAGCTGGGCCGCGACCGAGGGCGCGCCGCGGTCCCGGGCCAGCGCCGCCGCCTCGGAGAGCCGCGCGGCGACCCGCTCGTCGGTGCCGGTGGTGGCCAGCGCGAGATGCCGGGCCCGCTCGATCGGGTCGGAGGCCACCGTGGACAGCGCGGCGTGGGCGGCCCGCCGCTCCTGGGGCGTCGCCTGTGCGTACAGCGCGGCCGAGACGAGCGGGTGCGCGAAACGGACCGCGCCCTCCTGCCCGTCCGGACCCTGGCCGTCGGGACCCGGGGCCGCCACCAGACCGAGCGAGGCCGCGAGCGCGATCTCCGCCTCCGCGTTCGTACGGCCCGCGGAGCCCAGCAGGGTCTGCGTGGGGCGGGCTCCCGCGCTCGCGACCAGCAGTGTCTGCCGGGCCTCGGTGGACAGCAGTTCCAGGCGGCTGAGGACGAGGGCGCGCAGCGAGGTCGGCACGGGCAGCGGCTCGCCGGGGCGGGGCGGCGTCGGGCTCTCGGCCAGGGCACGGGCGAGCTCCAGCGCGAACAGCGGATTGCCGCCGCTGGTGTGGTGGATGTCCCGCAGCGTCGAGCGGCGCAGACCGGTGTAACCGCGGGCGACCAGCAGCTCGGACACCTGCGGCCGGGACAGCGGGGTCAGCCGCAGGGCAAGTGCCTCCGGCGGATACGCGCGTAGATACGGGTCGTGTTCTTGCTCCTTCGGTTCGGTGCCGGTACGCACCGCGCCGAGCATCCGCACCGGCATCCCACCGAGGCGGCGGGCCGCGAAACCGAGCAGCTCGGCGCTGGGCGCGTCCAGCCACTGCAGGTCGTCGGCGACGAGGAGGACGGGACCCTTGGCCGCCAGCGCGCGCAGCACCGACAGCACCGCGAGCCGCAGCGCGAGACCGTCCTGGTGCAGGGACGATTCGGCGCGGCCGGTGAGAGCCGCTTCGAGCGCGGCCTGCTGCGGGGCGGGCAGCGCGTCCGCGACCTCGTCGGCGACCAGGCCGAGCAGATCGACCAGGGCGAGGAACGGGAGATGGGATTCCGACTCGGTCGCCGAACAGCGCAACACAGTTCGGGCTGATTCGGTATATTCCGCAGCCATTGCCCGCAGGACGGTCGACTTTCCTATTCCGGGCGGACCGTGCAAGAGAAGGCTGCCCCCTCGGGAGAGCTGCTCACGGCCTCGTCTGAGCACCTCGTCGCGCCCGACGACCTGCTCGGAACGGGGTCTGACAGGCTCCTCGAAATCCCGTCGCACGCGCACCGCTCCCCTCAGTCGTGTCCGGCTCAATATTAAGCAAAGAGCCCTTGAATTTCGGAGGGTTGCGCCGTGAGGGAAATAACAGAGATCCGGTATACGGGATTTCAGCGTGCCCGCGCATGTATAGAGCGCGGAGCGAGGTATGGACCTTCGGAGCGACAGTGGCGCCGGCGGTGAGCTCGGCGGCGGCAGTCAACAGTGGATCTCAGGGCAGCAGCCCGGCCCGCCGAGCCGCCACCACCGCCTCCAGCCGCGTGCGCGCGCCCAGCTTGCGCATCGCCGAGCGCAGATAGGCCTTCACCGTCTCCGGACGCAGCCCGAGCCGGTCCCCGGCGGCCGCGTTGGTCGCGCCGGCCGACACACAGGCGAGAACGTCCAGCTCACGCGGGGTGAGCCGGACGCGCCGGGCCGCCGGCACCGGACCGGGCGAGGCGGTCAGCGTGGCGCAGACCGCCAGCAGCTCCGCCCGCAGCGTCGGGTCCATGACACGGGGGGCCAGCGCGCGCAGCGCCCCGTGCGCCTCCCGGACCCGCTCCCACGCCGCGCCCTCGGTGACGTCCGGCGTCACCTCCGGCTCGCGCGCCACCGCCAGCAGGCCCTGCGCCTCGTCCCGTACGACCAGGGACTGCTCCACGTCACGCGCCGCCTCCACGGCCGCTGTCAGCGTCCGGTCGCCGAGCGGCTGGGCCGTGCGCAGGGCGCCGTACAGGACACCGCGCACCCGGCGGCGTACGACGACCGGCACGGCGAGGATGGCCCGCAGCCCCTCCGCGGCGACCGCGGCGTCGTACTCGTGGCTGATCTGCCGGGAGGACGAGTAGTCCATGACGGCGCACGGCCGGGCGAGGGCGACCGCCTTGCCGCCGAGGCCGTTGCCCGACGACACCGCGAGCGCGCTGAGCGCCGCCGTCGCCGTACCGTTGAGCTCGCTGATCCGGACCTGATGGCGGCCGGGCTCGACCAGACCGCCGAAGGCCACGGGCAGCCCCGTCGTCCGCCGCAGCTGCATCAGCGCGCCGCGCAGCTCCACCGCCTCGGTCGCGCCAGTTGCCACGTGCTCGTCCCTTCACCACAGCGCACCCCCCGTTCGGGGGTGGTGAGACCCGCATCACGGATTACACGATGTGAGTGAGCCGCCCGGCAATGGTCCGGGTCCGAGGAGGACAGATGACTACGCCGCCGACGACGCCGACGGAGAGCTTCCGCAGCGCGCGGGACTTCCTGCTGGAGCACCGCGAGGACTACGCCACGGCCTACGAGGGTTTCGTCTGGCCCCGCCCCGAGCACTTCAACTGGGCCCTCGACTGGTTCGACCCCCTCGCCCACGGCAACGCCAGGACCGCGCTGCACATCGTCGAGGAGGACGGCCGCGAGACCAAGCTGTCCTTCGGCGAGCTGTCCGTGCGCTCGGACGAGGTCGCGGGGTGGCTGCGCGAGCTGGGCGTACGTGCCGGGGACCGCATCCTCGTCATGCTCGGCAACCAGGCCGAGCTGTGGGTGACGGCGCTCGCCGCGATGAAACTGCGCGCCGTGGTCATCCCGGCCACCCCGCTGCTCGGCCCCGCCGACCTGCGCGACCGCGTCGAACGGGGCCGGGTCCGGCACGTGATCGTGCGAGCCGAGGACACCGGCAAGTTCGACGAGGTGCCCGGCGACTACACACGCGTCGTGGTCGGCGGCGAGCACCCGGGCTGGCACTCGTACGAGGACGTGTACGACCGCGAGTCCGGCCTCTTCCTGCCCGACGGCCCGACCCGCGCCGACGACCCGCTGATGCTCTACTTCACCTCGGGCACCACCGCCCGCCCCAAGCTCGTCGAGCACACCCACGCGTCGTATCCGATCGGCCACCTGGCGACCATGTACTGGATCGGCCTCAAGCCCGGTGACGTGCACCTGAACATCTCCTCACCCGGCTGGGCCAAGCACGCCTGGTCGAACCTCTTCGCCCCCTGGAACGCCGAGGCGACCGTCTTCCTGCACAACTACACGCGCTTCGACGCGGTCCGCCTGATGGCCGAGATGAACCGCGCGGGCGTCACCACGTTCTGCGCCCCGCCCACCGTCTGGCGCATGCTCATCCAGGCCGACCTGACCCAGCTGCGTACGCCCCCGCGCGAGGCCGTCGCCGCGGGTGAGCCGCTGAATCCCGAGGTCATCGAGCAGGTGCGGCGCGCCTGGGGCGTCACGATCCGCGACGGCTTCGGGCAGACCGAGACGGCCGTGCAGGTGTCCAACAGCCCTGGCCAGCCGCTGAAGACGGGCTCCATGGGGCGGCCGAGCCCCGGCTTCGAGGTCGAACTGCTCGACCCGGTCACGGGCGCGCCCGGCGCCACGGAGGGCGAGATCGCGCTCGACCTGTCCGGGCGCCCCGTGGGCCTGATGACCGGCTACCACGGCGACCCCGACCGCACGGCCGAGGCGATGGCGGACGGCTACTACCGCACCGGCGACATCGGTTCGCGCGACGCCGAGGGCTACATCACGTACGTGGGCCGCAGCGACGACGTCTTCAAGGCCAGCGACTACAAGATCAGCCCCTTCGAGCTGGAGAGCGCGCTCCTGGAGCACGAGGCCGTCGCCGAGGCGGCCGTCGTGCCCGCGCCGGACGAACTGCGGCTCGCGGTCCCGAAGGCGTACGTCGTGCTGGCGGAGGGCTGGGAGCCGGGGCCCGACACCGCGAAGGTCCTCTTCGAGCACTCCCGCACGGCCCTCGCCCCGTACAAGCGCATCCGTCGCCTGGAGTTCGCCGACCTGCCCAAGACGGTGTCCGGCAAGATCCGCCGGATCGAGCTGCGCGAGGCGACGGCCGCGGGCTCGGACGCCGAGTACCGAGAGGAGGACTTCCGGTGAGCGACGTGACCGAGGCGAGTGAGCCGGGCGAGGCGGACGACATGGGTGAACTGTCGTACACGCACGGGACGAGCGGGACGTCACTGCTCGGCGACACCATCGGCGCCAACCTCGACCGGGCCGTAGCGGCCTGGCCGGACCGCGAGGCGCTCGTCGACGTACCGTCCGGGCGCCGCTGGACATACGCCCAATTCGCCGCGGACGTCGACCGGTTGGCCCGCGCGCTGCTCGCCGGCGGGGTCGCCAAGGGCGACCGGGTGGGCATCTGGGCGGTCAACTGCCCGGAGTGGGTGCTCGTCCAGTACGCCACCGCCCGCATCGGCGCGGTCATGGTGAACATCAACCCGGCCTACCGAACCCACGAGGTCGAGTACGTCCTCAAGCAGGCGGGCATCTCGGTCCTGTTCGCCTCGCTCAGCCACAAGTCGAGCGACTACCGGGCCATGGTCGAGCAAGTGCGGGGCGCATGCCCGCAGTTGAGGGAGACCGTCCACATCGGCGACCCGAGCTGGGACGCGCTGATCGCCCGGGGCACTTCCGGCCTGGACGAGGAGTTCCGGACGCGCCGGGCCGAACTGTCCTGCGACGACCCGATCAACATCCAGTACACCTCGGGCACCACGGGATTTCCCAAGGGGGCGACCCTCTCCCACCACAACATCCTCAACAACGGCTATTTCGTGGGGGAGTTGATCGCCTACACCGAGCAGGACCGGATCTGTGTCCCCGTGCCCTTCTACCACTGCTTCGGCATGGTCATGGGCAACCTCGCCGCGACCTCGCACGGCGCGTGCATCGTGATCCCGGCCCCGTCCTTCGACCCGACGGCGACCCTGCGCGCGGTCCAGGACGAGCGCTGCACGTCCCTCTACGGCGTACCGACCATGTTCATCGCGGAGTTGGGCCTGGCGGACTTCGCGACGTACGACCTGTCCTCCCTGCGGACCGGGATCATGGCGGGCTCGCCCTGTCCGGTCGAGGTGATGAAGCGGGTGGTCTCCGAGATGCACATGGCGGAGGTCGCCATCTGTTACGGCATGACCGAGACCTCGCCCGTGTCCCTCCAGACCCGCCGCGACGACGACCTGGAGCACCGCACCGGCACGGTCGGACGCGTCCTGCCGCACATCGAGGTCAAGGTCGTCGACCCGGCGACCGGTACGACCCTGCCGCGCGGCTCGGCGGGCGAGCTGTGCACCCGCGGCTACAGCGTGATGCTCGGCTACTGGGACGAGCCCGAGAGGACCGCCGAGGCCGTCGACGCCGGGCGGTGGATGCACACCGGGGACCTGGCGGTGATGCTCGACGACGGGTACGTGCAGATCGTCGGCCGGATCAAGGACATGATCATCCGGGGTGGCGAGAACATCTACCCGCGTGAGATCGAGGAGTTCCTGTACGCGCATCCGAAGATCGCCGACGTGCAGGTGGTGGGTGTGCCGCACGAACGGTACGGGGAGGAGGTTCTCGCCTGTGTCATCCCGCGCGATGCGGATGATCCGCCGACGGTGGAGGAGGTGCGGGCGTTCTGTGAGGGGCGGTTGGCGCACTACAAGGTGCCGAGTCGGGTGCGGGTCATGGAGGCCTTCCCTATGACTGTGTCCGGGAAGGTGCGGAAGGTTGAGTTGCGGGAGGGGGGTGTGGGGGGTGTGTGATGGGTGCCGGCCGGTGGGGGCTGATCGCGCAGTTCCCCGCGCCCCTTACGGGCGCGGTCCTTGCCGAGGCTGCTTATACAGCAGCCCTGTACATGCACACCCGGGGCCAGCGGTCCAGGCCGTGTTCGGCCTCGGTTGCTCGGATCTTGCGTAGGCCCGGGGTGAGTTCGGGGTCGGTCAGGGTGCGGAAGCCGATGCGTTCGTAGTAGGGCGCGTTCCAGGGGACCTCCGTGAAGGTGGTCAGCGTGAGACCGGTCAGGCCCTGGTCGCGTGCGCGGTCGGCGGCGTACGCGATCAGGGTCCGGCCCACGCCCCGGTGCGCGGCGTCCGGGTGGACGGAGACCTGCTCGATGTGGAAGGCGCCGTCCACGGGCTCGCCGATCAGGTACGCGACGGGGTGGCCCGCATCGCCGTCACCCTCGGATTCGGCTTCGGATTCGGCTTCGGCGACCCAGGCGTGGCCCGCCTCCCTGAAGCGCTCCAGCAGTTCCAGCGCGGGCGGCTCGTCGTCGGCGATCTCCGTCATGCCCAGGGTGCGGAAGGGCTCGCCCGCGGCCCGCTCGATGTCCTGGAGCAGCGGGAGGTCGGCGGGGGTCGCCGGTCTGATGCGCATGACGTCAAGTATGTGGCTGCTCAAAGGAGTTGGGCTACTCGGTTCCCGTGGCTATCAGGTCGTCGGCGAGGCTGTTCACCGGCTGTGGGGTGCCGGTGAGGTCCAGTACGAACAGGGGGATGCCGAGGGAGTCGGCGCAGACGCGGGCGTCCTCCTCGTAGCCGGCCAGTGAGAAGTACACGCAGCCCGCCGACTCCGTCATGGCCGTCAGCCACAGGCACTCCACGTCCCGCAGGGAGGCCGGTCGCACGGTCGGGTCGACCTGGGCCAGGATCCCGCGGGCCGCCAGACCTATCCCTGAGGGCGGCCGCTGGTCGGCCCGCCGGATGTCCCGGTAGCCGAGCCAGCGCAGATAGAGCGCGGCGGCGGTCACCGCGTCCCGAGCCGTGCGGATGACCACCGGCTGGAAAGCGGGGCGTGGGACCGGGGCCGTACGGGGGAGGGGGATGGCGGCGGCGGGGAGACGGCCCGCCCGGCCGGCCCGGGGCTTCTGGGGCGGGCGGCCGGAGTGCTCGCGTGAGCCTTCGGACGAGCCCTCGCGTGACCCCTCGTGCGAGCCTTCGTGCGAGGCCTCGTAAGAACCCCCATGCGAGTCCCCGTGCGAGCCACCGTGCGAATCCTCATGGGAACCGCCCTCGGGGTTCTCGCCGGTGTCCGGGCCCGGGGAGTGCGATGTGTCGGCGTCCGAGGAGTGTGATCCGTCGGCGCCCGCTGCTCCCGCCTCGTCGTCGGCTCCCGGCTCCGTCACCGGTACCCGTAAGAGCACCCCGCAGGGGCACCCCAGCTCCGGCCGGGGCCAGTGGTCCGCCCGCCCGCAGGACTCGCAGCGGATCGTCACCCAGCCCTCGTCCCAGGTGTGGTGCGTGACGGGCTCCGGGAGCGCCCTGCGGTCGAGGACGGGCGCGACAGGCGCTCCGCACACGCACGGGTACGACGGCGCCGCATAGACATGCTCGCGCCGACAGGCCGGACACCTCACCGGCACGCTCTCGGACATGACCCTCTCCAGAACACCGCGACACCACAACGCCGTATGAACGCCATACGGGGGACAGCGCCTCCATCGTCCTCCGGAACCCCTTCCTCCGGCAGCGAAACGATCCGACGCCCACTGATTCCCCCGTCGGGAGACCGTCGGCCGACTGTCCGCCGGCCGCCCTCCGACCGCTCTCCGGCCCTTGACGCCTCCTGGCCGCCCACTTACATTGCTTCCAGATAGTAGAAGTTAGTTTCCGTAATACGGAATTTGAAGCTCTCCGCGGGGCGCGACGGGAGCCCGAATCCGACGGCCGAAGCAGGAGTACGCAATGGCTCGTATGACCGCTGCCCGCGCGGCAGTTGAGATCCTCAAGCGTGAGGGCGTCACCAGCGCGTTCGGTGTCCCGGGCGCGGCGATCAACCCCTTCTACGCGGCGCTCAAGGCCTCCGGCGGCATCAGCCACACCCTCGCCCGCCACGTCGAGGGCGCCTCCCACATGGCGGAGGGCTACACCCGCACCGCACCCGGCAACATCGGCGTCTGCATCGGTACGTCAGGGCCCGCGGGCACCGACATGATCACCGGTCTGTACTCCGCGACCGGCGACTCCATCCCGATCCTGTGCATCACGGGCCAGGCGCCGACCGCCGTGATCCACAAGGAGGACTTCCAGGCCGTCGACATCGCCTCGATCGCCAAGCCGGTCGCCAAGATGGCGGTCACCGTGCTGGAGGCCGCGCAGGTCCCGGGCGTCTTCCAGCAGGCATTCCACCTGATGCGCTCGGCCCGCCCGGGCCCGGTCCTCATCGACCTCCCCATCGACGTCCAGCTGACGGAGATCGAGTTCGACCCGGACACGTACGAGCCGCTGCCGGTCTACAAGCCGTCTGCGACCCGCGCCCAGGTCGAGAAGGCGATCACGCTCCTGAACGAGTCGGAGCGCCCGCTGATCGTCGCGGGCGGCGGCGTCATCAACGCCGACGCCTCCGAACTCCTCGTGGAGTTCGCCGAGTTGACCGGCACACCGGTCGTCCCCACCCTGATGGGCTGGGGCATCCTGCCCGACGACCATGAGCTGAACGCCGGCATGGTCGGCCTGCAGACCTCGCACCGCTACGGCAACGCGACCTTCCTGGAGTCCGACTTCGTCCTCGGCATCGGCAACCGCTGGGCCAACCGCCACACCGGCAAGCTGGACGTCTACACGGCGGGCCGGAAGTTCGTGCACGTCGACATCGAGCCCACCCAGATCGGCAAGATCTTCGCCCCGGACTACGGGATCGCCTCCGACGCGAAGGCCGCCCTTGAGCTGTTCGTCGAGGTGGCACGGGAGTTGAAGGCCGCGGGCAGGCTGCCCGACCGCTCCGCGTGGGCCCAGGCCGCCCAGGAGAAGAAGGCGACCCTCCAGCGCCGTACGCACTTCGACGACATCCCCATCAAGCCGCAGCGCGTCTACGAGGAGATGAACAAGGCCTTCGGCCCCGAGACCCGGTACGTCACCACCATCGGCCTCTCGCAGATCGCCGGCGCCCAGATGCTGCACGTCTACCGGCCGCGGCACTGGATCAACTGCGGTCAGGCGGGCCCCCTCGGCTGGACGGTCCCGGCCGCGCTGGGTGTCGCCAAGGCCGACCCGGAGGCGCAGGTGGTCGCGCTCTCCGGCGACTACGACTTCCAGTTCATGATCGAGGAGCTGGCCGTCGGGGCCCAGCACCGGATCCCGTACGTCCATGTGCTGGTGAACAACTCCTATCTGGGCCTGATCCGTCAGGCGCAGCGGGCGTTCGACATCGACTTCCAGGTCAACCTGGAGTTCGAGAACCTCAACTCGCCGGAGCTGGGCGTCTACGGCGTCGACCACGTCAAGGTCGTCGAGGGCCTCGGCTGCAAGGCGATCCGTGTCACCGACCCGAGCGAGCTGGGTGCCGCCCTCGAACAGGCGAAGAAGCTCGCGGTCGAGTTCCGGGTCCCGGTCGTCGTCGAGGCGATCCTGGAGCGCGTCACCAACATCTCGATGTCCACGACCAACGACATCAGCAACGTCGTGGAGTTCGAGGAGATCGCGACCGAGCCGGGCCACGCGCCCACGTCCATCAAGACCCTGAAGGTCTGACAGGACTCCGAAGGTCCGGCTGACCAGTCGTCCGGCGTCATCACGTCGGGCTCAAGGGGGAAAAGTGAGGCCCCCGTCCTGAGGATCCAGGACGGGGGCCTCTCGGCGTGTTCAGTTCGAGCAGCCCCCGCCGCCACCCGAACGGAACCCACCGCCCCCGTGCTTCCCCCCGTCTCCGGACGCCCCCGACGTCCGCAGCACCATGTTGGACCGGCCGGACCATGAGACGCCCCGGAGCAGCGCCGACGCGAACGGATCTCGCCGAAGCGCCGTCGTCATTCTGCTCATGCGTCTCACCTCCGTCTCAGGCCAAGCCCACTGTTCCGTGTACGGGGCCCGCCGCCCCCGTGCCGGCGGGCCCCATGTGCTGAGAATGTGCCCTGAAGCACAGTGAGTTGAAGCCCCCGGAGGCATATTCAGAGGTTGATTTGAGGGTTCCGTAGCCCGTGTACGCACACAGGCGTACGTACGGGCGTCACTCGGCCGCGTGGTGCTCCGACAGGCCCGGCCAGTCGTCGGGTCCGCCGCCCTGCCAGTCGATGATGTCGCTCTCCTCCACCTCGATCTCGTCCAGGTCCGCGAGGCGCAGGATCTCGACGACGTCGTCGAGGTGGTAGGCGATGCCGAGGGTCTCGCTGCCCGCGGTGACCCGGCGCGAGCCGTCCAGCGCCGGAGGGTGCACGACGATGCGGGGAAGGTCCATGCCTCCAGGCTGCTGCGCGGCCGGGGAATCCGCACCCCGAAGGCGATGGGTGTTTCCGCGGACGACGAAGAGCACCGGGTACGGGACCGTCCGTACCCGGCGCTCTTCGCCGTCGCGATCAAGGGTGTCGTCCGAGGACCGCGGCGGTCGTGACGGGCCGGGGCCTTCCTTCCCTCATGTCGAGAAGGGGGCTCCGGGACCTTTACCACCGCACTGGCTCACGTACCGCCGCGGTCCTCGGCCGGCCCGCTCCGCCCGTCGACAACCCCTCATCCGGGTCAACGGGCTTCGCGGGCGACGCGCCTGGGGTCCGACCTCCCGTCAGACCCGGGGCGCAGCTTGGGAGTTGGGAGGGTCAGTCCTCGCGCAGGGCGTGGACCGCCTCCTCCACGCGCCTGCCGTACTCGGGGTCGGCGGCGTGGAAATGGGCGAGGTTCTTCTCGATCACGTCGTCGCGGGAGACCTGGGAGAGTCCGCCGGCGATGTTGGCGACCAGCCGGGACCTCTCCTCCTCCGACATCAGGCGGTACAGCTCGCCCGCCTGGAAGAAGTGGTCGTCCTTGGTGTGGAGCGGGGTCTCGTACGTGCCGGTGTGGCCGTTCACCGCGAGCGGTGCCGAGAGGGGGCGGCCGGTCTCCGTCGGGCCGCCGTACGAGTTCGGCTCGTAGTTCCTCGCCGCGCGGCCCTGGGAGTTGGCGGCCATCAGGCCGTCCCGGCCGTAGTTGTTCGCCACCGTCGCCCTGGGGGCGTTGACCGCCAGGAGGGTGTGGTTGACGCCCAGCCGGTAGCGGTGCGCGTCCGCGTACGCGAACAGGCGGCCCTGGAGCATCTTGTCGGGCGAAGGGCCGATGCCGGGAACGAAGTTGTTCGGGGAGAACGCGGCCTGCTCGACCTCCGCGAACACGTTGTCCGGGTTGCGGTCCAGGACCAGGCGGCCCACCCGCTGGAGCGGATAGTCCTCGTGCGGCCAGACCTTCGTCAGGTCGAAGGGGTTGAAGCGGTAGCCGTCCGCCTCGGCCGCCGGCATGACCTGGACGTACAGCGTCCATGACGGGCGTACCCCGCGCTCGATGGCCTGGAGCAGGTCCGTCTGGTGCGAGCCCGGGTCCTTGCCCGCGGTCTCGGCGGCCTGCTCGGAGGACAGGGAGCGGACGCCCTGGTTCGTCTTGAAGTGGTACTTGACGAAGAAGGCCTCGCCTTCGGCGTTCGTCCACTGGTAGGTGTGCGAGCCGTAGCCGTTCATATGGCGGTACGAGGCCGGGATGCCGCGGTCGCCCATCAGCCAGGTGATCTGGTGCGTGGCCTCGGGGGCGTGTGCCCAGAAGTCCCAGACGTTGTCCGGCTCCTGCCTGCCCGTGAACGGGTCGCGCTTCTGGGAGTGGATGAAGTCGGGGAACTTGATCGGGTCCTTGATGAAGAACACCGGGGTGTTGTTCCCGACGAGGTCGTAATTCCCCTGTTCCGTATAGAACTTGACCGCGAAGCCGCGCGGGTCGCGTACCGCGTCCGCGCCGCCCAGGCTGTCCGCGACCGTCGAGAAGCGCAGGAAAACCTCGGTGCGCCTGCCGACCGTGCTCAGGAAGTCCGCGTGTGTGAAGCCGGTGACGTCGTCGGTCACCTCGAAGTGGCCGTACGCGCCGGACCCGCGGGCGTGCACCACTCGCTCCGGAATGCGCTCGCGGTTGAACCGGGCGAGCTTCTCAAGCAGGTGCTGGTCCTGGAGGAGGAGCGGGCCGCCGGCGCCGGCGGAGGCGGAGTTCTGGTTGTCGGCGACCGGGGCGCCGGACTCTGTCGTGAGCACGCGCTTCGACATCGTGACCTTCCGTACGAGGGCAGCGGAATTTTTCGGAAGTTGTTTTCCGCTTTGTGGAGCCTAGGTTTGGGTTCCGGGCGGCGCCACCGCTTGGGCGCGACAGGACAGGTGTCAGCGGCGGCGCCGCCCGGAGGTCTTTGTGGGGCCCGGAGACCGTCAGATCTGCGCGCCGGAGAGACGCTCGACCGCGCGCAGCAGGGCGGAGTGGTCCAGGCCGCCGTCGCCCTGGGTCCGCAGCGAGGCGACGAGCTGGGCGACCACGGCACCGACGGGCAGCGCGGCGCCGACGTTGCGGGCGGCGTCCGTGACGATGCCCATGTCCTTGTGGTGCAGGTCGATACGGAAGCCCGGCTTGAAGTCGCGGTTCAGGAAGTTGTCCTTCTTGCGCGTCAGCACGGTCGAGCCCGCGAGGCCGCCGTTCAGGACGTCGAGGGCCGCCTTCAGGTCGACGCCGGACTTCTCCAGGAAGACCACGGCCTCGGCGCACGCCTGGATGTTCACGGCGACGATCAGCTGGTTCGCGGCCTTCACGGTCTGGCCGGAGCCGTGCGGACCGCACAGCACGATCGTCTTGCCGAGGGCCTCGAAGATCGGCTCGGCCAGGTCGAAGTCGCTCTGGTCGCCGCCGACCATGATGGACAGCACGGCCTCCACCGCCCCGGCCTCACCGCCGGACACCGGTGCGTCCAGGACCCGTATGCCCTTGTCCTTCGCGGCCTTCGCCAGGTCCACGGAGGTCTGCGGGGTGATGGAGGACATGTCGATCAGGAGCGCGCCGGACCGCGCGTTCTCCAGGATGCCGTCGGGCCCGTACGCGATGGCCTCGACCTGCGGGGAGGCGGGGACCATCGTGATCACCACGTCGGCGTCCCGCACGGCCTCGGCGATCGAGCCGGCCGCGGTGCCGCCGGCGGCGGTCAGCCGGTCCAGCTTGTCCTGCTCCAGGGTGAACCCGGTGACGTCGTAACCGGCCTTGATCAGGTTCTCGGACATGGGGGAGCCCATGATGCCGAGGCCGACCCAGGCGACCTTGGGGAGTGTGCTGCTCATGAGGGTGCCTCTCTGAAAACTTTCGTACGTCGATGAGTTGGCGCTCAGCGCGCCGCGCGGGCCTCGGCGGGCAGCCACTCGAAGGCCTCGGCGCCGGTGCGGTCGCCCGGCTTGTACTCCAGGCCGACCCAGCCCTCGTACCCCTGCTTGCGGAGCCGGCCGAGCAGCTCCTCCAGGGGGAGCGAGCCGGTGCCCGGGGCGCCGCGGCCCGGGTTGTCGGCGATCTGGACGTGGCCGGTCCTGGCCGCGTACCGGTCGATCACCGACGGCAGGTCCTCGCCATTCATGGACAGGTGGTACAGGTCCATCAGGAACTTGGCGTTGCCGAGCCCGGTCGCCTCGTTGACCTTGTCGACGACGGCGATCCCGGCCGGGGCGGTCACCAGCGGATAGAGCGGCGACTCCGGCTTGTTGAGGGTCTCGATCAGCAGGACCGCGCCGATGCGGTGGGCCGCGCGGGCGGCCAACACCAGGTTCTCCAGGGCGAGTTCGTCCTGGACGGCAGGGTCCACGCCCTCGACGCGGTTGCCGTACAGCGCGTTGAGCGCCTTGCAGCCAAGCGACTGCGCGAAGTCCGCGGCCACGTCGATGTTCGCGCGGAAGCGCTCGGACTCCTCGCCGGGGATCGACAGTGCGCCCCGGTCCGGGCCCGGCAGCTGTCCGGCGTAGAAGTTCAGCCCCGTGAGCTGTACGCCCGCGTCCTCGATCGCCTTCTTCAGGGCGTCGAGCTCGGCGCGCTCGGGGGTGGGGGAGTCGACCCAGGGCCACCACAGCTCGACCGCGGTGAAGCCCGCCGCGGCGGCGGCCGCGGGGCGCTCCAGAAGCGGGAGCTCCGTGAAGAGGATCGACAGGTTGACGTTGAAGCGCTGCTCAGCGGCTGCATCCATCGAGAAACCGGGCATGTGGGTCGGCGCTCCCTTCCGTGTCGAGTAGTTCCGTATTGCGGAAGTTAGTTTCTGCTTGATGGAAATGCTGCCCGCGTCGGGGAACCTTGTCAAGAGGGGTTGCCCCGAAAAGCCGCCGGGGCGCGGGCGGCCCCGGGCGGATTCGCCCGAGAGGGGATGCCGCCGTTCGATCGGGTGTTCCTCACGGGTGGTGTGCGGGTCGGCTAGGGTCGCTTGCGCGTCCGACAGCCCCCGCATCACGTGGGCCGGGGGGAACGAGCAGGTCGGAGCCGATGCCATGGGGGCACAGTGCGATTGAGAGTGGAGTTCACGACCGAGCCCTTCGATCTCGACGAGGCGCCGCGGCACGCGCTGGTCGCCCGCGAGGTCATCGAGGCGGCTGAGCTGGACGCCGTGGACGTCGGCCCGTTCGGCAACACCGCGGAGGGTGGAGCGGACTCGGTGCTCACCGCGGTCGACGCGCTGCTGCGCCAGGCCCTGGACGCCGGCGCCACCCGGGTCTCGCTCCAGGTCAACGTGATCGGGGAGGGCGGCGAGTGACCGGCATCGGGGACGACCCCTTCGTCACGGCGGTGAAGCCACTGGTCGACGCCATGGGCGGCGAGATGCTGCCGCCCGGCCAGGCGGGGCCCGACGATGTCGTGCTCTCCTGGGAGGGCGCCGACGTCGTCGCCGTACGGCTGCCCCAGCTCGCCGACTCGCTGGACCACATCCTGGCCGCCCTGGAACGCAAGCGCGGCAAGCCCCTGGCCGAGCTGGACCGCAAGGCCAAGCAGGAGGTCGTACGGATACTGGAGGCGCGCGGCGCCTTCTCCGTGCGGCACGGCGTGGAGACCGTCGCGGGCGCGCTCGGCGTCAGCCGGTTCACGGTCTACAACTACTTGAACCGCGAGAAGGACGCCTGAGCGGGGGGCGGGTGCCTGGCCCCGGCCGACCGGTGCCTGACCAGTCGCCGGTCTGCGCCTGACCCGCCAGCCTGTGCCCGACCCGTCGCTGGACTGCGCCTGCCCCGCCGACTGGTACCCGATCTGTCGCCGACCTGCGCCCGACCCGCTGGCGTGCGCCCGGCCCGCCGCTGGCCTACGCCCGGCCTGCCGCAGGGCTGCGCCTGCCCCGTCGACCGGTGCCCGATCCGTCGCCGGCCTGCGCCTGACCCGCTGGCGTGCGGCCGGCCCGCCCGAGCAGATGCGCGAGGCGCCGCCCGCGAGCACCTCGCCGTCGGCGCCCCGGACGTGGCCCGCCGCTGGCCTGCGCCCGGCCCGTCGCTGGGTTGCGCCTGCCCCGCTGTCAACTTGTGCCTAACCCGTCGCCGACCTGTGCCCGACCCGCCGGTGTGTGACTGCCCCGCCCTAGGCCTGCGCCCGACCCATCGCCAGCCTGCGCCCGATCCGCCGTCGACCGGCGATGGGCCGCCACCCGCCGCCGACGACAGGTCACCGTCAGGCCTCTGACCAGGCGCGACGCGGCTCCGGGTGGCCGGCTCGCGGGCGCCCGCGAGTCGCCGTCGTCCGCCATGCGGGTGGCAGTTTCCGCTTCCCGGATTTGTTACCCGGATTTTTCAACAAAGTGTTGACGTGATGTTTCCGAGGGCGTTAGCTAATCCGCAGCCCGTCCAGCACAAGGCCACGGAGGCTTCCCGTGACTTCGAGTACGACATCCGGCGGCCTCGCCCGTTTCAACGCCCTGGAGGAGCACGCCGCCTACGCCGCCCTCCACGAGGTCTGCGCCTCGGCGGCCTGGGTGAACCGGCTGCTCGCCCGCCGCCCGTACACCACCACCGACGACCTCTTCGCGGAGAGCGACGCCGCCACGGCCGGTCTGACCGACACGGACCTCGACGAGGCGATGGCGGGCCATCCGCCGATCGGACGCCCCAAGCCCGGAGACCCGACCTCCTCGCGCGAACAGCGCGGCATGGCCGGCGCCTCCGAGACGCTGAAGGCGGAGATGCTCGAACTGAACCTGGCCTACCAGGAGAAGTTCGGCCACGTCTTCCTGATCTGCGCGACCGGCCGCACCGGCGAGCAGATGCGCGACGCGGTCAGGGAACGGATCGGCAACGCGCCCGAGCAGGAGCGCGAGATCGTGCGCACCGAACTGGGAAAGATCAACCGCATCCGTCTCGCCCGACTCGTCGAAGAGGACGCACCCGCATGAGCACCGAGACCACCGCTTCCGTGTCCACGCACATCCTGGACACCAGCGCCGGCCGCCCCGCCGAGGGTGTCGCCGTCAGCCTCGCGGCCCGCACCGGCCGCGACGCGGACTGGCAGGCACTCGGCGGCTCCGCGACCGACGCGGACGGCCGGTGCAAGGACCTGCCGGCGCTGCCGGCGGGCACCACACACGTACGGCTCGACTTCGCGGTCGAGGCGTATTTCTTGAAGTTCGAGAAGAAGCAAGCCGATGCGCAGCAGGACGCCCCCGCGAACCGGGACAGCGGCAGCGTAGGAGCGTTCTTCCCGGAGGTGGCGATCACGTTCGCCGTCGTGCCGGGCGAGCACTTCCACGTACCGCTGCTGCTCAACCCGTTCGGCTACTCCGTTTACCGAGGGAGCTAGCTATGCCGACCATCCTGGGACAGAACCAGTACGGCAAGGCCGAGAACCGAGTCGTAAAGATCACGCGGGACGGCGCCACCCACCACATCAAGGACCTGAACGTCTCCGTCGCCCTCTCCGGCGACATGGACGAGGTCCACCTCTCCGGCTCGAACGCCAACGTCCTGCCGACGGACACCACCAAGAACACGGTGTACGCCTTCGCCAAGGAACACGGCATCGAGTCCGCCGAGCAGTTCGGCATCCACCTCGCCCGGCACTTCGTGACCAGCCAGGAGCCGATCAAAACGGCCCGGATCCGCATCGAGGAGTACGCCTGGGAGCGGATCGCGACCTCGGACGCCAACTCCAGGTTCATCGGCGCCGACGAGGTCAAGCACTCTTTCGTCCGCCAGGGCCAGGAGACCCGGGTCACGCAGATCACCTACGACGGTGAGTCCTGGGAGGTCGTCTCCGGGCTCAAGGACCTCGTCGTGATGAACTCGACCAACTCCGAGTTCTGGGGCTACGTCAAGGACAAGTACACGACGCTCCCCGAGGCGTACGACCGCATCCTGGCCACCCAGGTCTCCGCCCGCTGGCGCTTCAACTGGACCGACGACGAGCAGAAGGCGCCCAACTGGGAGAAGTCCTACGAGCAGGTGAAGAAGCACATGCTCCAGGCCTTCGCCGAGACGTACTCGCTGTCGCTCCAGCAGACCCTGTACCAGATGGGTTCGCGGATCATCGAGAACCGCGGTGAGATCGACGAGGTCCGCTTCTCGCTGCCGAACAAGCACCATTTCCTTGTGGACCTGGAGCCGTTCGGGCTGAAGAACGACAACGAGGTCTACTTCGCCGCCGACCGGCCCTACGGCCTGATCGAGGCGACCATCCTGCGGGACGGCTGCGAGCCGAAGATCCCGGTGGACCTCACCAACCTCTGAACCGATCCAGCGATTCCTCAGCCAAGAAGGACGAACCATGGCAGCAGACCCGCGCATCGTCATCGAGAACTGTGCGATCGCGACCGTGGACGCCGACGACACCGAGTACGCGTCCGGTCACCTGGTCCTGGCGGGCAACCGCATCGAGTCGCTCGGCACGGGCAGGGCCCCCGAGGGCCTGGAGAACGTCGTACGCCGTATCGACGCGACCGGCCATCTCGTGACCCCGGGCCTGGTCAACACGCACCACCACTTCTACCAGTGGATCACCCGCGGCCTCGCCACGGACCACAACCTCTTCAACTGGCTCGTCGCCCTGTACCCGACCTGGGCGCGCATCGACGAGCGCATGACGTACGCGGCCGCCCAGGGCTCGCTCGGCATGATGGCCCGCGGCGGAGTCACCACCGCCATGGACCACCACTACGTCTTCCCGCAGGGGTCCGGCGACCTGTCCGGCTCGATCATCCGGGCCGCGCGCGAGATGGGCGTCCGCTTCACCCTCGCCCGCGGTTCCATGGACCGCAGCGAGAAGGACGGCGGGCTGCCCCCGGACTTCGCGGTCGAGACCCTCGAAGGGGCCCTCGCCGCCACCGAGGCGACCGTCGACGAGCACCACGACGCGTCCTTCGGCGCGATGACACAGATCGCCGTGGCCCCCTGCTCGCCCTTCTCCGTGTCGACCGAACTCCTCAAGCAGGGCGCCGAGTTGGCCCGCCGCAAGGGCGTACGCCTGCACACCCACGGCTCGGAGACGGTCGAGGAGGAGCAGTTCTGCAAGGAGCTGTTCGGGATGGGCCCGACCGATTACTTCGAGTCGACCGGCTGGCTCGGCGAGGACGTGTGGATGGCGCACTGCGTCCACATGAACGACTCCGACATCGCCGCCTTCGCCCGTACGAAGACCGGTGTGGCCCACTGCCCGTCCTCCAACGCCCGTC
The DNA here is from genome assembly GCF_042715345.1 of Streptomyces sp. NPDC058697. Taxonomy (NCBI): domain Bacteria; kingdom Bacillati; phylum Actinomycetota; class Actinomycetes; order Kitasatosporales; family Streptomycetaceae; genus Streptomyces; species Streptomyces sp. NPDC058697. The sequence continues at coordinate 26,632 of NZ_JBHXSU010000040.1, forward strand.
TGGCCGCCGGGATCGCGCGCGTCCCCGACATGCTGGCGGCCGGCGTCCCGGTCGGACTCGGCGTCGACGGCACCGCGTCGAACGAGTCCGGCGAACTGCACACCGAACTGCGCAACGCCCTGCTGATCAACCGGCTCGGCGCCCATCGCGAGGCCGCGCTGAACGCCCGCCAGGCACTGCGGCTCGGCACGTTCGGGGGCGCCCAAGTCCTGGGCAGGGCAGGGGAGATCGGCTCGCTTGAGGCCGGAAAGCTCGCGGACCTGGTGCTGTGGAACCTGGACACGCTGGCCCACGCGTCGATCGCCGACCCGGTCACCGCCCTCGTCTTCGGCGCCGCGGCGCCGGTCACCGCCTCCTTCGTCAACGGCGAGCAGATCGTCGAGAACGGACGGCTGCTGCACGTCGACGAGGACGCCATCGCCCGCTCCACGCGGGACGAGGCCCAGCGCCTCGCACGGATCGCCGCGCAGGCCTGACGCCTCCCGGCACTTCCTGGCACTTTCCGACACCTGAAGATCTCCGGCTGAGGGGGACGGCCCTCGGCCGGTGGCCGTGGACCCCGGCGGGGCCCACGGCGACCGTCTCCGGGGTGCGCGCATGGACGTGCGCGCACCCCGGAGCGGTCTCCCGCCACGCCCTCCCCGTGACGGACATCGTCCCGGTCCCCGCACGACCGCGCCCCACCTCCCTGACACCCGCGTCAACGCCGACGTGTACCCGACCGGAGGAGCCGCCGTGGCCGCCCAGCCCACGCCCAGCAGCACGGACGCAACCCCAACTGGCCCGCAAAAGCATCCAGTTGACGAGAAACTCCCCGCCCTGAGGATGGCGACCAGCGGTCTGCAGCATGTGGCCGCCATGTACGCGGGAGTCGTCGCCCCGCCCCTGATCGTCGGCGCGGCCGTGGGTCTGACCGCGACCGAACTGACCTTCCTCACCGGCGCCTGCCTGTTCACCGCGGGCCTGGCCACCTTCCTCCAGACCCTCGGCGTCTGGAAGATCGGCGCCCGGCTGCCCTTCGTCAACGGCGTCACCTTCGCCGGAGTCGCCCCGATGATCGCGGTCGTCAACTCCACCGACGACAAGAGCGACGCGCTGCCGGTCATCTTCGGCGCGGTCATCGTCGCCGGCGTACTCGGCTTCTTCGCCGCCCCGTTCTTCAGCAAGGCGGTCCGCTTCTTCCCGCCCGTCGTCACCGGCACGGTCATCACGCTCATCGGCATATCCCTGATGCCGGTCGCCTTCGGCTGGGCCCAGGGCCCCAACCCCACGGCGGATGACTACGGTTCCACCACCAACCTGGGCCTGGCGGGCGCGACCCTCGTCATCGTCCTGCTCCTGCGCCGCTTCACCCGCGGCTTCGTCAAACAGATCGCCGTGCTGCTCGGCCTGGTCGTCGGCACGCTCGTCGCCGTCCCCTTCGGCGCCACCGACTTCGGCCCGGTGGCCGACGCGGCCGTCGTCGGCTTCCCCACGCCGTTCCACTTCGGCGCCCCGCAGTTCCAGCTAGCCGCGATCCTCTCGATGTGCGTGGTGATGGTGGTCTCGATGACCGAATCGACCGCGGACATGCTGGCGTTGGGGGAGATCGTCGAGCGCCCGGCCGACGAGAGGACCATCGCGGCGGGCCTGCGCGCCGACACCCTCGGCTCCGCCCTCAGCCCGCTCTTCAACGGCTTCATGTGCAGCGCCTTCGCCCAGAACATCGGCCTGGTCGCCATGACGAGGATCCGCAGCCGGTACGTCGTCGCCACGGGCGGCGGCTTCCTCGTCCTGATGGGCCTGTGCCCGATGGCCGCCTCGCTCATCGCCGTCGTACCCCGCCCCGTGCTCGGCGGCGCGGGCGTGGTGCTGTTCGGCTCGGTCGCCGCGAGCGGCATCCAGACCCTCGTCAAGGCGGGTCTGGAGAAGGACAACAACGTCCTGATCGTGGCGGTCTCGCTGGCCGTCGGCATCATCCCGATCACGGCGCCGGAGTTCTACCACGCGTTCCCGGAGACCGCGAGGATCATCCTGGACTCGGGGATCTCGACGGGGTGCGTGGCGGCGGTCGCCCTTAACCTCGTCTTCAACCACCTCGGCGGGGGACGCGCGGCCGACGACGAGGTGACGGCACCGATGGATCCCCAGCCGGCCTCGGCCCACTGACCCGCCGGGCAGGGCGCGGCACGTAACGCGTGCCGCGCCCTTGGGTGTTCAGCCAGGTGCTGAGTCAGATGCTCAGCCGATGTGGTAACTGTCCCCGTAGACCTGCCAGTCCAGGGGCGGATCAAGGTTCAGGTTCCCGTTCCTGAGGAAGACGCGCTGGGCGGTGTCCACCCGGCTGGTGTCCTCGTGGGCCTCCTCCTGCTTCATCGCCCACACCCGGGCGTCGAGGAATGCGTTGAGGTACGTCACCTCGTCGCCGCCCTGCGCCGGGGGCCTCGCCCGGTCGAGCGCCCGCCTGCGGATGCTGCTGAAACTCGTACTGTCGCCGCCGTCGCCGTGCATCACGATGGCGTCGTAGTACGCGAACTGGCCGAGCGTGCCGATGCCGTCGGCCTTGCCCCGCCCGACCGCCGGGTTGAAGTAGACGCGGTCGCGCTCGTCGTTCTGGGCCTGCCGGAACGCCTCGTCCCGGGCGGCCCGGCGCCAGGCGTCCGGGTATCCGGGGTCGAGGCCCTCGTGGGAGTCGCTGCCGTCGACGCGACGCAGGGCCGGCAGATATCCGGCCAGTACGTTGCCCGGCCTGCGCTGTGCGTACAGCTCGACGAGGTCGAGCATGTCGCCCGTACCGGAGCAGAAGCCGATGATCCCGGCCGTGTAGCCGCGGCCGTCGCCGATGTCCTCGATGTACTGGTACTGCGCCTTCCAGTCCAGCGAGGAGTTCTCCGCGCTGGAGACCAGCTGCATGGCGATCTCCTTCTTCGCCGGGTCGTCGAGTCCGGCCGGCGCGGCGCTCGCGGACCTGGTGGCGATGAGGGGACCTGCCACCAGGGATGCTCCGATCAGCGCGAGAAGAGTTCGTCGCGAGGAGCGTATGTGGGGGGTGTGCACGGGACCTCCAGTGGGGGTGGGAGTCGTTCGTCCGTACTGTTAGGAAAGTTTCCTACCAGAGATTCGGAGTGACGTATACCCGTCAAGGAGGCGCGTGTTGTGGAGGAGTAGAGGTCGCAGTGCCGGGCCGGGCGGCGGCTCAGGACCGGCTAGCGGGTCGTGACCAGCAGTTCTCGTACGCGGACCGCGGCTTCGTACGTGTCACCGGTGGGCCGGGTCGCGAGGTGCCCCGGCCGGCGCGTCCAGCGCTCCTCCAGGGTGAACCAGTCGACGGCTTCCGGCGTGCGATTCTCGGCCATCGCGGCACGCAGTTCGGTGAAGTACGTCGACCACCGCAGCCGGTAGAGCCCGCCCACCAGTCCCGCCCACTCACGGTTGGCGTAGTCGCGCAGTCCGGCGTCCGCGCCCTGCCGGGTGCCCCACACCGTCAGCAGCGACAGATTGTCGTACGCCAGCCTGTCCCGCTCCGCCGCGTCCGCGCCCCAGGCCCGCGCGTCGGCGACCCAACGCCCCAGCAGATGCCCGGAGTCGGTGGCCAGCAGGGTCTCCAGTACGTCCATCAGGGCGAGCCAGTCACCGGTCGTCCGGTCGAAGTCGGGCGCGTCCCCGGCCTCGTACGCCTTCCTGATGCGGGGGAGGAGGACACGGCTGCGGTTGGAGACGGCCTGGCGGGCCACGTCGAGGAGGTCGCGGCGGTACGCGGAGGAGTTCCGGAGGCTCGAGCGCACCCGGAGCAGTTCGCCGAGCGCGGGCTCGAACTCGTCGGCGTCGTACCGGAGTTGCTTGGGCGACCACTTGGCGGCCGACTTCGCCGTGAGCGAGGGGCGGGCGCCGAACAATCCGTCGGCGCCCTCGCTCCACGAGTCGGCGCGTGTCGTGCCGTACGCGGTGCGGCGCAGGATGTCCCAGGCGGCCTCGGCGTGCGGATCGCGGGCGCCGTAGCGGGAGAGAGTCCAGTCCCTGAACCATGCCTTCAGGTCCAACTCGCCCTCCTCCCAGGCGAGTTCGGAGAAGAGGTCGAAGGCGGCGGGGTTGTTGTCGGCGGCCTCGGGGAGCAGGGCGACGCCGCGCAGGGTGCTGCCCTGCTTGGTGCGCCACTTGTTGAACAGCGCTGCCCAGTCGGGGGTGTTGGCGCCCAGGGTCGTGTGGCCGCCGAAGTTCCAGATCGAACCGAAGGCGTATGGCGTGTCGCCCCAGTCGGCCTCTCGGTCCTTCACCTTCGGGAAGCGGTCGGAGAGGCCGTCGATGACGAGCATGTGGGACTTGTCGACGGCGTCCACGATCGCCCTCGGCGGGTTGTGCTGCCAGCCGAGGATGATCCAGACAGCGCCCGGGTGTGCGGTGAGCAGCGCCTTCTCGACGCCCTTCGCCGCGTCGGCGACCGGAACGTCACCAGGGTCGCCGCCCTCGTGCAGCAGGTCCATCTTGTAGAGCGTCGAGCGGCCGCCGAACATCTCGTCCTGGGTACGGTAGAAGGCCGCCGCGACGCGTGCGAAGTGCTCGGTGCGAGGGTCCAGCCAGTCGGGGCGCCCGAGTCCCATCCAAGTGCCCTGCGGGACGGTGCGCGCCCCTTTGTTCCGTTCGGCGAAGCCCGGCGGGACCGTGCCGAAGTAGCCGGGGAACACTGGCGTCATCCCCAACTCCCGTACCCGGTCGGTGATTCGGCGCCCGAGCGCGGCGCGGGCGTCGAGGAGCTGCCGCGACACGGGATCCGGGAAGGCGGCGAGATTCTGCATCAGCCACCACGGCTGGTGGGCGGGCCCCGCGATCCACTGCCGCAGCTCCTCGTCCGTGTACCCGAACCCGCGGAAGACCCGGTGGTACAGCGCGTCCGCGCCCGCGTACACCAGCACCTCGTTGTAGCCGTGCAGCGCCAGCACGTCCAGCTCGCGCTCCCAGTAGGTCCAGTCGTTGTACGCGCCCGTGTAGCCGTCGTTCGTGTCGTTGAGGGCGAAGCGGTGCGGGACGTTGGCCGTCCGGGTGACCGGGTCGGCGAGGCCGGGCAGGTGGGGCGGGAGGTCGATCTGCTCGCCCGCCCAGCTGATGTTGGCGTGGGCGATGTGCTTCAAGTACCAGCGGAGGCCGGTGAGTTGGGTGGCTGCGGTGTCGCCGGTGATGGTGATGCGGCCGGTTTCGCCGGAGACGTCGAAGGTATCTGTCCTGGTGGTGCCCGTCGTCTCGAACCGGAGCTGCCGCCAGTGGTGGGGGAGGAGTCGCCGGGCCGCCCTGGTCGCCGCCGCTGCTGCCGCCTCGGTCATGCGTGCCTCCTTGGCCGGGGTGCCGTCCGAGTGTGCGGGTGCGTGAGAGCAAGCGACGGTACCGGCTGCGCCGGCGGCGGCGGTCAGGAACGCGCGACGGGCCAGCGGCATGGGGGCTCCGGGTTCGTAGGGTGGGGCGGGGTGGGGCGCCGTGGGAGGGATACCCCCGGTGGGGGGACCCGGGCACGGCGGCTGGGCCACATGGGGGAGAACCGGCGGTGAACTGGCCGAGGGGTTTCTTTCGCCCCCGCCGCCCCTACCCATTCCCGTCACTACTCGGGGGCCAGCCCCCGAACCCCCGCTCCTCAAACGCCGGAGAGGCTGAAATACCCAGGGGCGCGGGGAACTGCGCAGTCTTTTGGGGGTTCGGGGGCGAAGCCCCTGAGTCAAGGACGGGAATGGGTAGGGGCGGCGGGGGCGAAAAAAGCCCCCGGATCACACCCGGCTCAGGGACTGGCAGGGCTGGGCCACCGGGAGGCGGCCGGTGAAGAAGGAGCGGGGCGGCACGCCCATCAGCGTGCGGAAGTCGGCCGTCATATGCGACTGGTCGTAGTACCCGGTGGACGCGGCAAGCTCGGCCCACCCCGTCCCCCCAGCATGCGCCAGCACATACCGAACCCGCCCGATCCGCGCAAAGTGCTTGGGAGAAACCCCAACCCCCTCCGCAAACAGATTCCGCAACTGCCGCTCACTCACAGCCAACCGCCGAGCCAACTCCCGCACCTGCGAAGGAACACGCTCCACATCCGTGGACAGCGCCTCGACGGCGGCCCGCAAAACCTCCAGCCGCGACCGATCCGCCCCGACCCCGGCCGCAAGCCTCCCCGGCAGCACCTCCATCAACCGGCCCACCGCATCCTCGCCCTCCAACCACCGCAACTCGCCCGCGAGTTGACGCGCGGACGCACCGGGAAGGTCCCCGAGCCGCACCACCCGCCCCACGAGCTCGACCGCCGCCACACCGAGCAACGGCCGCGTCGTACCCGGCCCGAGCCGCACCTGCACACACGACGCGAGCCGCTTGCTCGTGTGATATGTGGCCCGGGTACGCGGCCCGACGACGAGCGTGTCCCGGTGACCGTTCTCGTCGACCCGCACGACCAGCTTCGTAGCGGTGTCCGGGACACGGGTGAACGGCTCACGCGACGCACTGTCGCTGTCGACGGCCACCCCTGTCTCGATACCGTCGATCCACGGCCGCAACGCGTCGGGGGCGGGAAGCGTGCGCTCGGCAACGTCGTTGGTCACCCGTCCACCGTAGACGCGCCGGACAGCCGCACGGCCTGCCGAACCGTGCCGGAATTTCCTAGAGCTTCCGGCCACCCGCTCGACACGCTGGTGCCCATGATCCTCATCACCGGTGCCACGGGCACCATCGGCAGCGAAGTCGTACGACAGCTCGCACAGCACGGGGAGAAGGTCCGCGCACTGACCCGCGACCCGTCCAAGGCCCAGGCCCGGGTGCCCGACGGGTCAGAGCCGGGGGGAGGGGCCGGGGCGGAGGTGGATGTCGAGGTGGTACGAGGGGACTACCTCGACCCCGCCTCCGTGGACGCTGCCATGTCCGGCGCCTCGGCCGTGTTCCTCGTCGGTGTCCTGGGCCCGGACGACGCGGACCGCGACCGGGCCATGGTCGAGCAGGCCCGCGCGGCGGGCGTGCGCCGCGTCGTGAAACTGTCGGCGATCGGCACCGGCGACCCCGCCGTCGGCAGGGTCGGCACCTGGCATCTCCCGGGCGAACAGGCCGTACGGGAGAGCGGGTTGGAGTGGACGGTCCTGCGCCCCTCGGCCTTCGCCTCGAACACCCTGGGCTGGGCCGAGGCCATCCGGGCGGGCGAACCCGTACCGAACATGACCGGTGACGGCATGCAGGGCGTCATAGACCCGCGTGATGTCGCCGAGGTCGCCGTGGAGGCCCTGCTCTCCGCACGGCACGCGGGCCACATCTACACGCTCACCGGCCCCGAGACGCTCGGCGTCCCCGACCAGGCCGCCGTTCTCGCGGAGGTCCTCGGCCGCCCGGTCACGACCGAGAACCTCACACCGGACGAGTCCCGTGCCCGGCTGGCCGAGTGGGGCATGGACGCGGAGTACGCGGAGGGCGTGCTGGCCGGCAGCGCGTACGTACGCGCTGGTCGCAACGCCGTCGTCACGGAGGAGGTGCGTCAGGTGCTGGGCCGGGCGCCGCGCACATACCGGGAGTGGGCGGTGGACCACAGGGCGGCATTCGGCGAGAGCTGAGACGGGGGGCGGGGCGGGGCGCGGTTGGGGGAGCGTTCCCCCAACCGCGCCCCGGGCATCAGCCCCTACCTCGCTACCCCAGCCGCACACGCTCCTGGGCCTCGGTCCTCACCGGTTCCGAGGCCGACTCGCGCCCCGGCCGCAGCACGCCCGCCGCGAGCGCCAGCCCCGCCAGCGCGATCCCCGTACCGACCGCGAACGCCAGCCGGTATCCGTCCGCGGTCGCCGTGGCGAGGGCGGTTCCGCCGTCCACGAGGCCGTCCGTGCGGCTCGCCGCGAGGGTCGTGAGGGCGGCCAGGCCCAGGGAACCGCCCACCACCTGCGTGGTGCTGAAGAGGCCGGACGCCAGGCCGGCGTCCTCCTCCAGGGCGCCGGACATCGCGAGCCCGGTCACCGCGGGCATCGCCGCCGCGAATCCGGTGGAGAGCAACAGCATCGCGGGCAGCACGTCGACGACGTACGAGCCGTCGGTCGGCACCCGGGCGAGGAGTGCCATTCCGGCCGTGATGAGCACGAGCCCGGCGAGCAGCACGCGGTACGGGCCGAAGCGGCCGATCGTCCGCGCGGACAGGCCCAGCATCAGCACCCCGATCAGGACAGGCGCGGGCAGGAACGCCGTACCGGTCATCAACTCGCTGAAGCCCAGCACGCGTTGGAGATACAGCGCCCCGATGTACTGGAAGCCGAACATCGCCGCGACCATCAGGATCTGCACCCCGTTCGCGCCGGCGAGCAGGCGTGAGCGGAACAGCCGCAGCCGCAGCAGCGGACGCGCGGCCCGTGCCTGACGCAGGGTGAAGGCGACGAAGAGCGCGACGGAGACGGCCCCCAGGACGAGGGTGGCGCCCAGCCCGCGTCCGCCTGCGCCCACGATCGCGTACACCGTGAGCATCAGCGCGCCGGTGACCAGCGCGGCCCCCGGGTAGTCGGCGCCCCTGCCGAGCCCGGCGCCACGGTCGGGGGCGAGGATGCGGAGGGCCGCGATCCAGGCCACGATCCCGATCGGCAGGTTGATCAGGAAGATCCAGTGCCAGTTGAGCGCCTGGGTCAGCGCCCCGCCGAGGAACGTGCCGAGCGCGCCGCCCGCCGCGCCGACCGCGCTGAACACGGCGATCGCCTTGGCCTGTTCGCGCGGCTCGGGGAAGAGCGCGACCAGCATGCCCAGCACCACGGCCGAGGTCATCGCCCCGCCGACGCCCTGCAGCGCCCGCGCCGCGATCAGCATGCCCTGGCTCGTGGCGACCCCGCACAGCACGGACGCCACGGTGAACACGACGAGCCCCGCCACGAACATCCGCTTCCGGCCGACCAGATCACCCAGCCGCCCCACGAGCAGCAACAGCCCGCCGAACGGGATCAGGTACGCGTTCACGACCCAGGCGAGTCCCGGGGCCGAGAAACCGAGGTCACTCTGGATCGCGGGCATCGCGACGGTCACGATATTGCCGTCAAGGATGGTCATCAACGTGCCCGCACACAGCACGACGAGGGACGCCCAACGGGAGTACGTTCGCTGTGCCGGACTCTGCTCCGGGTGCGGTGTGGGTCGCTCTGTGGGTGACCCGTTCCGGGACGACATGGCCTTGGCCCCTCCGTATCGCTGCAGGCTGTTCCATAGGTGCACGACTTGTAACGGGGGACATCGTTGGTGACTATGGAGACCGGCGTAAGGAGGCACTTCAATGTCCCAGGGGAACACCGGTGTTACCTCGCAGGTCGTGCACGCGGAGGGCTGCCCTGTCCGGGAGGTTCTTGACAGGGTCGCGGGCAAATGGAGCGTGATGATCATCGTGGCCGCCGCTCACGGCCCGATCCGCTTCACCGAGCTTGAGCGCAGCGTCGAGGGCATCAGTCGCCGCATGCTCACGCTGACCCTGCGCAATCTGGAGCGCGACGGGCTCCTCACGCGCACCGTCCACCCGACGGTTCCGCCGAAGGTGGAGTACGAACTCACGCCGGTGGCTCGTGAGTTGCATGCCAGCCTGCTCGGGCTGACCGACTGGGCGGAGCGGCATCGCGTGACGATCGCCGAGTCGCGTGCGGCGTATGACGCCTTGCATCGGCCGGAGATTGGCGCTCCGCTGTGAGCCGGGTGCCTTTGCCTGGTGTGGTGTGTCGGCTGCGGGTGCGTCGTGGCTGGTCGCGCAGTTCCCCGCGCCCCTGAAGGGCTCGGTTGCTCAGAGGCCGAACCTGCCGGGATCCGACGCCAGTGCGCGGAAGTAGTCCCTCGGGTCCGTGACCAGTTTTCGTTCCTTGAGGTCCATCAGGCCGCCGACCGCCGTGAGTTCGGCGGCGACGGTGCCGTCGGGCTTGCGGATCGTCTGCTCGATGCGGAACGTCTTGCCCTCGCCCCAGATGAATTCGCAGGTCACCTCGACCTCGTCGCCCGCCCGCAGCTCCCGCCGGTAGCGGACGGTCATCTCCAGGGACACCGGGCCCACGCCCTTGGCCGCCAGTCCGGCCTGGGTGATTCCGGCGGCCTGCAGTAACGACCAGCGGGCGTGCTCCGCGTAGTTCACGTACACGGCCTGGTTCACGTGCCCCTGGGCATCGGTCTCGTACCCACGCACGGTCACCGGAACGGAAAACGGTTCGGCCATGACTTCTCCTTCAACGGATGCAAAGGCTGCAACGGCTTCTACGGGTCGACGGCAAACAGAATGGGCGCAAGCGTACTGAGCGGTTGCTCAACGCCGTCAACCGTTTAATGTCGTAGGGCATTCGGGGGCCGTCACGTCCGTCGCGGCGAGGCCAGCAGATAGCGCGCGCCCGTACGCGGCTCCGCGTGCTCGCCCACCTGCCAGCCTGCCTGCTCCAGCGTCGCCGCGCACTCCCGCAGGGCCCCGGCGTCAGGCCCGCGCACGGCGACGGCCTCCGGCTGGGGCGTCGCCCGAACCCGGTACCCCTCGGTGTCCGCGCCCGCCGGCCGGTGCCCCGCCGCCTCCAGCGCGAGCGCGGCGGCCTGCACCAGATGCGTACGCTCCCAGGCGCACGGCCGGTCCACGACCCCGTGCGGATTGGTCATGCGGCGCAGTTCGAGCAGGCCCTGCCAGGCGCTGTGCACCTCACGTATGCGCGACGGACCGGTGTCGATGCCGTCCTCGCCGCCGACCCGGGCGGCGAACACCCCGGAGGACTCGCGGGCGGGCTCCCGGGCGGGCTCGGCGGCTTCCGGAGCGCTCGCCGCCGCGGTGGCGGTCTCCTCGCGGACCCGATGCCCGGCGGGCGTCAGGAAGTGATCGTGCGGTGGACGTGGATGCCGGAACGCGAGCTCCCGCTTCACCAGCGCCGCGAGCTGGCTCTCCGTACCTCTGAGCCGCCCGGTCACGGGATCGGCCGCGTCGATGACGCGCCGCTGTGCGGCGGTCGGCGGTCGTGTCATGGCGTGCTCCTCCCGGTCCGTAGGCGAGCGGGCCCGGTCGAGGATCGAGGTCGATCAGCGGGCCCATTCGAAGACTACGACCCGGGTCTGACATCGCCCCGTCGCAAGCCCGTGAAGAGCCCCCGCCCGCCCCCGGGCCCCGTCCGCCGGGACCTCCTACTGCCGGTAGCCGCTCAGGAACCGGCCGATCCGGCTGATCGCCGCGTCCAGGTCGTCGGCGTGCGGGAGGGTGAGGATGCGGAAGTGGTCGGGGGTGGGCCAGTTGAAGCCGGTGCCCTGGACGACCTGGATCTTCTCCCGGAGCAGCAGGTCCAGGACGAACTTCTCGTCGTCGTGGATCTTGTGGACCTTGGGGTCCAGACGCGGGAACGCGTACAGCGAGCCCTTCGGCTTCACGCAGGACACGCCGGGGATCTCGTTGAGCTTCTCCCAGGCCACGGTGCGCTGTTCGTGCAGCCGCCCGCCCGGAGCGGTCAGTTCGTGGATGGACTGGCGGCCGCCGAGCGCGGCCTGGATGGCGTACTGCGCGGGCGCGTTGGCGCACAGCCGCATGGAGGCCAGCATGGTCAGGCCCTCCAGATAGTTCTTGGCGTGCTGCTTGGGGCCGGTGACCACCAGCCAGCCCGAGCGGAAGCCGGCCACCCGGTACGTCTTCGACAGGCCGCAGAAGGTCAGCACCACCAGGTCGGGGGCGAGCGCGGCGACCGAGTGGTGCACGGCGTCGTCGTACAGGATCTGGTCGTAGATCTCGTCGGCGAAGACCATCAGGCCGTGCCGGCGGGCGAGGTCGAGGATGCCCTCGATGATCTCCTTCGGGTAGACCGCGCCGGTGGGATTGTTCGGGTTGATGATGACGACGGCCTTGGTGCGGTCCGTGATCTTCGACGCCATGTCGTCCAGGTCCGGGTACCAGTCGGCCTGTTCGTCGCAGAGGTAGTGGACCGCCTTGCCGCCCGCGAGGGTCGTGACGGCCGTCCAGAGGGGGAAGTCCGGGGCGGGGATGAGGATTTCGTCGCCGTCCTCGACCAGTGCCTGTACGGCCATCGAGATCAGCTCGGAGATGCCGTTGCCGAGGAAGACGTCGTCGACGCCGACCTCCAGGCCGAGCGTCTGGTAGCGCCCCGCCACGGCCCGGCGGGCGGAGAGGATGCCGCGCGAGTCGGTGTACCCGTGTGCCTGGGGCAGCATCCGGATCATGTCCTGGAGGATCTCCTCCGGCGCCTCGAAGCCGAACAGCGCGGGGTTGCCCGTGTTCAGGCGCAGCACGCTGTGGCCTGCCTTCTCCAGCGCGTCGGCGTGCTCGATCACCGGGCCCCGGATCTCGTAACAGACCTCGCTGAGCTTGTTCGACTGCCGGAACTCCATGCGCGCTCGCCCCTCCGGTTTCGTGTGTTGCTTGGTTTTACCAAGTTCGAGCTTGGAAAGTCCAACAAGTTGTCTAGACTGCGTCGCATGTCACCTCGCCGAAGCTACGACCAGTACTGTTCCGCTGCCCGGGCCCTCGATGCCCTCGGTGACCGCTGGACCCTCCTGATCGTCCGCGAGCTGCTGGCCGGTCCGCGCCGCTACACCGACCTGCACGCGGATCTGCCCGGCGTGAGCACGGACGTCCTCGCCTCCCGGCTCAAGGACATGGAGCGGGACGGCCTGGCGACCCGGCGACGGCTGCCGCCGCCCGGAGCGGCGAACGTGTACGAACTCACCGCCCGTGGGCGCGAGTTGCTGCCCCTCCTCCAGGCACTCGGCGAATGGGGCGCACCCCTCCTGGCGGAACGCCGCCCCACCGACGCGGTACGCGCCCACTGGTTCGCCCTGCCGCTGCTGCGCTCCCTGGAGGGACTCGGCGACGGTGTAGTCCAAGTCCGCCTGGACGAAGGGGAGTTCTACGTCCGCCTCGGCGCACCGGACGGCCCGGTCTACGGGGAGGGCCCGGCCCCCGAGGAGCCCGACGCAGGCCTCACCCTCGACGCCGAGGCCTGCACGGCACTCGCAAGAGGCGACCTGCCCCTCCTCGACGCGGTACGCGACGGCCGCATCACGGTGACAGGCGAAAGCCCCTTGGCCAAGACACTCCGGGAGGCGTGACCCCGCGCCCCCTGAGGGGCGCGGGGAACTGCGCGATCAGCCACAGCCGGTCCGCAGACGCAGAACTGACAAGCAGCGCAGCGGTCAGGCGCTCGGCGGAACCCGAGTAGGCCGCCCCACTCCCCGGGTCAACGTGTACCCACCAACCCCCGCAAGCGCCGCCAGCACACCCCCCACCGCAGTCCACACCCAACGATCGGACCACCAGCCGGAGGCCCAGCCGTCATCGGGCTCAATGCTGGACAACACAGCGACCGAACCCTCGGAGTCCTCGTCGCTGTCGCCGCCCTCAGCCGCCACGGCGACCCCGGGAACGAGCGGCTCGGCCAACGAGCCATCCACCGCGGCGGCCCCGCCGACATCCTTCGAGTCGACCCGCACCTCGGCGCTCACCGGCAGCCCGAGGTCGGCCGCCTTGAGGCCGACGGTGGTCAGCCGGACGTAGTACGTGCCCGGCAACGGGTCGTCGGCCCACGGCTCGGACCAGGCACGGACGGTACGCAGCGTGCAGGACAGCTCCACCGAGGCCGCGTCCTGGGCGGCTGTACGAGTCTGCGCCCCGTACTGGCACGCCTGGCGGCGTCGCAGCCCGTCGTACACGTCGACCTGCCAGGTCGCCGAGGCGTGCGCGTCGGGCAGCTTCACCGTCGCCTTCACGGTGGGCCGCTGCCCGGCGTCGGCGGGGAACGACCAGTACAGGTAGTCGCCCATGGACGCGCCGGCGGTGGCCCGCTGCCCCTGGTCGACCTCGGTCGCCGTACGGAACGACGTACCGGCCGAGGTGGGCGCGGCGCTGTCGTCGGACGGGCTCGCGGAGGGGGAGGAGTCGGCGACCGCGGGGGACGCGACGGCCCCCAGCACCAGCAGACCCGCCCCCACCGCACGAACGACACGGCCCGCCCGGCCGGCACCCGACACACGAGTACTGGACACACGGGGGCTCAACACACGGGGGCTCAACACACGAGAAATACGCATCAGTTGGTCCTCCAGACCGCGACCCGCCAGCGCGAAACCCAGCCCCACAGCACACCCGCGAGGAAGCCGGTGAGCACCAGGGCGCCGAGCAGCCACCAGCCGCGACCGAGGCCGAAGGAGGCCACGTCGCTCGATGTGTCGGGACCGTCGACGACGTCCACGGTCAGTTCGAGCGGCAGTCCGGGCGTGGTCTTGACGCCGGAGGCCGCCGAGAAGGAGTTGGCGACCTGCAGGCACACGGCCTCGGCCGCGGGCTTGTCGTCGGAGTCGTCGTCCTCGCTCTCCGCCTTGGGATAGCGCAGACCGGCGGACATGACGTCGGTCCGGCCGGAGCCGGTCGACTCGCCGCGCACGATCTCGCGCCCGCTCGCGGTCACCGCCCGCAGTGACACCCCGTAGTCGCGGTCGACCTGACGGTCGGCCGCCACGCTCACCGACGCGCGCAGCTCGAAGCCCGCCGGGACGTCCACGCGGTACCAGCGGTGCTGCCCGAACTCCTCGCGGTCGGTGTAGAGCCCTGACTTGAGCGTGGGCGCCTGCGCGCACGCGTCGGCGCCGTCCACGGCTACCGGCGTGACCACCGGGTCGGCGGCCCGGTCCACCAACTGGTTGACCTTGTCGGTGAGTTCGTCGGTGTGCTCGATCGAGGTGTACGTTCCGCCGGTCGCCTCCGCGATACAGCTCAGCTGCTGCCGCAGTTTGGTGTTCGGCACCAGACCGAGCGTGTCGATGGTGAGGCCGATCCCCTTGGCGGCGATCTCCCGCGCCACCTCGCACGGGTCCAGCGGGGCGCAGGTGTCCTCGCCGTCGCTGATGAGGACGATACGGCGGGATCCCTCGCCGCCCTCCAGGTCGTCGGCCGCCTTGAGGAGCGCCGGGCCGATCGGGGTCCAGCCGGTGGGTGCGAGGGTCGCGACGGCGGTCTTCGCCTCCGTGCGGTCCAACGGCCCCACGGGGTAGAGCTGTTCGGTGTCCTTGCAGCCCGTCTTGCGGTCGTCGCCGGGGTAGTTGGCGCCGAGTGTCCGTATGCCGAGCTGGACCTCCTCGGGGGTCGCGTCGAGGACCTCGTTGAAGGCCTGCTTCGCCGCGGCCATCCGCGTCTGTCCGTCGATGTCCCGCGCGCGCATCGAACCGCTGACGTCGAGGACGAGGTCGACCTTGGGTGCTGCGTCACCCGTGGGTTCGCCGGCGACGGCTCCGGCCGGGAGGGCGATCCCGGCCGTCAGGGCGGCGAGCAGGGCGCAGGCGCCCACCGCCAGCCGTTGTCTTGTGATCATCGCCGGATCCTATTGATCAATGGCGTCAGGCATCAAAACGAGGGGCGGGGCGGGATGATCTACGGGTCGACAAGCGGGTTCGGCAGCCGCGCCCAGATGTCCCCCGGCCGCTCGGGCGAAAGCCGCATCGTCGTCAACGCCTTGGCCGGCAGCGGCTCTTCGAGCAGTGCGGCGAGATCCGGGGTGCGCGGCAGATCCCGTACCGCCGCGGACAGCGCCTCCCGCAGCGCCGACGTCGAACCGGCCGTCGCCGCCAGCGCGCCCGCGACCAGCGAACCGACGAGCTTGCTGCGCAGGACCGACTCGTCGTCCGTGACGATACGGCCTGTCAGGTCCGGGGCCGGAATGCCGTGGCGGGCCAGCCGCGCCGGGCTGATCCGGATGTCGGCCAGGTCGCGGTAGACGAGCCGCAGCGGGGCGCCCGCGGGCGAGAGCACCACCAGCAGGTTCTGGCCGTGCGCCTCCAGGGCCACGCCCAGGTCGAGCAGACGCAGCCCGACGGTGAGCGCGAGCCGGCTGAACTCGGCCAGCCAGGCCGGGGACTGGGGCAGTACGGTCGAGGCGAGAGCGGCGACCGGGACGACCCGCTCGCCCGCACCCGCGTACACGTCCGGTGACTCGCGCAACACCGCTGCCAGATCAGGGGTGTTGGCGGTGACCGCGCCGAGGGTCCGGGTGATGTGCAGCATCCCGTCCAGCCGCCGGGCCATGGCCTCCATGAACGCCGAGACGGCCGCCGCCGACTCGATCGAGTACACCGAGATGTCCCGCACGGAGGAGGTCAGCCGGGCGCTGAGCGCGGTCTTGACGTGCGGTCCGTCCGGGAGGGCCAGCGTGCGCAGGGACATCAGGGGATGCGCGGCCAGGCCCTCCCCGGCGACGCCTTCCCCGACCGCCTTCTCGTCCTTCAGCACATGCCGTGCCTGCCACGGGTGTACGGGGATCAGCAATCGCCCCGCCTCCCGGTACGGCCACTCCCCGCCCACCAGGCAGGCGTCCTCCGGCACGGCCACCAACCCCAGCTCGACCTCCGCCCGGTGCTCCGGCGCGTACGCCAGCTGCTCGGCCACCGAGAAGCCGGGCCGCGAACGGCAGTTGGGGTGGAACGGATGCCCATCCACGACCCGCTGCTCCCATCCCCAGGAGGTCAAAGGGGAGCTCGTCGCGGGCTGGTTGGCGCGGGAGAGGGCCAACGAGGCGACACTGTGGCCGAGTTCGACGGCGAAGGCGTGCCCGTGCGGCAGCCCGAGGGCCGTCATGAGCGCGGCCGGGTGGCGGTACGCCGTGCCGTCCAGTTCGACCTCCCTGACGGTGGCGGCCGTCGCGTACGCGTCCGAGGCCGGGCCGTGCAGACGACGCCCGTCGGCCAGCCGGAGCACCAGCCCGTCGTGCCCCGCCGCCTCCCGGCGCGCGACCCACGGCAGCGGCTCATGGACGAGCCCGCGCCACAGCCGGGTCAGCACGGACGCGCGGGCACCGGGGAGTTCGACCGCGTAGAGGGACAGCAGGGTGGGGCGTACCGTGCGCAGCTCGGCGGCGAGAACGGCCTCGGTCTCGGCCGGGGTGCGGGGAGGGTGCACAGAGGGCTCCTAGGGTGTGGGGACGGCGTCGCGGCCGGGTACAACGCCGGACATACTGAGCGCCAGGGCACCGTACGCAACGAACGGATCGCGTGGACCTCATGCACCCCATGCCACCCATGCACCCCGGGAACACCGGGGACGGCATCGGCGAAGCAGCCGATGCGTACGCGGCGGCGCCGCTGCTCAATTGTCTGCTGCGGGAACTCGGCGAGCCCGCGCCGGGGCCTGCGGAGTCCGGGGACCGGCGCGTGTACCGGCTGCCGGCCGGGGGACGGCTCCTGCGGGTGCGCGCCGGACGCCGCCCCGCCGAGCCGGAGGTGTACGCCGCCGGTGCCTGGCAGCGCCTGAGCCACGCGGAGCTGGTCAAACTCACCGCCGAGGTCCTCCGCGGGCACACCGGCCTGTCCAACCCCGAACTGCCCGTCGAGATGATCGACAGCCGGGACGCGGTGGCGGCGATCCTGACCGCCCGGGAGGGGATGACCCCGCCCGACGACCTGTACCGGCGTTCCGAACAGTCCCTGATCACCGGACATCCCTACCATCCCGCCCCCAAGGCGCGCGGCGGCGGCCCGGTCACCGGCTGGATTCCGTACGCCCCCGAGGCGTACACCCGCTTCCCCCTGGTGCTCCTGGGGCTGCGGGAGGACGTGTGCGTGGAGGACGGTGACACGGGTGCGCTCGACGCGCTGGGCGAGGCCCCGCCCGGCTATCGCCTGCTGCCCGTCCACCCCTGGCAGCTCGACCTCGTCGGCGCCCGCCCGGAGATCCGCGAGGCCTTCGAGGACGGCCGTCTCGTACGGCTGGGCCCCTCCTCGTGGACTGCCTGGCCGACCGCGGCCATCCGCACGCTGTACGTCCCCGACACCGATCTCTTCCTGAAGTTCAGCCTCGACGTCCGCATCACCAACGACATCCGCCGCCTCTGGCGCCACGACCTCCTCCGGCTGCGCCGCACGGACGCGGCGGTGACCTCGGCCTTCACGGCCCTGGGCGCCCCCGCGGCCTGGCTGAGCGACCGCGGCTACCGCACCGCGGACTTCGCCTTCGAGGAGCTCGCCGTCCTCGTACGCGACGGGCTGCGCCCGCATGTGACCCCCGGCGCGACCCCGGTCCTGGCGGCCGCGCTGACGGAGAGCTTCGAAGGAAACCCCCTCGAAGGCCTCGCCGACCCCGCTGCCTGGTGGTCGGCGTATCTGCGTCAAGTCGTGCCGCCCGCACTGGAGTTGTTCGCCCGGCACGGGGTCGTACTGGAAGCGCATCTGCAGAACACGGTGGTCGCCGTGGACGTGGACGGGACGCCGGTGCAGGCGCTGTTCCGCGACGCGGAGGGCGTGAAACTGCTGCCCGAGGTGACACGCGCGGCCGGCTGGGAGCGGCTGGTGTACTGCCTGGTCGTCAACAACCTCCTGGAGATGGCGGAGGCGCTGGGGGAGCGGTACCCGGGCATGGAGCTCTGGGACGCCGTACGACGGGAACTGACGCGGTGCGGCGAGGAGTTGCCCGAGGCGGCCGAGCTGCTCCGGGCTCCGACCCTGCCCGGCAAGACGAATCTGCTGCTGCGCTGGACCGGCGCGGACGGCGCCGACGCCCGCTATCTGCCCGTCCCGAACCCCTTCGGATGAGTCAGCCCTTTCGGCCCTCCGCCTTGAGGTGCGTGGCGAAGAATCCGTCGATGCGCTGCCAGGCGTCGACGGCGGACTCCGGGTGGGGCTTGATTCCGGCGACACGCATCAGCGGACGCAGCGCGCGTGGCCCGATCTCGGCGTCGTTGAGGAAGGAGTGCCCGGCCTCCGGGTATTCCTTGACGTCGTGGACGATGCCGAGCCGGTCGAGGGACGCCTCCAGCTTGCGGGCCACGCCCGGCAGCGTACGGTCACGGGCCCCGTAACTCGCGACGACGGGGCAGGAACCGTCGAGCGCCCCGTCGAGATCCTTTGGCGGACGGCCGTAGTTGACGGAGGCGGCGTCGAACTCGCCGTCGCTCCCGGCGAGAAGGGCGAAGGAACCGCCCATGCAGAAGCCGATGATGCCGATCCGCCCGGTGCAGTCGGGATCCTGGGCGAGGCGGGTGCGGGCCGCCTCGATGTCGCGGAAGGCGCGGCCGTGTCCGGACAGGGCGGCCCGGAAGGTCGGCACCAGGCAGCGGACGGTCCCTCCGTCGGTGAACAGGTCCGGCATGACGACGAGATACCCGGCTTTCGCCAGCCGTTCTGTCTGACGGTGCATCACATCGTTGACGCCCAGCGCCTCATGGACCACGACCACACCGGGCCAGGGACCCGTCCCCGCGGGCCGGGTGAGATGGCCCGTGAGCCGACGCGAGCCACCGCGGGCAGCGCTGAACTCGGTGAGATCGACGGCGGTGGTGGTGGTCGTGCCGGGCATGGTGTCCTCCGGGGGAGAGGCGACGGGGACGGCCGAGGTGCGGACGACGGCGGGACGGCCGAGGTGAAGACTAGGGCGCGATGAAGGGCTGCACGCGCTTGCGGTAGTCCTTCGGCCGCACCTCGTTGTAGTACTTGTCCTTGTCCTCGCCCTCCGAGGTGAAGATGTACATCGGGCACTCGTCGGACTCGGCCTCACCCGTGTACTTGTACAACTCCTTGCCCGTGCGCGCCTCGACGACCTTCAGGCGGTACGAGGTGTTGTACGTACTGACGGTGAACGGCTTGCCGTCGCTCTCCATGTCGCACTTCTTGCCGGTCGGGCTCTCCTTGGTGCGCTCGACACAGACGACCAGCTCGGCCTCGGCCGGCTTGTCCGAGTAGCCGAGGATCCAGCCCTTGGGGAAGTCACCGGCGGGCGGCTCGAACTGCGACCAGTCGTCGCCGGGCTTGTTCATGAGCATCGCCGGGTGCACGGTCTTCTTCGTACGGTCGTAGGCGGGCATCCCCGAGTAGCCGAGCCCGTCCGTGCACACCCGCTCCAGGTCCAGCGCGGTCGCCGGTACCTCCGGTGCGTCCGAGCCGTCCGCCGCCGAACTCACCGACGGCGCCCCGCCGGTGTCGCCTCCCGCGCCTCCGCCTGTGCGTCCGCCCGTGCCTCCGGTGAGCGACGAGCACCCGCACAGGGCCACGCTCAGAAGCCCTGCGGTGATCCATACGCGGACACGCGGCTTCGACAGCATTGATGGCATTGACGGTGTTGATGGTGTTGAAGACATGTTGACGACCCCCATAGAAGAACGAACAGCAAGCAGGGCATGTCCCCCGGGCCATGCCCTGCTCCCCCCTGACCTGCTGGAGAAGAGCGTGCCGCCCGCCCGCCGCCGCGGACATCGGGGAAGTGCCCCCATGTAGTTGTGCGGTCCCTGTGACTCGTGGGTACTACGCTGTGCGGACTCGAAGGAGCTTTCGACGGGTGCCGGTGGGGGGCATCCCGGAAGTGGGCGCAGGGGGGCCTGAGTGTCGTCGTTGTCGTCATCGGTACTGGTCGGCAGAGAACCGGAGCGGGATCTTCTGACCGCGGCCGTCCGATCGGCGGGCGAGGGGCGGGGCTCCTCGGTGTTCGTGCTGGGCGAGCCGGGCATCGGCAAGTCACGCCTCGTCGAGGAGGCCGCGGACGCCGCCGTACGCACTGGGTTACGGGTGCTGCGCGGGCGGGCCGCGTCCGCCGGGCGCGCGGTGCCGCTGCGCCCGCTGGCGGAGGCCGTGTTCTCCGGACTGCGCGGCGAAGGGGCGCCCGCCGACGGGGACCTGGGCCCGTACGAGCCGCTGCTGTCACGGTTGTGCGGGCTGGCGCCGCAGGACGGTTCGCCGCTGGTGGGCTACGCCGAGGCGGTACTGCGGCTCCTGGGGACCCTCGGACGCACCGGCGGCTGTGTCCTGGTGCTGGAGGACCTGCACGACGCGGACGCCGACACGCTCACCATCGTCGACTACCTGACGGACAACCTTCCCGGCCAGCGGGCCGTCCTGCTGGCCACCCTGCGCGGTGGGCCCGGACCGGCCCTCGACCTCGCCGAGGCCGCCGTGTCCCGCCGTACGGCCCGCACCCTGCGCCTCGCCCGCCTCGGCCCCGCCCACACCGCGGAGCTGGCCGCCCGCTGTCTGGGCCACGACGACGCGGGCCACGTACCGGCGGTGGTGCTGGACCGTCTGCACGCCGTCTCCGAGGGTGTCCCCTTCGTCGTGGAGGAGCTGCTGACCGCCATGGTCGACAGCGGCAACCTCGTTCAGCGGCAGGGCGACGGCTGGACGGTGACCGGCTCGCTGAACGCCCAGGTGCCCGCGACGGTCGCCGCCGCAGTCCTTCAGCGAGTGGACCACCTGGAACCGCCCGGTGTGGCGCTCCTGGAAGCGGCGGCCGTCCTGGGCAGGCGCTTCCCCGTGGACATCGCCGCCCGCGTCGCCGGGCTCGACAGGGCGACGGCACTGCGCCAGCTGCGCCATGCGGCACGCGCCCAGCTGGTCACCGACGGCGCCACCGCGGAGGAGCCCGGCTGGCACACGTTCCGTCACGCCCTGACCGCCGACGCCATCACCCACCGGCTGCTGCCCGTCGAGCGGGCGGCGCTCTGTCTCGCCGCGGCCGACGCGATCGAGTCCGCCAACGCCACCGAGTCCGCCGACACGGTCGAGCGCGTTGACGTCACCGAGTCCGTCGGCGCGACAGGGCCGGAACCGCGGGACGCGGGCCTCCCAGCCCGGCGGGTCGGGGAACCCCGGCGGGCGGGAGAGCCGCACGGTCTGATCGGCGGTGACTCGGGGGACGACCTGTACCGCCTGGCCGCGGAGCTGTGCGTCGCCGGCGGGCAGCGGGCACGGGCGGCCGTGCTGCTCACCCGGGCCGGCCGGCAGGCGGTCCTGCGGGGCGCTCTGCTGACCGCGGTCGAACTCCTCGACCGGGGCCTGGAGTTGACCTCCGGCGCCGCGGACGCACCGCCCGAGGCGGTGGCCGGGCTGCTGGAGGAGTTACTGGGGACACTCGTCCTCACGGGCGACGTACAGCGGGTGCCGGAGCTCGGCGAGCGGCTGGACGGTGTCCTGAGCGTGTGGGGCGCGCCGCCCGTCCGCCGCGCCGCGGGTTTCCTGGCCCGGGCCAGAGCCGCCGCCACCGCGCAGCAGTGGGAGGAGGGCCTGGCCGCCGTGCGGCGGGCACGGGAGCTGCTCGGGGCCGAGCCCGACCCGGCGTCCCGCGCCGCCCTGGACTCGGTCGCCGCGCACCTGGTGCTCAACTCGCAGCGCCCGGACCGGCTGGAGAGCGCCAGAGCCCTGGCCGAAGGGGCCGTGGCGACCGCCGAGGAGGTCGGCCTGCCGGAGGTGAGCTGCAAGGCGCTGAACATGCTCGGATACTGCCTGCGGCCCCAGGACCTGGCCGAGGCGGAAAAGGTCTTCGAGCGCCTGGTGGCCACGGCCGAGGCCCACGCGCTGCCGGTCTGGCGGATACGCGGCCTGCTGGAACTCGGCGTGCTCGACCGGATCCGGACCACCGGAACCGATCGGCTGCTGGCCGCACGGAAGGCGGCCGAGGAGACCGGTGCGGTCCTCATGACGGCCTGGGCCGACATGCATCTGGCACAGGCCTATCTGCTGCGCGACGAGTACGACAGTGCCCTGGAGTCCGCCCGGCGGCTCCGGTCGACGGCCCACCGGCTGCGGCTGCGCGAGGTGCAGCTGATCAGCGTCGGAATGGACGCCATCATCGCCGCCTCACGTGGGGATCGGCAGAAGCTCCAGGCCGCGCTGCACGTCGTGGAGAGCGCACTGGCCGGACGGAGCGCCGGCGCACTCTGGGGCTACGCCGACACCTCCGTGTGGGGCTGGGCCCAGGGCATCTGCTCCCTGCTGAGGGAGGAACCCGACCGCGCGCTGGCCGAGTTCACCGAGGCGGACCGGGCCATGCGGGCACTGCCCAGCACGCGCGGGGTCACCGGCTTCCTGGGCCCCTACCTGCTCCTGCGGACCGTACGGGGCGCGGCCGGCTGGGCGGAGCTGGACGGGGCCGTCGCGGACCGGCTCACCCAGGTCCACTGGGACCGGCCGTTCGCGGGCTGGTCCCGGGCCGTGCTGCTGGGCCGCGAGGGCCGGGCCGCGGAGGCCGCCAAGGCGGCCGAGGAAGCACTGGCCGGGACCGACACCATCCCCCTGGCCCGCCATCTGTGTCTGCGCCTGGGCGCTTCCGCGGCGCTCGCCGACGGCTGGGGACGTCCCGTCGAGTGGCTGCGCTCCGCCGAGCAGTTCTTCCACGACCGGGGCACGACACGGGTGTCGGCCGCCTGCCGTGCCACGCTGCGGGAGGCGGGCTCTCCCGTGGCCCGCCGCCGCGAGGGCCACGACACGATTCCGCAGGAGCTGCGGAGGGCGGGGGTGACCGCGCGGGAGTACGAGGTGCTGCGCCTGCTCGGCCGGGGGCTCGGCAACCAGGAGATCGCCGAGCAGCTCTTCCTCTCGCCACGGACCGTCGAGAAGCACCTCGCGAGTCTCCGGAACCGTACCGATCGGAACGGCCGGGCCGCCCTGATCACCCTGGCACGCCGGTACGCGGACGGGCAGTGACTGCGCCGCGGAGCGGCTCTGGAGCGCCTGGCACGAGCGGTGGAACCGATGCTCGCGGCAGGCGCTCCAGAGTGACGAGGCGGCAGCGGCCACGGATTCGGTGACTGTGGAATCAGCGCTGCGGAATCGGCGGCTGCGGGTGGTCAGGCCTCGCAGGCGCTCTTCGTGTCGCTCGTGTCGGCGGTGCAGGTGTCGGTGTTGGCGCCCCCGTTGAGGGAGTCGTTGCCGAACACGTTGTCCACGCCGTCGAGGGTGTCGTTGCCGGCACCGCCGCTGTGGGTGTCGTTTCCGGCGCCGCCGACCAGGATGTCGTTGCCCGTGCCGCCCACCAGGAGGTCGTTGCCCCCGAAGCCGGACAGGATGTCGCCCGCCGTGCCCCCGGTGAGCGTGTCGCCGAACTGGCTGCCGTAGACGATCTCGACGTCGGTGAGAACGTTGTCGCCCTCCCCGCCGATGCCGTCGTCGGCGGCGTTGTCGATGTCGACGACCACGCCGGAGCCGCTCTCCAGATAGCTGACGACGTCGTTGGTGCCGCCCCCGCCGCTGATCCGGTCGGCACCCGTGCCGCCGATGAGGAGGTCGAAGGTGGCGCTGCCGTTCAGGGTGTCGTTGCCCGTGCCGCCGTTGAGGCTGTTGCTGCCGGGGCTGGGGCCGCCGTTGATGACGTCGTGGCCCGACTCGCCCTTCAGTTCGCTGCGGACGTTGGCGGTCTTGGTGATGGTGTCGTTGCCGTCCCCGGCGTTGACCACGACCGTGTCGCTGCTCACGGCCACCGGGCAGGCCACCGTGCCGTTGACCAGAAGGGTGCAGTTGAGACCGGCGGTCAGGGTGTCGGCGGTGTCCTGGATGATGACGTAGTTCCCGGACAGACTGACCGTGATGTTGTTGGCGCGGCCCTGCGCCGCGTTCACGACGATGTTGGTTCCGCTCTTGAACACACCGGTGGCCGCGCTCGCAGGCCCTCCGGTCAAGGTCACCGCGGAACCTGCCATCGCCGCGACCACCAAGACCCGGAGTAACGCTTTTCTCCCCATGGGATCCCTCTCGGTTGTGTGAATCGACCTGCTCACAGTGCCCGCGGGACCCGGGAGGCACATGGGGGAACGCCCCCCACTTACTGGCCCTCGATTACTATGCTCACTTCACGCCGGGCACTTTCCGCTGTTTGACAGCTCCCAGGGCGTCCGTGGATTGCAAGGTCGAAGAAGCAGGTGGCCCGAGAAGATGCTGAGGAAAGTCAGCGCGACCCGCTACATCGAACCGCTCCGGGCAGGCGGCTCCGTCCCCGGGGTCGTCGAGGCGGACGACATGGGCACCTACGTCGTGAAGTTCACGGGCTCGGCACAGGGGCGCAAGGCGCTGGTCGCCGAGGTGATCGTCGGGGAGCTGGCGCGCGCCCTCGGGCTGAGGTTCCCCGAGCTGGTGCTGGTGCACTTCGACCCGGCGATCGGCGCGCACGAGCCGCACCAGGAGGTCCAGGACCTGCTCCGGGCCAGCGCGGGCCTGAATCTCGGCATGGACTACCTCTCCGGCGCCGAGGACTTCACTCCGGAGGTCGCGGAGACGTTCCCCGTCGACCCTCTGGAGGCGGGCAGGATCATCTGGCTGGACGCCCTCACGGTCAACGTGGACCGTACGACGCACAGTTCGAACCTGATGATCTGGCCCACGCTAGGCGTCGCGCCCCCGCGGCTGTGGCTGATCGACCACGGCGCGGCCCTGGTCTTCCACCACCGCTGGGACGCCTCCGAGCCGGAGAAGGCGTACGACTTCCGGCGGCACGCACTCGGCGGCCACACCCCCGACACGCGCGCGGCGGACGCCGAGCTCGCGCCCAAGGTCACCGAGGAGCTGCTGCGCGCGATCACGGCGGAGGTGCCCGACGCCTGGCTCGCCGACGAGCCCGGTTTCGCGACCCCGGACGAGGCCCGCGAGGCGTACGTCGGCTACCTCCTGGCCCGTGCCAGGGCCTCCGCGGCCTGGCTCCCCACGGACTTCCCCACCCGCGAACAGCTCGCCGCCGAGGACGCGGACCGCGCGGCGAAGACCCGGCGGGGGCGGCCGAAGTGGCTCCAGCAGGTCCCCGACCTGCACGGCAAACCGGCGGTGGAACACGACGGGTCGGTACACCTCGGATGACCGCCGAGAACGGTGACGTGACCACTGAGAACACGCACCGCGTTCAGATCGAGTACTGCACCCAGTGCCGCTGGCTGCCCCGCGCCGCCTGGCTCGCCCAGGAACTCCTCACCACCTTCGAGCAGGAGCTGACGGAACTCGCGCTCAAGCCCGGCACCGGCGGCGTCTTCGTCGTACGGGTCGACGACGAGGTGATCTGGGACCGCCGCGAGCAGGGCTTCCCCGAGCCGACGGCCGTCAAGCGCCTCGTACGCGACCGAGTGGCCCCGGACAAGTCCCTGGGCCACTCGGAGAAGTGAGACGCGTGCAGTTCGGCCGGTTCAGCCGGTCAGCTGCTCGTAGGCGGGCAGGGTCAGGAAGTCCGCGTAGTCCTCGTCGAGCGCGACTGTCAGCAGCAGGTCGTGGGCCTGCTGCCAGCGGCCGGCCGCGAAGGCCTCCTCGCCGATCTCGGCGCGGATGTCGGCCAGTTCCCGGGCCGCGATCTCGCGGGCCAGCTCGGGACTGGCCTTCACCATGTTCCCGTCGTGCTCGAACTCGACGCCCGCGTTGATCCACTGCCAGATCTGCGAGCGGGAGATCTCGGCCGTCGCCGCGTCCTCCATCAGGTTGAAGATCGCGACGGCACCGAGACCGCGCAGCCAGGCCTCGATGTAACGGATGCCGACCTGCACGGCGTTGACGAGCCCGTCGTACGTGGGCCTGGCTTCGAGGGAGTCGACGGCGATGAGGTCGGCCGCCTTCACGTCGACGTCCTCGCGCAGCCGGTCCTTCTGGTTCGGCCGGTCGCCGAGCACCGCGTCGAAGGACGCCATCGCGATCGGCACGAGGTCCGGGTGGGCCACCCACGACCCGTCGAAACCGTCGCCCGCCTCACGGTCCTTGTCGGCCTTGACCTTCTCGAAGGCGACCTTGTTGACCTCCTCGTCGCGCCGCGAGGGGATGAACGCCGCCATGCCACCGATCGCGTGCGCGCCACGCTTGTGGCAGGTGCGGACGAGCAGTTCGGTGTACGCGCGCATGAACGGGGCTGTCATCGTCACCGCGTTGCGGTCCGGCAGGACGAACTTCTGGCCGCCGTCACGGAAGTTCTTGACGATGGAGAAGAGGTAGTCCCAGCGGCCCGCGTTCAACCCCGAGGCGTGGTCGCGGAGTTCGTAGAGGATCTCCTCCATCTCGTACGCGGCCGTGATCGTCTCGATCAGGACGGTCGCTCGGACGGTGCCCTGCGGGATGCCGACGTAGTCCTGCGCGAAGACGAACACGTCGTTCCAGAGGCGGGCCTCCAGGTGCGACTCCGTCTTCGGGAGGTAGAAGTACGGGCCCTTGCCGAGGTCGAGCAGCCGCTGGGCGTTGTGGAAGAAGTACAGGCCGAAGTCGACGAGCGCGCCCGGGACCGGGGTGCCCTCGGCGTCGACGAGGTGGCGCTCGTTCAGATGCCAGCCGCGCGGGCGCATGACGACGGTCGCCAGCTCCTCGGGGGCCTTCAGGGCGTACGACTTGCCGGTGCGCTCGTCGGTGAAGTCGATGCTGCGGGTGTACGCGTCGGCCATGTTCACCTGGCCGGTGACCACGTTCTCCCAAGTGGGCGCTGAGGCGTCCTCGAAGTCCGCGAGCCACACCCTGGCGCCTGAGTTGAGGGCGTTGATGGTCATCTTGCGGTCGGTGGGGCCGGTGATCTCGACGCGGCGGTCGTTCAGTGCCTCGGGCGACGGGGCCACCCGCCAGGAGTCGTCCGCGCGGATCGCGGCGGTCTCCGGGAGGAAGTCGAGGGTGGAGGTGCGGGCGATCTCGGCGCGGCGCTCGGCACGGCGGGCGAGGAGCTCGTCACGCCGGGGCGTGAACCGCCGGTGCAGCTCGGCCACGAAGGCGAGGGCGGCGTCGGTGAGGACCTCCTCCTGCCGGGGCAGGGGCTCGGCGTCGACGATGGCCAGCGGGGACGGCGCTGGTGCGGACATGAACTGTCACTTCCTTCAGCGAGCTGACGTGAGTACGCCGCGGCACCGGGTGCCTGCGGAACCTGAAGCGACCGACGGGACCCGGAGGAGAGCCGGACGCTTCTGAACAGTGGATAGTAGTTTCCTCATGGTGGAAGTTCAATAATTTGTTGACGTCGAGATTCTCCGCTTCGAGGGAACGTGGCGCTCGGTGCCACCCCGTTCACTCAAGGTGGACCAGGTCGCCCTCCGTGTCGATGTCGTAGGGCTGCGCCACGTCCCCGCATTCGACGAGCACGATCTCGTCCTCGTGTGCCTTCAGATAGTCACGCGCCCCCCGGTCCCCGGTCGCGGTCGCGGCGATCCCCGCCCAGTGCCGGGCGCCGAACAGCACCGGATGCCCTCTTTTCCCGCCGTACGCGGCCGCCGCGAGCGTCTCGTCGGACGTGTACGCGGCGTGTACGCGGGCCACGGCTTCCGGCCCGATCCCCGGCTGGTCCACCAGTGACACCAGCACGGCCCGGGCGCCCGTACCGGCCAGCGAGTCCAGGCCGGCCCGCAGCGAGGAGCCCATGCCCTGCGCCCATTCGGGGTTGTCCACGAGTACGCATCCGGGCAGCAGGGCCCGCTCGCGCACGGCGTCCGCACCGGCGCCGAGCACCACATGGATCCGGGTGCAGCCGCCCGCCCGCAGTGTTCCGACCGCGTGTTCGACGAGAGGGTGTCCCCGGTGGGTCAGGAGCGCCTTGGGGCGCCCGCCGAGGCGGCGCCCTCCGCCGGCGGCCAGCAGCAGCCCGGCGACCTGCTCGTTGTTCTCCGTCATTCCCCCTGCATACCGGACCCGGGGCGGACGTGCCCCGGAACCCTTGCGGGCCCCGCGGTGTCCGGGGACTGAATTTCGGTCCTCGTGGTGGCGCCCACCGCATCGGGTGGCGTTTACTGTCCCGCGTCCCTGGGCGCCTGACCAACGCCGCGGGGTGTATTTCGGCGTGAGCGCGGAACAGGGACGACGTATCGCGCACAAAGACGTGCGAGGGGGGAGAGCTGTGTTGCGGAGCTTGGGATAGAGGCCAGTGACCGGCAGCGACGAGGATCCGAGAGTGGCGGAGTTGCGGACCGCGGTGTCCAGGCTGCGCCGCGAACTCGCCGCGCATCCGGCCGAGTTCCCGGACCGCGGTATCGCGGAGGACGAACTCGCGGCCCTCGCCGCGATGGCCGTCACCGGGATGCCGGAGGTGCCCCGCCTGCGCCGCTCACTGCTCCTGATCGCCGGTTCCATCGGCTCGGTGAGCGCACTGTCCGCCGGCCTCGCGGGCGTACGCAGCGCGGTGGAACTCTTCGGGGAGCCGCCGCGGCGCTGAGCGCGCCGGTACGGAGACTCCTCTGCCCATTCAGGTGGCCGATCTCGAACCGGCCATCAGATAGCCGGTCCGGAACTGGCGCTCAGGTGGCCGGCCCCGAACCGACGCTCAGGTCGCCGATCCCGAACTGGCCAGGGCCTCCGACAGCTCCACCGCCACCTGCTGGAGCACCGGCACGATCCGCTCCGTCGCCGTCTCCGTGACACGGCCGGCCGGACCGGAGATCGAAATCGCCGCCGCGGTGGGCGAGTTGGGCACGGAGACGGCGAGGCAGCGGACCCCGATCTCCTGCTCGTTGTCGTCCACCGCGTACCCGGCGGTCCGTACCTCTTCGAGCGCGCTGAGGAACTCGTCCGGGGTCGTGATCGTCTTCTCCGTCGCCGCGGGCATGCCCGTACGGGACAGGAGGGCGCGCACCTCGTCCGCCGGGACGTGCGCGAGCAGGGCCTTGCCGACACCCGTGGAGTGCGGCAGCACCCGGCGGCCCACCTCGGTGAACATCCGCATCGAGTGCTTGGACGGCACCTGAGCGACGTACACGATCTCGTCGCCGTCGAGCAGTGCCATGTTCGCCGTCTCGCCCGTCTCCTCGACCAGGCGCGCCAGATAGGGGCGGGCCCAGGTGCCGAGCAGCCGGGACGCGGACTCGCCGAGCCGGATCAGACGCGGGCCGAGCGCATAGCGCCGATTGGCCTGCTGGCGTACATATCCGCAGGCCACGAGCGTGCGCATGAGACGGTGGATGGTGGGCAGCGGCAGCCCGCTGCTCACGGACAACTCGCTCAGCCCGACCTCGCCGCCCGCGTCCGCCATCCGCTCCAGCAGGTCGAAGGCGCGCTCAAGAGACTGGACGCCACCGGAGGCGGCGGCTGGCTTGGCGTCGGTGGTGCTGGCGCTGGACGTCGGCACGGGCGCGGTCCTTTCAGGCGGGCAGGGAGGCAGCCTACCCGGCAGTTGGTTGACTGCACGGCTCGGTGTGGTTACGTTCTGCGTGGTGGAAGTCTAATTCCGCTTTGTGGAAACGTCCAGGGAATTCGCCATGACGGTCGGTCGGGAAGCCGACTCTTGACGACGTGGGGCCGGGAGTGAAGACTCCTTCAACAGAACGTTGAATTCCGTTACGTGGAAGTAAACGGCGGAAGGCGGCGGGCGGCACAGAGACATGTGCGGCGTGTAGAGACGTGCG
The DNA here is from genome assembly GCF_042715345.1 of Streptomyces sp. NPDC058697. Classification (NCBI taxonomy): domain Bacteria; kingdom Bacillati; phylum Actinomycetota; class Actinomycetes; order Kitasatosporales; family Streptomycetaceae; genus Streptomyces; species Streptomyces sp. NPDC058697. Next base: position 56,592 of record NZ_JBHXSU010000040.1, read on the forward strand.
GCATGGAGAGGGGTCCGGGTGTCCGACGACGGATGGGACGAATTGATCCTGCGCTCGACGCGCGTGATCACCCCCGAAGGGACGCGGGCCGCCTCGGTCGCCGTCTCGGGGGGAAAGATCACGGCCGTGCTCGCGCACGACGCCGAGGTGCCGGCCGGGGCCCGGCTGGAGGACTTCGGTGACGACGTCCTGCTGCCCGGCCTCGTCGACACCCACGTGCATGTCAACGACCCGGGCCGCACGGAGTGGGAGGGCTTCTGGACCGCCACGCGCGCCGCGGCGGCCGGCGGCATCACGACCCTGGTCGACATGCCCCTCAACTCCCTGCCGCCGACCACGACGGTCGATCACCTTCGCACCAAGAAGGACGTAGCCCGCTCCAAGGCGCACATCGACGTCGGTTTCTGGGGCGGTGCCCTGCCCGACAACGTCAAGGACCTGAGGCCCTTGCACGACGCGGGCGTCTTCGGCTTCAAGGCGTTCCTCTCGCCCTCCGGTGTCGACGAGTTCCCCGAGCTGGACCAGGAGCAACTCGCCCTGTCCCTCGCGGAGATCGCCGGATTCGACGGGCTGCTGATCGTGCACGCCGAGGACCCGCACCACCTCGCGGCGGCCCCGCAGAAGAGCGGCCAGAAGTACGCCGACTTCCTCGCCTCACGGCCGCGCGACGCCGAGGACACCGCCATCGCGAACCTCATCGGCCAGGCCAAACGCCTCAACGCGCGCGTCCACGTGCTGCACCTGTCGTCCAGCGACGCGCTGCCGCTGATCGCCGCCGCCAAGGCCGAGGGCGTACGTGTCACGGTCGAGACCTGCCCCCACTATCTGACCCTGACGGCCGAGGAAGTCCCGGACGGGGCAAGCGAGTTCAAGTGCTGCCCGCCCATCCGCGAGTCCGCCAACCAGGACCTGCTGTGGCAGGCGCTGGCCGACGGCACGATCGACTGCGTGGTCACCGACCACTCCCCGTCGACGGCCGACCTGAAGACCGACGACTTCGCGACCGCGTGGGGCGGCATCTCCGGCCTCCAGCTCAGCCTGTCCGCCGTCTGGACCGAGGCCCGTAAGCGCGGGTACGGCCTGGAGGACGTGGTCCGCTGGATGTCCTCGCGCACGGCCCAACTGGTCGGACTCGACGACCGCAAGGGCGCCATCGCGATCGGCCTCGACGCCGACTTCGCGGTCCTCGCGCCCGACGAGACCTTCACCGTCGACCCCGCCGAGCTCCAGCACCGCAACCGGGTCACCGCGTACGCGGGCCGGACTCTGCACGGAGTGGTGAAGTCCACCTGGCTGCGAGGCGAATGCATCGTGGCGGAGGGCGAGTTCACGGATCCGATGGGCCAACTCCTGTCCAGGCGAGGGTAATCCGCCCCGCAGGAAACAGATCTCGCAAGAAGCGGAACTCGCAAGAAGCAGAACTCGCAAAAAGCAGAACCCCTCAAAGAGAAAGAAGAGCCGGTACCCGTACCAGCGATTCGCGCACGACCCGCACCCGCAGCGGCCGACTCCCGAAAGGCAGACCTGATCACTGTGACGGCGCAGCACCAGAACCCTCCGGCCCGTTTCACCGGCGACGCGAACCCCTACCAAGGCGGCGACCCGTACGCGGACCACCGCAGCGCCGACTTCCCCTTCACCCAGTACGCCAACCTCGCCGACCGGCAGCTCGGGGCCGGGGTCATCGCCGCCAACGACGAGTTCTTCGCCCAGCGCGAGAACCTGCTCCTGCCCGAGCGGGCCGAGTTCGACCCCGAGCACTTCGGGCACAAGGGCAAGATCATGGACGGCTGGGAGACCCGGCGCAGGCGCGGTGCCTCCGCCGAGCACCCGTGGCCCACAGCCGACGACCACGACTGGGCGCTCGTACGCCTCGGCGCGCCCGGTGTCGTACGGGGCATCGTCATCGACACCGCCCACTTCCGCGGCAACTACCCGCAGGCGGTGTCCGTCGAGGGTGCCTCGGTCCCCGGCTCCCCGTCCCCCGAGGAACTCCTCGCGCACGACGTGAAGTGGACGACGCTCGTCCCGCGCACGGCGGTCGGCGGCCACGCGGCCAACGGCTTCGCCGTCGACGTGGAGCAGCGCATTACCCACCTCCGCGTCAACCAGCACCCGGACGGTGGCATCGCGCGCCTTCGCGTGTACGGCGAGGTCGTACCCGACCCGCGGTGGCTGTCGGTCCTCGGCACCTTCGACGTCGTCGCCCTGGAGAACGGCGGGCAGGTCGAGGACGCGTCCAACCTCTTCTACTCACCCGCCACCAACACCATCCAGCCGGGGCGGTCCCGCAAGATGGACGACGGGTGGGAGACGCGGCGGCGGCGGGACGAGGGGCACGACTGGATTCGCTACCAGCTGGTCGCTCGGTCGGAGGTCCGGGCGATCGAGATCGATACGGCGTATCTCAAGGGCAACTCGGCGGGGTGGGCGTCCGTTTCGGTGCGGGACGGTGTGGACGGGGAGTGGGTCGAGGTGCTGCCCCGTACCCGCCTCCAGCCCGACACGAACCACCGGTTCGTCCTCGGCGGGCCGGCCGTCGGCACGCACGCGCGCGTCGACATCTTCCCGGACGGGGGCATTTCGCGGCTGCGGCTGTTCGGTTCCCTCACGGAGGACGGCGCGGCGCGGTTGGCTGCGCGGCATCAGGAACTCGGGGGCTGAGACGGGGAGTTCTTTCGCCCCCGCCGCCCCTACCCATTCCCGTCACTAACTCAGGGGCTCCGCCCCCGAACCCCCAAAAAGACTGCGCAGTTCCCCGCGCCCCTGAGGTATTTCAGCCCCTCCGGCGTTTGAGGAGCGGGGGTTCGGGGGCTGGCCCCCGAAAAGTGACGGGAATGGGTAGGGGCGGCGGGGGCGAAAAACTCGGCCCCGCCGGAGTCAGGCGGCGTGCCCCCCGTCGACAGAGAACTCCGCCCCGGTGACATACCCCGCCTCCACCCCCGCCAGATACGCCACCGCGGAGGCAACTTCCTCCACCGTCCCGAACCGCCCCACCGCGGTCATCGCAACCTGACCCCCCGCATACGCCCCACCCGCCGGATTCATATCCGTATCGATCGGCCCAGGATGCACGATGTTCGCCGTGATCCCCCGCTCACCCAGTTCCCTGGCCAACGCCTTGGTCAGCCCGACAAGGGCGGACTTCCCGGTGGCGTACAGCGTGCCACCGGGCCCGGGCACACGCTGCGTCATACACGTACCGATGGTGATGATCCGCCCGCCACGCTCCATACGAGCGGCCGCCGCCTGGGAGGCGAGGAAGACACCGCGCACGTTCACGGCGAGGACCCGGTCGACGTCCGCGAGGGAGAAGCTGTCGAGGGGCCCTAGCAGCCCGACGCCCGCGTTGTTGACGAGGACGTCGAGACGCCCGAGCCCCTCCGCCGCGCGCTCCACGGCACCGGCGGCCTCCTGAGCGTCGGCGGAGTCCGCGCGGAGGGCGAGCGCCCGCCGCCCCAGCGCCCGGATCCGGTCCACGACGTCGCAGGCGGCCTCCTTGTCGCGTACGTAGGTCAGGGCGACATCCGCCCCCTCCCGGGCGAGCCGCACGGCGGTCGCGGCACCGATCCCGCGGCTGCCGCCGGTCACCAGGGCCACTGTTCCGTTCATGGTTGCTTGTGAGGTCATGGGTCCATCCCAGCGGCCGGCCGGGCGAAGTGCTGGCGGCCAACGGACGCTGAGGTCGCCCGAGCCGAACCGAACAGAGCTGAACCGAACCGAGCGGAGACAGGACGTCACGTCACCCATGCGGAGGGTGCCCGGAACTCTCCCCTCCGCTTCAAGCGTTCTCCCCTTGTGACTCTTCAGCAAGAAATCGTCGGCAACGCCATGCAGATGGCGGTCGTCAGCCTGCAGCCCGGTCGGACGGTGTACTGCGAGGCGGGAAAGTTCCTGTTCAAGACGGCGAACGTGACCATGGAGACACGGCTCTCCGGCCCTTCGGGCGCCGGCGGCCGGCCCCAGGGCGGCGCGGACGGCGCCACCGGCGCGGGCATGGGCGGAATGCTGCGGCAGGCCATGGGCACGGCCATGCAGGTCGGCCAGCGCGCGCTCGCGGGCGAGTCGCTGGCGTTCCAGTACTTCACGTCGACCGGCGGCGAGGGCACCGTCGGCTTCGCGGGCGTGCTGCCGGGCGAGATGCGGGCCCTGGAGCTGGACGGCACGCGCGCGTGGTTCGCGGAGAAGGACGCCTTCGTCGCGGCCGAGTCCACCGTCGACTTCGGCATCGCCTTCCAGGGCGGGAAGACCGGCCGCAGCGGCGGCGAGGGCTTCGTCCTGGAGAAGTTCACCGGCCGGGGCACCGTGATCATCGCGGGCGCGGGCAACTTCATCGACCTGAACCCCGCCGACTTCGGCGGCCGCATCGACGTGGACACGGGCTGTGTCGTGGCCTTCGAGGAGGGCATCCAGTACGGGGTGCAGCGCGTCGGAGGGCTCAACCGGCAGGGCGTGATGAACGCCGTCTTCGGAGGCGAGGGCCTCTCCCTTGCCACCCTGGAGGGCAACGGCAGCGTGATCCTGCAGTCGCTGACCATCGAGAGCCTGGCCAATGCCCTCAGGAAGGCCCAGGGCGGCGACAAGCAGGGCCCGACGGGCGGCCTGTTCTCGACGAACGCGGGATAGACCCGGGCGAGCGCGGGATGGACCCGGAGGTGCGCGGGTCGGATCGGACGCGCGCGGGTCTGATCTGGAGCCACGCTGGTCAGATCCGGACGCGCGGGTCAGTTCCGGACACGCGTGGGGCGCCCCCGGAGCCACGCAGGTGACTCCTCGACCCACGCGGGTGACACCCCGGCCCACGCGGATCACACCCCGACCCGCGCCGGTCAGATCCATCCGCGGGCGACCGATGAGTTGCGGGTGCCCGGAGGGTCTGAGCTGATGACAGGACACCCCGCTTCGGAAGAAGGCACGTCATGGGCAAGCTGACTCTCACCGCTTTCGTCACCCTCGACGGCGTCCATCAGGCCCCGGGCGGCCGGGAGGAGGACCGCCGCGACGGCTTCGAGCACGGCGGCTGGAGTTTCCCCTACGACGACGAGGACTTCGGGCAGTTCATCACCGAGGTCTTCGACCGCGCGGGCGCCTTCCTGCTCGGCCGCCACACGTACGAGATCTTCGCCGGGTTCTGGCCGAAGGTGACCGACCCCGCCGACCCGGTCGCGGGGAGGCTCAACTCCCTGCCGAAGTACGTCGCCTCGTCGAGCATCACGCGGCCCGAATGGGCCGGTACGACGGTGATCGGCGGCGATCTCGGCAAGGAGGTCACCGCGATCAAGGAGAATACCGAGGGGGAGCTCCAGATCCACGGCAGCGCCGTCCTCGCCCAGTCCCTGCTCGCGCTCGACCTCGTCGACACCGTGCACCTGCTGTCCTTCCCGGTCGTACTCGGCACGGGCCGCCGTCTCTTCGCCGAGGGCGCCGTGCCGACCGCGTTCCGGCACACCGGCGCGCGGCTCACGAGCACGGGCGTCGCCATCCACTCGTACGACCTGGCAGGACGCCCCGAATACGGCACGTACGAACTGCCGGAGGGGAGCGCGTAGCGGCCGGGGCGCTGCTGTGCGGGGGTCTCGTGGCGCAGGTTAACTCCCGGAAAACTCATCCGACTTGCGGGACGAAATCACTGTCCTTGACATTGACATGCCATGGTCTACGCGCGTCATGCTAGAGGGCATGAGATTCCCCCCACGCACCACTCGCATCGGCGCTCTGCTCGCCCTCACATCCGCCCTGCTCATCGGCGGCGCCGCCACCGTTCCCGCGAACGCGGCGGTGACCGCCGTCGGCAGCATCTGCTACGGATCGCTGCCGTCCCAGGCGCACGACACGCTCGACCTCATCGAGCAGGGCGGTCCCTATCCCTACTCCCAGGACGGCGGCGTCTTCCAGAACAGGGAAGGCATCCTGCCCTCGCAGAGCACCGGGTACTACCACGAGTACACGGTGATCACGCCCGGTTCGTCCACGCGCGGTGCGCGTCGGATCGTCACCGGCAACAGGAGCCAGGAGGACTACTACACCTCCGACCACTACGCCTCGTTCAGGCTGGTCAACTACAGCTGCTGACCGGGGCGAGGTGTTCGCCGGAAGCCCGGTCCCCGCTCCTCAGGGCTTCCGGCTCTCGGCCGCCGCGAACAGCGCGAACGCCAGCACGAGCAGTGCGACGCTCCCGTAGATCTCGCGGCCGTCGAGGAAGTCGAGCCGTTGTACGAGGCCCCAGCCGCGCAGCCAACCGGTGAACTCGTACACCAGGCCCGCCACGCCCTGAACGAGGGCGATCACACCGAGAAACTCCAGCACCTGCTTCATACAAGGATCCTCGCCCCGCGGACCCCCCACTCTCATCGGCCGCGGGGCGAGGTACGCCCGACGGAAGTCGCCGGCCGGTTCGCCGCGGCTGCGTCCAAAGTCGCTCGTGTGACTACTTTGGTCGGTGATCAGGTGGCAGGGGCGGTGTGAACGGACAACGATGCGTAGATTTGTCGACTGTGAGTGATACAGCGCCGCTGCCGAAGCCTCCGCCCGTCCCAGGGCGCCGGTGGTTTCTGCCGTCGGCGGTCGCCGCCGAACTCGACCCCGACCAGTCCGGCCGGAAGGGGCGTCCCAGGCGCACCGCGCGGGACTGGCTCGTCGACTTCGCCTGCTTCCTGATCGCCGTCACGGTGGGGCTGATCGGCGCGGACGAGATGTCCGGGAACACCGACATTCCGTACGCCCTGCAAGCCGTGGACCAGTGGCTCGGCGCGTTCGCCTGCGCGGCGGTCTGGCTCCGGCGGCGCTGGCCGGTCGGCCTGGCCGTGGCGATGGTCCCGGTTTGCTTCATCTCGAACACCGCGGGCGGCGCGGGCCTGGTCGCCCTGTTCACGGTCGCCGTGCACCGGCCCTTCAAGTACGCCGCCTGGACGGGCGGCGCCTCCGCCGCCCTGCTTCCCCTCTTCTACTGGCTGCGCCCCGATCCCGAGGTCCCGTACGTACTGATCGTCGCCCTCGGCTGGCTGCTGACCGCCACGGTGGTCGGCTGGGGCACGCTCGCGCGCTCCAAGCGCCAGCTCATGCTGAGCCTGCGGGACCGGGCGCGGCGGGCCGAGACCGAGTCGGCGCTGCGGGCCGAGCAGGCCCAGCGGCTGGCCCGGGAGGCGATCGCGCGCGAGATGCACGACGTCCTGGCCCATCGGCTGACCCTGCTCAGCGTGCACGCCGGGGCGCTGGAGTTCCGCCCGGACGCCCCCCAGGTCGAGGTCGCGCGGGCCGCCGGGGTCATCCGGGAGAGCGCGCACGAGGCCCTGCAGGATCTGCGCGAGATCATCGGCGTACTGCGGGCCTCCGGCGACGGCGCGGAGGAGTCCGGGCGGCCGCAGCCGACCCTCGGGGCCCTGGAGGGACTGGTCTCCGAGAGCCGTGAGGCCGGTATGAAGGTCACGCTGGACAACCGCGTCACGGACGCAGGCACGGTCCCCGCCTCCGTCGGCCGCACCGCCTACCGCATCGCCCAGGAGGGCCTGACCAACGCCCGCAAGCACGCCCCGGGCGCGGAGGTCACGGTCACGGTGGCCGGGGCGCCGGGCGACGGTCTCACCATCTCCGTACGCAATCCGCCGCCGCCCGGCGACGTGCCGCACGTCCCCGGTTCCGGGCAGGGACTCATCGGCCTCACCGAACGGGCCACGCTCGCGGGCGGACACTTCGAGCACGGGCCCGGGGAGGACGGCGGCTTCCAGGTGAGCGCGTGGCTGCCCTGGGGGTGAGCACGGCACAGGTCCGCGCCGGAGTGTGAGCCGGGCGCGCGGCCATGACGACCGAGTGAGGGGGCACTTCCGCCGATGAGCCGGGGGAAAGCAGAAGGTCAGGCGGAGAAGGGTCACTACGGTAAGCCCATGACTCCGATCCGTCTGCTCCTCGTCGACGACGACCCACTGGTCAGGGCCGGCCTCTCCTTCATGATGGGCGGCGCCGACGACCTCGAGATCGTGGGCGAGGCCGCCGACGGCAGCGAGGTCGAGGCGCTGGTCGACCGCACGCGCCCGGACGTGGTCCTCATGGACATCCGCATGCCCACGGTGGACGGCCTCGCGGCCACCGAACGGCTCAGGAGCCGCAAGGACGCCCCGCAGATCATCGTCCTGACCACCTTTCACGCAGACGAACAGGTGCTGCGGGCACTGCGCGCGGGCGCGGCCGGCTTCGTCCTCAAGGACACCCCGCCCGCGGAGATCCTCGACGCGGTGCGCCGGGTCGCGGCCGGCGATCCCGTGCTCTCGCCCACCGTCACCCGGCAGTTGATGGCCCACGCCGCGGGCACCTCCGCCGACACCCGGCGCACGAACGCCCGTACGCGCGTCGCCACGCTCAACGACCGTGAGCGCGAGGTCGCCGTCGCCGTCGGCCGGGGCCGCTCGAACGCCGAGATCGCGACCGGACTGTTCATGAGCGTCGCCACCGTCAAGACGCACGTCTCCCGCATCCTTGCCAAGCTCGACCTCAACAACCGTGTGCAGATCGCCCTGTTGGCGTACGACGCCGGACTCCTGGAGGAGGACGGGCACTAGCCGGCGGCCGCGGCCGTTGGAATGGGCGGAGGGGGAAGCACATGGCGGACGTGATCGATCTGGGGAAGTACGGGCAGGCTTTCACGGAGGACCCGCATCCGGTGTACGCGCAACTGCGCGCGCTGGGACCGGTCCACCGGGTGCGGCTGCCGGCACCCGACGCACACCACGAGACCTGGCTGATCGTCGGGTACGAGGAGGCGCGGGCCGCGCTCGCCGACCCCCGCCTCGCCAAGGACAGCCAGAAGATCGGCGTGACGTTCCTCGACGAGCAGCTGATCGGAAAGTACCTGCTGGTCGCCGACCCGCCGCAGCACACACGGCTGCGGTCCCTCATTGCCCGTGAGTTCACCGCGCGCCGGGTGGAGAAGCTCAGGCCGCGCGTCCAGGAGATCACGGACACCCTGCTCGACGAGATGCTGCCGCGTGGCGGCGCCGACTTCGTGGAGTCCTTCGCCTACCCGCTGCCCCTCACCGTCATCTGCGAGCTGCTCGGGGTGCCGGAGATCGACCGGGCGGCGTTCCGCGCGATCTCGTCGGAGGCCGTCGCGCCGACCAGCGAGGAGAGCGAGTACGAGGCGTTCGTCCAACTCGCCGCCTATCTCAACGACCTGATCGAGTACAAGCAGAGCGCCGGGCCCGCCGACGACCTGCTGAGCAGCCTCATCCGGACGACCGCCGAGGACGGCGACCGGCTGTCGCCGCAGGAACTGCGCGGCATGGCGTTCGTGCTGCTCATCGCCGGCCACGAGACGACGGTCAACCTCCTCGCCGGGGGCGTCCACGCGCTGCTCACCCATCCCGGTCAACTCGCCGCGCTGCGGGCCGACATGACGCTGCTCGACGGTGCCGTGGAGGAGATGCTGCGGTACGAGGGGCCGGTGGAGAACGCGACGTTCCGGTACGCGGCGGAGCCGCTGTCGATCGCCGGTACGGCCGTCGGGGCGGGGGAGGCGGTGATGGTCGGCCTCACCGCGGCCGATCGCGACGGGGTCCGTTTTCCGGCGCCCGACCGCTTCGACATCCGGCGCGACGCCCGTGGCCATGTCGCCTTCGGCCACGGCATCCACTACTGCCTGGGCGCTCCGCTGGCCCGCCTGGAAGCGCGGGTGGCGCTCCGCGCCCTCCTCGACCGCTGCCCCGACCTGTCCCTGGACGGCCCGGCGGGCGGCTGGCTCCCGGGAATGCTGATGCGGGGCGTACGCACCCTGCCGCTCCGCTGGGGATGATTCTCGCCCCCGCCGCCCCTACCCATTCCCGTCCCTTTCTGGGGCTCCGCCCCAGACCCCGTGGGGTTCGTTGTCGGGTGCGGGTGGGTGGGGGCTTGTCGCGGAGTTCCCCGCGCCCCCCCGGGGTTTTGTGGGGGGGGTGAATCGCGCGGTTTGT
>NZ_JBHXSU010000041.1:0-66183 GCF_042715345.1 Streptomyces sp. NPDC058697
GCGGTGTGGGAGGTGGGGTGGTTGTCGGTGTCGATGAGGAGGTGGTGGCCGGGTGTTTCGGCCTGGGCGGAGCGGACCAGCCCCCACACCGCCGCTCCGGCCAGGTCGATGGGGGCATCCGTGTCGGTCACCGACACCGCGTTGTGAGTGAGGACGACGAGCGGCGTGGAGCCGGCTCCGTCCTGCGATTCGGTGGCCGGGGACTGCAGGGCGTGCAGGGTGTCCGACAGCGTCTGCCGCAGCGCGGCGGCCGGAGCGTCCCCCGCCTGGTGCGTGACCCGGTGGATGCGCAGAGCCTCCAGCCCGGCAGCCGCATGGTCGTGGCCGGCCGGTGCCGGGACCGGGGTCCAGTCCAGGTGGTAGAGGGCCTGGCGGACGGCGTGACTGATGGTGTGAGGGCCGGATGGGGCGGGGCGGGTGGTGAGGGAGGTGACCGTGGCGACGGGGGTTCCGTGGGGGTCGGTGAGGGTGATGGCGGTGGTGGCCGGTCCGGTGGGGCGGAGGTGGACGCGCAGGGCGGTGGCTGCGGAGGTGTGCAGCCGCACGCCCTGCCAGGCGAACGGCAGACGCACACCCGGCCCCTGCCCGCCGTCGTCGCCGGTGCCGGCCAGGGCGTGCAGAGCGGCGTCGAAGAGTGCCGGATGCAGGCCGAACCCCGAGGCCTGCTCGACGGCCTGGGTGGGGAGTTCGACCTCGGCGAACACCTCATCCCCGCGCTCCCAGAGTGCACGTACCCCCTGGAACACCGGGCCGTACACGAGACCCTGCCCGGCCAGCCGCTCGTAGAGCCCGTCCACCGGCAAGGCAGTCGCCCCCTCCGGAGGCCATGTCTCCATGTTTGTTGGCGTGTTGGTGGTGTCGGGGATGAGGATGCCTTCGGCGTGCAGGGTCCATTCCTCGTCGAGGGCGGTGTTCTCGGGTCGTGCGTGTACGCGTACCTCCCGGCGCCCCTCCGCATCGGGAGCGCCCGCCATCACCTGCACTGCCACCCCGCCTCGTTCGGGCAGGGCCAACGGCGCGTGCAGTGTGAGTTCGTCCACGACCGGGCAGTTGGCTTCGTCGCCTGCGCGGATGGCCAGTTCGACGAAGCCGGTGCCGGGGAACAGGACGGTGCCCATCACCGTGTGGTCGGCCAGCCAGGGCTGTTGCTCGACCGAGAGGCGGCCCGACAGGACCACGCTCCCCGAGCCGGGCAGCTCCACCACCGCGCCCAGCAAGGGGTGTTCGGCGCTTTCCAGTCCTGCCTGCTGCACGTCCACTGTGTCCTGGGTGGCGTGCATCCAGTAGTGCTGGTGCTGGAAGGGGTAGGTGGGCAGGTCGACGGGGTGGGTGGGCTGGTCTGTGAAGAGGGCCGGCCAGTCGACGGGTACGCCTCGGGTGTGCAAGTCGCCCAGGGCGTGGAGGAGTTGGGCGGGCTCGGGTCGGTCCCGGCGCAGGGCGGGGATCGTGTCCCCGTCCTGGTCGGCCAGAGTGGACAGTGTGGCGTCGGGGCCGATTTCCAGGAACGTGGTCACGCCTTCGGCGCGCAACGCCTGCATGCCGTCGCCGAACCGCACCGCCTCGCGTACGTGGCGTACCCAGTAGTCGGGCGTGCACAGCTCCTTCGGATCCGCGAGAGCACCCGTGAGGTTCGAGACCAGCGGAATCACCGGCGGGTGGAAGGCGACCGACTGGGCCACCTCACCGAAAGCCGCCAGCATCGAGTCCATCAGAGGGGAATGGAAGGCGTGGGAGACCCGCAACCGCCGGGTGTGCTCGAAGCGGGCTGCGGCCGACAACACTGCCGCCTCCTCGCCGGAGATCACGACGGCATCGGGGCCGTTCACCGCCGCGATCGCCACCCGCTCCAAGCCCGCCAGAACCGCCGCAACTTCATGCTCGGCGGCCCGCACCGCGACCATCGCACCCCCGGCAGGCAACGCACCCATCAGTCGGCCGCGTGCTGTCACCAGCGCACACGCGTCCGGCAGGGAGAACACTCCGGCCAGATGCGCAGCCGCCAGTTCACCGACGGAGTGCCCGGCAACGTAATCGGGCCGCACACCCCACGACTCCAGCAGCCGCCCCAGCGCCACCTCCAGCGCGAACAACGCCGCCTGCGCAAGCTCCGTACCCTCCAGACGCTCGTGCCCGGCGGAGTCGTCCTCCGGCCACATCACCTCCCGCAGCGGCAGCCCCAGTTCCCCGAACACCTCATCCAGGGCGCGGGCGAACGCCGGGAACGAGTCGTACAACTCCCGTCCCATACCCAGCCGTTGGCTGCCCTGGCCGGAGCAGATGAACGCCAGCCGGCCACCGACCGGCACCCCGCCAAGCCGCTCACCCCGGGCCACCGCCTCCAGCCCGTCCACCAGCTCAGCCGTATCCGCACCGACCACCACCACCCGGTGCTCCAACACAGCACGAGCAGTAGCCAGCGAATACCCGACATCGACCACGTCCAGGTCCCGCCCGGTGACATGGTCGACCAGCCGAGCCGCCTGCGCCCGCAACGCCTCCCCGGTGCGGGCCGACAGCACCCACGGCACAACGGGAAGACCCGGAGCGGACCCGGCCGGAGTGTCGTCCAGGAGATCCGGAGCCTCTTCGAGGATGAGGTGGGCGTTGGTGCCGCTGATGCCGAACGAGGAGACGCCTGCCCGGCGCGGGTGACCGTTGTGCTGCCAGGGCTGGGCCTGGGTGAGCAGCTCGACCGCTCCGGCGGACCAGTCCACATGCGAGGACGGCTCACCCACATGCAACGTCCGGGGCAGCAGGTCGTGGTGCATCGCCATGACCATCTTGATCACACCAGCCACCCCGGCCGCCGCCTGCGTATGCCCGATGTTCGACTTCAACGACCCCAGCCACAACGGCCGGTCCCCCGACCGGTCCTGGCCATACGTGGCCAGCAGCGCCTGCGCCTCGATCGGGTCACCCAACGTGGTGCCGGTGCCGTGCGCCTCCACCGCATCCACATCCGCCGCAGAAAGCCCCGCACTGGCCAGTGCCTGCCGGATCACCCGCTGCTGAGAAGGACCATTCGGAGCAGTCAGCCCATTGGACGCACCATCCTGGTTGACCGCCGAACCCCGAACAACCGCCAGGATCTGGTGACCGTTGCGCCGGGCGTCGGAGAGCCGCTCCAGGACCAGCACCCCCACCCCCTCCGACCACCCCGTGCCATCGGCATCCTCGGAGAAGGACTTGCAGCGGCCGTCCGGGGCCAGGCCCCGCTGGCGGCTGAACTCGACGAACGACTCCGGGGTCGACATCACCGTCACCCCACCGGCCAGAGCCAGACCACACTCACCGTGGCGCAACGCCTGAGCCGCCAGATGCAGACTCACCAACGACGACGAACACGCCGTATCCACCGTCAGAGCCGGACCCTCCAGCCCCAACGTGTACGCAACACGCCCCGACACCACACTGCCCGCACTCGCCCCCGTCGGATAGTCGTGATACATCACCCCCGCGAACACCCCGGTCGACGACCCCCTCAACGAACCCGGCACGATCCGCGCCCGCTCCAACGCCTCCCACGACACCTCCAGCAACAACCGTTGCTGCGGGTCCAGTTCACGCGCCTCACGCGGCGAAATCCCGAAGAACTCCGGATCAAAACCCCCCGCACCCTCCAAAAACCCGCCCTCACGCACATAACTCGTCCCCGGCCGCGACAACTCCGGGTCGTAGAGCCGCCCCAGATCCCAACCCCGGTCGACCGGGAACGGGGAGAGTCCGTCCACGCCCTCCGCCACCAGCCGCCACAAGTCCTCAGGACTGCTCACACCACCCGGATACCGACACGCCATCCCCACGATCGCCACCGGCTCGTCCGCAACGGATGCCCGTACCGGTGCTGCGGTCGTCGTGGGCGCGGTGCCGAGGGCTGTGTTCGTGAGGAGGGCGGCCAGGGCGCGGGATGTGGGGTGGTCGAAGACCAGGGTGGCGGGTAGGTGCAGACCGGTTGCGGTGGAGAGGAGGTTGCGTAGTTCGACGGCGGCCAGGGAGTCGAAGCCCAGGTCCTGGAACGACCGGTCCGGGTCGATGGATCCGGCGGTCTCGTGGCCGAGGACGGCGGCTATGCGACCACAGACCAGGTCGAGGACGAACCGGTCGCGCTCGGGTTCGGTGAGCTCGGCGAGTCGTCGCGCGAACGGCAGCCCGGCCGTGGCCGAGCCCTGCGCCCCGGCCCCGGTCGTGGTGGCGGCGGTCCGCAGGGGTGCGCGGACGAGGCCTCGCAGCAGTGGGGGAACGCCGTCGGCGCGGGAGCGAACCGCTGCCCGGTCGATCCGCAGTGTCAGTGCGACGGCCGTGTCGGTGGTGGCCAGTGCGCGGTCGAACAGGGCGAGGTTCTCGCCGGGGGACAGCGGTGCCAGGCCCTGGCGCGCGATCCGCCGGAGGCCGACGGCACCGAGCCCGGCTCCCATGCCCTCGTCACCCGTCCACAGACCCCACACATGGGACTGGGCAGGAAGGCCAAGACCCTGGCGGTGTTGGGCCAGCGCGTCCAGGAACGTGTTGGCCGCCGCGTAGTTGGCCTGGCCCGGGGCGTCCAGCAGACCGGCCGAAGAGGAGAACAGCACGAACGCCGTCAGGTCCATCTCCAGGGTCAGTTCGTGCAGATGCCAGGCCGCGTCCGCCTTCGGGCCCAGCACCGACTCCAGCCGCTCCGCAGTCAGATCGGCCAGCAGGGCATCGTCCAAGACCCCGGCCGAGTGCACCACACCAGCCAGCCGATGAACCGGATCAATGCCGGCCAACAGCCCGGCCAGTGCGTCACGGTCGGCGACATCACACGCCTCGACCCGCACCACGGCACCGAGCTCCGACAATTCCGCCACCAGCTCACCGGCGCCGGGAGCCGCCATGCCCCGACGACTGACCAGCAGCAGATGCCGTACCCCGTGCCCGACCACCAGATGCCGCGCGACCAACGCCCCCAGACCACCCGTACCACCGGTGACCAACACCGTGCCGTCCGGATCCCAGGGGGACGCGGATGTGGCGTCGGCCTCGGGGGCCGGCAGGCGCGCGGCCCGCGGAATCCAGGTGTTGTTGTCGCGGACCGCGATCTCCGGTTCGCCGCTTGCCAGAGCCGCGGCGGCCAGCCGTTCCGGCGGGGTGCGTGCGCCGGGGGAGTCGTCCACGAGCAGGAAACGCCCCGGGTGTTCGGCCTGGGCGGAGCGCACCAGGCCCCATACGGCAGCCGCCGCCGGGTCGACGTCCGTGGCGCCGGGAGGGAGGGCAACGGCACCGGCGGTCGACAGGATCAGGTGGGAGGCGGGCGGCCGCTCCTCCGCGAGCCAGGTCTGGAGCAGCGCGAGGGTGGCCGAGGTGGCCATGCGCAGCCGGTGCGGCATCTCGCCGTCCTCGGCGGGGGTGCAGTCGGCAATGATCGTCCTGGGTGCTGTGGCTACGCCGTCCGTGTCGGTCACCGCGCGCAGTTCGGCCGCGTCGCGCACCACGGCCCACGCGCCGGGCGGTACCGACGGCGGTTCGGTCGCTGTCGATCGCTGCCAGTTGACGGCGTACACCGGGTGGCCCCCGGGGCCGCCGGGGCTGCCGGTCCGGACTTGATCGGCTGTGATCGGCCGGGACACCAGCGAGGCGACCGAGGCGACGGGGGCGCCCGTCAGGTCGGTGATCTCCAACGACAGGGCGTCGGAGCCCGGTTGCCCGCCCGTCGCGTCGATCCGCGCCCGTACGGTGGTAGCGCCGCGTGCATGGAGGCGTACGCCCGACCAGGCGAAGGGGATCTTGGCCTGATCGTCGGCCCGTAGGGTGTCGCCGCCCAGGAAGCCGGCGCTGTGCAGCACGGCGTCGAGCAGGGCGGGGTGCAGGCAGAAGGAGGTGGCATCGGCCGCCGCCTCCGGGTCCAGGGCGACCTCGGCCAGCACACTGTCCTGGTGCCGCCACGCCGCCCGCACGCCCTGGAACGCCGGGCCGTACGCGTAACCCTGAGCGGCCAGGTCGGTGTAGAGGGAGGAGACGTCGAGAGGGACGGCGTTGGCCGGCGGCCAGGCGGCATGGCCGCCCCCGTCCCTGCTGTCGGCTCCGCTGTCGGGGGAGAGCAAGCCGGTGGCGTGCAAGGTCCAGGACGTGTCCTCGGGGGCGTCCGTCGGGCGGGAGTACATCTCCACGGTCCGCCGGCCTGTTTCGTCGGGGCCGCTCACCACGACCTGGAGGCCCATGCCGCCGCGTTCGGGGACGGCCAGCGGCGCCTGGAGGGCCAGCTCGTCGATGCGTGGGCAGTGGGTCCGTTCCCCGGCATACGCGGCGAGTTCGACGAAGGCCGTGCCGGAGAGCAGGACGGTGCCGAGTACGACGTGGTCCGCCAGCCAAGGATGGGCGGTGGACGACAGCCGACCGGTGAGCACCAGCCCGTCGGAGCCGGGCAGTGGCAGGGCCGCACCCAGCAGCGGGTGGTCGGCGGGCGCCTGGCCGAACCCGGCCGCGTCGCCGGGGGGAGTGGGAACCTGGAGCCAGTAGTGGCGCCGCTGGAAGGCGTAGGTCGGCAACTCGGCCCGCCGCGCCGGACGGTCGGCGAACGCGGGCAGCCAGTCGACGGTCCTGCCGCGGGTGTGCAGCCGGGCCAGCGTCCGCAGCAGCTCGGCGGATTCGGGCCGGTCGCGGCGCAGCGTGGGCGTGCACAGCGCCGGGCCGGTCAGATACTGCTCGGCCAGCGCGGTCAGCGTGCCGCCCGGCCCCACCTCCACGAACGTGTCCGCCCCGGCGTCCCGCAGCGCCGCCATCCCGTCACCGAACCGGACTGCCTCGCGGACGTGCCGTACCCAGTACTCGGGCGAGCAGAGCTCATCGGCGTCGGCCGGGGCGCCCGTCAGGTTGGAGATCACGGGTATCAACGGCGGTGCGTAGCCGAGCAGTTCGGCGGCCTGCCGGAACTCGGCCAGCATCGGCTCCATCAGCGGGGAGTGGAACGCGTGCGAGACGCGGAGCGGGGTCGCCCTGCCGAGCCGCCCGGTGATCGCGGCCACCGCGTCGCGCGTGCCGGAGACGACCACCGACTCGGGGCCGTTGACAGCGGCCACGGCGACGTCCGTCCGGTCGCCGATCAGGGTACGTACGCGCTCCTCGGGCGCCCGTACCGCGGCCATGGTGCCGCCCTCGGGCAGCGCCTGCATCAGCCGGGCCCGTGCACCCACGAGGAAGGCCGCGTCCTCCAGGGTCAGTACGCCCGCCACATGCGCGGCGGCCAGCTCGCCGACCGAGTGGCCGGCGACGAAGTCCGGTGTCACGCCCCATGACCGCAGCAGCCGGCTGAGCGCGACCTCGAAGGCGAACAGTGCGGGCTGGGCGTAGCCGGTCCGCTCCAGCAGCGTGGCGTCGGCGGTTCCGGCGGGCCACATCACCTCGTGCAGGGGTCGGTCGAGCTGGAGATCGAGGTGTCCCGCGGCCTCGTCCACCGCCTCGGCGAAGACGGGGAACGCCGCGTACAACTCCCTGCCCATGCCGGGCCATTGGCTGCCCTGGCCGGAGAACAGGAACGCCGTCCGGCCGCCCCCGGGAGCGCCGGTGAACAGCCCGGGGGAGCCGCCCTCGCCGAAGGATCCATCGGAAAGGTCGCGGTGGTCGCGCTGGTCGGACGGGTCGGACAGCGCGGACAGGGCGCGCAGTGCGTGGTCGCGGTCGTCGACGAGCAGCACCGCGCGGTGCTCCATGGCGGCCCTGGTGGCCAGTTCGTATCCGGCGGCTGTCAGATCCGTGTCGTGCCCGGACAGGTGGGCGTGCAGACGCGCGGCCTGCGCGCGCAACGCCTCCCGGCTCTTGGCCGAAACGACCAGCGGCACCGCCGGACGAACCCCCGGACGAACCCCCGGACGAACCGCCGGAACAGCGGTCGGCGACGGTTGCTTCTGCGGTTCCTGTCGCGGTGCGGCGGCTTCCTCGGCCTGCTCGATGATGACGTGGGCGTTGGTGCCGCTGATGCCGAACGAGGAGACGCCCGCCCGGCGCGGGCGGTCGTCGGTCTGCCACGTCCGTTCCTCGGTGAGCAGTTCCACCGATCCAGCGGACCAGTCCACATGCGGGGTCGGCGCGTCGACGTGCAGCGTCCGGGGCAGGGTGCCGTGCCGCATGGCCATCAGCATCTTGATGACCCCGGCGATCCCGGCCGCGGCCTGGGTGTGGCCGATGTTCGACTTGACGGACCCGAGCCACAGCGGCCGACCGTCCGGGCGGCCCTGGCCGTAGGTGGCGAGCAGTGCCTGGGCCTCGATCGGGTCGCCGAGGGTGGTGCCGGTGCCGTGTGCCTCCACCGCGTCCACATCGGCCGCGGAGAGTCCCGCGCCGGCCAGGGCCTGGCGGATGACCCGCTGTTGGGCGGGTCCGTTCGGGGCGGTCAGGCCGTTGGAGGCGCCGTCCTGGTTGACCGCCGAACCCCGGACGACGGCCAGCACCTGGTGGCCGTTGCGCCGCGCGTCGGACAGCCGCTCCAGCAGCACCACGCCGCCGCCCTCGCCCCAGCCGGTGCCGTCGGCCGCCGCCGCGAACGGCTTGCAGCGGCCGTCGGCGGCCAGACCGCGCTGGCGGCTGAAGGCGGTGAACACCCCGGGGTTGCCGATGATCGCCACCCCGCCGGCCAGGGCGAGTTCGCACTCGCCGGCCCGCAGCGACTGGCAGGCCAGGTGCATCGCCACCAGTGAGCCGGAGCATGCCGTGTCCACGGTGAGCGTCGGGCCCTCCAGGCCCAGCGCGTAGGCGGCCCGGCCGGAGACGACGCTGGGCGCGGTACCGGTGAGCAGATAGCCGTCGAGCCCGTCGGGTGCCTCGTGCAGGCGGACCCCGTACTCCTGCGGCTCGGCGCCGACGAACACGCCCGACCTGCTGCCGCGCAGCGAGTGCGGATCCAGACCGGCCCGCTCCAGGGCCTCCCAGCACAGCTCCAGGACCAGCCGCTGCTGGGGGTCCATCGCGGTCGCCTCACGCGGGCTGATGCCGAAGAAGTCGGCGTCGAACTCCCCGGCCCCCTCAAGGAAGGCGGCGTGCCGCACATAGCTGGTGCCCGGCTTGCCCGGATCGGGATCGTAGAGCCCCTCGGTGTCCCAGCCGCGGTCGGTGGGCAGCGGCGAGAGCACATGGCGGCCTTCGGCGATCAGCCGCCACAGCCCGGCCGGGGTGTCCGCGCCGCCGGGGAAGCGGCAGCTCATCGCGACGATCGCGATCGGATCGTCGGACGACACCGGGCCGCGTACCGGCTCGGCGTCCTCGGAGCCCTCGGCCCGCGCGGGACCGCCGAGCGCCAGCTCCTCCAGCCGGCGGGCCAGCGCGCCGGGCGTCGGGTGGTCGAAGACCAGGGTCACCGGAAGGTCCAGCCCGGTGGCGCCGGCCAGCCGGGTGTGCAGATCCACGGCGGCCAGTGAGTCGAATCCCTGCTCCTGGAACGGCAGACCGGCGTCCACCCGCACGGTCCCCGGCGCCTCCTGGCGGACCGCCTCCAGCACCGCGGCCGTCTGCGCACGGACCAGGTCGAGGAGCAGCGCCCGGCGCGCCCCGGCGGGCAGACCCGCGAGCCGCCGGGGCAGCTCCGCCCCGCCGCCGACGACGTCTTGGGACTCTGGGGTCTCGCTCATTCGCGTACTCCACCATTCCAGGAATTCCACGGATTCCACGGATTCCGCGGACTCGTGGCACCAACGGATCTCCCGAAGGGAATGGAAAGTCCCTTCGGGTAAAAGCGATGTGCCGGATTCAGCTGTACGACCGGACGGTTTCGCCGAGGCGATCGATGACCGCGGCCGGTTGTTCCGTGAGATAGAAATGCCCGCCGGAGAACCACCGGACGGTGAATTTCCCGGTGGCGTGCCGGTGCCAGGCGCGTGCCTGTTCGGCGGTCACCTGGGAGTCGTTGTCGCCCGCGAAGACCTCGACCGGGCAGGACAGGGCCGCCCCGGGATCGCCCGTGTAGGTCTCCACGGCCTGGTAGTCGGCGCGTACCGCGGGCAGTACGGCGCGCAGCATCTCCGGGTCGTCGAGCAGCCGCGCGTCGGTGCCGCTGAGCCGTTTGATCTCGGCGACGATCCCGTCGTCGTCGCGCCGGTGCACGTTCTCGCTGCCGCCCAGCGAAGGAGCGCGCCGCCCGGAGGCGATCAGCACGGTCGCCGGGCGCGACTCCCGTTCCATCCGCAGGGCGATCTCGTACGCGATCAGGGCGCCCATGCTGTGCCCGAAGAGCGCCAGCGGGGAGTCGAGCCAGGGCTCCAGGGCGTCGAAGGTCCGGTCGGCCAGCGTCCGCAGGTCGGTGAACGGCTTCTCGGCGCGCCGGTCCTGACGCCCCGGGTACTGCACGGCGAGGACCTCGATGCCGGGACGCAGCGCCGTCGACACCGGGCGGTAGAAGCTCGCGGAGCCGCCCGCGTGCGGAAAGCACACCACCCGGGCCCCGGCACCGGGGGCCGGGTGGAATCGCCGGATCCAGGTGGTGCTGCCTTCAAGTGCCGTGTCCGGCATGGGTTCGCCTCCTGACGGGCCTGTGGTCGTCGTCATGGTCACCGCACCGGCCGGGCACCCCCACCCCTACTGCCCCCTAGGCGCAGGCCGGGGCACCCGTGCGGGGACGGCGGCCGGTTCCGCCGGGCCGAGCAGCCCGGCGGCCCTGGCCCGCAGCGCGCCCCGGTCGATCTTGCGGTTGGCGTTGAGGGGGAACGCGGTCAGGTGCGCGTAGCGGCGGGGTATCAGCCGCTCGGGCAGGGCGCCGCGCAGTCCGCGGGCCAGCTGGGTCGCGGGCGTCGGGCGGCCGGTGTAGAAGGCGACCAGCTCCAGGTCGCCGCCGGCCGCGGGCACGGCCACGGTGACGGCCTCCTCGACACCGGCACACGCGCACAGGGCCTGGTCGATCTCGGCCGGCTCCACACGCCAGCCCTGCACCTGGACCTGGGCGTCCAGCCGGTCCACGTAGGCCAGGACCCCGTCGGCGACCTCGCGGACGCGGTCGCCGGTGCGATACCAGGTGCGCCCGTCGTGCGTCACGAACCGCCCCTGGTGGTCGGCCGGGTCCAGATAGCCGGCGGTCATCTGCGGGCCGGTGACGATGAGTTCGCCCTCGCCGGACACCGGCTCGCAGTCCGCGTCGATCAGCAGATGGTCATGTCCCTTGTGTACGGCGCCGATCGGGACGATGCCGTGCACGGCCAGGCCCTCGGAGGTCTCCGGCGACCATTCGTAGCCGCATATCGTGATCGTCAGCTCGGTCGGTCCGTACAGGTTCTCCACGGTCGAAGTGGGCGCGGCGCGCTGCCAGTCGGCGGCGTCGGCGCACCTCAGCGCCTCCCCGGCGAAGATGCTCCAGCGCAGGCCGGGCAGTGCCCCGGCGCCCAGCCCCGCCGTGCGGCGGACCAGCGAGATGGCGCTCGGGGTGGAGAACCACACGGTCAGTCCCGCCTCGGCCGCGAACGCCGGTACGTCGCGGAAAGCGGCGGCCGGCAGCTGCTGAACGGTGGCACCGGCGCCCCACGCGCAGAACAGGTCGAACATGGCGCAGTCGAAGTTCAGGTCGAAGGTCTGGGAGAAGACGTCCTCGGGGCCGAAGTCGTAGCGCGCGTCGAGGACTTGGAAGTAGTGGTCCGTGCTGCCGTGCGAGATCCGCACCCCCTTGGGGCGCCCGGTGGAGCCCGAGGTGAACAGCACATAGGCCGTGTCCCCGGCGCCGGCCGGCAGCGGCTCGCCCAGTGCGTGCGCCGCGTCGACCGGCACCGAGCCGGCCGACACCTCGTCGGGGGCCAGCACCGGGATGCCCGGGGCGGGACCGGGTGCCCCGGCGAGCAGGGCACGGCCCTCGGCGTCCGCGATCACCGCGGACACCCCGGCCGCCTCCAGCATGTGCCGGGTCCGGGCCGCGGGGAAGCCGGTGCTCAACGGCACCACCGCGGCGCCCGCGTAGAGCGCCGCCAGCACTCCGGTATAGGCGTGCGGGCCCTTGGCGGCCAGCACGCCGATCGCGGCCGGCCGGTGCCCCGCTGCCCGCACCAACGCACCCGCCCACGTCAGTGCCCGTTCGTGGAGCGCCTCGTAGCTGAGGGACCAGCCGGGGCCGCGCACCGCCGCCCGGCGCGGGGCGACGGCCAGACCGCGCAGGAAACGGGCGTGCAGGGCAGCGCCGTAGGCACCGAGCGAGGCCTGGGAAGTTCCCCCGGTCATCGTCCGTCTCCTCCCGCCCGGACCGCGGCCGGCCGCCGCGGCTGGAGCGCCAGCCGCGGATTGACCCGTACGACCTCGAAGTGGGCGGTGGTGCGCCTGACCCGACCGAACAGGTTGTCCGGACCGGCGACATGGACCGTTCCCACACCCCGGCCGAGCAGCGTGTCCACCACCGTGGGCCAGCGCAGCGGCCGGACGATGCCGTCCAGCAGCAGCGTCCTGACCTCGTCACCGGTGCGCAGCAGCGTGCCGTCGTGGTCCGAGACCACCGGCAGGCGGGGATCGGCGAACGGCAGCCTGCCGAGCACCTCGTCCTCGGCCTTGCGGCGCAGCGCGCCGAACGCGACGGAGTGCAGCGGCGGGCGCATCGTGTACAGCGACATGCCCCCGAGGGCACGGATCCGGCCCTTGAACCACTCCAGGGCCGCTTCGCGCAGCGACACCATGTGGAAGTCGTCGTCGATGTAACAGGCCATGTCGTGCCACTCGTCGCGCTCGTCCAACTCGCCCAGCACCTCGTCCAGCCCGGCGCGCGGGGTGCGGACGAACGAGAGCGTCACCACGTCGCGGTGCTCGGAGGCGAAGTACTCCTCCTGGCAGCGCGCCAGCCGGGCGGTCATCAGCACGGCCTCGGAGAACGGCAGACAGCCGGCGTACGCGGCGGCGGTCTTGCCGCCGAAGCTCGGCCCCGTACACAGCTGCGGCGCCATGCCGAGCTCCGCCTCGGCCCACTCGGCAAGCGCCAGGCAGTTGGCCAGGAACGCCACCTGCGCCGCCTCGGTGTAGTCGTGCTCGGAGTCGCGGTACCGGTCGATCAGGGAGTAGCCGAGGACCTCACCGGCGATCGCCGCCCGGCGCCGGGCGAACGGATTGGCCACCATGAATTTGCCCACGTCCGCGAAGGACGACGCCCCCATACCGGGGAACACAACCGCTGAGCCCGACCGGGAACCCGTACGGGAATCACCCTGCATATCCACTCACCCTCCGTTGCGCTGCGCCCGAATATGAGGGAAGGAGCGGCGCGGGAGAACCCCTAACGCCAACCGGCATACGTCGGGGGCGGGTTAAGGGCCGCGGGATCCTCCTAGGGGTTGGCCGCCCGGGGCACCCCTCATACCGTCGCAACCCGGTATTCCGTGTCCGACGGGAGAATTCGCATGCGCGTGCTTTTCACGGTCCTGGCCCTCGATTCGCACTTCTACAATTCCGTTCCGGTCGCCTGGGCGCTGCGCGCCGCGGGGCACGAAGTGCGGGTCGCCAGCCAGCCCGACCTCACCGAGACGATCACGCGCGCCGGGCTCACCGCCGTCCCGGTGGGCGAGGAACTGGCCCTGCTCCAGCGCTCCCAGCAGTCGGCGGAGAGCAGCGAGCCCGGCTACGGGACCGGCTACGACCTCACCGAGACCGACCCGGAGAAGCTGACCTGGGAGTACGTCCGGGACACGTTCGGGGCGTACACCTACGTCGCCGAGGGCGTCGGCAGCCAGACCATGCTGGAGGACCTGGCGCGCTTCGCCCGCGAGTGGCAGCCCGACCTGGTGGTCTGGGACGCCATGACCTACGTGGGCCCGGTGGTGGCCCGCGCCTGCGGGGCGGCGCACGCGCGGCTGCTGTTCGGCACCGACCACTGGGCCCGGATGCGCGAGGTGTTCCTGGAGCGTGGCGCGGAGCAGACACCGGAGGACAGGATGGACGCGATGGCGGGCTGGATGGCCGCGCGGCTGAGCTCGCTCGGCCTGGACCCGGAGGGCGCCGGGGCTTTCGGCGAGGACCTGGTCGTCGGCCAGCGCACCATCGACCCGCTCCCGTCGTGGGTGCGCGTCCCGGCCGGCCTGGACCGTGTGCCCGTCCGCCCGGTCATGTACAACGGGCCCGCCGTGGTGCCCGACTGGGTGCACGAGCGGCCCAAGCTGCCCCGGGTCGTCCTCACCCTGGGGCTGTCGCTGCCGGGCGCGTACAAGGAGGGCTTCCCGATCGGCGACCTGCTCGCGGCCGCGGCCGACCTGGACGTCGAGCTGATCGCGACGGCCGGCGCCGAGGCCGCCGAGTCACTGGCAGCGTCGGGGCTCCCGGACAACGTCCGGATCGTCGACTTCGTGCCGTTCAACGAGGTGCTGCCGACCTGCTCGGCGATCATCCACCACGGTGGCATGGGCACCCTGCAGAACGCCCTGCGGCACGGGGTTCCGCAGATCGTCGTCCCCGGCTGGCTGTGGGACGAGAAGGGCAACGCCGCAGCGCTGGAGCAGCAGGGCGCGGGACTGGTCATCGACCCGGCGGAGTTCACCGCCGACACGCTGCGGGAGAAGCTGACCCGGCTGCTGGCCGAACCCGGGTTCCGGCAGGACGCGGACCGGCTGCGCACGGAGCTGCTGGCCCTGCCCACGCCGCACGACATCGTGCCCGAGCTGGAGCGGCTGGCGGCCGAGCGCGGCGGCCGGCGGACCGCGGCGGAGTGACCACCATGCCGGTCACACCTGACACCGGGGGGCGTCCCGTGGCGCCCCCGCGGCCGGGCGCGGCCGGACCCATGAAGCGCATGAAGGGCATTCTGCTGGCCGGCGGGCACGGGACCCGGCTGCATCCGGTGACCATGGCGGTGTCCAAACAGCTGCTGCCGGTCAACGACAAGCCGATGATCTACTACCCGCTCTCGGTGCTGATGCTGGCCGGCATCCGGGAGATCACGGTGATCTCCACCCCCGACGACCTGCCGCAGATCCGGCGGCTGCTGGGCGACGGCTCCGATCTGGGGCTGTGGCTCGACTACGTGGAGCAGCCGGTGCCCGGCGGCCTGGCCGAGGCGTTCGTGCTGGCCGCCGACGCCATCGGCGACGACCCGGTCGCGCTGGTGCTGGGGGACAACATCTTCCACGGGCACAACTTCTACGAGATCCTCCAGCGGAACTCCCCGGACGACATCGACGGCTGCGTGCTCTTCGGCTACCCCGTGGACGACCCGCAGCGGTACGGAGTGGGCGAGACGGACGCGGACGGCCGGCTGATCGCGATCGAGGAGAAGCCGGCCAGGCCGCGTTCCAACCGGGCCGTCGTGGGCCTCTACTTCTACGACAACGAGGTCGTCGACATCGCCAAGAACCTGCGGCCGTCGGCCCGCGGCGAACTGGAGATCACCGACGTCAACCAGCACTATCTGCGGCGCGGCAAGGCCCGGTTGGTCGACCTCGGCCGGGGCTTCGCCTGGCTCGACGCCGGCACCCCGGGCTCCCTGCTGGCGGCAGGACAGTACGTGCATGTGCTGGAGCAGCGGCAGGGCGTCCGGATCGCCTGCGTCGAGGAGGTGGCGCTGCGGATGGACTTCATCGACGCGGCGGCCTGCCACGAACTCGGCAGCCGGCAGCCCTCCTCCGAATACGGCGCGTACGTGCGCGCAGTCGCCGAAGAACTGTCCTGACCCCGCACGGACGGTGCGCGAGCGGTAAGCGGCCGGTGCGTGGGCGGTAAGACCAACTAGGGAGACTCAGTCCCATGGAATCCTCACCCGCCGTCGGGAGCTTCCAGAAGGCGGCCACACTGGCCATCGCCTGCCTGGCGGTCCTCCTGCTGACCGTCGACCTCACCGTGCTGCATCTGGCCGTGCCCGCCCTGGTCACCGATCTGGGGCCCTCGGGCACCCAGATCCTGTGGATCGCCGACATCTACGGCTTCGTCGTGGCCGGTCTGCTGATCACCATGGGCTCGATCGGCGACCGTATCGGCCGCAAGCGGCTGCTGCTGCTCGGCACCGGCGCGTTCGCGGTCGCCTCGGTGCTGTCGGCGTACGCACCGAGCGCCGAACTGCTGATCGTGGCGCGCACCCTGCTCGGCGTGGCCGGCGCGGCCATCATGCCCTCCACGCTGTCGATCATCCGCAACGTCTTCACCGATCCCAAGCAGCGCACCGCGGCGATCGGCGTGTGGAGCGGTGTGTCGGCGTCCGGGTTCGTGGTCGGCCCCATCGTCGGCGGGCTGCTGCTCGACTCCTTCTGGTGGGGTTCGGTCTTCCTGATCAACCTGCCGATCCTGCTGGCGATCGCCGTGGCCGGCTTCCTGATCCTGCCCGAGTCGCGCGACCCCTCACCGGGCCGGCTCGACCCGCTGAGCGTGGTGCTGTCGGTGGGCGGTGTCATCGCAGTGGTGTACGCGGTCAAGGAGGCCGCGAAGGACGGGGTGGCCCAGGTCGGCGTGGGCGTGGCGGCGCTGGTCGGCGTGGTCGCCCTGACGGTCTTCGTGAAGCGGCAGACCAGGCTCAGTCATCCGCTGATCGATGTGCGGCTCTTCCGCCGGATCGCCTTCTCCGGGGCGATCAGCACCAACATGTTCGCCATGTTCGCGATGGTCGCCCAGTCGCTGATCTTCGCGCAGTACTTCCAGTCGGTGCTGGGCTGGTCTCCGCTGAAGGCAGGCCTTGCCGGTCTGCCGGGCGCCGCCGGGGCGACACTCGGCGGGGTGCTCGCGGCGCCCCTCATCACCGCCATCGGACGGGCCCGCGTGGTCTTCCTGGGGATGG
Organism: Streptomyces sp. NPDC058697; assembly: GCF_042715345.1. Lineage (NCBI taxonomy): Bacteria > Bacillati > Actinomycetota > Actinomycetes > Kitasatosporales > Streptomycetaceae > Streptomyces > Streptomyces sp. NPDC058697. The sequence goes on from NZ_JBHXSU010000041.1 coordinate 16,655, forward strand.
GGCTGGCCGCGGCCGGCATCAGCTGCTACACGATGGCCGGTCTGACGCTGAACTACCCGCTGTTCGTACTGGCCATGGTGCCGGCCGGGCTGGGCTTCGGCATGGCGTTCACGGTCACCGGCGACACCGTCCTCGCGACCGTGCCCAAGGAACGGGCCGGATCCGGCGCCGCCATCTCGGAGACGTCCATGGAGGTCGGCGGCGCGCTCGGCATCGCCGTGCTCGGCAGCGTGCTGAACGCCGCCTACGCCCGCGGACTTGACCTGCCGCCCGGAGTGCCGGCGGACGCCGTGCCGGCCGTCGAGGAGTCGATCAGTACGGCGGTTCTGACCTCCGCCTCGCTGCCGCCCGAGGTGGCGGACCAAGTCCTGGCAGCGGCACGGCAGTCGTTCATCGATGCCTTCCACGCCACCGCACTGGTCGCCGCCGGAGTGATCGCCTGCGTCGCGGTGTTCGCCCTGGTGGCGCTGCGCAACGTGCCCAAGGTGATCGCGGAGCCGTCCGACGGCGACCTGACCGCCTCGGACGACTCGGCCGAACCGGACGGCTCGGGCGGTCCGGCCACCGTGACCGAGCCGGACGGCGCGGACGGCTCCGACGGTTCGCCGGCCATGACCGTGCCAGGAAAATGAACCGCTGACCGGGCCAACTGGCCAGCCGGTGCCGCCAGTTCCCACCCCCGTCCGGGAAGGGGCGGCACCCGTTTGCCCGCGCTCTCCGTCGCCCCACGCCTACGGGAGCCCCCGCGGTCACCCGGGGGCGTGGTCGAGGAAGGCCAGGGCCGCCTGCCGGTCCATCGTCCGGCCCCGGGTGTAGGCGGCTCGGTAGGCGTCGGGGCCCAGCCGGTCGGCCGCCTGCCGGGCGATACGCGCCACGTCCGGGTCGTGTGCCCGGGAGATCCCCCGCAGGCGGGCCCCGAGACCGAGCTGCACCGCCGCACGCACCACGTCCCCGGTCAGCAGCGTGGCGCCGGCCAGCGCCTCCACGGCCTCCGCGGCACCGGCCAGGTTGTGGCCGATCGTCACGTCCAGCGCCCGCCGGTGCCACTCGGCGGCCCGCGCGGGATCCTCTTCGGCCTCGGCGATCCGGCCCAGCGCCACGAACACCCGGGCCCGCAGCTCCTCGACCGCGAACCAGCCCGTGGCACAGGCGCCCAGCGCCGCCTCGTACCGCAGCCGGGCCTCCCGCGGATCGCCGCCCAGCCGGGCGATCTCGCCCAGGCCCCACTCGACGGCCGCGGGACGCTGCGGCGCCCCGTTCTCCCGCGCGGTCCCGGCCGCCCGCTCGTACGCCTCCCGCGCCCGGCCGAACTCGCCCACGGCCACCAGCCCGTCGCCCTTGCGGCACAGCAGGTCCGCGATGTCCTCCACCGCGCCCAACTGCCCGGCCAGCTCCAGCGCCTCGTCGTACAGCGCCTGCGAGCGCTCCGGGCGGCCCCGCCAGCCCGCCAGCATGGCCAGCTCCGCCAGGCAGAGCACCGTTCCCCAGCGATCCCCCTGGGACCGGAACTCGCCCAGCGACCGCTCGAACTGCCGCTCCGCCTCCGCCACTTCGCCGCCGAAGAGCGCCATGTGCCCCTGGCCCAGCCGGACCAGCGCCCCCGACCAGGGATCGGAGCGCTCCAGGAGCCCGGACACCTCCAGCGGCCGCGGCAGCCCCGTGCCCATCACCCACAGCACGGTCAGAAAGGGGTACCGCGGTGGCCAGAACGGCTCGGCCATCACCGTCTCGGCCCGCGCCAGATGTGCCTGGAGTGCCTCGCCCGACTCGCCTTTGGCCGCCGCGTTCAGCACGCACAGCACGTACTCCTCCTCCAGCCCGGCGGGCGGTCCCGCGCCGGTCTCCCGCAGCAGTTCGACGGAGGCCGAGGCGCCGTCCGTGCGCAGCCCGCGCAGCCACCAGTACGACGACAGCGCGGCGATCATGCCCAGCGCCAGCTCCTGATCGCCACGCACCGCCCAGCGCAGCGCGGCCTGGAGATCGGCGTGCTCCTCGGCCAGCCGGGACAGCCACGTCAGCTGTCCCGCGCCGCGCAGACGGGGCTCGGCGGTCCGCGCCAGCTCGGCGAAGTACTCCGCGTGCCGGCGCAGCAGCCGCTCCTCCTCGCCCGCCTCGGCCAGCCGCTCCGCGCAGAACGCCCGTACGGTGCTGAGCATCCGGTAGCGCCCGCCGTTGCCCTCGATCAGCGACTTGTCGGCCAGCCCGGCGAGCAGCTCCACCGCCTCGGCGTCCGGCAGCCCGCACACGCTGCCCGCCGCCTCCAGGGTGAAGGCGCCCGCGAACACCGTCAGCCGCATGGCCAGCCGCTGTTCGTCCCCCTCCAGCAGGTCCCAGCTCCAGCCCACCACCGCGCGCAGCGTCTGATGGCGTGGCGAGGCCGTGCGGCTGCCCCGGCTCAGCAGCCTGAACCGGTCGTCGAGACGGGAGGCCACGGCGTCCACCGGCAGTGCGCGAACCCGGGCCGCCGCCAGCTCGATCGCCAGTGGCAGACCGTCCAGGGCGCGGCAGATCCGCACCACGGCGGCCACGTTCTCCTCGTCCACCCGGAAGCCGGGGCGGACCGCGGCCGTCCGGTCGGCGAACAGACGGACCGCCGGATACTCCGTCGCCCGCCGCGCGGTGACCCCCTCCGGCGGCGGGGCGAGCGGCGGCAGCGGACACAGCATCTCGCCGGTGATGCCCAGCGCCTCCCTGCTGGTGGCGAGCACCCGCACCCGGGGGCAGGAGCCCAGCAGCCGGTGCACCAGCGCCGCGGCCTCCTCGATCACGTGCTCGCAGTTGTCCAGCACCAGCAGCACCGATGTGCCGGACAACGCGGTGGTGAGCCGCTCGGTGGCGTCCGGCGGCTGCCCCTGACGCCCGCCGGGGGCAAGCACGCCGTCCCGCATGCCCAGCGCGTTCAGCACCAGTTGCGGCATCCCGGGGCTGTCCCGGGTGCTGCCCAGGTCGACGAACGCGGTGGCGCCCGCCTCCCGGCCCGCGGCCTCGATCGCCAGCCTGGTCTTGCCCGCGCCCCCGGGACCGACCACGGTGACCAGCCGGGCGCCCCCACCGCGCTCCAGCGGCCCCAGCAGTCGGCCCACCCGCTCCAGTTCGTCACGGCGCCCGACGAAACTGGTCAGCTGCGCGGGCAGCGGGGTGCGGGTGCCACCGGCGGGGACCGAGACCGGGACCGGTGGGACCGAGACCGGGACCGGCGGAGCCGCCGGGGTCGGCGGGGCGTCGCCGCGCAGCACCGCCAGCTGTATCGCGCAGAGTTCGTCGGACGGGTCGTTGCCCACTTCCTCGGCCAGTGTGCGGCGCAGATCCTGGAAGACCGCCAGCGCGTCGGCGCGCCGGCCGCAGCCGTGGAGCGCACGCATCAACTGCCCGTGCGGGCGCTCGCGCAGCGGATGGTCAGCGACCAACTGCCGTAACTCGGGGACCAGTTCACGATGCCTGCCCAGAGCGAGATCCGCCTCGGCCCGGTCCTCCAGGGCCCCCAGCCGCAGTTCGTCCAGGCGCACCGCCTGCGCGCGGGCGAACGGCGCACCGCCCAGTCCGGCGAGCGCCGGCCCGGACCACAGGGCCAGTGCCTCGCGCAGCAGCTCGGCGGCCCGGCCGTGGTCACCCGCGGCCAGCTCCCGCCTGCCGTGCGCGCTCAGCCGCTCGAAGCGGTGCGCGTCGATGTCCTGCGGGTCGGCCGCCAGCCGGTACCCGGCGGCGTGCGACTCGACCAGTTCGCGGCGGTCCGCCTTGCGCAACTCGCCGCGCAGCCGGGAGACCTGAGAGTGCAGCGCGTTGAGCGCGTCTCCCGGAGGACGGCTGCCGTACAGGCCGTTGATCAGGGTGTCGACCGTGACCGGCCGGTCGGCGTGCAGCGCCAGCAGGACGAGCAGCGAGCGCGCCCGGGGACCACGGATCTCGACCGGGCTCAGGTCTTCGCGCAGCACCCTCAACTCGCCCAGGACCCACAGCCACATACTCCGATTATCACCGACACACCGTCAGGAACCCTCTGCCCGGGGGATCTCCGGGGAGCCGCCGGCGAGACCGTCCTGAGCCGGTACGGGGGCCGAGCCGCCCGTGAGGGCCCCCCGCTCCTCGTCGGCGCCGTCGAAGGCCCGCCGCACATAGTGCAGATCGGCGTGGAGTTCGGCCGAAGTGACCCTGCGGGCCGTGCCGGTCCGGCCGTGCCGTGCCAGCGGCAGTGCTCCCGGGTCGGCCCAGCGCAGCCGGCCGTCGCCGTCGAGGTGGCTGCGGGTGCGCCCCCGGTTGTCGGGGTGCACGCAGTAGGGGACGTCCAGGTAGCCGCGCTCGAACGCCCGGACCAATGCGCCACCGAGGTCCGGGCCCAGGCCGAGCACCGCGTGGACCAGTGCCGCCGCCTCCTGGTAGGTCTCGCTGTCCTCGGCGTCGGACCGGTCGTCGCGGCCGGTGCGGGCCGCCGTGGCGGCGGCGAACTCCAGTGCCGCCACGTTCTCCTCGATCGGCGGGATCTGCCGCGACTCCGCGACCGTCTTGACGATCAGCCGCTCCGCCCCTGAGCGCACCGCCAGTTCGGCCGCCGCCCCCAGCAGCCGGTAGGCGCCGTGGACGGTGACCGGGTACAGGCCCATGTAGGCGTAGACCACCACGTGCCAGCTCCCGGCAGGGAGCAGCTCGCCGCACAGCCGCCGCAGCGCGGCCACCGCCTCCCGGTCCTGCCCGGCGTGGGTCTGCTGGGCATAGCTCAGCGAGACACTGCGTACCCCGTGCTGCTGGAAGAACAGCGCTTCGAGTACGGAGACCGCCACCAGCAGGCCGGGTGGGCACAGTTGGCCCATCAGACAGCCGCCGAACGTCTCCAGATGCGGCTCGGCGCCCTCCTCCCGCAGTTCCGCGAACCGCCGCACGCAATGGGTCCAGTTGCGCACCGACTCGGCCAGCGGGGTGCGCCCGTAGGGCAGGCAGTACGAGACCGGACCGCCCTCGGTGGCGTTCAGGCGCAGCGCGACCAGGGCCTCGAAGATGTCCTGCGGCACCGCCGAGCCGTGCCGGACCTGGACCGGGAAGTCAGGGCCGTACAGCCCCGCCAGCATCGCCGCGGTGACCGCCGGATCGTGGGCCACGATCGGGTAGCCGTTCAGCGGGCGGCCCCTGGCCATGGCGTCGGCGAGCGCCGCGTCGTCCCGCAGCCGGGTGTAGCTGTCCAGAGTCACGGTGCCCACGGTCGCCGCGGCGGCGGACTTGGTGGCGGACAGCCCGGCCCGCATCTTCCCCGGGTGGTCGAAGCCCATCCGGGGCTGGACGACCAGCGTGCCGGCCGCGGCCCGCTGCCTGACGAACTCCCCGAAATCGACGCCGCGGAGCGCGGGGGCACGCTGCCGGCCGTTCACGGCCGGCCCGGTGCCCCGGCCACCGTCCGCGGCACCGTCGGCCCGGTGGAAGGCCCGACCGAAGGCCCGACGGCTTGCCCGGCGGACGGTTCGACGGACTGCCCGGCGGGATCCCCGGAGCGGAGGTAGCGGCACAGGTCGGTGGCATGCGCGTCGGCGAACACGGCGTCGAACCCGGCCTCCAGCAGGGCCGCGGACTGCCGGTCGCGCTCGGCGGCGTCCTCGACCACGCCGAGCTTGCCGCCGATGACGACGGGCGTGGCGGCCAGTTCCGGCCGGGCCCGCAGCCGGGGCGCCAGGCGCAGCCCGTCGGCGTAGCCGTGGCCGTTGATGCTGCTGATGACCACCATGGTGGGCCGGCGCCGGACACACTCCTCGACCAGCAGCGCGTCGGGAACGCACGGGCCCAGGTTGACCACGTGGTAGCCCATCTCCTCCAGCAACAGCTGGAGCAGCACCAGGTTCCAGGTGTGCGCGTCGGAGGCGACGCTGCTGATGATCACCGTGCCGCGTGGGGCGGGCAACCTCGCCGGCTCGTTCACCACATCGGCTCCGTCTGCGCCCTCGGCTCCGTCTGGGCCCTCGGCTCCGTCGGCAGCGGGGAGCGCCGGTACTCCAGCCGCGACACCGAGACGATCTCGCGGCCGCGCACCACCACCTCGGTGGGTGCGGGCCTGCCCAGAAACGCCAGCAGGCTCGCGCTGACGCCGTAGGCACCGGCGTTGGGCACGGCGACCAGGTCGCCCGGCCGCAGCAGAGGCACGTCCACATCCCGGCCCAGCACATCGCCCGGCGTGCACAGCGGCCCCACCAGGCTGGCGGTCGTGACGGCCGGGGCTGCGGCGTCGTCGAGCCCCACGGCGGCCGGCAGCAGGCGTCCCAGGCCGGACATGCCGCCGAAGGCGTTGATGCCGCCGTCCAGGACGACGAAGGTGCGGTCGCGGCCCTTCTTGACGTTGGTGACGCCCAGCAGCAGAGTGCCCGCGCACGCCACCAGGTAGCGCCCCGACTCGAAGGCGATGGCCGGTGTGCCGCCGCGCCAGTTCGGAAGATGGGTGTCCAGGACGGACTGGAGCTCGGACCGCAGCTTCGGGTAGCTGCTCCGGGTGCCCGGCACCCCGTAGGGCGCGGCGAACCCGCCGCCCAGGTCCAGTACGGCCAGGGGCAGGTCCAACTCCCGCTCGATCGTGGCGGCCTGGACGAGCGTGTGCTCGAACTCGCCGATGAGACCGGCCTCGTCCTCGGCGTTGCTCAGCGGGAAGAAGTGCAGCCCGGCCAGCCGTACGCCCTCGGCGCGGCGCAGTTCGGGCACCGCCTCGGGCAACTGCTCGACGTCGAAGCCGAATTGTGAGGGCCGGCCGGTCATCCGGATGCCGGTGGTGGCGCCGGCCAGAGCGCCGTTGACCCGCAGCAGGCAGTCGGCGACCAGGCCGTGCCGCGCGGCGGCGGCGCCCACCCGCCGGACATCGGTGACCGAGTCGGTGGAGAACATCCGCACTCCGGCGGCCAGCGCGTGTTCCAGCTCGGCGGTGGTCTTGCCCGGCCCGGTGTACAGGCAGTCGGCCGGGTCGAAGCCCGCCTCCAGGGCCGCGGCCAGCTCTCCGCCGGAGGAGATCTCCGCCCGGCAGGCAGCCCCGCCGCCCGGGGCGCCGCGTCCGCCTCCGCTCTCGCGCAGCGCACGGGCGATGTCGGGGTGCGGGTTGGCCTTGAGCGCGTAGTACACGCCGCTGCCCTCCGGCAGGGCATCGAACAGTTCCGCCCTGGCGGCCTCCACCTCGTCGAGGTCGTAGACGTACAGCGGGGTTCCGAAGCGTTCGGCGAGCTCCGCGTGGCGGTTCACCGGCCGGTCTCCCCGAGCAGCGCCGCCAGTTCCCGGCGGGCGTTCTTGCCGTGGGCCGTCAGGGGAAGCTCGGCGACCACCCGGCACACCGCAGGCACCTTCGCCGGCTCCAGGCGGGCGGCCAACTCCCGCAGGACCAGGTGCGGTTTGACCCCGGGCTCGCCCTCCACCACGATCGCCAGATCGGTGCCGTCGGAGGGAGGAAGTGCGGCGGCCGCCCGCACGCCCGGCACGTCCAGGGCCGCGGCCTCGATCTCCACGGTGCTCATCCGGATGCCCTTGCGCTTGAACATGTCGTCACGCCGGCCCTCGAAGTACAGGTAGCCGTCGCCGTCCAGCCGCCCGTAGTCGCCGGTGTGCAGCCGCGGCCGGCCGGTCACCGGGTCGCCGCGGAACGCGCGGGCCGTCTGCTCGGGCACCCGCCAGTAGCCGGGCATCACATGCGGGCCGGTGGCCACGATCTCGCCGGTCTCCCCGGCCGGCAGCGGCCGCCCGTCGGCGTCCAGGATCAGTACCCGCGTGCCGGGCAGCGGCAGCCCTACCGAGCCCGGCCGTTCCCCGTCCTCCTCGGGAGGCATGATCGATACGCGCTTGCACTCCGTCTGGCCGAACTGGCGGACCACCCGGACCCCGGGGAACAGCTCGCGCAACGCCCGGATCGTCGTGGTCGGCAGGGCCGCCCCGGTGTTGGTGAACATCCGCACCGGCGGCAGTCCGACCGGACCGCGCCGGGCCAGCGAGACGATCATCTGTGCCAGCGAGGGGACGATCGGCACCACCGTGGCGCGTGTCTCCCGCATCCGCCGCAGCAGGGACAGATCGGACTCCTCGTCGGCCAGCACCAGTTCGCTGCGGCCGATGCACGTCAGCAGCACCTTGTAGAGCCCGTAGTCCCACGAGATCGGGAACCGGCAGAACACCACGTCGTCCGGCCGGTACGCGAGGACCGCGTCGATGGCCTGCGAGGCGAAGGTCATCTGGGCGTGCGGGCAGACCACGGCCTTGGGCGCGGCGGTGCTGCCCGAGGTGTACACGAGGACGGCGATGTCCTGCGGCCGGACCTCGGCGGCCGGTGCCGACAGGACGCCGTCCGCCAGCGCCTCCACCTCCGGCCACAAGTCGGCCTGATCATGCACCGGGACCGTCGCGAGTTCCCGCAGCCGCCCGGTGTTCGGCCCGGCTCCGATCACCATGGCGGGATCGGCGTTGGCCAGCACGGACTCCAGGTGGAAGGCCTTCATCCCCGGATTGAGCGGGACGAGGACGGCACCGCGGGAGACGGCGCCGTAGAACATCGCGACCAGTTCCCGGCGGCTGGGCGCCTGGACCACGAGCCGGTCGCCGTGGCCCACACCCCGGGCGTCCAGCCAGGCTCCGAACGCCCGGCTCAGCTCGCTCAGCCGCTGATAGGTCCACATCCCGCCGGAGTCGCGCACCGCAGGGGCGTCCGCCGCCGTCGACACGGCCTGTTCCAGCAGCTCGTGGACCAGCCCGCCGCCGGCCGCCGCCTTTCGCGTGGCGACGTCCGAAACCGCGAGTTCCTTCATGTGCTCCCTCCCGTTCGCGCCGACATCCCCGTTTCCGGAGAGTTCTGTCGAGAGCATTTCCGAAACCGCACACTAAGGAGGCGGTGGCCCGCCGAAAGACCCCTAGCCACCCCTATGCCGCCCAATTTCCCTCTGGGGGCGTTAAGGGTTGCCCGGACCTGCGCGTTCCCGATCTGATGTACTCGTTGGATTTTGAGGATTTCGCGATTCTACGGAGTCACCATGTGGGATGAGCGGTTCGAGGAAATCGTGCGCAGGTATCTGCCGTTTCTCGGTCCCGAGGAGATCCTGGACGAGGACGCGACACTGCGCGATCTCGGCCTGGACTCATTGGGCACGGTGGAATTGCTCAGCGCGCTGGAGAACGCCTACGGTCTCAGGCTGGCCGACGACGCGCTGAACCTGGAGACGTTCGCGACGCCGGCGACGCTCTGGGCGGTGCTGCGTGATCTGAGCGCGCCCGCGGTCTGATCCGCGCATCAGACGGGGAGCCCGTTCAGGAATTCGGACAATACCGTCCGGAACCGCTCGGGCTCCTCGATGTGCGGTACATGACTGGATTCCTCGAAGATCTCCCAGCGAACGTCGGGAATGAGGTCCGCGAACGGCTGCATCGTGACCGGCGTCGCCTCGTCGTGCCGGCCCGAGGTCAGAAGTGTGGGAACGGCGATGTCCGGACAGCACTCCACGACCGACCAGTCCCGCAGAGTCCCGATGACGTGGAACTCCGTCGGCCCGTTCATTGTGAAGTAGACGGTCGGGTCGTTGTAGATCTCGTAGAACGACGCCATGAATTCCCGCGGCCAGGGCTTCAGCCGGCAGACGTGCCGGTCGTAGAAACAGCGCATCGCCTTGAGGTATGCGTGGCTTTCGGTGGTGTCCGCGGCCTCGTGGTGCAGCAGGGTGTCATTGACCCCGGGTGGCAACCGGTCGCGCAGCACCTTCATTTCCCGCAGCCACAGCGGATAGGACGCCGGGGAGCTCGCGATGACCAGCCCGCGCAGCCCCGGCGGCCGGCCCGCCGCGTGCCGGGCGGCCAGCATTCCGCCCCAGGAGTGGCCGAGCAGCGCGTAGTCGTCCGCGATGCCCAGGGCCGACAGCAGGTTGTCCAGTTCGTCGAGGAACAGCGACACCGTCCAGAAGTCCGCGCCGCGGTCGGGCAGATGGGAGGAGCCGCCGTTGCCCAGCTGGTCGTAGTGGACGACCGGCCGGCCCTCCTCGGCGAGAGCGGCCAGCCCCAGCAGGTAGTCGTGTGTGCTCCCCGGCCCCCCGTGCGCGACGACGAGCGGCGGTCGGCCGGAGCCCAGGTCGCCGGTCACCCGGTACCAGGTCTGCCACTCCCCGAACCGCACCCTGCCTCGGGTGCCGGTGGTCGCAGCCATGTGGGATCACCTCTGTTCCTCGGAAGCGGACCGACCCGCGGCATGCGAGTGGGCGACGCACACCGACCCGCGGAATGCGGGTGGGTGACGCACGCAGGCTACGTACGCCACCCATCCGCTTCCACCCCTAATCGGCCGGTCTGCCCCCTAGGGAACCTCCGCTCTCCGAGGAACCACGGACGCGGCGGTCGGTCAGCCGGAGCGGCCGGCCACCGAACCCACCGCGCTGTCCCCGGCCAGGCACCGCTGCAGATCCGCCCGCCCGGAGAGCCGCAACTTGCGGTAGACCCGGGTGAGATGCTGCTCGACCGTACTGATGGTGATGAACAGCTTCCTGGAGACCTCCCGGTTGGTGTCCCCGGCCGCGGCCAGTTCCGCCACCCGCAGTTCCGCCTCGCTGAGCTGCGCCGAGGCGATCACCGACCAGGCGGGCAGCTCGGTCGGCTCAGGACGGGCGGCGGTGCTGGAGTGGGGCAGCAGGGTGCGCGCCAGGCGCTCCGCCCCGCAGCGGATCGCGCTGTGCCACGCCTGCTCGCCGGTCGACCGGGCCCGCTGGGAGTCCCCGAGGTCCTGGTAGGCCAGGCTCAGGTCGGTCAGCACCAGAAACCGCTGGTGCCAGTTGCTCCCTTCGGACAGAAGCTCGGCCGCCTCGGTCAGCGCGGTCAGCCTGCGATGGCCGTCCACGGCGCCCGCGTACACCCGCAGGGCCGCGCCGCGGCTCTGCGGGAGGCTGCCGTGCGGCTGTCGCAGGTGCTGCTCGACCAGACGCCTGGCCTCCGGCCGGTCGCCCTGCGCGAGCGCGGCCTCCGCCGCACCCAGCCGCCACGGGACGAACGAGGCCACGTCCATGTTCCAGCGCGTCACCAGCTCCCCGCAGGACAGGAAGTCCTGCTGGGCCGCCCAGTGCTGACCGGCGGCCAGTCGGTAGCGGCCCCGGGCGTGCAGATGGGCCACCCCGTAGAGGGTGTGGGCCATCTCCTGGGGCACGATCCACGACAGGTACTCGTCCGCCTGGGCGAGGTTGCCACGTGCCGTGTGGGCGGACACCAGCACGGCCAGTGGCAGCCCGAGGGCCACTCCCCAGGCCCGTGGCGCCATGTGCTTCAGGGCCGTCTCCGCGTGCCATTCGGCCGCGGAGAGATCCCCTCGGCGGCGCATGATCTCCGCCCGGATCGCGTGGTGGACGCCGCGCGAACTGCTCGGCCCCGGCTCCGCCGTGTCCGCCATGACCCGACGGTCCCACTCCTCCGCCAGTTCCAGCTCGTCGGCGTAGACCAGCACCTGGAGCACGGTCGCGACCGCCTCGCTGTGGGTGACCCGCTCACTGAGCACGGACTCGGTGAGTGTGCCGACATCGCTGCGGCCCTGCGCGCCGAACGCCGCGTGCAACGCCCCCTGCAGGCGCAGCGAGCCCGCGTCGACCGCCTCGGAAAGACGGTCGAACAGCGAGTCGTCGGCCTCGGCCATCCGCGCCCGCAGCTCCGGATAGCTGATCGTCGCCCAGCTCAGAAAGCAGTGCAGCTCGGCACGGTCGGCCGGGTCGGTGGCCCGGCCGGCCGCGTCGGCCAGCATGGTCGCCGCCTCCTCGGCACGGCCGTGCCACAGGAAGATCCCCGTCAGGGAAACGAGGTCCCGGTCCGGGATCATCCCCTTGCGCTGCAACTCGTAGCACTGGGGCAGGTACTTGATGACCCGGGCCGGGTTCAGCCGCCACTGGGCCCTGATCAGTTCGGTGATGACCAGGCCCTTGTCCTCCTCGTCGAGCGGTCCGCGCATGGCCAGCTCCAGGCACACGGCGGCGAAGGCCCAGTCGTTCTGGCCGATCGCCTCCTGTGCCGACTCCCGCAGCACCGAGGTGGTCCATGTCCCGGTGATGGTCCCGGCGGCCACGAGGTGCCGGGCCACCCGCGACGGGCTGAACCCCTCGGCCTCCAACAACACGGCCACCCGGTAGTGGGTGGCCTGCAGCTGGCCGAACTCGGGGTCTCCCAGGACCATTTCGGCGGCTCCCGGGTGGCGGAACCGCATCTCGTGCAGGATCCCGGCATCCCGCAGCGTCCTGATCCGGTAGGCGACGAGGTCGGTGCTGGAGCCCAGGAGCAGCGCCAGCATCTCCACCGACGCCACCGGGCCGAGTAACGCGATGCCCCGCGCCACGTCCACCGCCTCCGGGCCGCTGCGGTGCAGGGAGGTCAGGACGGCCAGTGCCGAGATCTGCCCGGCCCGCACCCTGTCCTCGTCCGCCCGTCCATGCTCCTCCGACGCTGCGGACTCGGTGCCACGCGACTCCTCGATGAGCGCGCGCAGCACCAGGGGATTGCCGCCGCTGAAGCGGTGGTAGTCCTCCGCGGTGCGCTCCGCGGTGCCGGGGTCCAGGCTCCGGGCCACCACTTCGAGCACTCCGGCGGAGGACAGCGGCGAGAGCGAGAACCGGGTGCAGTGCGGCTCGCGCAGCAACTCGGCGTGGAAGAGCGGGATGTCCAGACGCGAGCAGTCCGGAAGCACCAGCACGACCATGATCCGGGCGGTCCGGGCGAGCCGGACCAGATGGAGGACACCGGCCAGCGATTCGGGATCGCCGTGATGCAGGTCGTCCACCACGACCAGCAGCGGCGCCTTGCGGGAGAAGCGGACGATGTCCTCCGCGATCCGGCGGTCACTGCGCTCCGTCGGCGATCCGTTCACGTCGGGCGGACCCGGGTCCGCCGCCTCTCCGTATGTCGATTCGAGCCCTTTGGCGAGCTGCTCGAAGATTCCCGCCTGATCGGGACCTTCGGCCGTGAGCGCCTGGGCGTTGAGTACCACTACTCCCAATTCTTTTTCCGCGATCTGAACCAGGGAATGCGCCAGTTCGGTTTTTCCTACGGCGACCGGTCCGGTGATTACTGCGATGCTGCCTCTGTTGTCCTGAGCAGCCTGAAGAAGATCCTGTAGATGTGAAAGCGCTCGTGCACGCTCGATCAGAAACATGCGTCCCCCTGCCCCCGTTCAGTGTTGATCCCGGGAGTGCCTCGATTCTGGTCGGTCTGCTGAGTCAATTCCTTACGACGTGAAGACGTCGCTGTGGTGCCAGTGAACTCTGTGACTGATTGCAAAAGGACAGAAACGGCTACGGCGTCGGCAACGACTCAAGCGGAGTCAGGCACAACCACATCGCACGGTTGCCTCACCAGTCAGCCGCACGCCCCGTCCGCGCGTCCTCGGTACCCAGACCCTACGCCCCTAATTCCCTCTACTCCAAGCCCTAGTTGGGTGGCTGGGAAACCGGTGGGGCGACACCGCCCGGAGTTGCGCGCGCGCCGGAGCGCGCCCCCGGGGGTCAGGGGCGTCCGGGGATCTCCGCACGTTACTCGTGGGTTAATTCCCGGGCCCGACCGGCGATCTAGCGGCGGACCGGCCGGAACACGTTCGGGCGCCGCGTGATCGTCGTGGACAATTGTCATTCCCGAAGGGGCGGAAGGTGTCATTCCCTGCCCGTGCGGAGCATGTCATTCCTGAATGGGTGGATCACGCAATTCCTGATGCTCTGAAGGAGCGGTACATGTCAATTCGGTGCGGTGCGGATGAGATCCAGGTGCGCCGGGCGCTCGTACGGGACGAGGAAGCGGTCGAGATGGGCGAGGGGCAGGTGTGCCGCAGGAGGTGGCCGGGATGGTCCGGTTTCGGCCGGGCGGCTACCGCGGATGCGCCAACAGCGGTTTCCACCAGCCGGGATTGTCCACGTACCAGCGGATCGTGGCCTCCAGTCCTTCGTCGAAACCCGTCGTGGGACGGAAGCCCAGGTCCCGCAGCCTGCCGTCGTTCAGCGAGTAACGCCGGTCGTGGCCCTTGCGGTCGGCAACCCACTCGATCATCTCCGGCCCCAGGCCCAGGGCCCGCAGCAGCCGCTCGGTGAGCGAGATATTGGTCAGTTCCGTATTCCCCGAGATGTGATGGACCTCGCCCGGCGCGCCACGCTCCGCCACCACTTGGATGCCCCGGCAGTGGTCGTCCACATGGATCCAGTCCCGGGTGTTCATTCCGTCTCCGTACAACGGCACTTTGCGCCGCTCCAGAAGATTGGTGACGAAGAGCGGAATTACCTTCTCGGGAAACTGGTACGGGCCGTAATTGTTGCCGCAACGAGTGATCCGTACATCAAGACCGTGAGTGCGCGCACAGGCCAGGGCCAGCAGATCACCGCCCGCCTTGGCCGCCGCGTAGGGGGAGTTGGGCGAGATGGGGGCATCCTCCCGCCACGAGCCCTCCGCGATACTGCCGTAGACCTCGTCCGTGGACACCTGGACGAACTGCGCGACGCCCGCGTCCAGGCAGGCCAGCGCCAGCCGGTGCGTGCCCATCACATTGGTCCGTACGAACGTGCCCGACGCGGTGATGGAACGGTCCACATGCGTCTCCGCGGCGAAGTTGATCACCACGTCGTGACCCGGCACCACCTCGGCGAGCAGCTCGGTGTCGCAGATGTCGCCGTGGACGAAGCGGAACCCGCCCTCGGCCGGCGCCAGATTGTCCATGTTCCCCGAGTAGGTGAGCTTGTCGAGCACCGTGACGGCGGCCCCCGCCCAAGCCGGGTAGCCGCCGGCCACCAGCGTCCGCACGTAGTGCGAGCCGATGAACCCGGCCCCTCCGGTGACCAGCACCCGGCTCACCATGCCCATGCCTCCGGAGCGGGCCCGCCGTTGCCGACCGGCGGGAACAACTCCTCCAGACCACCCAGCAGTTCCTCGTCCAGCGTGAGCGCCAGCGCCCGGCACGCCCCGTCCAACTGCCCGGCGGTGCGCGGTCCGACCACCACCGAGGTCACCCCGGGACGGCCGAGCAGCCAGGCGAGCGCCACCTCGGACGGATCCAGGCCCTGCCGCTCGCACAGCTTCTCGTAGCGGCCGATCGCCTCCCGCCAGGTCTCCAGCGCCACCATGGCGCGCCCCTGCGCCGTCTTGACCGCGCTGCCCTCCTCCAGTTTGCGCAGCGCGCCGCTCAGCAGTCCGCCGTGCAGCGGCGACCAGACCAGCACCCCGATCCCGTACGCCTGCGCGGCAGGAATCAGCTCCAACTCCACATGGCGCGTCACCAGGTTGTAGACACACTGCTCCGACACCACACCCAGGAAGTGTCGCCGCCGGGCCGCCTCCTGCGCCGCGGCCAGATGCCAGCCCGCGAAGTTGGACGAGCCCACATAACGGATCTTGCCCTGCTGCACCAGCACCTCCATGGCCTGCCAGACCTCCTCCCAGGAGGCCGTCCGGTCCACATGGTGCATCTGGTACAGATCGATCCAGTCGGTACGCAGCCGCCGCAACGAGTCCTCGCAGGCGGCGATGATGTGACGGGCGGACAGACCCCGGTCGTTGACCCGGTCGGTCATCGGGTTGAACACCTTGGTGCCGAGCACCACCCGCTCGCGCCGCTCGCCACCCTGGGCGAACCACTCGCCGATCAGCTCCTCGGTGAAACCCCTGTGCAGCTGCCAGCCGTACTGGTCGGCGGTGTCGAAGACGTTGATGCCCCGGTCCAGGGCGTCGTCCATCAAGGCGAACGCCTCGTCCTTGGTGGTGCGCACTCCCAGGTTGAGCGTGCCCAGGCTGAGCCGGGAGACCCGCAGCGCGGTCCTGCCCAACTGGGCGTACGGCATGGCGGTCATCTCACCGCACCTCCTCGGTCGCGCCGATCAGGCTGTACAGACAGGCGATCAGACTGCGGGCCTCGATGTTGACGTAATGGCTGTGCCGCAACAACTCGGCGAGCTGATGCAGGGCGACCCAGCGGAAACAGTCGTCCTCGACGCGGTGGTCGGCGTCCAGCTCCACGATCAGATAGCGGTTGCGCGCGTGATAGAAACGGCCGCCCTCCTCCGACTGCAGGCTGTCGAACCGGATCCGGTCCCGGCCCGCGCCGAGCACCGTCTCCAGGAACCGCAGCTGCGCCGGCCGCGGCCCCGGCAGATAGTTCGACGGCGTGCACTGCACCGTGGGCGCCAGCTCGATCCCGTCCACCAGCCCGCCCTGGACCCGTGCGTTGACGAGGACGTGCAGCACCCCGTCCAACTGGGTGACCAGGAAGGCGATCACCCCGGGACCGCACGGCTCGATCATCGGCTGCGACCACTGCCGCACCTCCCGGCTCCCGACCCGCACATCGACCCCTACGACCCGGAAGAACCGGCCGTCCTCATGCGCGATGTCGAACTCCGAACGCTGCCAGTCGGCCACCTTGCGCAGCGGCACCCGACGGGTGCGCACCTCGGTCTCGGCGCGCATCTCGGTCAGCCAGCTGCGGATCCGCGCCGTGGAATGCAGACTGCCCTGCTCGTCACTGCACGACCGCGTGACCGCCGAACGCAGATCGTCGGCCAGCGGGAACGCCGCCGCGAGGCTGGCGCCGACGAAGGGCAGACAGGCCAGCACCGTCCTGGAGTCCATGTTGATGACGTCGTCGGTGGCCAGCAGACGATGGATCTGACCCAGCGTCAGCCAGCAGAAGTTCTCCCCGACCTCGACGTCCTCCTCCAGCTCCACCACCACGTTGCGGTTTCGCTTGCGGTAGAACCAGGAACCCTGCTCGGACTGGAGCACGTCGGCCAGTACCCGATGCTGCTCGGTCTGCTGGAAATGCTCCACGTACGGCACCGCGTTGCCCCGGTGCACCCGCGTGTAGTTGCTCCGGGTGGCCTGCACGGACGGCGACAGCTGCACACCGTTGTGGTTGCCCGGCTCGTTCTTCGCCTGCATCAGGAAGTGCAGGACACCTCCGAACTCCCGGGTGAGGAAACCGAGAATCCCGATCTCCGGCTGGTGGATCATCGGCTGGCTCCAGGTCTGCGGCAGCCCGTCGGACACCACCTGCGTCTCCACGCCCTCCACCGTGAAGAACCGCCCCGTGCCGTGCACGAGGTTCCCGGTGTCCGGCTCGGTCCGCCAGCCGGACAGATCATTCAGCGGGACCTTGCTCACGTGCGCCGTGTCCCGGCGCCGCCGCTCGGCGAACCACCGGTGGAACTCCTCCGTGCTGGTGACCACTCCCTCGTCCGACAGCGTCGACTCGGCGATCCGCGCGGCGATTCTGCCCGCGGTCTGCTGGTCGGGCGGTTTCAGCGACGGCGGTGCGGAAAATGGATCGGCCATGGGGGACCCCTTTGTGGCACTCTGGGAAATTGTGGCTGACCGCGGCCAGCGTAGTAATTGCCGATCGGCGTTGAAAGAGGAATGGTGCAGGTCAGTTGTCCCAGCCGCTATTCGGGGTCCGGAATAGGGGGCGAGGACGGCATAGTAGGGGAGTGACCCCCTGCGAACTCGGCACGGTAGGGGTGGGTTCGTTTGACCTAGGGGTTATCCGTCCGGCGTTCCCCTATTTACGCTCGACCCGTGTCCGAACTACCGCGATTCCCGGAGCCGCTGCATGTCGGCCGCCCCAATATAGGCGACCGCAAGCGCCTCCAGGAGAGAATCGATACGGCCCTGGACCGGCGCTGGCTCAGCAACGGCCCGCTGGTCCTGGAGCTTGAGGAGACGGTGGCGGCCCTGGCCGGCACCGCTCACTGCGTTGCCACGTGCAACGGCACCATCGCCCTGCAACTGGCCGCGCGGGCCTGTGGCATCGAGCCGGGGACGGAGGTCATCGTCCCCGCCTTCACCTGGGTCGCCACCCCGCACGCGCTCAGCTGGATCGGCGTCACCCCGGTGTTCTGCGACGTGGACGAGGAGACCGCCAACCTGTCCCCGGCGCTGGTCAAGGAACTGATCGGACCGGCGACCGGCGGCATCCTCGGCGTGCACGTCTTCGGCCGGCCCTGCGCCGTCGACGAGCTGACCGACATCGCCACCGCGGCCGGCCTGCCCCTGATGTTCGACGCCGCGCACGGCCTAGGCAGCACGTACCACGGCAGGCCGCTCGGCGGATTCGGCTCCGTCGAGGTGTTCAGCTTCCACGCCACCAAGTTCATCAACAGCTTCGAGGGCGGCGCACTGGTCACCGACGACCCCGGGATCGCCGCCCGCGCACGGGCCATGCGCAACTTCGGCATCGGGGAGGACGGCCTCGTCCAGTCCCACGGCACCAACGCCAAGATGGGCGAGGCCAGCGCGGCCATGGGGCTCACCTCACTGGAGAACATCGACGCCCTCATCGCGTACAACACCCTCAACCACCGCAGGTACGAACAGGGCCTCGACGGACTGCCGGGCGTCAGCGTCCGCCGGCAGGCACCGGGGGAGCGCGCCAATCACCAGTACGTCGTCATCGAGATCGACGAGACGGCCGCGGGCATCCACCGGGACCGTGTCCACGAGATTCTGGAACACCACAACGTCCGCTCCCGCCGCTACTTCCACCCCGGCTGCCACCGGCACGAGCCCTACCGCAGCCACCCCGGGATCCACGCGCCGCTGCCGCTGCCGCACACCGAGGGGCTCGCCGAGCGGGTCCTGTCACTCCCGACCGGATCGGTCATCGGCGCCGAAGAAATCTCAGGGGTCTGCGAAATCATCCGATGGGCCGTCGAATCTACGAGAACCACCACGTGAAATGGCCGCCATGCGAACGCGCTCAACCGGCAGGTGAATCGGAATGAACAGCGGCGGCGGAAGTGGCACCGATATCGGCGTTGGTCGTGGCGTTGATCGTGGCGTTGGTCATGGTGTTTCTGGTGGCGTTGGCGTTGGCGGAGGCAAGTCCGGCACGAAATACGGGAATTCCGGCCGAGTCGGTGACTCCCGCACGTCGGCGAACGGCGACGCCGGCTTCCCGGACGTATCGAGCAGGCGGGTGTAGGGATGTCGAACGAAGAGAAACTTCTCGATTACCTCAAGCGGACCACTGCGGACCTCCGCGAGGCCCGCCGACGTCTGCGCGAAACAGAGGACAGGGAACACGAGCCGATCGCCATCGTCGGCATGAGCTGCCGGCTCCCCGGCGGGATCACCACCCCGGACGACCTGTGGCGACTGGTCGCCGCAGGCGAGGACGGCATCGGACCCTTCCCCGGCGACCGCGGCTGGGACACCGAGGGACTCTACGACCCCGACCCCGACAGCACCGGACACAGCTACGTCCGCGAGGCCGGATTCCTCGACGGTGTCACAGACTTCGATGCCGAGTTCTTCGGCATCTCACCGCGCGAGGCCCAGGCCATGGACCCCCAGCAACGCCTCCTCCTGGAAACCTGCTGGGAAGCGCTGGAACACGCCGGCCTCGACCCGGCGGCACTGCGCGGCAGCAGCACAGGCGTGTTCGGCGGAGTCATGTACTGCGACTACGGCTCAGCCGCGGCCGACATCCCCGAAGACCTTGAGGCGTACCTCGCCGCCGGCAGCGTCGCGAGCATCGTCTCCGGGCGGGTGTCCTACCTCTTCGGCCTGGAAGGACCGGCGGTCTCGGTGGACACCGCCTGCTCCTCCTCGCTGGTGAGCCTCCACCTGGCCGCCCAGGCGCTGCGCCGGGGCGAGTGCACCCTCGCCCTCGCCGGCGGGGTCACGGTGATGTCCACGCCCAGGATGTTCGTCGAGTACAGCCGCCAGCGCGCCCTGTCCCCGGACGGCCGGTGCAAGGCGTTCTCCGCCTCGGCCGACGGCACGAGCTGGGCGGAGGGGGTGGGTGTCGTGGTCCTTGAGCGGTTGTCCGAGGCGCGGCGCAACGGTCACCGGGTGCTGGCCGTCATCCGCGGTTCGGCGGTCAACCAGGACGGTGCCAGCAGTGGTTTCACCGCCCCGAACGGGCCTTCCCAGCAGCGCGTGATCCGCCGGGCGCTCGCCGACGCGGGTCTGTCCCCGGCGGATGTCGACGTCGTCGAGGCGCATGGTACGGGGACGGCGTTGGGTGACCCTATTGAGGCGCAGGCGTTGTTGGCCACGTATGGCCAGGATCGGTCGGGGGACCGGCCGTTGTGGTTGGGGTCGTTGAAGTCGAACATCGGGCATACGCAGGCGGCGGCCGGGGTGGCCGGTGTGATCAAGATGGTCATGGCGATGCGTCATGGTGTGTTGCCCCGGACGTTGCATGTGGGTGAGCCGTCGCCGCATGTGGACTGGTCGGCGGGCGCGGTCGAACTGCTCACCCGGCCACGCCCGTGGGAGCGCGACGGCCGCCTGCGCCGGGCGGGCGTCTCCTCGTTCGGTATCAGCGGCACCAATGCCCACCTGATCCTCGAAGAGGCCCCGGACCTTCCGGAGGACTCTTCGGCCGTACCTGCCTCGCGTCCTTCCGCCGTGCCGTGGCTGTTGTCGGCTCGTACGGGGGAGGCGTTGCGGGAGCAGGCGGCGCGGCTGGTAGACCATGTCGCCGGGCGGGATCTGGACCCGGTTGATGTCGGGTATGCGCTGGCTGTGACGCGTGCGGCACTGGAGCACCGGGTGGTGGTGGTCGGTGCGGATACGGCTGAGTTGGTGGGTGGGCTGGAGGCGGTGGCCCGGGGTGAGCGGCCGGGTGGGATGCCGGTCGGTGGTCGTCTGGCGTTCATCTGTTCCGGTCAGGGCAGTCAACGGCTTGGTATGGGCAGGGAGTTGTACGAGTCGTTCCCGGTGTTCGCCCGGGCCCTGGATGAGGTGACCGGGGAGCTGGGGCTGCCTCTGCGGGAGGTGATGTGGCCGGAGGATGACTCTTCCGGACACGAGCGTCTGGAGGGTACGGAGTTTGCGCAGCCGGCGTTGTTCGCGCTGGAGGTGGCGCTGGGCCGGTTGCTGGAGTCGTGGGGTGTACGGCCGGACTTTGTGGCTGGGCATTCGGTGGGGGAGTTGGCGGCTGCGCATCTGGCTGGGGTGTTCTCGTTGGCGGATGCGTGTGCGTTGGTGGTGGCGCGTGGTCGGTTGATGGGTGCGTTGCCTGCGGGTGGTGCGATGGTCGCGGTGCGGGCCACCGAGGACGAGGTCGCGGCGGTCCTGGCGGACCAGGAGCTCGGTCTGGAGCAGGTGGCGATCGCAGCGGTCAATGGCCCCGATGCCGTCGTGATCTCCGGCGAGGAGACGGCGGTGCTGTCAGCCGCAGCCCACTTCAAGCACACCCGGCGGTTGCGGGTGTCCCATGCCTTCCACTCGCCGCTGATGGACCCGATGCTCGCCGCCTTCCGTGAGGTCGCCGCGCAGGTCGCCTTCCATCCGCCGGTGATCCCGCTGGTGTCCAACCTCTCCGGCAGCCTCGCGGACCCGGAGGAGCTGTGCACGCCCGACTACTGGGTACGCCATGTACGCGAGGCGGTCCGGTTCGGTGACGGCATGCAGGCGTTGCGCGACGCGGGAGTTGGCACGTTCCTGGAGATCGGCCCCGACGCCACGCTGACTGTCCTGGCTGATCAGGACGGGGACGCGATCGCTGCCCTGCGCAAGGACAGGCCTGAGCCCGCCCAACTCCTCAACGCCCTGGGTGACTTGCACACCCGAGGCGTACCCGTCACCTGGCCAGCCCTCTTCGAAGGCCGACCAGCCCACCTCATCGACCTGCCTACGTACCCCTTCCAACGTCGGCGCTACTGGCTCGACGGGGCCACACCGTCCGGTGACCCCGCCGGCGTGGGTCAGGGACCGGCGGAACACCCGCTGTTGGGCGCCATGGTGACGCTTCCCGGATCGGACGGGCTGCTGCTGACCGGCAGGCTGTCCCTTGCCACTCATCCCTGGCTGGCCGACCACGAGGTGCTCGGCACCGTGCTGCTCCCGGGCACGGCATTCGTCGAACTGGCCATCCACGCCGGAGACCAGGTCGCCACCCCGGTCATCGAGGAACTGACCATCCAGGCCCCCCTCGTCCTGACCGAGCGCGGCGGGGTCGCGCTCCAGATCGTGGTGGACGGCCCGGACGCCTCGGGCCGCAGGAGGATAGCGATCCACTCGCGGTCCGAGCACACGCCCGCCGAGGAGGAGTGGACCCCGCACGCCAGTGGCATCCTCGCCCCGGCAGTCTCCGCCGCCGACACCGCCATCACCGACCTACGGACCTGGCCCCCCGAGGGCGCGGTCGCAACCGACGTGTCGGACTTCTACCCACGCCTCGCTGAGCGGGGCTTCGGCTACGGTCCCCTTTTCCAGGGCGTCCGAGCGGCCTGGCGGCGTGGCGCCGAACTCTTCGCCGAGGTCGCCCTGCCCGACGACGCCGTGGGTGACGCCGCCTCCTACGGCCTCCACCCCGCCCTGCTCGACGCCGCCCTGCACGTAAGCATCCTGAGCGAGGAACAGCAGGGCGGCCCGGCCATCCCGTTCGCCTGGAACGGGGTCACCGTGCATGCCTCGGGCGCCGCCATGCTGCGCGTCCGCGTCTCTCCGGGCGGGAACTCCGTGTCGGTCGCCGACGGCCAGGGGCGGCCGGTTGCGGAGATCGCCGGCATCGTTGCGCGGCAAGTGACCTCCGCCCAACTGGGTGGCGGCACGGGGGAGCGGGCGGCGCTCCACCGCGTTCACTGGGCACCTGCCCCCGGCCCCGCGACGCCCGTCGACGCCTGGGCCGTCATCGGTGACGACCACCTGCCCGGTCGGCCCGAGGTCGCGGTTCACCCGGATCTCGCCTCGCTGGTCGCGGCGATCGAGGCAGGCGCCACCGTACCGAGCGACGTGCTGCTCGACGCCCGTCGCCTCTCCCCCGACGCGGATGACACAGAGGTCCCTTCTGACGTCCTCAGGGTCGCCGACCAGGTGCTACCGGTGCTGCAGGCATGGCTCGCCGACGACCGGCTGTCCGCCTCCCGGCTTGTGGTGGTCACCGGTTGTGGCGTGGGCGTCGCCCCGGACGAGGACATCGCCGACCTGGCTCAGGCACCCGTATGGGGGCTGGTGCGAGCGGGTGCGCAGGAGAACCCCGGCCGTTTTGCCCTGCTGGACATCGACGCGCGGGATGACGCCGGCCGGCCGGAACCCCGCCTGCTGGCGGAGGCCTTGGGCAGCGGCCAGGAAGAGATGGCGTTGCGCGGCTGCACCTTGCTGGTGCCCAGGCTCGCCAGGACCGATCTCTCCGATCTCTCCGATCTCTCCGATCTCTCCGATCCCTCCGAGCCCGTCGAGCCCGTCGACGTGGGTCGACCGGCGTCGCCGTGGGACGCCACCGGCACCGTCCTGATCACCGGCGGTACCGGCGGCCTCGGCAGCCTGGTGGCCAGGCACTTGGTGACCCGTCACGGCGTACGGCACCTGCTGCTCACCAGCCGTCGAGGCCCCGACGCCCCCGGCGCGGCCGAGCTGGCCGAGGAGCTGACCGGGTACGGAGCCGATGTCACCGTCGCCGCCTGCGATGTCGCCGATCCGGACGCGCTGGCCGGTCTGCTTGCCCGGATTCCCGGCGAGCACCCACTGACTGGAGTGGTGCACGCCGCCGGAGTCGCCGAAGGCGGCTTGATCACCGGTCTCACCTCCGAGTCGATGCGACGGGTGCTGCACCCTAAGGTGGATGCGGCCTGGCATCTGCACAGGCTCACAAGCCACTTGGACCTGTCGGCGTTCGTACTGTTCTCCTCCTCCGGCGGTCTTGTCCTCGCGGCCGGTCAGGGTGACTACGCCGCAGCCAACACCTTCCTCGACGCCTTGGCCCAGCACCGCCGCGCCAACGGCCTGGTCGCCACCTCCCTCGCCTACGCCGCCTGGGACCTGCCGGTCGGAATGACCGCCCAGCTGACGGAGACCGATCTCAACCGCCTCCGCTCCCTGGGACTCCCCGCCCTCAGCACCGACCAGGGCATTGACCTGTTCGACAAGGCGCTCACCACCGGCCATGCGCTGCTCGCCCCGCTGGTCCTCGACGCGTCCGTTCTGCGCTCCCGAGGGCGTGCTGCCCGGTACAGCGAGGGGCCCGGCATGGGCACGAGCACGGGCACGGGCACCGAGCTTCCGCCCCTGCTGCGCCCCATCGCCCGGACCAGGCCGAGCGCGCGGACGGCCACCGCGGCTGTCTCTGACAGCGGACCGGCCGGGCAACTGACCGGGCAACTGGGCGGTCTCTCCGAGCCGGAGGCGCTGAGGACTGTCCTGGAGCTGGTCCGCACCCATACGGCAGCGGTGGTCGGGCACGCGTCCCCCGAGGCGATCGAGCCCGACCGGGCCTTCCAGGAGATGGGCTTCGACTCGTTGACCGCGCTGGAACTGCGCAACCGACTCAACGGCGTCACCGGTGCCAACCTGCCGGCCACCGTTGTCTTCGACCGGCCGAGCGCACGGGCGCTCGCCGTTCACCTGCTGTCCGAAGTGCTGTCCGAGATGTCGTCCGATGTGTTGGGTGCCGGGGACCGGGCCAGGCCGACCGTCCCCGTGCTGCCCGCGGCAACCGACGAACCCGTCGCCATCGTGGGCATGGCCTGCCGATATCCGGGCGGGGTCAAGGGAGTTGAGGACCTGTGGCGGCTGGTGGCGGACGGCGTCGACGCCATCACCGAGTTCCCGGCCGACCGGGGCTGGGAACTGGGGCGGCTCTACGACCCGGAGTCCGTACGCCCCGGCACGAGTTACGTGCATGAGGGCGGGTTCCTGGAGGGTGCGGGGGGCTTTGATCCGGAGTTCTTCGGGATTTCGCCGCGTGAGGCGCGTGAACTGGACCCGCAGCAACGGTTGTTGCTGGAGGTTTCGTGGGAGGCGCTGGAACGGGCCCGGATCGTGCCGGGCTCGCTGAAGGGCACTCCCACCGGGGTGTTCGCCGGGGTGATGTACCACGACTACCCCACTGAGGCGAGTGCGGGCAGCATCGTCTCCGGACGCATCGCCTACACGCTCGGCCTGGAGGGTCCGGCCATCTCGGTGGACACCGCGTGTTCGTCCTCACTGGTGAGCCTGCACCTCGCTGCTCAATCGCTGCGCAACGGCGAATGCAGCCTCGCCTTGGCCGGCGGAGTGACGGTGATGTCCACGCCCCTCAATTTCGTGGAGTTCAGCCGCCAGCGAGGCCTGGCCCCGGACGGCCGCTGCAAGGCGTTCTCGGCTTCGGCCGACGGTACGGGCTGGTCGGAGGGGGTGGGGATCCTCGTCCTGGAACGGCTCTCCGAGGCCCGGCGCAACGGTCACCAAGTCCTGGCGGTCATTCGGGGTTCGGCGGTCAACCAGGACGGCGCATCCAATGGGCTGACTGCTCCGAATGGTCCTTCTCAGCAGCGGGTGATCCGGCAGGCGCTGGCCAGTGCGGGGTTGTCTCCCGTTGAGGTGGATGCGGTGGAGGCGCACGGCACGGGGACGGCGTTGGGTGACCCTATTGAGGCGCAGGCGTTGCTGGCCACGTATGGCCAGGATCGGTCGGGGGACCGGCCATTGTGGCTGGGGTCTCTCAAGTCCAACATCGGGCATACGCAGGCGGCTTCGGGTGTCGCGAGTGTGATCAAGATGGTCATGGCGATGCGCAATGACCTGTTGCCCCGGACGTTGCATGTGGGTGAGCCGTCCTCGCATGTGGACTGGTCGGCGGGGGCGGTGGAGCTGCTCACCCAGGCGCAGCCCTGGCAGCACAACGGTCATCCGCGCCGCGCGGGCGTCTCCTCGTTCGGTATCAGCGGAACCAACGCCCACCTCATCCTCGAAGAGGCTCCGGATCTCCTGGACGACATTCCGGCCGGGTCCGCGCCGGGTCTTCCCGTCGTGCCGTGGATGTTGTCGGCCCGCACCGGGGAGGCGTTGCGGGCGCAGGCCGCTCAGTTGGCTGCTCATGTCGCCGGGCGGGATCTGGCCCCGGTGGATGTCGGGTATTCGCTGGCTGTGACGCGTGCGGCACTGGAGCACCGGGTGGTGGTGGTCGGTGCGGATACGGCTGAGCTGGTGGACGGGCTGGAGGCGGTGGCCCGGGGTGAGCGGCTCGGTGGGGTGCCGGTCGGTGGCCGGCTGGCGTTCATCTGCTCCGGCCAGGGCAGCCAACGGCTGGGCATGGGCCGGGAGTTGTACGAGTCGTTCCCGGTGTTCGCCCGCGCCCTGGACGAGGTGACCGGGGAACTGGGGCTGCCGCTGCGGGAGGTGATGTGGCCCCCGGACGACTCTGCCGGACACGAGCGTCTGGAGGGTACGGAGTTCGCGCAGCCGGCACTGTTCGCGCTGGAGGTGGCGCTGGGCCGGCTGCTGGAGTCATGGGGTGTGCGGCCGGACTTCGTTGCCGGGCACTCCGTCGGTGAACTGGCGGCCGCGCATCTGGCCGGGGTGTTCTCGCTGCCGGACGCGTGTGCGCTGGTGACAGCACGCGGCCGGTTGATGGGTGCGCTACCCGCCGGGGGTGCCATGGTCGCGGTGCGGGCCACCGAGGACGAGGTCGCTACTGTCCTGGCGGGCTTGGAGCTCGGTCTGGAGTGGGTGGCGATCGCGGCGGTGAACGGCCCCGACGCGGTGGTCATCTCCGGCGAGGAATCCGCCGTGCTGTCGGCCGCAGCCCGCTTCAAGCACACCCGGCGGTTGCGGGTCTCCCACGCCTTCCACTCACCCTTGATGGACCCGGTGCTCGCCGCCTTCCGTGAGGTAGCCGCCCAAGTCACCTTCCACCCGCCGGTGATTCCGCTGGTCTCGAACCTAACCGGTGCTCTCGCGGATCCGAAGGAGCTGTGCACGCCCGAGTACTGGGTACGCCATGTACGCGAGGCGGTCCGGTTCGGCGACGGCATACAGGCGTTGCGTGCCGAAGGCGTGACCACGTTCCTGGAGATCGGCCCCGACGCCACCCTCACCCCCCTCGCCGACCAGGACGGGGACACGGTTCCCGCCCTGCGCCGGGACCGACCCGAGCCCGCCCAACTCCTCCACGCCCTGGGCGACTTGCACACCCGAGGCATCCCCATCGACTGGCCGGCCCTCTTCACAGACCAGCCCACCCACCCCGTCGACCTGCCCACCTACCCCTTCCAGCACCAGCACTACTGGATGCACGCCACCCAGGACACAGTGGACGTGGAGCAGGCAGGACTGGAAAGTGCCGAACACCCCTTGCTGGGCGCGGTGGTGGAGCTGCCCGGCTCGGGGAGCGTGGTCCTGTCGGGCCGCCTCTCGGTCGAGCAACAGCCCTGGCTGGCCGACCACACAGTGATGGGCACCGTCCTGTTCCCCGGCACCGGCTTCGTCGAACTGGCCATCCGCGCAGGCGACGAAGCGAACTGTCCAGTGGTGGAGGAACTCACACTGCACACCCCACTCCTCCTACCCGAACACGGAGGCGTCGCCGTACAGGTGATGGCAGCCGCCCCCGATCCAGACGGCCGCCGTCAGCTGCGCATACACGCACGACCCGAGAACACCGCCCTCGACGAGGAATGGACCCTGCACGCCGAAGGCATCCTCACCCCCGACACCACCCCCACCCCCGACACCACCCCCACCCCCACCCCCACCTCCAACACCAACACCAACACCCCAACAGCCATGGACACATGGCCGCCCGCCCACGCCACCCCCCTACCACTCCACGACTTCTACGACCGGCTGGCCGAACGGGGCCTCCACTACGGCCCCGTCTTCCAGGGCGTACGTGCCGCCTGGCACCGTACCGACGAGTTGTTCGCCGAGGTCGAACTCTCCGCCCAGACCACCGACGCCACCTCCTACGGCATCCACCCCGCGTTGCTCGACGCCGCCCTGCAAGCCGCACTCCTCACCCCGGACGACGAATACGACGAATACGACGAATACGACGAGAACGCCGAACACAACGGCAAGGGCGAGAACGAACAGGCCCCATCGGTGCCCTTCGCCTGGAACGGCGTACGACTGCACACGTCCGGGGCGTCCGCCCTGAGGGTTCGGATCTCAGGCGGTGCCATCAGCGCGGCCGACGCCACCGGAACGCCGGTGATCACCGTGGAGTCGCTGACCACCCGCCCGGTGACCGGCGACCAGCTCAACACCGCCATCGGCACGCACACTTCCGGCTCGCTGTACCGGCTCGAATGGGTACCGGTCTCCGCCCCGGCGTCCCTCACCGATCCCGTCGCGCCGGACTGGGCAGTTGTGGGCCGTGCTGCCGCCGACCCCGGCGCCTATCCGGACATGGCCGCACTGCTGGACGCGGTCGGCTCCGGGGACCTGCCCGTGCCCGGGACCGTACTCGTCGTCGGCGCGGAACAGGACCCCGCCCGCCCCGTGCCCGAGTCCGTCCGCGCATCGGTCGATGACGCTCTCGACGCCCTCCGGACGCTGCTGACCGACGGCCGGTTGGAGGCGACCCGGCTGGTCCTTGCCACCTGCGGTGCCGTGGCCACCGCACCCGACGAGAGCGTCACCGACCTGGGACACGCGGCGGTGTGGGGCCTGGCGCGCGCCGCGCAGGAGGAGGAACCCGGCCGGATCGTACTGATCGACCTACCGGCCCCGTACACCTCCCTCCGCACCCCCCTGCTCAGTCTCCAAACCGCCCTGGCCGCCGACGAACCGCAACTGGCCGTGCGCGGCGACCGCCTCCTGGCCCCCCGCCTTGCGCGGCAACCAGCCGACACGTCCGTGGAAGCGGACCAGCGGCGCGAAACGCCGGACTGGGACCCTGACGGCACCGTGCTGATCACCGGCGGCACCGGGGGACTCGGCCGGCAGATCGCCCGGCACCTGGTGACCGAACACGGCATGCGCCACCTGGTGTTGGCCAGCCGTCGTGGCATGGACGCGCCCGGCGCCTCGGACCTGGTCACCGAACTGGCCGAGCTGGGCGCCCGGACCACGATCGCCGCCTGCGACATCACCGACCGGGACGCGATCGCCGGGCTGTTGGCCGATGTCCCCGCCGAGCATCCGTTGACCGCCGTCGTGCACTCCGCAGGTGTCCTGGACAACGCCCTGATCACCGACCTGACACCACGGCACCTCGACAACGTGCTCGGCGCCAAGGTCGACGCCGCATGGCACCTGCACGAACTGACGCGCGGCCTGGACCTGTCGGCCTTCGTTCTGTTCTCCTCCGCCGCAGGCGCCCTCGGCACCGCAGGCCAGGGCAACTACGCGGCTGCCAACGCGTTCCTCGACGCACTCGCCCACCACCGCCACGACCTCGGCCTGCCAGGCCAGTCGCTCGGCTGGGGACCGTGGAGCGGAGGCCTGGGCATGGCCGGAGACCTGGCCGACACCGACCGCTCCCGCATGCTCCGCAACGGCATCCAGGCACTCTCGCCGGACGAGGGTCTCCGGCTCTTCTCCATGGCCGTGCGGGCCGTGCGGGCCGTGTGGGCCGCGCCCGGAGACGCCCCCGCGCTGTTGCCGCTGCGGCTGGACCTCGGCGCCCTTCGGGCACAGGCCCAGGCCGGGAACCTGCCGGTGGCACTGCGCGGCCTGGTCCCCACCCCCTCGTCCCGGCGTACGGCCCAGGACGCGGCGGGCGACAACGGGCGAGCCCTGACGGCACGGCTCGCCGCACTCTCGGACAGCGAACGCGAACGTGCGCTCACCGACCTGGTGCGCGGCCATGTGGCCGCCGTCCTCGGCCACACCACGGGCGAGGCGACCGCGATCGAGGCCCACCACACGTTCCAGAACCTCGGCTTCGACTCGCTGACCGCGATCGAACTCAGGAACCAGATCAAGAAGGTCACCGGCCTGCACCTGTCGGCCACTGCCGTCTTCGACTACCCGAGCCCGGCCGCGCTGGCCCGGCACCTCGGCGAGCAACTGGCCGCCCAGTGGCCGACCGGCCACGGGCAGAGCCTTCGCTCGGTACTGGCCGAGGCGGACCGGCTGGAAGCCGCCTTGGCCGCGGTGCCCCAGGGCGACGGCGAACTCACCAGGATCACCGGACGGTTGGAGACGCTGCTGCGCCGCTGGCACGGCCGGCTGGCCGACGCCGACCCGGACGCGAACCCGGCGGACGGCTCGGCCGGACTCACCACAGATCTTCAATCGGCCACGGACGACGAGCTCTTCGAAGTTCTCGACGCCGAACTCGGACTGCCAGGGAGTGCCTGACGGAATGGCGAACGACGAGAAACTCCGCGACTACCTCAAACGCGCCACGGTCGACCTCCGCGAGGCCCGCCGACGTCTTCGCGAAACCGAGGAAAGGGCACACGAGCCGATCGCCGTCGTCGGCATGGGCTGCAGGCTGCCCGGCGGTGTGACCTCTCCCGAGGAGTTGTGGGAGACGGTCGCAGGCGGCCACGACGCCCTGTCACCCTTTCCCACCGACCGAGGCTGGGACCTCGCGTCCCTCCACGACCTCGACCCCAACAGGCCCGGGACCAGCCACGCCCAGGCAGGCGGCTTCCTCTCCGGTATCGCCGACTTCGACGCCGGGCTGTTCGGCATCAGCCCGCGCGAGGCACTGGCCATGGACCCGCAACAGCGTCTGCTGCTGGAGACCACCTGGGAGGCACTGGAACGCGCGGGCATCGACCCTTTGTCAGTGCGCGAGAGCCGGACCGGGGTTTTCGCCGGAGCCATGTACCACGACTACGCCGGCCGGACCATGAACGTGCCCGACGACGTCGCCGGCTACCTGCTCCTCGGCAACTCCACAGCTGTCCTCTCCGGCCGGATCTCCTACGTCCTGGGCCTCCAGGGCCCCGCGGTCTCCATCGACACCACCTGCTCCACCTCGCTGGTCACCCTTCACCTGGCCTGTGCCGCGCTGCGCCGCAAGGAGTGCACGCTGGCGATCGCCGGAGGCGCCACGGTCATGTGCGCACCGGACGTGTTCGTGGAGTTCAGCCGCCAGGGCGTGCTGTCCCGGGACGGCCGGTGCAAGGCGTTCTCGGCCTCGGCCGACGGTACGGGCTGGTCGGAAGGGGTGGGAGTGCTGGTCCTTGAACGGTTGTCCGAGGCGCGGCGCAACCGCCACCGGGTGCTGGCCGTCATCCGGGGTTCGGCGGTCAACCAGGACGGCGCCTCCAACGGCCTGACCGCCCCCAACGGCCCCGCCCAACAACACGTGCTCCGCCAGGCGCTCGCCGACGCGGGCCTGTCCCCGGCGGACATCGACGTCGTGGAGGCCCACGGTACGGGGACGTCCCTGGGTGACCCGATCGAGGCGCAGGCACTGCTGGCCACGTACGGTCAGGACCGGCCCGGGGACCGGCCGTTGCGGCTGGGGTCGTTGAAGTCGAACATCGGGCACACGCAGGCGGCGGCCGGGGTGGCCGGTGTGATCAAGATGGTCATGGCCATGCGCAACGGTCTGTTGCCCCGGACGCTGCACGTGGACGAGCCGTCGCCGCATGTGGACTGGTCGGCGGGGGCGGTGGAGCTGCTTACCCAGGCCCAGCCCTGGCATCCCGAGGGGCGTCCGCGCCGAGCGGGTGTCTCGTCGTTCGGTATCAGTGGCACCAACGCTCACGTCATCCTCGAAGAGGCCCCCCAGACCGAGAGCTCCGAGCGGACCGAGCAGACCCAGCAGTCCGTCCCGGCTCTGCCGGTGGTGCCGTGGGTGTTGTCGGCCCGTACCGAACAGGCATTGCGGGAGCAGGCCGCGCGACTGGCGGACCATGTCATTGGCCAGGACCTGGACCGGGTCGACGTGGCCCACTCGCTGGCCACCACGCGTGCCGCACTGGAGCACCGAGCGGTGGTGGTCGGTGCGGACACGCCTGAGTTGGTGGCTGGGCTGGACAGGGTTGCGGCAGGTGAGGCGGGGGCGGATGTTGTCGCCTCGGGTTCGGCCCGTCCGGGCAAGCTGGCGTTCATCTGTTCCGGTCAGGGCAGTCAACGGTTGGGTATGGGGCGGGAGTTGTACGAGTCGTTCCCGGTGTTCGCCCGCGCCCTGGACGAGGTGACCGGGGAACTGGACCTGCCCCTGCGGGAAGTCATGTGGCCCGCCGACGACTCTGCCGATTCCGCCGGGCATGGGCGTCTGGACGGTACGGAGTTCGCGCAACCGGCGCTGTTCGCTCTGGAAGTGGCCCTGGGCCGGTTGCTGGAGTCGTGGGGTGTGCGGCCGGACTATGTCGCCGGGCACTCCGTCGGTGAACTGGTGGCCGCGCATCTGGCCGGGGTGTTCTCGCTGCCGGATGCGTGTGCGCTGGTGGCAGCGCGCGGCCGGTTGATGGGTGCACTGCCCGCTGGCGGTGCGATGGTCGCGGTGCGGGCCACCGAGGACGAGGTCGCCGCCGTCCTGGAAGGCATGGAACAGGTGGCGATCGCAGCGGTCAACGGCCCATACGCGGTGGTCATATCCGGCGAGGAGAGCGCGGTGGCGGAGGCTGCGGCCCGCTTCGAGCACTCCAAGCGGTTGCGGGTGTCCCATGCCTTCCACTCCCCACTGATGGACCCCATCCTCGCCACCTTCCGCGAGGTCGCCGTCCAAGTCACCTTCCACCCGCCGGTCATCCCCCTGGTCTCCAACCTCACCGGCACCCTCGCCGACCCGAAAACCCTGTGCACGCCCGACTACTGGGTACGCCACGTACGTGAGGCGGTCCGGTTCGGCGACGGCATGCAGGCGTTGCGCAACGAAGGCGTGACCACGTTCCTGGAGATCGGCCCCGACGCCACCCTCACCACACTGGCCGACCAGGACGGGGACGCGATCCCCACCCTGCGTCGGGACCGGCCCGAAACCCCCCACCTCGTCAACGCACTCGGCCACCTCCACGCCCGAGGCATCCCCGTCACCTGGCCCGCTCTCTTCAACGACCAGCCCACCCACCCCGTCGACCTGCCCACCTACCCCTTCCAGCACAAACGCTATTGGCTGGCCCCGGCGACGGACGAAGCTCCAGGGGCTGGCGATGCTGTCGAGCGCGGGTTCTGGCAGGCGGTCGAGAGCGAGGACTTCGGCTCCCTCGCGGCGGATCTCGGCATAGGGCCCGCCGATCTGGCACAGGTGCTGCCCGCGCTGTCGTCCTGGCGCCGCCGCAACCGCGATCGGTCCGCTCTGGACCGCCTCCGCTATCGGATCGCCTGGCATCCCGTCCAGCTCGGCACGGCAGCCGGTACGGGGATCCGTACACCAACCGGTATGCCAACCGGTACGCCAGCTGGTACGGCGACCACATCGGCGCCGGACGCCGCACGCTCCGCGAGCTGGACGGTCGTGGTGCCGCCCTCACACCGTGCTCATCCGCTGACCTCGGCGGTCGTCGAAGGGCTCGCCAGGCGTGGCGGCGCCCACGTGGTCCCGATCGTCGCGGAGAGTACGGACGAGGATGGGCTCGTAGCCCAGTTGCGCGAACACTTCGCCACCACCGACGCGACTCCCGCCGGGGTGCTTTCGTTGCTTGCCCTGGACGAGGAGCCGCACCACCGGCAGCCGACTCTCTCGCGCGGCACGGCGGCAACGATCGCCCTGGTCCAGGCCCTGGAGACGCTCGGCGTCACCGCGCGGCTGTGGTGCCTGACCTCCGGTGCCGTCCCTGTGGGCGACGAGGAGATCCGCCCCGCGCAGGCGGTGGTGTGGGGGATGGGGACCGTACTGGGGCTGGACCACCCCGACACCTGGGGCGGTCTGATCGACGTGCCCGGCACGCTGGACGACGTCATGGCCGACCACCTCGCGGAAGCGCTCCACAGCCACGATGGCCACGATCGCCACGACGGCCACGATGGACACCCGGTCGAGGACCAGTTGGCACTCCGCCCGTCCGGCACGTTCGCCCGCCGGATGGTACGCGCCCCACGCACCGCCGACACCGACACCGACCGGCAGCCGCGGCAGCGGCCGTGGAAGCCGCACGGAACCGTGCTCGTCACCGGCGGCACGGGTGTCCTCGGCGCCCATGTCGCGCGCTGGCTGGCCCGAAACGGCGCCGAGCACCTGCTGCTCACCAGCCGCCGAGGACCCGACGCGGAAGGCGTCGGCGAACTGGCGGCCGAACTGGCCGAGTTGGGCGCCCGATCCACCGTCACCGCCTGTGATGTCACCGATCGAGACGCTCTTGCCGCACTCCTGGACAGCGTGCCCGCGCAGGACCCGCTGACCGCTGTGTTCCACGTCGCGGGAGTCATGCACCAGTCGGCGAGGCTGTCCGGGACGACCCTGGAGGAGTTCGCGGAGATCGGCCGACCGAAGATCGCCGGTGCCACGCATCTGGACGAACTACTGGCCGAGCAGCCGCTGGAAGCCTTCGTCTTCTTCTCCTCGGGCGCCGCCGTCTGGGGCAGCGCCGGGCAGTGCGCCTACGCGGGCGCGAACGCATTCCTCGACGCGCTGGCGCACCGGCGCCGGGCCCGTGGCCTCGCGGCGACCTCCGTCGCCTGGGGTGCCTGGCGGGGAGGCATGGTCGATGAGGAGGCGGCGGCCCAGCTGCGGCGGCTCGGCGCTCCGGCCCTGAACGCCGAGCCGGCTCTGGCCCTCCTCGGCCAGGCCCTGGAAGACCGGGAAACCCACCTCGTGGCAGGCGACTTCGACTGGCCGCGGTTCGCCGAGACCTACACCCTCGCCCGCCCGCGTCCCCTGATGCGGGCACTGCCCGAAGTGGCCGCCGCCCTCGCGGCTCACGACCGCCCCGGACCGTCCGGCACCGGACCTGGCAACGGCAATGGCAGCGGCCATGGCGATGGCGGCGGCGGCGATCAGGCCCTGGTCGCCAGGCTGGCAGCGCTGCCCGAGGCCGACCGGGAGCCGGCGCTGCTCCAGTTGGTGAACGAGCAGGTGGCACAGGTGCTCAACTACGACGACCCGGCGGAGATCGGGCAGGACCGTGCCTTCAAGGACCTCGGCATGGACTCGATGACCGCGATCGATCTCCGCAACCGGATCGGCGCCACAGTAGGGGTACTGCTGCCCGCGACCCTGGTGTTCGACCACGCCTCCCCGGCCGCGCTCGCCCGGCACCTGCGCAAGGAACTCTTCGACGACGCACCGGGAACCGTCGACGGCGTACTGGCCGACCTTGCCCGGCTGGAAGCCACGATGACCGCCCTCCCGCCCGAGGAGATCGCAAGGACCAGGCTGCCCGCCCGGCTCCAGTCGCTGATCGCAAGGCTCACCGAGAGCGCCGACGGAACGGACGCCACCGACACAGCCGCCGTCGCCGACCGCCTCCAGGAGGCAAGCGCCGCCGACGTGCTCGCCTTCATCGACAAGGAACTCGGGGTCGGCTGAGCCCTTGGTCGGCCGGTAGGGGCGGTTAGGGGTAGGCGCGCCTTCGACGCCCACCGGATTCTTGCCCCTCGCGAGAGTCCGCGAGAGTCCGTTGGTATCTGCTCAGTGGGGTGACGGTGGTGGAGGACGAGAAGAAGATTCTCGATTACCTCAAGAAGGTCAGCGCCGAACTGCACCAGACGCGTCAGCGACTGCGGCAGGCGGAGGCCCAGGAGCAGGAGCCGATCGCCATCGTCGCGATGAGCTGCCGCTATCCCGGAGGCATCCGTTCGGCGGACGACCTGTGGCGGCTGGTCTCCGAGGGAAACGACGCGATCGAGCCCTTTCCGTCCGACCGGGGCTGGGACCTCGACGCCCTCCTGACCCCCGACCCGGACCGGCCGGGCGCCTCGTACGTACACGAGGGCGGCTTCGTCTCGGACATCGGCGACTTCGATCCGGGCTTCTTCGGCATATCGCCGCGCGAGGCGCTCACCATGGACCCCCAGCAGCGGCTGATCCTGGAGACCGCGTGGGAGGTCTGCGAACGAGCCGGCATCGACCCCCACTCACTGCGCGGCGGCCCGGTCGGCGTGTTCGTCGGGTCGAGCAGCCAGGCCTACGGCGAACTGGTCGCCACCCGGCCCGAGATCGCCGAGGCGCACATGAGCACCAGCAGCGCCGGTGCCGTGATCACCGGGCGGGTGTCCTACACGCTGGGGCTGGAGGGCCCGGCCGTGACCGTGGACACTGCCTGCTCCTCCTCGCTCGTCGCCATGCACCTCGCCTGCCAGTCCCTGCGACGCCAGGAATGCTCGCTCGCGCTGGCCGGGGGAGTGGCGCTGCTGGTCAAGCCCGAGCCGTTCGTCGCGTTCAGCCGTCAGGGAGGCCTGGCCGCCGACGGCCGCTGCAAGCCCTTCTCCGAGAGCGCCGACGGCACCGGCTGGTCCGAGGGCGTCGGTCTGGTGATGCTGGAGCGGTTGTCCGAAGCGCAGCGCAACGGTCACCGGGTCCTGGCCGTGATTCGCGGCTCGGCGGTCAACCAGGACGGTGCCTCCAACGGCCTGACCGCCCCCAACGGGCCCGCCCAGCAACGCGTGATCCGCCAGGCCCTCATGAACGCCCGCCTGACACCGGCTGACGTCGATGCCGTCGAGGGACACGGCACCGGCACCACCCTGGGTGACCCGATCGAGGCCCAGGCGCTGCTGGCCACGTACGGGCAACGGCCCACGGACCGGCCGTTGTTGCTGGGCTCGCTGAAGTCCAACATCGGTCACACCCAGGCGGCGGCCGGGGTGGCCGGAGTGATCAAGATGGTCATGGCCATGCACCACGACCTGCTGCCCCGAACCCTGCATGTCACCGAGCCGACCTCGCATGTGGACTGGTCGGCCGGGGCGGTGGAACTGCTGACCGATGCGCGGACATGGCGTCCCGAGGGCCGTCCCCGCCGGGCGGGTGTCTCCTCCTTCGGCATGAGCGGCACCAACGTCCACCTCATCCTCGAAGAAGCCCCGGAGCCCGAGGACGAGGCACAGGCGAGCCCGCCCCGGTCCGAGCCGGGTGCCAACGCGTCTGCCGAAACACCGCTGCCGCCATTCCTGGTCTCGGGCAGGAACGAGGAGGCACTGCGCGGCCAGGCCGCCCAACTGCTGTCCCACGTCCAACAGCAGCCCGACCTGGTCCTGCGCGACCTCGCCCACTCACTGGCCACCACCCGCGCCGCGTTCGAACACCGTGCGGCCATCACCGCCACCGACCGCGCCGGGCTGCTGGGCGGGTTGGCCAAGGTCGCCGAGGGCGAGGCGGGAGCAGGTGTCGCGTCGGGTCCGGTCCGCCCGGGCAAGCTGGCGTTCGTGTTCTCCGGTCAGGGCAGCCAACGCCTGGGCATGGGAAGGGAGTTGTACGAGTCGTTCCCGGTGTTCGCTCGTGTCCTGGACGAGGTGATCGGCGAACTGGGCCTGCCCCTGCGGGAGGTCATGTGGCCGGAGGAAGAGGCTGAAGGCCACGGCCGTTTGGATGGTACGGAGTTCGCGCAGCCGGCGTTGTTCGCTCTGGAGGTGGCGCTGGGGCGGCTGTTGGAGTCGTGGGGTGTGCGGCCGGACTATGTCGCCGGGCACTCCGTCGGTGAACTGGCGGCTGCGCATCTGGCCGGAGTGTTCTCGCTGCCGGATGCGTGTGCGTTGGTGGCGGCGCGCGGCCGGTTGATGGGTGCCCTGCCTGCGGGTGGTGCGATGGTCGCAGTGCGGGCCACCGAGGACCAAGTCGCGGCGGTTTTGGCGGACCAGGAAATCGGTCAGGAGCGGGTGGCGATCGCGGCCGTGAACGGCCCCGACGCGGTCGTCATCTCCGGCGACGAGGCGACGGTCGCACAGGTCGCGGCCCGCTTCGAGCGGTCACAGCGGCTGCGGGTCTCGCACGCCTTCCACTCGCCGCTGATGGACCCGATGCTCGCCGCCTTCGCCGAAGTGGCTCAGTCGGTCACGTTCCACCCGCCGGTCATCCCGCTGGTTTCCAACCTCACCGGCGCTCTCGCGGATCCGAAGGAGCTGTGCACGCCCGGCTATTGGGTACGCCACGTACGCGAGGCGGTCCGGTTCGGCGACGGCATGCGGGCGATGCGCGACGCGGGAGTGGGCACCTTCCTGGAGATCGGCCCCGACGCCACCCTGACCGCCCTCGCGACCCTGGCCGCAGACGCCGGCCAGGACGTGGACGCCGGCCAGGACGTGGACGCGGTCCCCGCACTGCGCAGGGACCGGCCCGAAGCTCCCCACCTGCTGAACGCACTCGGGCACCTGCACACCCGCGGCGTCCCCGTCGACTGGCCCGCACTCTTCAAGGACCGGCCCACCCGCCCCGTAGACCTGCCCACGTACGCCTTCCAGCGCCGGCGTTACTGGATGGACGGCGCGATTCCCACCGGAGACGCCGCGTCGATCGGCCTGGGACCCGTCGACCACCCGCTGTTGAGCGCCGCTGTTGCCCTCGCCGACTCCGGGGGAGTGGTGTTCACGGGGCGGCTTTCTACCCGTTCGCATCCGTGGCTGGCTGATCACGAGGTGATGGGCACGGTACTGCTTCCTGGTACTGGTTTCGTGGAGTTGGCGATCCGGGCGGGGGACGAGGTGGGTTGCCCGGTTGTCGAGGAGTTGACCATCGAGGCTCCGCTTGTTTTCTCGCAGCGTGATGCTGTTGTGATTCAGGTGGTTGTGGGTGCGCCCGAGGGTTCGGGTGCGCGCTCGGTGGCGGTGTACTCGCGCGGTGAGAACGTCCCTGATGAGCCGTGGCTCCGGCACGCCGGCGGTGTTGTCGTGCCGGCAGGGGAGGAGACCTCCGAGCCGTCGGCCTCGGACCTGGTGGTCTGGCCGCCGGAGCGGGCGACTGCCTTGCCGGTGGACGGGCTCTACGAGCGGCTGGTCGAGCAGGGCTTCGCGTACGGCCCTTCGTTCCAGGGACTGCGCGCCGCCTGGCGGCGCGGCACGGACCTGTTCGCCGAGATCGTGCTGCCGGCCGAGGCGCAGACCGACGCCGCCGGGTTCGGTGTGCACCCGGCCCTGCTGGACGCCGCTCTGCAGACCCGGTTCCTGGACTCGGGTGGCGCGGACGACGACAAGGGCATGGGGGAGACCTCGATCCCGTTCGCCTGGAACCGTGTCTCCCTGCTGGCTTCGGGTTCCTCCTCGGTCCGCGTGAAGGTCTCGCCGTACGGCGAGGGACTGCGCATGTCGGTGGCCGACACCGCAGGTGCCCCCGTACTCACGGTCGACTCGCTGATCGCCCGGCCCGTCTCGGTGGAACAGCTCAGCGGGTTCCGGGGTGCCGGCAGCGGGGAGTCCCTGTACCGGGTGAACTGGACACCGGCTCCCCTCGCCCCGGCGGACACCGGAACGGCTTCGGCGGCCGCCGAGGATTTCACCGTGCTGCACAGCCCTCGCAACCTGGAGGGCCCCGTCCCGGAACAGGTCCGCTCCGCAACACACCAGGTCCTGGCGGCACTTCAGGACTGGGAGGGACCCGAACGCCTGGTGGTGGTGACGCGCGGGGCGGTCTCAGCCGCGTACGGCGAGGCGATCTCCGCTACGGAGGGCGAGCCGGTCTCCGCCGCGTACGGCGAGGCGGTCACCGATCTCCCGGGCTCGGCGGTCTGGGGGCTGGTGCGGTCGGCTCAGGCGGAGACTCCCGGCCGGTACGTGCTGATCGACGTGGACGACCCGGCCTCCGAGGTGGCCGTCGCCGCCGCCGTCGCCTCGGGCGAGCCACAGCTTGCGCTGCGCGCCGGGGCGGCTCTCGTTCCCCGGCTGGAGACCATCGCGGCACCGGCCACCGAAGAGGCCCTCGCCCCCGCGTGGCCCGCCGCCGGAACCGTACTGATCACGGGCGGCACCGGCGGCCTGGGCAGCGTCGTGGCCCGGCACCTCGTGGCCGAGCACGGCGTACGCCACCTGCTGCTGGTGAGCCGCGCGGGCCTGGCTGCCGACGGCGCCGCCGACCTCGTATCGGAACTGTCCGCAGCAGGAGCAGCGGGAGCAGCCGGAGCAGCGGGAACGGGCACCTCGGTGCGCGTCGAGGCGTGCGACGTCGCCGACCGTGAGGCCCTGGCCGCACTCCTCGCCACCATCGACCCCGAACACCCGCTGACGGGCGTCATCCACACCGCCGGTGTCGCCGACAACGGCGTCATCGATGCCCTGTCCCCGACGCAGTTGGACCACGTGCTGCGGCCCAAGGTGGACGGCGCCTGGAACCTGCACGAGCTGACCCGCGACATGCCCCTGACCGCGTTCGTACTGTTCTCCTCGTCGGCCAGCCTGGTGAACGGCCCCGGACAGGGCAACTACGCGGCGGCCAACCTCTTCCTGAACGCCCTTGCCGAACTCCGTTGCGCACAGGGCCTGCCCGCCCGGACCGTGGCCTGGGGCCTGTGGGGCGAGGGCCAGGGCATGAGGCGGCAGCTCAGCACGGCCGACGTGGCGCGCGTCAACCGCTGGGGCATGCTCGAACTCACCGTCGCCGAAGGACTCCGGCTGTTCGACGCGGCCGTCGCAGCGGCGGAGCCCGTGCCTCTCGCGATCCACCTCGACACCGCGGCGATCCAGGCCCGCACCGACGGCATCCCGCACATTCTTCGGGGCCTGGTCCGTGCACCACTCCGGCGAGCGGCCCGCAACGAACTGCCGGCGGCCGACACACCGGCGCTGGCCGCACAGTTGGCCGGGCTGTCCGACGCCGACCGGGAGCGGACCGTTCTCGACCTGGTCCGCACCCATGTGGCGGCCGTCCTCGGCCACGCGACGGCCGACGCCATCGAGGCAGAACGCGCCTTCCAGGAGCTGGGGTTCGACTCCCTGACCGCCGTCGAGCTGCGCAACCGCCTTCAGACCGCGACGGGCCTGCGGGTGCCTGCCACCGTCGTCTTCGACCACCCGAGCTCGCGTGCCCTGACCGACTTCCTGCTCGCCGAGGCATCCGGTACCGACTTGTTCGTGGCGGCCCCCATGGCCACGCCCACCGAGGGCGACGACGACCCGATCGCCGTCATCGGCATAGCCTGCCGCTACCCCGGCGGTGTCACCAGCCCCGAGGGCCTTTGGCAGTTGGTCGCCGACGGCGTCGACGGCATCACCTCCGATCCCCCCACTAACCGGGGCTGGAACCTCGACCGCCTGCTCGACCCCGAACTCAGCCGCCCGGAGACCACCTACGTCCTCGACGGCGGATACGTTTACGAAGCCGCGGAGTTCGACCCGGAGTTCTTCGGAATCTCCCCACGTGAGGCGCTGCGGCTCGACCCCCAGTTCCGGATGCTGCTGGAGGCGTCCTGGGAGGCGTTCGAACGTGCCGGCATCGACCCGGGAACACTCAAGGGCAGCCCGACGGGCGTGTATGCGGGCCTGATGCACCACGACTACGTCGCCAGCGCCGTCCAGGGCAGTGTCATCTCCGGCCGCGTCTCCTACACCCTGGGCCTCGAAGGACCCTCGGTAACGGTGGACACGGCATGCTCGTCGTCGCTGGTCGCCATCCATTTCGCCAGTCAGGCACTGCGGCGGGGCGAATGCTCGCTCGCCCTGGCCGGTGGCGTGTCCGTGATGTCCACGCCCGACATGTTCACCGAGTTCAGCCGCCAGGGCGCGCTGTCTCGCGACGGCCGCTGCAAGGCGTTCTCCGCCGCGGCCGACGGCACCAGCTGGGGCGAGGGCGTCGGCGTCCTCGCCCTGGAGCGGTTGTCCGAGGCCCGGCGCAAC
The DNA here is from genome assembly GCF_042715345.1 of Streptomyces sp. NPDC058697. Classification (NCBI taxonomy): domain Bacteria; kingdom Bacillati; phylum Actinomycetota; class Actinomycetes; order Kitasatosporales; family Streptomycetaceae; genus Streptomyces; species Streptomyces sp. NPDC058697. The sequence goes on from NZ_JBHXSU010000041.1 coordinate 57,884, forward strand.
GGTCACCGGGTCCTGGCGGTCATCCGGGGTTCGGCGGTCAACCAGGACGGTGCCTCCAACGGTTTCACCGCTCCGAACGGTCCCTCTCAACAGCGGGTGATCCGGCAGGCGTTGGCGAGTGCAGGGCTTGCTGCGGCGGATGTGGATGCGGTGGAGGCGCACGGCACGGGGACGGCGTTGGGTGACCCGATCGAGGCGCAGGCGTTGCTGGCCACGTATGGGCAGGATCGGTCGGGGGACCGGCCGTTGTGGCTGGGCTCGCTTAAGTCCAACATCGGGCATACGCAGGCGGCTTCGGGTGTCGCGAGTGTGATCAAGATGGTCATGGCGATGCGCAATGGTGTGTTGCCCCGGACGTTGCATGTGGATGAGCCTTCGCCGCATGTGGACTGGTCGGCGGGCGCGGTGGAGCTGCTCAGCCGGCCACGGCCGTGGGCGCGTGACGATGACCACCCGCGCCGGGCGGGCGTCTCCTCGTTCGGGCTGAGCGGTACCAACGCCCACTTGATCCTCGAAGAGGCTCCGGAAACGGAGAGTACGGAGAGTTCCGAGGAGGCCGAGGGGTCTGGCCCGGCTTTGCCGGCGGTGCCGTGGGTGTTGTCGGCTCGTACGGGGGAGGCGTTGCGGGAGCAGGCGGCTCGGCTTGCCGCTCATGTCGGCGGGCGGGATCTGGACCCGGTTGATGTCGGGTATTCGCTGGCTGCGACGCGTGCGGCACTGGAGCACCGGGTGGTGGTGGTCGGTGCGGATACGGCTGAGCTGGTGGACGGGCTGGGGGCGGTGGCCCGGGGTGAGCGGCTGGGTGGGGTGCCTGTCGGTGGTCGGCTGGCGTTCATCTGCTCCGGTCAGGGCAGTCAACGGCTTGGTATGGGGCGGGAGTTGTACGAGTCGTTCCCGGTGTTCGCTCGTGTCCTGGACGAGGTGTTTGGGGAGCTGGGCCTGCCCCTGCGGGAGGTGATGTGGCCGGAGGGCGAGGCTGAAGGCCCCGGTCGTTTGGATGGTACGGAGTTTGCGCAGCCGGCGTTGTTTGCGCTGGAGGTGGCGCTGGGTCGGTTGTTGGAGTCGTGGGGTGTGCGGCCTGATTACGTTGCCGGGCACTCTGTCGGCGAACTGGCGGCTGCGCATCTGGCCGGGGTGTTCTCGTTGGCGGATGCGTGTGCGTTGGTGGTGGCGCGTGGTCGGTTGATGGGTGCGTTGCCTGCGGGTGGTGCGATGGTCGCGGTGCGGGCCACCGAGGACGAGGTTGCGGCGGTTTTGGCGGACCAGGAGCTCGGTCTGGAGCGGGTGGCGATCGCGGCGGTCAACGGCCCTGATGCCGTGGTGATCTCGGGCGAGGAGAGCGCTGTGATGCAGGCTGCGGCCTGCTTCGAGCGCACGCGGCGGTTGCGTGTGTCCCATGCCTTCCACTCGCCGTTGATGGACCCGATGCTGGCGGCTTTCCGTGAGGTCGCTGCGCAGGTCACCTTCCATCCGCCGGTGATTCCGTTGGTGTCCAACCTGACCGGTGCTCTCGCGGACCCGGAGGAGCTGTGCACGCCCGAGTACTGGGTACGCCATGTGCGCGAGGCGGTCCGGTTCGGCGACGGCATGCGGGCGTTGCGCGACGCGGGAGTTGGCACGTTCCTGGAGATCGGCCCCGACGCCACGCTGACTGCCCTGGCCGATGAGGACGGGGACGCGGTTCCTGCCCTGCGCCGGGATCGGCCTGAGCCCGCCCAACTCCTGCGCTCTCTGGGCGACTTGCACACCCGAGGTGTACCCGTCACCTGGCCAGCCCTCTTCGAAGGCCGGCCCACCCACGTCATCGACCTGCCCACCTATCCCTTCCAGCACAAGCACTACTGGACGAGCTCTGCTCAGGTGGGGGGTGAAGTGAGTGCTGCGGGGCTGGTGAGTGCGGAACACCCGTTGCTGGGTGCGGTGGTGGAGCTGCCCGGGTCGGGGGGTGTGGTGCTGTCGGGCCGTCTGTCGGTCCAGGGGCAGCCGTGGCTGGCCGATCACACGGTGATGGGCACTGTGCTGTTCCCCGGCACCGGCTTCGTCGAGCTGGCCATCCGGGCGGGCGACGAGGTGGGCTGCGCGGTCGTGGAGGAGCTCACGCTGCACGCGCCGTTGGTCCTGCCCGAGCGGGGTGGGGTGGCGGTCCAGGTGATGGCGGGCGCTCCCGATGCGGAGGGGCGTCGGGAGGTACGCGTACACGCGCGGCCCGAGGACGCGGCCCTCGACGAGGAATGGACCCTGCACGCCGAAGGAGTCCTCGCTCCGGACACTGCCCCGGCCAACCGGCCGACAGGCATGGAGACATGGCCGCCCGCCCACGCCACCCCACTGCCACTCGACGACTTCTACGAGCGGCTCGTCGGATACGGACTTGAGTACGGGCCCATGTTCCAGTCGATGCGGGCGGCATGGCAGCTGGAAGACACGGTGTTCTGCGAGGTCGAACTGCCCGAGACAGCCGCCGCTGACGCTGCCGAGTTCGGCATTCACCCTGCGCTGCTCGACGCTGCCCTGCACGCCAAGTTCTTCGTCGACGGCGGCGGCAACGACAGCGATAGCGACGGCGATACGGGCAGTGGCCCTGCAATTCCCTTCGTTTGGAGCGGGGTTCGCCTGTACGCCGCTGGCGCTTCGCAGCTACGGGTGAAGATCTCGGCGGCCGGTTCCGCACTGCGGATGACGCTGGCCGACGGCGCTGGCGCGCACGTTGCGACAGTGGACTCTCTCGCCTACCGCGAGATCTCGGCCGGACAGCTGAGTGAGACGACGGCCGACGTCCATCGTTCGCTCTTCCAGATGGAGTGGATTCCCGTCACACCGGCCGCCGTTCCCGGCGAGGTGAGTGAGCGGCTTGTCACCACCGCGCGGTCCGCATCGGAGTTGACGGCCGTGGACGCGGCGGACGTCGTCGTCCTTGACCTCCGGGAATCCGGAGGACCGGTTGGCCGGAGGGCACAACAGGCACTGGACGCGCTGCAGGCTTGGTTGGCCGAGGAACGGTTCTCGGCGTCCACCTTGGTGGTCGTCACACGGGAAGCCGTGGCCCGCTCCCTCGAAGAGGCCATCGACCCGGCCGCGGCGGCCGTTTGGGGCCTGACTCGGTCCGCGCAGATGGAGAACCCCGGCCGGATCGTGCTCGCCGACCTGGACAGCCATCCGGACTCCGAGGCGCTGCTGGCCACCCTGGACCAGACGGCAGGCACGGAAACGGAGCTGCTGATCCGCGAGGGCGTCTGCCACGGTTCCCGCCTGGCGCGCGTCCAGGCCCGGGCCGCCGAAGCTCCCACGCCGTGGGATCCGGACGGCACGGTGTTGGTCACTGGTGGTACGGGTGGTCTGGGGGCGTTGGTCGCGCGGCATCTGGTGGTCGGGCACGGGGTACGGCATCTGCTGCTGACCAGCCGCCGGGGTTTGGCGGCTCCGGGTGCCGGTGAGTTGGTGGCGGAGTTGTCGGAGCTCGGTGCCGTGGTGCGGGTCGAGGCGTGTGATGTCGCCGACCGTGACGCGTTGGCCGGGCTGTTGGCCGGTATCGATCCGGTTCGTCGACTGGCTGGTGTGGTGCATGCGGCCGGGGTTTTGGACGATGCTCTGCTGGCCGATCTGACTGCGGAGCGGCTGGAGTCGGTGCTGGGTCCGAAGGCGGACGCGGCCTGGCATCTGCACGAACTGACCCGGGAGATGGACCTGGCGGCGTTCGTGCTGTTCTCGTCGATCGCGGGTGTCTTCGGCGGTGCGGGCCAGGCCAACTACGCGGCAGCGAACGCGTTTTTGGATACTCTGGCGCAGCACCGGCGGGGTTTGGGGCTGTCTGGGCGGTCGCTGGCGTGGGGGCCGTGGGAGCAGGCGCAGGGGATGGCGGGCCGGCTGACCGGGCAGGACCGTGCCCGGCTGGCCCGCTCCGGCATCCTGGCCCTTACCGATCAGGAGGGCTTGGCCCTGTTCGACGCGGCCTTGGCGGTGCCGGAGTCGGAGTCGGTGCCGACTGTGGTTCCGGTGCGGTTGGACCTGGCTGGTCTGCATGCGGCGGACGGGGAGGTTCCGGCCGTCCTACACGGGCTGGTCGGGAGGCAGGGCCGTCGCGCGAGCGTGCGGGCCGGGCACGGCTCGTCACTGGCGCGTCGGCTGCATGGCCTGGACGCGGACCAGCAGCTGTCGCTCGTGGCGGATCTGGTGGGTGTTCAGGTGGCGGTGGTGCTGGGCTTCGGCCCGGACACGGTGATCGAACCGGGCCGGGCATTCAACGAGATGGGCTTCGACTCGTTGACCGCGGTCGAGTTCCGCAACGCCCTGACCACCGCCACCGGCCTGCGCCTGCCCGCCACCCTGGTCTTCGACTACCCCACCGTCACCACCCTGACCCACCACCTCCTCACCCACCTCCTCGACACTCCAGCGGGCAGCACCACCACCGCAGCACCACTGCGGGCAGCCGATGCGGACGAGCCGATGGCGATCGTCGGAATGGCATGCCGGTACCCCGGCGGGGTGAACAGTCCTGAGGACTTGTGGCAGTTGGTCGCGGAGGGCATGGACGGTGTTGCCCCGTTCCCTGTCGACCGGGGCTGGGATCTGGGGCGGCTCTACGACCCCGAGTCCGCACGCCCGGGCACCAGCTACGTCCGGGAAGGTGGATTCCTGGACGGCGCGGCCGGCTTCGACCCGGAGTTCTTCGGGATCTCCCCACGAGAAGCACGCGAACTGGACCCGCAGCAGCGGCTGCTGCTGGAGGTCTCGTGGGAGGCGTTGGAACGCGCCCGGATCGTGCCCGCCACGCTGAAGGGCACGCCGACCGGGGTGTTCGCCGGGGTGATGTATCACGACTACCCCACCGGGGCGAGTGCGGGCAGCATCATCTCCGGCCGCATCGCCTACACACTGGGGCTGGAAGGCCCGGCCCTCACCGTCGACACCGCCTGCTCGTCCTCCCTGGTCAGCCTGCATCTCGCTGCTCAGGCTCTGCGTAACGGTGATTGCAGCCTTGCCCTGGCCGGCGGGGTAACCGTGATGTCCACCCCGGACACGTTCGTCGAGTTCAGCCGCCAGCGGGGCCTGGCCCCCGACGGACGCTGCAAGTCCTTCTCCGAGGACGCCGACGGCACCGGCTGGTCGGAGGGCGTGGGCGTCCTCGTCCTGGAACGGCTCTCCGACGCCCGCCGCAACAACCATCAAGTCCTGGCGGTCATTCGGGGTTCGGCGGTCAATCAGGACGGCGCTTCCAACGGCCTGACCGCCCCCAACGGCCCCGCCCAACAACGCGTCATCCACCAAGCCCTCACCCACGCAGGCCTCTCCCCGGCCGACATCGACGCAGTCGAGGCCCACGGCACGGGGACCACGTTGGGTGACCCGATCGAGGCGCAGGCGCTGCTGGCCACGTACGGTCAGGACCGGTCGGGGGACCGGCCGTTGTGGCTGGGGTCGTTGAAGTCGAACATCGGGCATACCCAGGCGGCGGCCGGGGTGGCCGGTGTGATCAAGATGGTCATGGCGATGCGGCACGACCTGTTGCCCCGGACGTTGCATGTGGGTGAGCCGTCCTCGCATGTGGACTGGTCGGCGGGGGCGGTGGAGCTGCTCACCCAGGCCCAGCCCTGGCAGCACAACGGTCACTCGCGCCGGGCGGGCGTCTCCTCGTTCGGCATCAGCGGCACCAACGCCCACCTCATTCTCGAGGAAGCCCCGCAAGCTGAGCGTCTTGAGCAGAGCGAGCAGACCGTCCCGGTTCTGCCGGTGGTGCCGTGGCTGCTGTCCGCGAGTACCGAACCGGCGCTGCGGGCGCAGGCCGCTCAACTGGCAACCCACATGACTGAGCAAGACCTGGACCCGGTGGACGTCGGGTACTCGCTGGCCACCACCCGCGCCGCACTGGAACACCGGGCAGTGGTAGTCGGCACGGAGATAACCGAGCTGTTGGGCGGTCTGGGCCAGGTCGCCGAGGGCGAAGCGGGGGCGAAGGCCCTGACGGGCATGGTCCGCCCGGGCAAGCTGGCGTTCATCTGCTCCGGCCAGGGCAGCCAACGCCTGGGCATGGGCCGCGAGCTGTACGACACCTTCCCCGCATTCACCCACGCCCTGGACGAGGTCACCGAAGAACTCGGCCTGCCCCTGCAGGAAATCATGTGGCCATCAGCAGAAACCGAAGGCAACGGCAGCCTGCACCATACGGAGTTCGCACAACCAGCACTCTTCGCACTGGAAGTCGCTCTGGGCCGACTGCTGGAGTCATGGGGTGTGCGGCCTGATTACGTTGCCGGGCACTCCGTCGGCGAACTGGCGGCCGCGCATCTGGCCGGAGTGTTCTCCCTGCCCGACGCTTGTGCGTTGGTAGCAGCCCGGGCTCGGCTGATGGGTGCGTTGCCTGCCGGGGGTGCGATGGTCGCGGTGCGGGCCACCGAACGCGAAGTCATCGCAGTCCTGGAAGGCTTGGAGCGGGTGGCGATCGCGGCGGTGAATGGCCCCGACGCGGTGGTCATCTCCGGCGAGGAATCCGCCGTGCTGTCGGCCGCAGCCCGCTTCGAGCACACCCGGCGGTTGCGGGTGTCCCATGCCTTCCACTCACCCGTGATGGACTCGATGCTGGCGGCTTTCGGTGAGGTGGCCCAGTCTGTGGTCTTCCACTCGCCGGTGATTCCGCTGGTCTCGAACCTCACCGGTGCTCTCGCGGACCCGGAGGAGCTGTGCACTCCCGGATATTGGGTGCGCCACGTACGGGAGGCGGTCCGGTTCGGCGACGGCATGCAGGCGTTGCGCGCCGAAGGCGTGACCACGTTCCTGGAGATCGGCCCCGACGCCACACTGTCCACACTGGCTGATCAGGACGGGGACGCGGTTCCCGCTCTGCGCCGGGACCGACCCGAGGCCACTCATTTGCTGCAGGCTCTGGGTCGTTTGCACACCCGAGGTGTGCCCATAGCCTGGCCGGCCCTCTTCGAAGGCCAGCCTGCCCACCTCATCGACCTGCCGACCTATCCCTTCCAGCACAAGCACTACTGGATGGACGCCACGGAAGACGCTGTGGATGTGGAGCAGGCAGGACTGGAGACCGCCGAGCACCCACTACTGAGCGCTGCGGTTGCTCTCGCTGACTCCGGGGGTGTGGTGTTCACGGGGCGGCTTTCTACCCGTTCGCATCCGTGGCTGGCTGATCACGAGGTGATGGGCAAGGTACTGCTTCCTGGTACTGGTTTCGTGGAGTTGGCGATCCGGGCGGGGGACGAGGTGGGGTGCCCGGTTGTCGAGGAGTTGACCATCGAGGCCCCGCTTGTTTTCTCGCAGCGTGATGGTGTTGTGATTCAGGTGGTTGTGGGTGCGCCCGAGGGTTCGGGTGCGCGCTCGGTGGCGGTGTACTCGCGCGCTGAGAACGTCCCTGATGAGCCGTGGCTCCGGCACGCGGGCGGTGTTGTCGTGCCGGCAGGGGAGGAGACCTCCGAGCCGTCGGCCTCGGACCTGGTGGTCTGGCCGCCGGAGGGGGCGACTGCCTTGCCGGTGGACGGGCTTTACGAGCGGCTGGCCGGGCAGGGTCTTGTGTACGGTCCGGTGTTCCAGGGGGTGCGTGCGCTGTGGGAGCGCGGGGATGAGGTGTTCGCCGAGGTCGAACTCCCGGCCCGGGCCGTCGAGGAGGCCGCGGGGTTCGGCTTGCATCCGGCACTGTTCGACGCCGCTCTGCACGCCCTGGCCGGCACCGGCCAGGACGACGGTGACGACGGCGGGCAGGGGCCAGGTGTGCGTCTGCCGTTCGCCTGGCAGGGCGTGCGGCTCCACGCCTCCGCAGCCACCGCCCTGCGCGTCCACCTCCGCCCCACTGGACCGGCCACCACCGCCATCACCCTCACCGACCCCCACGGAACCCCCGTCGCCACGGTCACCTCCCTCACCACCCGCCCCGCCCCATCCGACCCTCACACCATCAGTCACGCCGTCCGACAGGCCCTCTACCACCTGGACTGGACCCCGGTCCCGGCACGGGCCGGCCAAGACCATGCGGCTGTCGGGCTGGAGGCTCTGCGCATCCACCGGGTCACGGCTCAGGCGGACGACAGCCCGGCCGCCGCGCTGCGGCAGGCACTGTCGGACACTCTGCACGCCCTGCAGTCGTCCCCGGGCATGGAATCGCAGGACGGAGTCGGCGCCACGCCGCCGCTCGTCGTCCTCACTCACAACGCGGTGTCGGTGACCGACACGGATGCCCCCGTGGACCTGGCCGGGGCGGCGGTGTGGGGGCTGGTCCGCTCCGCCCAGGCCGAAACACCCGGCCACCACCTCCTCATCGACACCGACAACCACCCCACCTCCCACACCGC
>NZ_JBHXSU010000042.1:0-65969 GCF_042715345.1 Streptomyces sp. NPDC058697
GGTTTTTAGGGGCGCGGGGAACTGCGCAGTCTTTGGGGGTTCGGGGGCGGAGCCCCTGAGTAAGTGACGGGAATGGGTAGGGGCGGCGGGGGCGAGAAAATCCCTCAGTCCCGCCCGCCCGCGATCTCCCCGAGCCGCACCACTCGGCGCTCGCGCCGAGACAACTCGCACGCCTCGGCAATCCGCAACGCCTGCAACGCCTCCCGCCCGTCACACGGATTGGCCCGCTCCCCCCGCACGACCTCGACGAACGCATGCAGCTCCGCCTCGTACGCGGGCCCGAACCGCTCAAGGAACCCGGTCCACGGCTTGGTCGCGGCAGGCGGCCCGGCCGGCTCGGTCGAGGCGATCGGCGTACGGTCGTCGAGCCCGACCCCGATCTGGTCCAGCTCACCGGCCAGCTCCATGCGCACGTCGTATCCGGCGCCGTTGAGCCGGGTCGCCGTGGCGGAGGCGAGCGTGCCGTCGTCCAGGGTGAGGACGGCCGCGGCCGTGTCGATGTCGCCCGCGTCGCGGAACATCGCGGGCCCGGCGTCCGAGCCCATCGCGCACACCTCGGTGACCTCGCGGCCCGTCACCCAGCGCAGCATGTCGAAGTCGTGCACGAGCGTGTCCCGGTACAGCCCGCCGGACTGCGGCAGGTAGGCGGCCGACGGCGGCGACTGGTCCGAGGTCATGGCGCGCACGGTGTGCAGCCGCCCGAGCGAGCCGGACCGCACCGCCTCCCGCGCGGCCGTGTACCCGGAGTCGAAACGCCGCTGGAACCCCATCTGCAGGATCGTTCCGGCAGTCTCGACCTCCGCGATCGCCGTTAACGTGTCCCGCAGGTCGAGGGCGATCGGCTTCTCGCAGAACACCGGAAGCCCGGCCCGCGCTGCCCGGCCGATCAGTTCGCCGTGTGCTGAGGTGGCAGCCGTGATGACCACGGCGTCCACACCCCAGGTGAAGATCTCGTCCACGCCGGGCGCCGCCGTGGCGCCCAAGCGGTCCGCGAGCCGACGGGCGCGTGCGGTGTCCGCGTCCGTGACGATGAGAGAGCCGCCGACCTCGCGGTGCCGGCTGAGGGCGGTCGCGTGAAATGTACCAATTCGACCCGTCCCGATGAGTCCGATGCGCATGGGACCAAACTGAGGGCGGACCCTACACCCTGTCAACGCTTTGTCCGGACAATCGAACCTCGCAACTTCCCGTCATCACCCCCCGGAGCTACGCTCGGCCCCGTGCCCAAACCAGACGTGGACCCGACCGTGCCGCTTCAGCTCAGCGTCGACCGGAACAGCCCGGTGCCGTTGTACTTCCAGCTGGCCCAGCAGCTCGAAGCGGCGATCGAGCACGGCGCCCTGACCCCGGGCAGCCTGCTGGGCAACGAGATCGAGCTCGCCGGACGCCTCGGCCTGTCCCGGCCCACGGTCCGCCAGGCCATCCAGTCACTGGTGGACAAAGGCCTTCTCGTACGCCGTCGAGGCGTCGGCACCCAGGTCGTGCACAGCCAGGTCAAGCGACCGCTGGAGCTGAGCAGCCTCTACGACGACCTGGAGGCCGCCGGTCAGCGCCCGGCGACCCGGGTCCTCGTCAACACCGTCGTCCCGGCGTCGGCCGAGATCGCCGCCGCCCTCTCCGTGGCCGAGGACAGCGACGTACACAGGGTGGAGCGGCTGCGCCTGGCCCACGGCGAGCCGATGGCATACCTCTGCAACTACCTGCCGCCCGGTCTCCTCGCCCTGGACAGCTCTCAGCTGGAGGCCACCGGTCTGTACCGGCTGATGCGCGCCGCGGGCATCACCCTGCACAGCGCCCGCCAGTCCGTCGGCGCCCGCGCGGCCACGCTCGTGGAGGCCGAGCGCCTCGGCGAACCCGCGGGAGCCCCGCTGCTCACCATGCAACGCACCACCTTCGACGACACGGGCCGAGCCGTGGAGTTCGGCACCCACACGTACCGCGCCTCGCGCTACTCCTTCGAGTTCCAGCTGCTCGTACGCCCCTGATCTCGCAGTCCCCGGCTGCGTACTCTCTCGACCGCATACGCCCCTGACCTCGTACGACTCGGCGGGCGTCGCAGACGTGCCCCGGGTCGCCGGGATGTGCCCGCGCGGTACCCGCCGTCCGAATGGGTGATCGCAGTGTCCGATACTTGGTAGCTCCATGTATCGGCAGCAAGAAGGGCACGGCCTCGTGGCACGGTTTCGGACCTGGGTGAGCATCGCGGTGGCAGGGGCGCTCGGCGCGTCTCTGGCCGGGTGCAGCAGTACCGGCGGCAAACGCGCCGAGGATGCCCGCAAGGCGGCGTCCGCCCAGGGCAGGGCCGCGGTGGACACACCCCGCTGGACCTTCGCGATGATCACCCACTCGGGTGATGGCGACACGTTCTGGGACATCGTCCAGAACGGCGCCGAGCAGGCCGCGGTCAAGGACAACATCAAGTTCCTGTACTCCCACGACGACGAGGCCCAGCAGCAGGCGCAGCTCGTGGACGCCGCCGTGGACAAGGGCGTCGACGGCATCATCGTCACGCTCGCCAAGCCCGCCGCCATGAAGGGCGCCCTCGCGCGCGCCGCGAAGGCCGGCATACCCGTGATCACGGTGAACTCCGGCTCCGCGGAGTCCAAGACGTTCGGCGCGCTCACCCACATCGGCCAGGACGAGACGATCGCCGGCGAGGCCGTCGGTGAAGAGCTGAACCGCCGTGGCCGGAAAAAGACCCTCTGCGTCCTCCACGAACAGGGCAACGTCGGCCACGAACAGCGCTGCGCGGGAGTCGCCAAGACCTTCGACGGCACCGTACGGAACCTGTACGTCGAGGGCACCGACATGTCCGCCGTACAGGCCTCCATAGGCGCCAAGCTCCAGGCCGACCGGTCCGTGGACGCGGTCGTCACCCTCGGCGCCCCCTATGCCGACACCGCGGTGAAGGCCAGGCAGGACGCGGGCAGCGAGGCGGAGATCGACACCTTCGACCTCAACGCCAAGGTGGCGGCCTCGCTCAAGGACGGCACCCTCGGCTTCGCCGTCGACCAGCAGCCGTACCTCCAGGGCTACGAGGCCGTCGACCTGCTCTGGCTGCACAAGTACAACGCCGACACCCTCGGCGGCGGCAGGCCCGTCCTCACCGGCCCGCAGATCATCACCAAGGACCAGGCCGCCGCACTGGAGCAGTACGCGGAGCGGGGGACCCGATGACCGCGACAGCCCTCACGACCGACGAACGGCTCCTGCGGACCTCGCCGCTGCGCAGACTGCTGGGCCGCCCCGAACTCGGCTCGGTGGTCGGCGCGCTCGCCGTCTTCCTGTTCTTCGCGCTGGTCGCCGATGGTTTCGTACGGGCGGCCGGGCTGAGCACCGTCCTGTACGCGGCCTCCACGATCGGCATCATGGCGGTGCCCGTGGCGCTGCTGATGATCGGCGGCGAGTTCGACCTGTCCGCGGGCGTCATGGTGACGTCGTCCGCGCTGATCTCCTCGATGTTCAGCTACCAGCTGACCGCGAACGTCTGGGTCGGCGTCGGTGTCTCGCTCCTGGTCACCCTCGCCATCGGCTTCTTCAACGGCTTCATGCTGACCCGCACCGGGCTGCCCAGTTTCATCATCACGCTCGGCACCTTCCTGATGCTGACCGGGATGAACCTCGGCTTCACCAAGCTCATCAGCGGCACGGTCTCCACGAAGACGATCGCCGACATGGAGGGCTTCGCGTCCGTCAGGGCCGTCTTCGCCTCCGTCCTCACGGTCGGCGGCGTCGACTTCAAGATCACCATCCTGTGGTGGCTCGGTCTGGTGGCCCTCGCCTCCTGGATCCTGCTGCGGACCCGCGTCGGCAACTGGATCTTCGCGGTCGGTGGCGGAAAAGAGGCGGCCCGCGCGGTCGGCGTCCCGGTCGACAGGACCAGAATCGGCCTCTATATGGGCGTCTCCCTCGCCGCCTGGATCGCCGGGCAGCACCTGCTTTTCTCCTTCGACGTCGTCCAGTCCGGAGAGGGCGTCGGCAAGGAGCTGACGTACATCATCGCGGCCGTCATCGGCGGCTGTCTGATCACCGGCGGCTACGGCTCCGCCATCGGCTCGGCGGTCGGCGCACTGATCTTCGGCATGACCGACAAGGGCATCGTGTTCGCCGAGTGGAACCCCGACTGGTTCAAGTTCTTCCTCGGAGCGATGCTGCTCCTCGCGACCCTGCTGAACGCCTGGGTCCGCAAGCGCGCGGAGGCCACGAAATGACGCACGCGACGGAAACGACCGAGACGCCGTCGGCCACCCGGCGGGCAGCCCTCGTCGAGCTCGACGACGTCAGTAAGTACTACGGCAACGTCCGCGCCCTGGAGGGTGTCTCGCTGGAGGTCCACGCGGGCGAGATCACCTGTGTGCTGGGTGACAACGGCGCCGGCAAGTCGACCCTGATCAAGATCGTCGCGGGGTTGCACCAGCACGACGCCGGCAGCTTCCGCATCGAGGGCGAGGACGTCCGCCCGGAGTCCCCGCGCGAGGCCCTCGACCGCGGGATCGCCACGGTCTACCAGGACCTCGCCGTCGTGCCCCTGATGCCGGTCTGGCGCAACTTCTTCCTCGGCTCCGAGCCGCGGAAGGGCAGGGGCCCCTTCAAGCGCCTGGACGTCGACCTCATGCGCAGGACGACCCACGCGGAACTCCTGCGCATGGGCATCGACTTGCGCGACGTCGACCAGCCCATCGGCACCCTCTCGGGCGGCGAGCGGCAGTGCGTGGCCATCGCCCGCGCGGTCCACTTCGGCGCCAAGGTCCTCGTCCTCGACGAGCCCACCGCCGCGCTCGGGGTGAAGCAGTCCGGCATGGTCCTCAAATATGTGGCCGCCGCACGCGACGCGGGCCTGGGTGTTGTCTTGATCACCCACAATCCGCATCACGCCTACCTGGTGGGTAACCGTTTCGTCCTCCTCAAGCGCGGCACGATGACCGGCAGCCACACACGCGAAGAGATCACCCTGGACGAACTGACCCGCCAGATGGCGGGAGGCTCGGAGCTGGACGACCTGCGCCACGAGCTGGAGAATTCCGCGCCCTAGGGCGCACCTCCAGGGGCGCGGGCCTGTATCGATGTGCGGCTCCGTCGCGTGGGCGAGACCAGCCGCGGAGGTCCCGCGGACAGCGAACGACCGGCAGCGTTCCGCAGCAATCCAGGGCGGTTCCGAGCGAGGCGAGGGACGCCGCCGTGCGGCCAAACCCCCACGTGCGGCAGAATCGGCGCGATGAGCACCTACCGCGACCTCGCACTCCCCAGGGCGCTCGGCTCCGCCAGAGCCGCGGGCGCCCCCATCGGCTCCCGCCGGGCCACCGTCCTGCGCACCGTGGGCACACGCGAGCGCCGTTCACACCTGACGGCGCCGCGCGTTCCCACCGTCGGCATCGACATCGGCGGTACGAAGGTGATGGCGGGAGTCGTCGACGCGGACGGCAACATCCTGGAGAAGGTCCGCACCGAGACCCCCGACAAGTCCAAGAGCCCCAGGGTCGTCGAGGACACCATCGTCGAGCTGGTGCTGGACCTCTCCGACCGGCACGACGTGCACGCGGTCGGCATCGGCGCGGCCGGCTGGGTCGACGCGGACCGCAACCGCGTCCTGTTCGCCCCCCACCTGTCGTGGCGCAACGAGCCCCTCCGGGACCGTATCTCGGGCCGCCTCGCCGTGCCCGTCCTGGTGGACAACGACGCCAACACCGCCGCCTGGGCCGAGTGGCGCTTCGGCGCCGGCCGCGGCGAGGACCACCTCGTCATGATCACGCTGGGCACCGGAATCGGCGGCGCGATCCTGGAGGACGGCCAGGTCAAGCGCGGCAAGTTCGGCGTCGCCGGCGAGTTCGGCCATATGCAGGTCGTGCCCGGCGGCCACCGCTGCCCGTGCGGCAACCGCGGCTGCTGGGAGCAGTACAGCTCCGGCAACGCACTGGTCCGCGAGGCCCGCGAGCTCGCCGCCGCCGACTCCCCGGTGGCGTACGGGATCATCGAGCACGTCAAGGGCGACATCTCCGAGATCACCGGCCCGATGATCACCGAGCTGGCCCGCGAGGGCGACGCCATGTGCATCGAGCTCCTCCAGGACATCGGCCAGTGGCTCGGCGTCGGCATCGCGAACCTCGCGGCGGCCCTGGACCCCTCCTGCTTCGTCATCGGCGGCGGCGTCAGCGCGGCCGACGACCTGCTGATCGGCCCCGCCCGCGACGCCTTCCGACGGCATCTGACCGGCCGCGGCTACCGCCCCGAGGCCCGGATCGCCCGCGCCCAGCTCGGCCCCGAGGCCGGCATGGTCGGCGCCGCGGACCTCGCCCGGCTCGTCGCGCGCCGCTTCCGGCGCGCCAACCGGCGCCGGGTGGAGCGCTACGAGCGGTACGAGCGCTACGCCGAGTCGCGCCGCTCCGCACAGGACTCGCTGTGACGGCCTCGCTGCCGCGCCAGGCCTCGCCCCCGGACGAGCCACCGCGCCCGCCCGAGGGCCGCGGCCACATGATCCGCCGCCGCTCCCTGACCCTGCTGATCATCGTGCTGCTCATCGGTGTCCCGGCCGGCTACCTGGTGATCTCCGCCAACCAGAGCCGCGACAGCGGCAAGGACAAGGAGGAGAAGTACTCGGCGACCGGCCTCACCCCGGGCTGGCCCTCACGCGTCCAGCGCCGCCTCTACCGGATCCCCATCCCGGGGTCCTCGGCCGAGGTCGCGTACTACGAGACGAACAACTGGAAGACCAGCCGTCTCTACGTCCAGTTCCTCACCAGCGACAAGGGCCTCGACAAGTTCCTCAAGACCATCGGCACCAGCCGTGGCGCCCTGAAGAAGAACGATGTCGCCATCGGCGCCCGCGACCGGCGGGTCGTCGGCTGGGAGTTCACCGGCCCCGGCCCCTGGTCGGGTCTCACCCACGCGCAGAAGAACCCGACGCCCACCCAGGACATCGTCGTGGACTGGTCGAAGCCCGGTCACCCCATGGTCTACGTGGTCTCCAGAACGACACCCTGACCCGCCCCGCTCCGCCGCCGAGCCGCGTTGTCAGACCCGGCCCGTAGAGTCGAAGACGGGTGATCCGACCAGGGCGGGTCGTCGAGTCGGACCGGGGTGAGGGAGGTGGCCGGGAGCATGAGCGTGGCGCAGACGCGTGCCGCTGTCGGCACCGAGCCCGAGGTGTCCGTGCGGCTGGCCGCCGTCTTCCTGCCCGCAGCCCTGCCGCGCGACGGCCGGATCGCCTTCTGGGCCCCGGAGGGGGACGTACCGCTGCTGGGCCCGGACACCGAACTCACGGTCGTACGGAGGCATGGCGCGGGCGCACGAAGGGGATCGGTGCCCGCGCTGACACTGCCGGTCGTCGAGGCGCTGCCGCTGCTCGTGCGGGCCCGACGGGACCCCGCCGCACATCCCGCCACGGCCTGCTGGGGCGCCGCCGCACTGCACGCCCTGCGCCTCGTCGCGCGCGGCCGGCTGCTGCCCGGGCTCACGCCCGACGGATACGACGCGTGGCGCGCGGGCCCGCTGGACCCGGACGACATCGCCCACCTGAGGGCGGTCGCCGCGTCCCTTCCGTACGAGGGACACGCCCTACCCCTGCCGGGCCGGGGCCCCCTCCAGTTGCCCGCCCCGGAAGCGCTGATGCGCGCCTTCGTGGACGCGGTCGCCGACGCACTGCCCCGCACCGCGGCCGCGCCGTACGCCACGGGGAAACCCTTCGCGGCCGCCGGACCCCAGCGGCTGCCGGGCGCCCAGGACTGGGCGGCGGAGGTCGCCGCCGGCATGGACGCGGGGGTGCGGATCTCGCTGCGCCTGGACCTGTCCGCGTACGAGCTCTTCGACGACAGCGAGGGCGCGCGGCGCGCGGGCGCGGCCGTCGTCCAGGTGCACAGCCTCGCCGACCCCACCCTCGTGGTCGACGCCGCGACCCTGTGGGCGGGCGCCGCCGACACGGCGTTCGGACCGCGTGCCCGAGTCGACGCCGCTCTGGCGGTGCGCCGCGCGGCCCGCGTCTGGCCGCCCCTGGACCGGCTGTCCGCACGGGACGTGCCGGACGTACTGGCGCTGTCCGAGGACGAGTTGTCGGACCTGCTCGGCGTCGCCGCGACCCGCCTCGGCGCGGCCGGGGTCGCCGTTCACTGGCCCCGCGACCTCGCCCAGGACCTGAGCGCGGCGGCGGTCGTCCGCTCCGCGCCGGGCTCGGCCACGGACGGCACGGGCTTCTTCGAGAGCGAGGAACTGCTCCAGTTCCGCTGGCAGTTGGCGCTGGGCGGCGACCCGCTCTCCGAGGCCGAGATGGACCAGCTCGCCGAGGCACACCGCCCCGTGGTGCGGCTGCGGGACCAGTGGGTGCTCGTCGACCCGGCCCTCGTCCGCAAGGCGCGCAAGCGCGAACTGGGACTGCTCGACCCGGTCGACGCCCTCTCCGTGGCCCTCACCGGCACCGCGGAGGTCGACGGCGAGACGGTCGAGGCGGTGCCGGTCGGCGCGCTGGCCGTACTGCGAGACCGCCTCACGGCAGGATTGCGCCCCGCCGAACCACCGCCCGCCCTGAAGGCCACCCTCCGGGACTACCAACTCCGCGGACTGGCCTGGCTCGACCTCATGACCTCGCTCGGCCTCGGCGGCTGCCTCGCCGACGACATGGGCCTCGGCAAGACCGTCACCCTCATCGCCCTCCACCTGAAGCGGGCGCGCCCCGAACCGACCCTCGTCGTCTGCCCCGCCTCGCTGCTCGGCAACTGGCAGCGGGAGATCGAGCGGTTCGCCCCGGGCGTGCCCGTGCGCCGCTACCACGGTGCCGGCCGCTCCCTGGAAGCCCTGGAGAACACGGACGGCGGGTTCGTCCTCACCACCTACGGGACGATGCGGTCCACGGCACCGCAGCTCTCCCGGCAGAAGTGGGGCATGGTCGTCGCGGACGAGGCCCAGCACGTCAAGAACCCGTACTCGGCGACGGCCAAGGCCCTGCGGACGATCGGCGCACCGGCCAGGGTCGCCCTGAGCGGCACGCCCGTGGAGAACAACCTCTCCGAACTGTGGGCCCTGCTCGACTGGACGACTCCGGGACTGCTCGGCCCGCTGAAGTCCTTCCGCGCCCGGCACGCGCGCGCGGTGGAGAACGGCGAGGACGAGGAGGCCGTGACCCGCCTCGCCCGGCTGATCCGGCCCTTCCTCCTCCGCCGCAAGAAGTCCGACCCCGGCATCGTCCCCGAACTGCCTCCCAAGACGGAGACGGACCACCCCGTCCCCCTCACCCGCGAACAGGCCTCCCTGTACGAAGCCGTGGTCCGCGAGTCGATGCTGGCGATCGAGAGTGTCGACGGCATCGCCCGGCGCGGCCTGGTCCTCAAGCTCCTCACCGCGCTCAAGCAGATCTGCGACCACCCCGCGCTGTACCTGAAGGAGGACTCCGGAGGGCATCCCGGCGGCGGAGGGGCCTCCCGCCAGGCCGCCCGCTCCGGCAAACTCGCCCTCCTGGACGAGCTGTTGGACACGCTGCTCGCCGAGGACGGCTCGGCGCTCGTCTTCACGCAGTACGTGGGCATGGCCAAGCTGATCACCCACCACCTTGCGGCGCGCGCGGTCCCCGTCGAACTGCTTCACGGGGGTACGCCGGTGGCCGAGCGCGAGCACATGGTCGACCGATTCCAGAGTGGGGCGACACCGATCCTCGTCCTCTCCCTCAGGGCCGCCGGCACGGGCCTCAACCTCACGCGCGCGGGGCATGTCGTCCACTTCGACCGCTGGTGGAACCCCGCCGTGGAGGAGCAGGCCACCGACCGCGCCTACCGCATCGGCCAGACCCAGCCCGTCCAGGTCCACCGCCTCATCACCGAGGGCACGGTGGAGGACCGCATCGCCGAGATGCTCGCCTCCAAGCGGGCCCTGGCCGACGCGATCCTCGGCTCCGGCGAGGCATCCCTGACAGAACTGACCGACCGCGAGCTGTCCGACCTGGTCTCGCTGAGGAGGTCGACGTGATGTCTCCGACGGGTCGGCCGGATGGGCTGGATGGGCTGGGTCGGCGGAACCAGCCGGATCGGCCGGAACAGAGGGATCGGCCGGACGATCGGGAAGAGCTGGATCAGCGGGTGCAGCTGGATCGGCCGGAGCAGGAGGGTTCGCCTGGCACCGAGGCGCCTCCGGTCGGCGGGGCCTCCTCGGCCGGTGAAGCACCGGTTGGTGAGGCGCGGCCCGCCGACGCCGCTCGGCGTGCCCTGCGGGCGGCGCGACGGGGGGATGACGGAGGGGCGGAGGCCGGTGCGGGAGAGGGGCACCCCACAAAGGCGGACGCGCGCCCGGCGGAGCCCAGAAGGGCAATGGGAGCAGCTGAGGGGACCACATCGCCGGGGCCCCGACCGGGTGACAAGGCACGCGAGGCGCTGAGGCGCGCGGCTGTGGCCGGCCGCACGGGTGGCGCTACTGCCCGGCGGGCGGAGGGGGCGGAGGGGGCACAGGGCAAGCAGGATGCGCCAGGTGCGCCGGGGACGCAGGGAAGGCAGGGTGCGCCAGGCGTACAGGGGACGCAGGATGCGTCAGGCGTGCAGGGGAGGCCGGGGGCGCAGGGAAGGCAGGGTGCGCCAGGCGTGCAGGGGAGGCCGGACAGGCAGGGTGTGCCGGGCGCGCAGGGGAGGCCGGACAGGCAGGATGCGCCAGGCGCACAGGGGACGCAGGTCAGGCAGGATGTGCCAGGCGCGCAGGGGAGGCCGGGGACGCAGGGTGCGCCAGGTGTACAGGGGACGCAGGGAAGGCAGGATGCGCCAGGCGCGCAGGGGACGTCAGGCGTGCCTGCGGCGCCAGGCGGGCAGGGGGCGCCGGACACTCCATGGCCCTGGCCCTCGAAGGTGCAAGGGACGCCGGACGCGCATGGGGCGCCGGACACCGGTGACGGCGAGGGTTCCGAGTCGGACATCGAGTCGTCGGCGCCCGGGCGACCCGACGTGGCTTCCGGAACTGCGCGCCCCGGTGACGTGGCCCGCGAGGCGTTGCGTGCCGCGAGGATTCAGGCGGAGCGGGAGCGAACTGCCGCCCGGGACAAGGCAGTCGAGGGCCGGAGGCGGCGCGGAGGTGCCGAGTCCAGCGCTCCGGCGCCCCGGCCGACCATGGCGAACCGCCGTGCCGCGGCACAGGTCCGGGAGCTTGCCGACCGGCTGGGCGACGCCTTCGACCTGACGGCCCGGCTGGAGAGGGAAGAGTCCGAAGACCGACCGGCGCGACCCGACGCCGTGCCGGGAGGCGCGACTCCAGCGGCGGTTCCCGCCCCCGAGGACCAGCCTGCTGGTCGGCCCGCCGGTCTGCCGACCCCGCCCGCCACAGGTCCCACGGAGACGGACACCGCCACCGCGGCACCCGACACCTCCCAGGCGTCTGCCGACGAACAGCCGCCGTCCACCGAGCGGGAGTCAGAGCCAGAGCCGGAGTCGGCGCTCGGGCTGGCGCCGAGGCGGGAGCCAAAGCGCGGGCCCGCGCCAGCACCCGCATCCGCCCCCTCCTCCGACGCGGCAGCAGCACCCGCCGGCGGTTCGATCGCCGAAACCGTGCGAGCCGCCATGGCCAAGGCGGCCCGCGGCTCTCACCCCGCCGAACCCGACCCCAGCGCCACCCCGCCACCCCACTCCGATCCCACCCCCGACCCCGCCGCCCCTCACCCCACGCCCGCCCAACTCCCCATCGCGGCGCCCGCGCGCTCCATGGCCGCTCCGGGCCGTGACGGCGAGTTGCGGCGGACCTTCCCCGCGCTGCCCGCACGGCCACAGGGCACGGACGGGTTCGCCGAGACGTGGTGGGGGAACGCGTGGGTGGCCGCGTTGGAGGAGATGGCGCTGGACGCGGCGAGGCTCGGGCGGGGGAAGGCGTACGCGCGGGCGGGACACGTGGACGCCATCACCGTCACGCCCGGGCTGGTGCTCGCCTACGTGCACGGCAGCCGCCCGCGGCCGTACCGCGTGCAGATCCGGATGCGTACGCTCTCGGACGACGACTGGGAGCGGTTCCTGGACGCCGCGGCCGAACGGCCGGGGCACATCGCGGCGTTGCTGGACAAGGACCTGCCCCAGTCGCTCGCCGACAGCGGAGTGGGCCTGCTCCCGGGCCCCGGCGACCTGGTACCGCAGTGCAGTTGCCCCGACTCCGGCCACCCCTGCAAACACGCGGCGGCGCTCTGCTACCAGACGGCGCGGCTGCTGGACGAGGACCCCTTCGTCCTCCTCCTGTCGCGCGGCCGGGGCGAACGCGAGCTGCTGGACGCGCTGTCCCGCCGCAGCGCCACCCTGGCGGCCCGCTCGGCCCGCGCAGAGCGGGAACCGGCACTCCCGGGCGTACGGGCCACCGACGCCCTCGCGCCCCGCACACCGCCGCCGCTCCCGGCCCCGCTGCTGCCGCCCGCGCACCCCGAGCAGCCTCCGGCCTATCCGGCGTCGCCGGGCGGCCCGGACCCGTTCGCACTGGACCAGCTGGCCACCGACGCGGCGGCCCGCGCGCACGCGTTGCTCACGACGGGCCGGGACCCCGTGGCGGAGCTGACCCTCTGGCAGGACGCCGTCCGCCTCGCGGCCACCCGTCCCGGATCCGGCCTCACCGCCACCACCCGCGCCCTGTACGCGTCCCTGGCGACCGCCGCCGGCCGCACCCCGGCGGACCTGGCGCGGGCGGTCGCCGCCTGGCGTCAGGGCGGACTGGAAGGGCTCGCCGTCCTCGAAGAGCCCTGGGACCCGCCGGCGGGCCGTTTCGACCGGGCCCGCCCGCTCCTCCTGGCCGCCGACTTCCCCGCCTTCCGCCCCTGGCACAACCACCTCACCCACCCCCGCGGCCACATACAGCTCCGGCTGGGCCACGACGGCCTCTGGTACGCCTACGAGTCGGAACCGGGCCACGACGACTGGTGGCCCAGGGGCACCCCCGACCTCGACCCGGTCGGCGCCCTCACGGGTTTGGGCTCCCCGACCGACCTGTGAGCGCGCGCCCCCCCCGTGCGCCGGCCTCCAACTTTTTTTCGGAGGCTCCGGAGGGCGGAAACGGCTCCGCTGACCTGCCCTCCGGCCCGCCGTGCGACATGTGGCGGCTCCGTGCAGGCCGCGTGGACAAATCGGGCTCGTTTCCGTGACCACAGGTGTGGAAGTTAGCGTGGAGCGGTGAGTGAAATGAAGTCCCCAGCCCTCCAGTACCGCTTCGACGGCCCGGAAGACGCCCCCGTGCTCATCCTCGGTCCCTCGCTCGGTACGACCTGGCACATGTGGGACCGGCAGGTCCCGGAGCTGGCCAAGCAATGGCGGGTCTTCCGCTTCGACCTGCCGGGCCACGGCGGTGCGCCCGCCTACCCTGCCGGTTCCGTCACCGAGCTCGCCGAGCGGCTGCTCGTCACGCTCGACGGGCTCGGCGTCCAGCGGTTCGGGTACGCGGGCTGCGCGCTCGGCGGTGCCATCGGAGCCGAACTGGCGCTGCGCCACCCGGAGCGCCTCGCCTCGCTCACGCTGATCGCGGCCTCACCGCGCTTCGGCACGGCCGACGAGTTCCGGCAGCGCGGCGTGATCGTACGGTCGAACGGCCTGGACCCGATCGCGCGGACGTCTCCGGAGCGCTGGTTCACGCAGGGCTTCGCCGCGGCGCAGCCCGCGATCACCGAGTGGGCCGTGCAGATGGTGCGCACCACGGACCCGGGCTGCTACATCGCCGCCTGCGAGGCGCTCGCCTCGTTCGACATCCATGGCGAGCTGGGCCGGATCGGGGTGCCGACGCTCGTCCTGGTCGGCTCCGACGACCAGGTCACCGGCCCCGCCGAGGCCCGCACCCTGGTCGCCGGAATACCGGACGCCCGCCTCGCCGTCGTACCCGGCGCCTCGCACCTGGTCCCCGTGGAGCAGCCCGCCGCGGTCACGGACCTTCTCGTACGGCACTTCTCGACCGCCTGGCAGCAGCCCGCCTACGACTCGTCAACCGGACAGATGGCGGTCGTGGTGCCGCAGGCGAGCCCGGTCTTGGCCGCGCCGCAGCAGATGTCGCCCGTCGCCGAGATCGCCCCGGCCGCGCAGCCCGAGGCGGTCCTGGGCAGACCCGACCCGTACGACGCGGGCATCAAGGTCCGCCGGGAGGTGCTCGGGGACGCGCACGTGGACCGCGCGATGGCCCAGGCCGACGAGTTCTCCGGGGACTTCCAGGAGTTCATCACCCGCTATGCCTGGGGCGAGATCTGGGACCGGCCCGGGCTCGACCGGCGCTCGCGCAGCTGCGTCACACTCACCGCCCTGGTCGCGGGCGGGCACCTCGACGAGCTCGCCTTCCACACCCGGGCCGCCCTCCGCAACGGCCTCACCCCCGTCGAGATCAAGGAGGTGCTTCTCCAGGCGGCCGTCTACTGCGGCGTACCGGCCGCGAACAGCGCCTTCAAGGTGGCCCAGCAGGTCATCCGCGAGGAGACCACACCGCAGGAATGACCTCCGGCCGGGTGGCGCCACCACCGGGCCGCGCCACCCGCAGGGCAATGTGGGAGGCAGGATGGGAACCATGAAGCTGACCAAGAAGTCGCACGCCTGCGTCCGCCTGGAGAAGGACGGCCGCACGCTCGTCATCGATCCCGGCGTCTTCAGCGAGGAGGACGCCGCGGTCGGGGTGGACGCGATCCTCATCACGCACGAGCACCCCGACCACTTCAGCGAGGGGCATCTGCGCGCAGGTCTGGAGGCCAACCCGGACGCGGAGATCTGGACCCTGAAGTCCGTCGCCGACCAGCTCTCGGCCGCGTTCCCCGGCCGGGTGCACACGGTCGGACACGGCGACACCTTCACCGCCGCGGGCTTCGACGTACAGGTCCACGGCGAACTGCACGCCGTGATCCACCCGGACATCCCGCGCATCACGAACGTCGGCTACCTCGTCGACGGCGGCCGAGTCTTCCACCCCGGCGACGCCCTCACCGTCCCCGAGCACCCGGTCGAGACGCTGATGCTCCCCGTCATGGCTCCCTGGAGCAAGATCTCCGAGGTCATCGACTACGTCCGCGAGGTCGAACCGCAGCGCGCGTACGACATCCACGACGCCCTGCTGACCGACCTCGCGCGTCCCATCTACGACCGTCAGATCGGCGCCCTGGGCGGCTCCGAGCACCTGCGGCTGGCACCGGGGGAGACCGCCGACCTCTGAGTGTCAGAGGCGCCCGGTAGGTTGTCTGGCATGCGTATCGCCACCTGGAACGTGAACTCGATCACCGCCCGTCTCCCGAGGCTGCTGGCCTGGCTGGAGAGCAGCGGCACGGACGTGCTGTGCCTCCAGGAGGCCAAGGTCGCCGCCGAGAAGTTCCCGGTCAGCGAACTGCGCGAGCTGGGCTACGAGGCGGCGGTCCACGCGACCGGCCGGTGGAACGGCGTGGCGGTGATCTCCCGCGTAGGCCTCGAAGACATCGTCAAGGGCCTGCCGGGCGACCCCGGCTACGACGGCGCCGAGGAGCCCCGAGCGGTCTCCGCGACCTGCGGCCCGGTCCGCGTCTGGTCGGTCTACGTGCCGAACGGCCGCGAGGTGGACCACGCCCACTACGCGTACAAGCTCCAGTGGTTCGAGGCCCTGAAGGCGGCGGTCGCGGGCGACGCGACCGGCAGCCGCCCGTTCGCGGTGCTGGGCGACTACAACGTGGCCCCGACGGACGACGACGTCTACGACGTGGCCGCCTTCGAGGGCCTCACCCACGTCACCCCGGCCGAGCGCGCCGCCCTCTCCTCCCTGCGCGAGGCCGGCCTCTCGGACGTCGTCCCGCGCCCCCTCAAGTACGACCACCCGTACACGTACTGGGACTACCGCCAGCTCGCCTTCCCCAAGAACCGCGGCATGCGCATCGACCTCGTCTACGGCAACGAGCCCTTCGCCAAGGCCGTAACCGACTCCTACGTGGACCGAGAAGAACGCAAGGGCAAGGGCGCCTCGGACCACGCCCCGGTGGTGGTCGACCTGGACGTCTAGCCTTCAGGGGGGCGCAGGGAACTCCTCGACGGACCCGCAGTCGAGCGCCCCTTAGGGGCGCGGGGAACTGCGCGACCAGCCACAGACGCCCCGCACCCGAGGTACGACCTCAACCTCCCCAGGAAGAGCCCGCGCCTACAACAGCCTCAGGTCCACAGACTCGGCCAGCGCAGCCAACCCCACATCCCCCGGATGCAGATGATCCCCGCTGTCATAAGCGGGAAGCATCCGCGCGGGATGCGAAGGATCCCGCAACACCACATCGAAGTCGAGCACGCCGTCGAACCCGTCCCCCGACCGAATCCACTGGTTCACGCCGACCCGCTCGGCATCAACCGCAGCCGTACACCGAGCCTCCCCCTCACAGGGCGCGATCGTCGCGACCAGCACGCGCAACCCCCGCCCACGCGCCCGCTCGGCGATCTCCCGCAACCCAGCCACGACCTGCTCCGCACTCGCTCCCCAGCGGACGTCGTTGACCCCCTGGAAGACGACGACGGTACGCGCCGACGTCTGGGCCAGGACATCCCGGTCCAGGCGGTGCAGCGCGCTCACCCCACCCGTGTCCGTGGAGACGCCGTCACCGGTGTAGCGGTCGCTCACCACACGGTTCGCCGAGATCCCTTGGTTGAGGACCCCATAGCGCGGGACCGCACTCTGGTTCAGCAGCCGCGCGGCGAGCACATTGGGCCAGCGCCGGTTCGCGTCCCGCGTCGACTTCTCGCCGTCCGTGATCGAGTCGCCGAGCAGCACGACGGATCCGGGCCCGCCGCCCACGTCGACACCGGTCAGCAGCGGCCAGTTGGTGATTGTCGAGGTGTACGCATCGGCGGCGCCGTCACCGGCATGGTCGCCCGGCGTGCTGACGTACGACGTCTGGACGGCCAGGCTGTGTACGGGCGCAGCCGTCACCGTCCCGGGCAGATGGAAGCTCACGAGGAGGTTGGCGTTCGCGGGCACGTCGAAGGCCAGCGGATCGCTGAACGCCTGTGCTCCCGCCGGGATCTCGGTGCCCGCCGCACCCCGGAACGACAGTGGCACGGGCGCGCTCCGCGGACTCGCGCCGGACGCCTGCACCGCCACCGTCGCGCCACCGATCCGTACGGGCGCGGCGGCGAAGGTGTTGTCGAGCCGGATCCGTACCTGCGGCCCGCCCGCCGAGGTGTGCACCACGAGCCGCAGCGTCCGGTCCGTCCACGGTCCGACCGCCGTGTAGCCGGAGGCCGAAGCGGCCCAACTCCCGGTCCAGCCACGGGAATCGGCGCGCACCGAGAGCGCGAACACATGGAGGTCGGGGTTGCGGGGCAGCTCCACCGACGCCACCTCGCGCCCCTGGACGAGCGGCACGGTCACGACGTACAGCCGTGCCTTCTCGGCCAGTTGGCCGCCGGGCGTGTTGATGTGCGGCAGTGCCACGGCCTTGGTGGCGAGCGGGCCGCCGCGCCAGTCGGACGCGGTCAGCCGGTAGGAGAAGCGCGAGCCGTTCGCGTACCGCACCACCCCCGTGCCGCTCTGCTCGCCGCCGCCGGTGCCCGCCACCAGGAAGGCGAGCGCGTCACCGCGGCCGCCGACCCGTACGGACTGGCCGTCGGCGCGTACGTTGTCGGGCTCGCCCGCGGCCCGGCGGGGCCAGGCCAGCTGGGCGCCCTGGACCGTTAGTGAGCGCCCGGGCGTCCAGCCCGCGGCGGTCAGGTCCTGCGCGGACAGGGAGCCGCCCGAGCCGTCGAAGTCCGCCTCGCCGGGCCGCGCGTCGTCGCTGACGGCGGTGTTGTCGAAGTACCGCTCCAGCGGCAGCGGCTGCTTCTTGGCAGGCGCCTCGGACGCCTCGGACACCGCGGGCGACTCGGCCGTTGCGGCTGTCGCGATCGTCACGGTCGTCGCGGGAACCGTCACCGCCGCCGAGAACATTACGAGAACGACGGCCGTACCCCAGACACGTCGGCGCACACCGACTCCTCCCAATGACGACTCACGGACCAACGGCTCACGAACCGCGCGGGCACGGTTCACGGACGAGGTGACAGGTGCACCGTGAAGCTAAGGAGGCGGCAGGGGCTCGTCAATGATCCGGGCGCGAACTCGGCACGAACTCCCTGGGAACAGGCGTTCCGCGTGCCCTGTGGTGCACCGGGCGATAGGGATGACAGGCTGGGTGTATGAACATCCCTTTCCTGGGCAACTGGCGCAAGAAGCGGGACCCTGCCGGAGGAGTTGCGGTCTTCTCCGACAGTGAGAGTGACCGCGAGGGGGTGGCCGAACTGCTCTCCGAGTGCGAACTGCTGCGCTCCCAGGCACATCAGGCGGGGGTCGAACTCGACGACTCCGCGGCCTCGTTGGAGGCGCTGGACCAGTTGGTGCCGCGCTGGCGGGACGACGAGGAGAGCCTGCCCTGGCTGGGCAACGACGCCGGCCTCTATCTCGGCACGGTCATCGTGCGCACGGTCCCCGGCGCCGTCTGGGAGATCTGGCCGGGCGGTCAGCCGGTCGTGCGACTGGCCTCCGGCCGTGAGTTCGACGTGGTCTCCGTCGGCCACGAGTGGGCGGCCAGCGGTGCTCCCGAACTCTCTCAGCTGTACGCCGAGGTCGCTGAGGCGTAGGGTTCTGGCCCTGGCTCCCGCCTTAAATACGGCTAATGCCCGAAAAGTGCGTGTCGGGTACTAACTCCACTCTTGTGTGGATAGCTTGCGGGAATCGCGACACAGCTGAGAGTGGGTAGGGCTGAGGATGGCCGTCGATCCGTTGATCGAGCTGCGTGACGTCAACAAGTACTTCGGGGAGCTGCATGTCCTCCAGGACATCAACCTCACCGTCGGCAAGGGGGAGGTGGTCGTGGTCATCGGCCCTTCGGGGTCGGGGAAATCGACTCTGTGCCGGGCCATCAACAGGCTGGAGACGATCCGTTCCGGAGAGATCAAGCTCGACGGGAAACTGCTGCCGGAGGAGGGCAAGGACCTCGCCATGCTCCGCGCCGAGGTAGGGATGGTCTTCCAGGCGTTCAACCTCTTCGCGCACAAGACGGTCCTGCAGAACGTCTCGCTCGGTCAGATCAAGGTGCGCGGCCGCAAGAAGGCCGACGCCGACAAGCGCTCGCTCGAACTCCTGGACCGTGTGGGCCTCGTCTCGCAGGCTCCGAAGTATCCGGCCCAGCTCTCCGGCGGTCAGCAGCAGCGCGTGGCCATCGCCCGCGCCCTCGCCATGGACCCCAAGGCGCTCCTCTTCGACGAGCCGACCTCGGCCCTCGACCCGGAGATGATCAACGAGGTCCTTGAGGTCATGCAGCAGCTCGCGCGCGAGGGCATGACCATGGTGGTCGTCACCCACGAGATGGGCTTCGCCCGCTCGGCCGCGAACCGTGTCGTCTTCATGTCCGACGGCCGCATCGTCGAGGACCGCACCCCCGAGGAGTTCTTCACCAACCCGCGCAGCGACCGCGCCAAGGACTTCCTCTCGAAGATCCTCAAGCACTGAGCGGGGGAGCGAGATCATGATCACACTCCCGCCGTCACTCCCGCCGCAACTTCCGTTCCCGTCCCAACTCCGCGCCCATGGAGCGGAGTTGATTCCGGTGCCCGGATCCGCCGCGGAGTCCCTCCGGGCCGACGGGCCGACCGCGCCGAACCTCGACTACGATATGCCGTTCACTGCCGTGGTGATGGGGACAGAGGCCGTGGACACCACCCCGGCCGAACCAGGGACGCTGCTGCCGGGCACGCGGTAGCGAGGGGCAATGGCCCGCCCGGCAGCAGCCGGAGATCACTGCTCGCGCAGCGGTACCGACACGTACGACGGGTCGGCCGCGGGCGAGGAGAAGGTCAGCTGCGCGCCGGTCGGGTTGTGCTCGATGTAGAGCGGGTCGACCGTGTCGACCACCAGGGCGAGTCGATGCCCTGCCGGTACGTCGTAGGCCGTGGAGAACAGCTCCAGGTCGACGCCGAACGGCTTGCCGGGCGTCTGCCCGTGGAAGGTGTACGGCGCGTTGCTGACCAGCTTGCCGAGGCCGAGCGGGCCCACGTCGTAGAGGTACGCGACGAGGGTGCCGCTCTCCTTGGTACTCGTGAGGGTTGTGTGCAATTTCGTGGTGCCGCGCACCCGTTGGGCACTCGTGGACTTCTCCGACTGCCAGACCGCCGCGTACCGGCGCGGCAGCAGCGGGATCGACGCCACCGGCGGCAGCTGGGCGAGCTGGTCGAGGATGCTGGAGAGGAAGATGATCCCGCCGTCCGCGCCCGAGTTGACGTTCGCGCGGATCGTGGTGGAGCCGGCGAGGGCGATCTTCTTGCGCGTCGCGCCGACCGACTTCCAGTCCGGATAGCCCTCGTAGCCGCCGGTGGAACGGGACTTGAGCTGGACCGGCTGTTCGCGGTCGATGCCGTTGTCCACGCCCTTGAGGTAGTGGTCGAACCAGCGGCCCGTGTCCGTCCACACGTCGTTCGGGAGCCCGAAGAGACCGGTCACCTCTGCGGTGGCGTGGTCGCCCGGCCGGTACTCCAGCCGCTTCGGGCCGGTCAACTGCTCGTAGAACTTGGCGTATTGGTTGGGCGGGAAGATCGTGTCGCCCCAGCCGTTGGCGAGCAGGATCGCCGCGCCGTTCTTGTTGAGCTGGTCGACGTAGGTCGAGGGTGAACGTTTCTTCCCCCAGGCGATCAGCTCCTGCTCCTTGTCGAGATTGGATGCGAAGAAGTCCTTGAAGATCTGCTGGAGTTCGGCGCTGGGGCGGCCGGTGATCTGGCCCGCCCCGTTGAGCAGGGCGGCGGCCTGGGAGTGCTGGGTGCGGCCCGAGTAGATCGAGTCGATGAGGTCGGCCCAGCCGCTGAGGGACGCGACGGCCTTGACGCGCTTGTCGTGCGCGGCGGCGAGCAGGCTGATGCCGGCGCCGTACGAGACGCCCGCCATGCCGATGTTCCGGGCGTCGGAGGGGGTGTTGGCGAGGGCCCAGTCGATGACCTTGGAGGCGTCGGCCATGTCGGGTGGACCCGCTACTTCTATCTCTCCGCCCGACTGCCAGAAGCCGCGGACGTTGTAACTCACCACGACATAGCCGGAGTCGGCGAGTTTCTGGGCCTGGGCGAGATACTCGATCTGGGGCAGGCCCCAGCTCGTGGGCAGCACGATGAGCGGGTAGGCGCGGGTGGCGTCGGCGTTCGCGGGCATGACGACGTTGGCCTTGAGGACGGTCCCGCCGTCCCCGGTGATGTCGACGAACCGGACAGCGGCGGGCGCCGCCTGTGCGGCCGGGGCGATCCCGAGAGCCGTGCCGGCGATCAGGGTCGCCGAGACGACACCTACGGCGGTGGTACGCAGGGCCTTGCGCGGGTGTCCCACAGATCACTCCTCACACGTGTAAGTGCCAAAGTGACCCGACGGTAACCTCGTTGGCTTACCGCAAGTAACCCGTCGGTAAGTTACGCACGAGTAACGATTGTTGAAATGTGCTGGAACCTAGGAGGCCCGGTGGGTGCTCCGTGCGGGAACCGCAGGCAGTGCGGTCTGTGAGGCGCGAGTGACGTCCGCGACGAGCTCGACGACATCCGGCCCGTACGCCTGGGAGTTCACGACCTTCAGGAGGATCACGAAGGAGTTGTTGCCGTGTTTGCGCGCCAGTCGTTCGTGGTTGCGGGCGACATAGCGGGTCGCGGCCTGGTTGGTGATCGCGCGCTGGCCGCAGAACAGGAAGACGGGCCGTGCCGTGTTGCCCGCCGTGAGCCGGGCGAGAATCACGTACTCGCCCTTGCCGGGCTCCAGCCGGTAGCGCTCGCTGCCTATCTGGAACGCGCCGCGGTCCGGGCCCGGTTCGGGGTCGACGTTGACGCGGATCCCGGGCAGCAGGGAGTGCAGATGCGCGGCCATGCGCCGGTTCGACGACGGCCCGCCCACGCAGAACTCCGTGCGCTCCCCGAAGCCCTGCTGCGCCGCGTCGTGCGCGATCACCTGGGCATGGGCGCCGCAGTCCTTGATCAGGGCGGAGAGTTCGAGCAGCGCGAAGACGTCATGGCGCATCACCGAGAGTTCCGGGCCGCCGGCCTCGCGGTTGACCACCAGGAGCGACTCGGAGTTGTCGGGCAGACCGAAGAAGGCCTGCTTGCGGCGCAGCTTGCGCTTCCACAGATACGTACGGGCGAGCCAGCCCAGCGCGGCGCTGAGGCCGGCCGCGAGCACGCCGAGGACGATGTTGCGCACGTCGTCATTCATGGGCGCGCATGCTAGCGGGCACCTGTACCGGTGTTCGAGAGGGACCTGACGCGGCCATGCCGAGGAAGTTACGCTGCGCAGACGGTCGTTTACTGGAGGTACGGATGGGGCGCTCGGTCGCGCGGAGTCTGGCTGTGGTGGCGGTTTCGGCCGCGGTGATGTCGGTGGGGGCCGCACCGCCCTCCTCAGGGTCTTCCGGGGGCTCGGGTCCGGTCGAGAAGGTGCCGGTCGCCGTCGGGTACGGCGGGGCCGTTTCGAGCGTGGACGCGGACGCGTCGGCCGCCGGGATCGAGATCCTCCGCAAGGGCGGCAACGCGGTGGACGCGGCCGTCGCCACGGCGGCCGCGCTCGGCGTCACCGAGCCGTATTCCTCGGGCATCGGCGGGGGCGGCTACTTCGTCTACTACGACGCCAAGTCCCGTACGGTGCGCACGATCGACGGCCGTGAGACGGCGCCCCTGACGGCCGATTCGGGGCTCTTCCTGGAGAACGGCCGGCCGATCCCGTTCGCCGACGCCGTGACCAGCGGGCTGGGCGTGGGCACGCCCGGGACGCCCGCCACCTGGCAGAAGGCGCTGGACAGCTGGGGCAGCAAGCGGCTCGGATCGCTGCTGAAGCCCGCGGAGCGGCTCGCGCGCGACGGGTTCACCGTCGACGCCACGTTCCGCTCGCAGACCGAGTCCAACGAGGCGCGGTTCCGGAACTTCCCCGACACGGCCGAGCTGTTCCTGCCGGGCGGTGCGCTGCCGGTGGTCGGCTCGACGTTCAAGAACCCCGATCTGGCCCGTACGTACGAGGAGTTGGGCCGCAAGGGCGTCGGCGCGCTCTATCGCGGACAGCTGGCCAAGGACATCGTCGCCACGGTGAACAAGCCGCCGGTGGACCCGGGTTCGGGCTACAACGCGCGCCCCGGCGAGCTGTCCCTGAAGGACCTGGCGAAGTACGAGGCGAAGCGGCAGGCGCCCACGAAGACCTCGTACCGCGGACTGGGCGTCTACTCGATCGCGCCCTCGTCCTCCGGTGGCACCACGGTCGGTGAGGCCCTCAACATCCTTGAGAACACCGACCTTTCGAAGGCCACGGACGTCCAGTACCTGCACCGCTTCATCGAGGCGAGCCGGATCGCCTTCGCGGACCGGGGGCGCTGGGTGGGCGACCCGGCCTTCGAGGACGTACCGACGAAGGAACTCCTCTCGCAGAAGTACGCCGACTCGCGCGAGTGCCTCATCAAGGACGACGCGGTGCTGACGAGCCCGCTGGCGCCCGGCGATCCACGCGATCCGGCGGCGTGCGCGGCCGGTGGCACGGCCGCGCCGACGACGTACGAGGGTGAGAACACGACCCATCTCACTGCGGCCGACAAGTGGGGCAACGTCGTCGCGTACACCCTCACCATCGAGCAGACCGGCGGAAGCGGGATCACCGTCCCCGACCGTGGGTTCATCCTCAACAACGAGCTGACGGACTTCTCCTTCGCTCCGGCGAGCCCGGCCGTGCACGACCCGAACCTGCCCGGTCCGGGCAAGCGCCCGCGTTCGTCGATCTCGCCGACGATCGTCCTCGACGCGCACGCCAAGCCGGTGGTGGCGCTGGGCTCGCCCGGTGGCGCGACCATCGTCACGACGGTCCTGCAGACGCTGACCGGGTTCGTCGACCGGGGCCTCCCGCTCGTCGACGCGATCGCCGCCCCGCGCGCCAGCCAGCGCAACCAGACGACCACCGAGCTCGAACCGGGCCTGTGGAACAGCCAGTTGAGGACCCGGTTGGAGTCGCTGGGCCACGGCTTCCGGCAGAACCCGGAGATCGGCGCGGCGACCGGCGTCCAACGCCTCCCGGACGGCAGGTGGCTGGCTGCAGCCGAGACCGTACGCCGGGGCGGCGGCTCGGCGATGGTGGTGCGGCCGGCGCCGTAGGCCGGCGGCCCTCGGACCGTTGGAGGGCTGCGGGCGGTCAGCGGGCCGTCAGGATGCGCGGGCCCGCGTCCGTGATGGCCACCGTGTGCTCCGCGTGGGCCGCCCGGGTGCCGTCGTTCGTGCGGAGGGTCCAGCCGTCGGCGGCGGCGTGGTACTCGTCCGTGCCGCCGGCGATGAGCATCGGCTCGATGGCGAGGGCCATGCCGTGCCGCAGCGGCAGGCCGCGGCCGGGCCGCCCCTCGTTCGGGACGGGCGGGTCCTCGTGCATGCGGCGGCCTATGCCGTGGCCGCCGAAGCCGTTCGGGATGCCGTACCCCGCCGAGCGGCACACCGTGCCGATCGCGTGCGCGATGTCGCCGATGCGGTTGCCGACGACGGCCGCCTTGATGCCCGCCGCGAGGGCCCGCTCGGCGGTCTCGACGAGGCGCAGGTCGGCGGGGCGCGGTGTGCCGACCACGAAGCTGATCGCCGAGTCGCCCACCCAGCCGCCGAGTTCGGCGCCGAAGTCGATCGAGACCAGGTCGCCGTCCCGCAGCCGGTGGCCGGTCGGGATGCCGTGCACGATCGCGTCGTTCACGGAGGCGCAGATGACGGCCGGGAAGGGCACGGGAGCGAAGGAGGGGCGATAGCCGAGGAAGGGGGAGCCCGCGCCCGCGTCCCGCAGGACCTGGTGCGCGACCTCGTCCAGCTCCAGGAGCGAGACGCCCACGCCGGCGGCCTCCCGCACCGCCGTGAGGGCACGGGCCACGACCTGGCCCGCTTCGTACATCGCGTCGATGGACGCGTCCGTCTTCAGTTCCACCATTCCAATTACTATACCGGTCGAGGTGTGTGCGATGGCCTCCGCCCGCCTATTCGAATAACGGTCGCCGGTACTAGGGTGGGCGCATGGTGCGAACCCCGCTGACCCCCGAAGAGCACGAACGCGGCGAGCGGCTCGGCAAGCTGCTGCGTGAGGCCCGCGGCGGCCGCAGCATGGTGGAGATCGCCGCGAGTGCGGGCATCTCCGCCGAGACCCTCCGCAAGATCGAGACCGGCCGCGCACCGACCCCCGCCTTCTTCACGGTGGCGGCGCTGGCGCGCGTGCTGGGCCTCTCGATGGACGAGATCGCGGGCAGTTGTGCACTCGCCCCGGCGTGACGTACAGGTGACACCCCGTCATGTCCGGGGTGCCTCACGTCACGTTCCGGGTCAGTAACCGCACTCTGCGTCCGGGTCGAAAACTCGTTGTAGCCATTCCGTAACACGAGCGGTGTTTTCTATCGAACCGGAGTACTCCAGTCTGGCGTGGGGTGAAGGTAATGGCGGTGGAACAACTCCCGGGCCAGGTGCGGGAGTTCGCGCAATATCTCAATGGCCTGCTGTCCCGGCTCGACCAGGGCGGCGGCTGGTGCGGCGTGTTCTGGCAGCGCGATCCCGAGGGGATGCGGGCCTGTCTCGACGGCACCGAGGTGCCGCCCTGGGACGTCGTGCAGGCGCTCCTCCAGGACGTCGCCGCGGAGTTCGGCGACCGCGCCGCCGCCCAGGAGTCCGACCGGGCGCGGGCGCTGCACGGCGCGTCCCTCGCCGCGTACGACGCACGGCCCGGTGGCCGTGACGCCCTCGGCGACCGCCTCGACGTCATGCTCCGCGAACAGCGCTACGCCGCCGAACGGCTCTCGGAACTCGGCCGCTCACTCCGTACGGCCACCGACCGGGACGAGGCCGAGTCCTACCGCGTCGACCTGGCCTGGGCCCGCGACGACCACGACCGCGCGACGGCCCGCTGCGCCGAACTCCGCTCCCGCATGGACGAGTTGGACCGACGCGCGGTCAGCGGCAGGGCGCAGGGAACACTGACCATCCCACCCGGCGAGATCGGCACCGACGTCTTCTGGGACGAGGAGCCCAGGAACGACCGCAGCGACGGCGGGACCGGCGGCGGTCCGTCCACGGGACGCGGAGGCCCGCAGTGCCCCGCGCCGGACGAGGACGACTGGCCGGACCTGTGGCGCGACGCGTCCGCGGACCGGGCCGCAGGACAGGCCGCCCGGCAGGCGGCCGAACAGAGCGCCTGGCGGGCCGCGGCACCGGCACCGGCTCCCGAGGCCGACCCGCACCCCGCCGCCGCCCAGGAGGAGGCCCCCGAGCCTCCCGAGCCCGCCAAGACCCGCGCCCCCAAGCAGCGCTCGAAGCGCCGTGCGCGCGGGAGTGCCCGGTTCGCCGGGATGATGGACGAGGACGCCGCCGCGGCCGCCGAACCGGCCATGCCCGTACCGTCCACCGCGGAGCCCACGCTGCGCGGGGCCCGCTTCGCCAGAGCCGCCGATGAGCCCGCGCGGCCGAAGGCGCGGCGTGAGCCGCTGGACGACGAGGCGCGCCGGACCACCGTCCAGACCGTCGAGCGGCTCGTCCGGCTGCGGCGCGAGGGCCACAGCGGCGAGGCGCACGCCGTCTTGGTCGAGGCCGCGTACTGGCCGGCCGCCCGTTTCCCGCTCCTCGCCGCCGAGCTCCACCGAGCGGGCCTGGGCGCCGACTGGGCCACCCTCCTCTGGGAGGCCGCCTCCCTGCCCGCCGACCGCCTGGTCGCCGCCGCCGACGCGCTCGCGGTGGCGGGCCGCACCACGGACGGCGACCAGATGCTCCGCCAGGGCGTCGTGCGCCCCGCCCCGGAGATAGGCGAGGCCGTACTCGGCCTGGTCGGGGAGGACCGCCACCGCGAGGTCCGGGCCCTCCTCGACGCGTACGTCCGCATCCGCACCCCCGAAGAGGCCGCCCGCAGCGTCGAGACCGACCCGCCCCGCCTCATCCCCCTCCTCCTCGAAGCGGCCCGCCACGTCTCCCAACAACGCCACTGGGACCTGATCCACGCGCTGAGGGTGGCGGGCTACACGGCTTGACCCTGGGTCGCGGCCGGCGGGATGTGTGCCTGCGGTGCGCTCCGGGAAGTTCACATTCCAGGCTCCGGCCCACTCATCAGGGGCGCGGGGAACTGCGCGACCGGCCCACGACGACCCGCACCCGCCCACGATCCGCACCACCCACCCCGGAAGGCGTTCCAAACCGCCGGAGGCGACCGCACCACCCACCCCGGAAGGCGCCCCGAACCGCCGGAGGCTAACCCACAGGGGTAGGAAACAAGATCGACTCAGCCGGTTAACGACGATGGTCTTGCCCAGCGCAGCGCCTCCGCCTACTTTCGGGGCTCTACGCCCACCATCTACGGGCGTAGAAGCTCTCTGACGTCCCGTCGAAGGAGCAGCTCATGGCCAACGTCGTACGCGCCGCTCTGGTCCAGGCCACCTGGACCGGCGACACCGCATCCATGGTCGCCAAGCATGAGGAGCACGCCCGCGAGGCGGCCCGTCAGGGTGCGAAGATCATCGGATTCCAGGAAGTCTTCAACGCCCCCTACTTCTGCCAGGTCCAGGAGCCGGAGCACTACCGCTGGGCGGAACCGGTACCGGACGGCCCCACCGTCACCCGTATGCAGGAGCTCGCCCGCGAGACCGGCATGGTGATCGTGGTCCCGGTCTTCGAGGTCGAACAGTCCGGGTTCTACTTCAACACGGCCGCGGTGATCGACGCCGACGGCACCTACCTCGGCAAGTACCGCAAGCACCACATCCCCCAGGTCAAGGGCTTCTGGGAGAAGTACTACTTCAAACCGGGCAACCTCGGCTGGCCCGTCTTCGACACCGCGGTCGGCAAGGTCGGCGTCTACATCTGCTACGACCGGCACTTCCCCGAGGGCTGGCGCCAGCTCGGCCTGAACGGCGCGCAGCTCGTCTACAACCCGTCGGCGACCTCCCGCGGTCTGTCCTCCTACCTCTGGCAGCTGGAGCAGCCCGCCGCGGCCGTCGCCAACGAGTACTACATCGCCGCGATCAACCGTGTGGGCGAGGAGGAGTACGGGGACAACGACTTCTACGGGACGTCGTACTTCGTCGACCCGCGCGGCCAGTTCGTCGGTGAGACCGCGAGCGACAAGAGCGAGGAACTCGTCGTCCGCGACCTCGACTTCGACCTGATCGAGGAGGTCCGCCAGCAGTGGGCCTTCTACCGGGACCGCCGCCCCGACGCCTACGAAGGGCTGGTGCAGCCGTGACAACAGACGCATCCCCGAGCCCGGCCCACGGCTCGGCCAAGCACCTGTACCAGCGCCACCGGTCCGTCCTCCCCGACTGGCTGGCCCTCTACTACGCCGACCCCATCGAGCTCAGCCACGGCGAGGGCCGCCACGTCTGGGACGCCGAGGGCAACAAGTACCTCGACTTCTTCGGCGGCATCCTCACCACGATGACCGCGCACGCCCTGCCCGAGGTGACGAAGGCCGTCAGCGAGCAGGCAGGCCGGATCATCCACTCCTCCACGCTGTACCTCAACCGGCCGATGGTCGACCTCGCCGAGCGGATCGCCAAGCTGTCGGGCATCCCGGACGCGCGCGTGTTCTTCACGACCTCCGGCACGGAGGCCAACGACACGGCCCTGCTGCTTGCCACCGCGTACCGCCGCAGCAACCAGATCCTGGCGATGCGCAACAGCTACCACGGCCGCTCGTTCACCGCGGTCGGCATCACCGGCAACAAGGGCTGGTCGCCGACCAGCCTCTCGCCCCTCCAGACGCTCTACGTGCATGGCGGTGTCCGCACCCGCGGCCCGTACGCCGATCTCGACGACGCCGGCTTCATCGCGGCCTGCGTCGCCGACCTGGAGGACCTGCTCGGCCACGTCCGTGCGCCCGCCGCCCTGATCGCCGAGCCCATCCAGGGAGTCGGCGGATTCACCGCACCGCCGGACGGCCTGTACGCGGCGTTCCGCGAGGTCCTCCAGGAGCGCGGCATCCTCTGGATCGCCGACGAGGTACAGACCGGCTGGGGCAGGACCGGCGACAACTTCTGGGGCTGGCAGGCACACGGCCAGAACGGTCCGCCGGACATGCTGACCTTCGCCAAGGGCATCGGCAACGGCATGTCCATCGGCGGCGTCGTCGCCCGCGCCGAGATCATGAACTGCCTGGACTCCAACTCCATCTCGACGTTCGGCGGCACCCAGATCACCATGGCCGCGGGCCTCGCCAACCTCACGTACCTCCTGGAACACGATCTCCAGGGCAACGCCCGCCGCGTCGGCGGTCTGCTCATCGAGCGGCTGCGGGCCGTCGCCGCGCAACTGCCGGGCGTACGCGAGGTCCGGGGCCGCGGGCTCATGATCGGCATCGAGCTGGTGAAGCCCGGCACCGACCAGGCAGACCCGGACGCGGCCGCCGCCGTGCTCGAAGCGGCCCGCGAGGGAGGGCTGTTGATCGGCAAGGGCGGTGGCCACAACACCAGCGTCCTGCGCATCGCCCCACCGCTGTCGCTCACCGTCGCGGAGGCCGAGGAGGGCGCCGCGATCCTGGAGCGCGCTCTGCGGAGCACTCAGGTCTGAGCAGCACTCGGTTCTGAGAGGCACTCGGTTCTGACGAATAGTCAGATCTGAGGAGCGGTCAGTTCCGGAGCGTTCAGCAACGCAAGATTGAAGGTTCGCCGCATGACCACCGCCTTGGAACCCGCCCTGTCGGTCCGTCAGGTCCTCGCCCTGGAGCGGGTGCTCGCCGGGGAACCCGAGGTGGTGGCCGGCGCGAGCCAGCTCGACCGGCCCGTGCGCTGGGTGCACGTCGCCGAGGCCGCCGACGTCGGCGTGATGCTCAGCGGCGGCGAGATGGTCCTCACCACCGGGGTGCTGCTCGCGGGCGACCCGGAGGCCCAGGCCGAGTACATCCGCTCACTGCACCGCGCGGAGGCCTCGGCCGTCGTCCTCGGACTCGGCCGGGCCTTCCCGACCCCGCCCGAGGTGATGCGCCGGGCTGCCGAGCGGTGCGGGCTGCCGATGGTGGTCCTGCACCGGCCTTTCCCCTTCGCGGAGTTGACCGAAGAGGTCCAATCCAGGCTCGTACGAAGGAAGTTCGCGGCCGTCAGCCTGTCCGAGTCCGTCCGGACGGCGCTGACCGGGCTCATCACGGCGGGTGCCCCGCTGCAGCGGATGCTCGACGAGATCGCCTCGCACAGCGCGTGCCCCGTCGTCGTCACCAACCTCGCTCACCGCGTCCTCGCCACGGCGGGGGAGCGGTCCGCGGTCGACGACGTGCTGCGCGACTGGGAGCGCATCGCGCGGCAGGCCGGCGGCAGCGAGGGCGACGGCTGGGTCCGTGCCGAACTGGGCGGACGCGGCGAGCGCTGGGGCCGCATCGTGCTGTGCGGCTACCGCGGCGACGCCGCCACCGGACGGCTGCTCGCCGACCGCGGGGCCGAGGCCCTGGTCCTGCACCGCATGCTCGGCGGCACCGTGCACTCCTGGGAGGAGCAGTCCGCCGAGAGCCTGCTCACCGACCTCGTCTCCGGAGTCGTACCGGCCCGCCAACTGCTGCCCCGGGCCCGGGCGGCCGGACTGCCGGTCAACCGCCGGACGTTCGTGCCCCTGGTCGTACGGAACGGA
This sequence comes from Streptomyces sp. NPDC058697, assembly GCF_042715345.1. Lineage (NCBI taxonomy): Bacteria > Bacillati > Actinomycetota > Actinomycetes > Kitasatosporales > Streptomycetaceae > Streptomyces > Streptomyces sp. NPDC058697. Next base: position 30,468 of record NZ_JBHXSU010000042.1, read on the forward strand.
GAGGCGGCCCAACTCGACCGCGTGCTGCGCCTGTTGGGTCTTCCCGGGCTCGTCGCCGAGCTGGCCGACGGGGTCGTCGCCGTACTGCTGAGCCTGGCCAGGGACCAGGACGCCGAGGCGCTGGCCGCCCACTTCGCCACCCGGCTGCGTACGGAGGCGGGCGGTGGTGCGGCGGGCGACTGCAAGGCGGCCGTCGTCGCGGCGGCGGACGCGCGGACCGGGTGGGACGACGTGCCCGCCGGGCTGCGCGAGGCCCAGCACGTGGCCGACGCCGTCGCCGAGAGCCCCGCAGGCCTCGACCTGCCGGTCGTGGTGCGGCTGCGGGACGTGCATCTGCGCGGGCTGGTCCGGCTGCTGCGGGACGATCCGCACGTCCAGTCCTTCGCCGAGCGGGAGCTGGACGGGCTGCTGTGCGGGGCCGACGCCGAGTCGGAGCTGCTGCCGGTGCTGCGGACGTATCTCGCCACCGGCCGCAACAAGTCGCGTACCGCGCAGCTCCACCATGTCTCGCGACCCGCGCTGTACCGGCGGCTGGAAGCGATAGAGACGCGGCTTGGCGTCGACCTCGACGACTTCGAACAGGCCGCCTCCGTGCACATCGCCCTCCTCGCGCACGACGCGCAACAGGGCTGAGACTCTCGACGCGCAACAGCTCCGAAACATGGGAAGACCTGGGAAAACGGTGGTGAAACATGGGCCTTGGCAAGGGTGACACCGTGGAACGCCACACGCCCTCAGACGTGACACGCTGCAACTCAAAGAGGACTTCAGGACTTCCTAGGCTCCTGGGGCGGGCGTCGGAAGTTCCGTCTGCCCTACGACGCCCGGCACGCACTCTCGCCGCACCGGGCACAAGCCCAAGTACGTCCAGTACGAGGACTTGCGCCCGGCACGCCGAGAGCACGCACCGGACGCCGCAGGGCCCGCCCTCCGGGCGGACGACGGCACTTCCGACGCCCGCCCCAGCACACCGAGCGACCGGAGGTCCCGATGAGCAGAGTGATTCGCGCCGCCGTCTTCCAGACCGCGTGGACGGGCGACAAGGAATCGATGATCCAGGTCCACGAGCAGGCGGCCCGCGACGCGGCCGCACAGGGTGCTCAGGTCCTGTGCTTCCAGGAGCTGTTCTACGGGCCCTATTTCTGCCAGGTCCAGGACAAGGCGTTCTACGAGTACGCCGAACAGATCCCCGAGGGCCCGATCGTCCAGCGCTTCCAGGCGCTCGCCAGGGAACTGGGCATCGTCCTCGTGCTGCCGATGTACGAGGAGGAGCAGCCCGGCGTCCTCTACAACACCGCGGCGGTGATCGACGCCGACGGCTCGTACCTCGGCAAGTACCGAAAGCACCACATCCCGCAGGTCGAGGGCTTCTGGGAGAAGTTCTACTTCCGCCCCGGCAACGCCGGTTGGCCGATCTTCGACACCGCGGTCGGCAAGATCGGCGTCTATATCTGCTACGACCGGCACTTCCCGGAGGGCTGGCGCGCGCTGGGTCTCGCCGGGGCCGAGATCGTCTTCAACCCGTCGGCCACCTCGCGCGGACTGTCCGCCTACCTCTGGCAGTTGGAGCAGCCGGCCGCGGCCGTCGCCAACGAGTACTTCGTGGGCGCCATCAACCGTGTGGGCGTGGAGGAGCTGGGCTCCAACGACTTCTACGGCACCTCGTACTTCGTGGACCCGGAGGCCCAGTTCGTCGGGGAGGTGGCGAGCGACAAGGAGACCGAACTCGTCGTCCGCGACCTGGACATGGCCAAGCTCCGCGCGGTACGCGACCGCTGGCAGTTCTACCGCGACCGCCGCCCGGAGGCGTACGAGCCCCTGACGTCTCCCTGATCGGCTCCCTGGTGGGTGCTCTGACCGCGGATCACGTCGGAGGCCCCCCGCGCCCTGGGTCTTTAAGGGGCGCGGGGAACTGCGCGACCAGCCACGAAGCACCCGCACGTACCCAACGACCGCATCCCACCGGGGAACCCACGACAGGAGAGGAAACCATGAGCACCCGTACAGTCATCCGCGGTGGCCTAGTGATCACCGCGTCGGACGAACTCCACGCGGACGTCCTGGTAGAGGACGGCCGAATCGCCGCCCTCGCCGCGAGCGGCACCCCCGCCGCCGAGGCCTGGACGGCCGAGCGGACCATCGACGCCACCGGGAAGTACGTGATCCCGGGCGGCGTCGACGCCCACACCCACATGGAGCTGCCGTTCGGCGGCACCTTCGCCTCCGACTCCTTCGAGACCGGCACCCGCGCCGCCGCCTGGGGCGGCACGACCACGATCGTCGACTTCGCGGTGCAGAGCGTCGGCCACTCGCTGCGCGAGGGCCTCGACGCCTGGAACGCCAAGGCCGACGGCAAGTGCGCCATCGACTACGCCTTCCACATGATCGTCTCCGACGTGAACCAGGACACGCTCAAGGAGATGGACCTGCTGGTCGGGGAGGGCGTCACCTCCTTCAAGCAGTTCATGGCCTACCCCGGCGTCTTCTACAGCGACGACGGCCAGATCCTGCGCGCCATGCAGCGCTCCGCCGAGAACGGCGGCCTGATCATGATGCACGCGGAGAACGGCATCGCGATCGACGTGCTGGTGGAGCAGGCGCTGGCACGCGGCGAGACCGATCCGCGCTATCACGGCGAGGTCCGCAAAGCGCTGCTGGAGGCCGAGGCCACGCATCGCGCCATCAAGCTCGCCCAGGTCGCCGGAGCCCCGCTGTACGTCGTGCACGTCTCGGCGCAGCAGGCGGTCGCCGAGCTGACGCGCGCACGCGACGAGGGCCTGAACGTCTTCGGCGAGACCTGCCCGCAGTACCTGTTCCTGTCGACCGACAACCTCGCGGAGCCCGACTTCGAGGGCGCCAAGTACGTGTGCTCGACGCCGCTGCGGCCCAAGGAACACCAGGCCGCCCTGTGGCGGGGCCTGCGCACCAACGACCTCCAGGTCGTCTCCACCGACCACTGCCCCTTCTGCTTCGTCGGCCAGAAGGAGCTGGGCCGCGGCGACTTCTCGAAGATCCCCAACGGTTTGCCGGGCGTCGAGAACCGCATGGACCTGCTCCACCAGGCCGTCGTCGACGGACACATCACGCGCCGCCGCTGGATCGAGATCGCCTGCGCCACCCCGGCCCGGATGTTCGGCCTGTACCCGAAGAAGGGCACGATCGCGCCGGGCGCCGACGCGGACGTCGTCATCTACGACCCGCACGCCGAGCAGGTCATGTCCGCCGAGACGCACCACATGAACGTCGACTACTCGGCGTACGAGGGAAAGCACACCACCGGCCGCGTTGAGACGGTCCTCTCGCGGGGCGAACTCGTCATCACCGAGCGGGAGTTCACCGGGCGCGCCGGGCACGGCGTCTACACCCCCCGCTCCACCTGTCAGTACCTTCTCTGAGCGACTAGGAGTGGCGCCATGGACTTCGGACTCGTCCTGCAGACCGACCCCCCTGCCTCCCGCGTCATCAGCCTGATGAAGCGGGCCGAGCGCAACGGCTTCACGTACGGCTGGACGTTCGACTCCGCCGTGCTCTGGCAGGAGCCGTTCGTGATCTACAGCCAGATCCTCTCCAACACCACGAAGCTGAAGGTCGGCCCGATGGTGACGAACCCGGGCACCCGCACCTGGGAGGTCACCGCCTCGACCTTCGCCACGCTCAACGACATGTTCGGCAACCGCACGGTCTGCGGTATCGGGCGCGGCGACTCGGCGATGCGCGTGGCAGGCCGCAAGCCCAACACGCTCGCCCGGATCAGCGAGGCCATGAAGGTCATCCGGGCGCTCGGACGCGGTGACGAGGCCGACCTCGGCGGCACGGTCATCAAGTTCCCGTGGATCAAGCCCGGCGCCGAACTCCCCGTCTGGATGGCCGCGTACGGCCCCAAGGCGCTGAAGATGACCGGCGAGGAGGCCGACGGCTTCATCCTCCAGCTCGCCGACCTCTACCTGACCGAGTACATGGTCAAGGCCGTGAAGACCGCGGCCGCCGAGGCCGGACGCGACCCCGACGACGTCAAGATCTGTGTGGCCGCGCCCGCCTATGTCACCGAGGACGACTCGCCCGAGGCGCTCGCCCACGCGCGTGAGCAGTGCCGCTGGTTCGGCGGGATGGTCGGCAACCACGTGGCCGACCTCGTCTCCAAGTACGGCGAGCACTCCGCCGCCGTACCCGACGAACTCACCGAGTACATCAAGTCCCGTGAGGGCTACGACTACTCGCACCACGGACGCAGCGGCAACCCCGACACCCAGTTCGTGCCGGACGAGATCGTCGACCGGTTCTGTCTGATCGGCACGGCCGAGAAGCACATCGAGAAGCTGAACGCGCTGCGCGAGCTGGGTGTCGACCAGTTCGCTCTGTACGACATGCATGACGCTCAAGAGGCGGTCATCGAGGCGTATGGATCAACGGTCATTCCCGCCGTCAACGGTTGAGGGCCGGTCGCGGTCGTTGACGACCTGTCCTGGTGGTTGACGACCTGTCCCGGTGGTTGATGGTCGACCCATCCATCAACCATTGACGGCATCCGCTCCACTCTGTTCCACCCGCTCAAGTCGTCCCCTTCCCACCTCCCCGGGAAGGGGACCGCACCACCGCACCACCACCCCCACGACGCCACCCGCACGGCCTTTCCCGTCCCGCCTCATTGATTGGCCTGCCCATGACCGAAACCGTCCCCACGGGGCCGCCGATATCCCAGTCCGCCGACGCCGACGGCCGGATCGAACTCAGCCCCGGGGCCTTCCCCGCCGACAGTCCCTTCGCCAACGAGGACCTGCGTCCCGTCCCCGTCTCCGAGCGCAAGTGGACGACGTACAACTTCGCGGCGCTGTGGATATCCATGGCCCACTGCATTCCCAGCTGGACCCTGGCCTCCGGCCTGGTCGCCCTCGGCATGGACTGGAAGCAGGCCGTCTTCACCATCGCCCTGGCCAACATCATCGTGCTGCTGCCGATGCTGGCCACCGGTCACGCGGGGCCGAAGTACGGCATCCCGTTCCCCGTACTCGCCCGAGCCTCGTTCGGTCTTCGCGGCGCCAACATCCCGGCGCTGATCCGCGCCGCCGTGGCCTGCGGCTGGTTCGGCATCCAGACCTGGATCGGCGGCAGCGGAATCTTCGCCCTGGGCTCCAAGCTCACCGGCGGTGAGTGGGAGAACGCGGGGAAGATCGCGGGCAACCCGTGGCCGCTGTGGCTCTGCTTCATCCTGTTCTGGGCCCTGCAGATCGCGATCATCTACCGCGGTATGGACTTCCTGCGGCACTTCGAGAACTGGGCCGCGCCCGTCGTGATCGTCGGCGCGTTCGCGCTGCTCATCTGGATCGCGGTCAAGGCCGACGGCTTCGGCGCGCTGCTCGACCAGCCCTCGAAGCTGGGCTGGGGCGCGGACTTCTGGCCGGTCTTCTTCCCGTCCCTGATGGGCATGATCGGCTTCTGGGCGACGCTGTCCCTCAACATCCCCGACTTCACGCGGTTCGGCGCCAGCCAGAAGGCGCAGACCTGGGGGCAGTCCCTCGGTCTGCCCACGACGATGACGCTCTTCGCGATCCTCGCCGTGCTGGTCACCTCCGGCTCCGAGGCCGTCTACGGAGAGGCGATCTGGGACCCGGTGGCCCTCGCGGCCAAGACGGACAACGCCTTCGGTCTGCTCTTCGCGCTCTTCATCGTGTTGATCGCCACGATCTCCGTCAACATCGCGGCGAACGTGGTCTCCCCTGCCTACGACTTGTCCAACCTGGCCCCGAAGTTCATCAACTTCCGTACGGGCGCGCTGATCACGGGTGTCATCGGCATCCTGATCTTCCCGTGGAAGCTGATCTCCACGCCCGAGTTCTACATCTTCACCTGGCTCGGAGTGGTCGGCGGCCTGCTCGGCACGGTCGCGGGCATCCTGATCGCCGACTACTGGATCATCCGCCGTACGGTCCTGCATCTCGCCGACCTGTACACGCCCGGCGGACGCTACTGGTACACGAACGGCTGGAACTGGCGCGCGGTGCTGGCCTTCGCGGTCGGCGGAGTTCTGGCGATCGGCGGCTCGTACTCGAACGTCGACGCCAAGGGCGCCAAGCTGGGCCCGTTCCCGACGGACGGACTCATCCCGTTCCTCAAGCCGCTCGCGGACTACGGATGGGCGATCGGCCTCGCCTCGTCGCTCGTCCTGTACGTCGCGTTGATGGCGCCGCTGACACGGGCCGAGCGGGAGGAGGAGCGCACGGAGAAGGCCGACCAGCCGGCCTGACGCCGGCGGGCCGCGTTGGGAGCCCTCCTACTGAGCGGCCTCCAGCGCGGCCATCGCCTCCTTGGCGGCCTTGATGGCGCCCTTGTTGATCTCGTCCGTACTCGGCGCCTTCTTCGACTCGAAGTCACTGCCGTTGTACGTGATGACCACCAGGGCGTTGGACGCCTGGACGAACACCTGGCCCTCGCGCGTCTGCTGCTTGTCCTCGGTGGTGAGGTTCACCACCGAGTAGGCCGTGTCCCCGAGACCGGGAACCACGCCTCCGCCGCTCTTCTCCGTCGTGCGCTGCTTGTAGGCGGCCTGGGCGGCCTGGTCCGATTTCTTGATTTCGTACGAAATGTCGAGCCAGCGGTAGTCGAAGCCCTTGAGCGCGTTCCACGAGCAGGTGCGGCGCAGCGACTCGTCGGTCGACGGGATCTCCTTGCCGGCCGTCTTGGCGTCCGGCACCAGCGAGGTCACCGTCTTCTTCGACACGCCCGTACAGGGCGCGGGCGAGGCGCGGTAGGTGCGGCTCGCGGCAGCGGTCGACGGCGCGGACGGTGACGCCCCGCCGTCGGGGGCCGCCTTCTTCTCCGCGGCCGGGGTCGCGGCGAACGGCCCGGACGACAACGACCAGCCCGCCAGGGCGAGCACGACAACCGGCAGCAGACGCGCGGTGAGAGCGAGTGGGAGAGAACGCACGGCGCACATTTCGTGGGGGACGGTGCGGAGGGTCCGCACAGCGGACGGGACGCCAGTGTCACATGCCTGCCTGTGGGGCGGTAGTACAAACTCGCTCCGTGCCCGGGTGGTGACAGGGACTCACCCTTGACGGTCCACCACCCCGTGCGATATCGGGGCACCGAGGGGCATTGCCCGCTCGATGCGGTCAACGGCGGCGAACGCACCGTACGCGACGAGCTGGACCAGACAGCGGTCCGTGTACGGCGGCTGCTTCCACGCCGCCACATCCTCGTCGGTGATCCGGTACGGAGCCAGCGCGGCCAGTAACGCCAGCCGCGCCCCGGGCCTGTCCCGCCGGTCGGGCAGGGCGTCCCACACCAACGGCTGATGCGTACCGTCCCACGCCGCGACGACGTCTCGTACGAGGTCCTGGTCGGCCTCGGTCAGCAGGCCGGCGCCCTCCGAGGCGGCCGTCCGCAGCGCCGCGTAGGCGGGGCCGACCGTCGTGCCGGCCGCCCAGGACGGGCCGGGGCCCGGGTCGCCGTCGAGGAGGGCGAGGCTCGTCCCCGGGGTGAGACGCCGGCGCAGGGTCTTCGCCAGGGAGCGGCCGGCGAGGCTGCGGACCGGCCTGAACCGCTGGCTGTTGCCCGGCAGCAGGTTCTCCGTCAGCAGGGCCGAGACGATCCGGTTGATGAAGTGGAAGGTCAGGGCGGTCCCCACGTACGCGGCGGTGTGCCCGGCGAAGAAGGGCAGCGGGGTGAGATCCGGGTGGCCCGGGACACGGGTCGCCCTGCCCCAGGCGACCATGCGCGCCTGCACCTCCTTGTCCGGGGTCCCGCCGCGGGCCAGCCGCTCCGCGAGGGCGTGGTTGCCGGTGGCGTGCAGCAGGACGGTGTGCGCGTCCACGCAGAACGGACACCTGTTGGCGCGGGACACCCCGAGCGCGGCCAGCTCCTTGCCGGTACGGCTGCCGTCGCCCGCGAGGAGCGACTCACGCATCAGGGCCCAGGCGGCGGCGAGGAGTTCGGGCGCGGAGGACAGGACGACGAAGGTGACCGCGCCGTCGACGCCGAAGTCCTCGGAGAGCTGTCGGTAGACCTCGGCGGTCCGGCCGGTGGCGGACCTGGGCGGCGGAGGCTGGGTGTAGCGAAAGGGCGTGGTCACGAACGGGTAGCTGAAGGGTGTGGTCATGCCGAGAACCCTCGCTCCCGAGGGCGCCTCGGGGCGTCGTACGGCCGAAGGCAGTTGGCGGTGGTCCGACGCGACCGCGCCGGGCGCCGGACTACTGCACCGGGAGTAGTCGCGGGGCCGTCCACAGGGCTGACGACCCTGTCGGTACGGCGGTCTACGGTACGGGGATGGACGCGGACCAGGTCACCCTCAAGCGGCTCGCCGACGTGGCGCTCGCCGTCGTGGTCGGCGCGATCGTCGTGTCCGTGGCGGCCTTCGACAAGGACACCGCGCCGGTCGACTACGCGCTGATCGTGACCGGTTCGCTCGCGCTGGCCGCGTACCGGAAGGCGCCTCGCGCGGTGCTCGCCGTCACCACGGCCGCGCTCTCCGGCTATGTGCTGCACACAGAGCCCGGGCTGGTGGCCTCCCTCCCGGTGATGGCCGCGGTCCACACGGCGGCACAGGTGGGACGCCGGGGCGCGGCCGCGGCAGCGGGCGGGGTGTTCCTCGGGGCATGGCTCGCGACGGGAGTCACCTCCCAGGACACCGTCGAGCAGACCGCGTTGCTCGCCGGCTGGTTCCTGTGCGCCGTGATCACCGGTCTCGCGGGCCGCAACTGGCAGGCGTATCTGCGCCAGACCGAACAGCGCGCGCTGGAGGCCGAACGCACCCGCGAGGAGGCGGCGCTGCGCCGCGCGGGCGAGGAACGCCTGCGCATCGCCCGCGAGTTGCACGACTCCCTCACGCACAGCATTTCGATCGTCAAGCTCCAGGCGGGAGTCGCCGTCCACCTCGCGCGCAAGCGCGGCGAGGAGATACCCCCGGCCCTGCTCGCCATCCAGGAGGCGAGCGGCGAGGCCATGCGCGAACTGCGCGCCACCCTTGAGGTGTTGCGCACCGACGAGCCGACCGGCACCCCCGCCCTGCTCGTGGAGCGCGCCCGGGCCGCGGGCCTCGCCGTCGACCTGACCGTGACCGGCTACGAGCGCCCGCTGACGGCGACCGTGGACCGCGCCGCGTACCGCATCGTCCAGGAGGCCCTGACGAACGCCGCCAGGCATGCGGGACCCGCCAAGGTGGCCGTCCAACTGGAGTACGAAGAGCGCGAGTTGACGATCCGCGTCGACGACGACGGCACCGCCGAACCGTCCCGGCCGTGCGCCGAGGGCATCGGGATCACCGGTATGCGTGAACGCGTCACGGCCCTCGGCGGCACCCTGCACGCCGCCCCGCGCGCGGAGGGCGGCTTCTCGGTACGGGCCCGGGTGCCGCTGGACCTGCCGTGAGCGGCCTGATCAGGGTCGCGCTGGTCGACGACCAGGCCCTGATGCGCGCCGGGTTCCGGGCCCTCCTGGACGCCGAGGAGGGCATCGAGGTGGTCGGCGAGGCCGCCGACGGGGAACAGGGCCTGGCGCTGGTGCGCGCGCATGTCCCGGACATCGCCCTCCTCGACGTCCAGATGCCGGTGATGACGGGCATCGAGGCGACCCGCCACATCGCCGCGGACCCGGCACTGTCCGGCGTACGCGTGGTGATGCTGACCAACTACGGCCTGGACGAGTACGTCTTCGAGGCGCTGCGGGCCGGCGCCAGCGGGTTCCTGCTCAAGGACACCGAGCCCGCCGACCTGCTCCAGGCCATCGAGGTCGTCGCGCGCGGCGAGGCCCTGCTGTCGCCGTCCGTCACCCGCACGCTGATCGGCGAGTTCGTGGCCAGGCCCCCGGACCGGGCCAGCGCCCCCGGACTGGAGTGCCTCACCCGCCGCGAACGCGAGGTCACCGCGCTCGCCGCCCGCGGCCTCACCAACGAGGAGATCGCCGCCCACATGGTCATCAGCCCCTTCACCGTCAAGACCCACGTGAGCCGCGCGATGACCAAGCTCGCGGCCCGGGACCGCGCCCAACTGGTCGTGTTCGCCTACGAGTCGGGGCTCGTCGCGGCACGAGGGACGGCGGAGTGAGGGGTTCCGTCGGGGTCCCGTGTGATGATCGGCGTGTGATCGCGATACGCCCGAGACCGGTTCGCAGCGTCGCCCTCGCCTGTCTGCTGGTGCTGGGGGTGAGCGGCTGCGGGCTCTCCGCCGAGCTGGACCGGGAGAGCAACCCCGAACGCAGGCCCACCCCGACGCCGACACCGGCCGTGGACGTGCCGACCCGGGCGGCGAACCCACCTCAGTCCGGGATCCCCACGCACTCTCCGTCCGTACCCGTGCAGGAGGGGCAGGGGTGCCCGCCGTCCGGCCTGCGCTTCCGGGCCGACGAGGGCAACGCGGCCATGGGGCTGCGCGCCATGGGCCTCGACGTCATCAACTGCGGTGACCGCCCGTACAAGTTGAACGGCTACCCGGCCGTCACCGTCCTCGACGCCTCGGGCGACCCCTTCCCGGGTGTACGGACCGTCGAGGGCACGGACAAGGTGTCCATGGCACCGGAGGACCCCGGACCCCGGGCGCTGACCCTCGCCCCCGGTGAGAGCGCGCACGCGGCCCTGTACTGGCGGATGCACAACCAGGACGGTGTCTACCTCCGCGTCGCTCCGAAGAAGGGGGACGACACCGTGACCGTGCAGCCTCCGTATCCGCTCGACATCGGCCCCGAGAACATCCTGGGGACGACGGCCTGGCAGCCCTCGGTGTAGGGGCACAGCGGGCTGCATACGATCGCCGGACGCCGCCGCAGTGAGGAGTTTCCCCGTGTTCACGACCCGACCCACACTTCAGGGCACCTTCGGGATGGTGTCCTCCACGCACTGGCTCGCCTCGCAGTCGGCGATGGCCGTACTGGAGGACGGCGGCAACGCGTACGACGCCGCCGTCGCCGCCGGATTCGTGCTGCACGTCGTCGAGCCGCACCTCAACGGGCCCGCCGGCGAGGTGCCGATCATCCTCGCCCCGGCGGGCGGGGAGGTACGGGTGCTGTGCGGACAGGGCGTGGCACCGGCCGGGGCCACGATCGCCCACTACAGGGGACTGGGTTTGGATCTCGTACCCGGTACGGGACCCCTCGCGGCCGCGGTGCCCGGGGCCTTCGACGCGTGGATGCTGCTGCTGCGCGACCACGGCACGAAGTCCCTGGCGGACGTCCTGAAGTACGCCATCGGGTACGCGGAGCACGGCCACGCGCCCGTGGAGCGCGTCGGCGAGACCGTCGAGACGGTACGGGAGCTCTTCGAGACCGAGTGGACGTCCTCGGCCGATGTGTACCTGCCGGACGGGCGGCCCCCGCGGCCGGGCGAACTGTTCCGGAATCCGGCGCTGGCCGCGACGTGGAAGCGGCTGGTGGCGGAGGCCGCGCAGGAGGCCGGGGCCCGAAGGGAGGCCGATGCCGGTCAGGAGCCCGGGGTCGGTCACGAGGCCGGTGTCCGTCAGGAGCCCGGGGCGCGGGGCGGTGGCGAGCGGATCGCCGAGATCGAGGCGGCGCGGCGGATATGGCGCGAGGGCTTCATCGCCGAGGCCCTGATACGGCAGGCGTCCCGGCCCACGATGGACACCAGCGGTGAACGGCACTCCGGCACGCTGACGGCGGCCGACCTGGCCGGCTGGTCCGCGTCCTACGAGGCGCCGGCCACGTACGACTGGCGGGGCTGGACCCTGTGCAAGGCAGGCCCCTGGAGCCAGGGCCCGGTGCTCCTCCAGCAGCTGGCCCTGCTGCCGCCCGAGCTGCCGCAGTACGGCTCCGCCGAGTACGTGCACCTGCTGATCGAGGGCTGCAAGCTCGCGATGGCCGACCGGGAGGCGTGGTACGGGGACGCGGGCGAGGTCCCCCTGGAGGAGCTGCTGTCGGAGGAGTACAACGCCGGGCGGCGGGCGCTGGTCGGGGAGAAGGCCTCCCACGAGCTGCGGCCGGGCAGCCCGGGCGGGCAGGAACCACGGCTCAGCGGGCACGCGCGCGTGGTGGCCGCGGGGGAGGCCGGGTTCGACGCGCTGGGGGTGCCGGGGGCGGGTGAGCCGACGGTGGCACGGGCGGGGGGTGCGGCGGGCGCCGGGGAGCCGACGGTGGCTGGAGCGGGAGCGGGAGCTGGGCACGCGCGTGCGGGTGCAGGTGCGGCGGGTGTGGGCGTCGGCCGTGCGGGTGCGGGTGCGGCGGGCGTGGGCGCCGGCCAGGCGGGGGCGGGCCCGGGAGAGCCGACCGTCGCCGAGCCGTCGGCCTCGTCCGCGCCCGGGGAGCCCGACGTCTCCGCGGACGGGGCGACTCGGGGCGACACCTGCCACCTCGACATCGTCGACCGCTGGGGCAACATGGTCGCGGCCACGCCCAGCGGCGGCTGGCTGCAGTCCAACCCGGTCGTGCCCGAGCTGGGCTTCCCGCTCGGCACCCGGCTCCAGATGGCCTGGCTGGACGAGGGGCTGCCCAACTCCCTCACGCCGGGCCGCCGTCCCCGTACGACTCTCACGCCCTCGCTCGCGCTGCGGGACGGGGTGCCGGTCATGGCCTTCGGTACGCCCGGCGGCGACCAGCAGGACCAGTGGCAGCTGCACTTCTTCCTGGCCGTCGCCCTGCGAGCGGAGGTGCGCGGCGGCCTGGACCTCCAGGGCGCCATCGACGCCCCGAACTGGCACAACGACAGCTTCCCCGGCTCCTTCTACCCGCGCGGAATGCGCCCCGGCAGCGTCACCGTCGAGTCACGCACCGACCCGGAGGTGGTGGAGGAGCTGCGCCGACGCGGCCACGACGTCCAGGTCGGCGACGCCTGGTCCGAGGGCCGGCTGTGCGCGGTGGCGAGGGACCCGCGGACCGGCGTGCTGTCGGCGGCGGCGAATCCGCGGGGGATGCAGGGGTACGCGGTCGGACGCTGAGGCCGGCGCCGGCGTGGCTCATGCGGCGCTGATCTCGTAGCACTCGTTATTCATGGTGATTCCACCCGGGATACACCGGCCGGGTGTGGATTGTCAGTGGCGCGTGCTCTCATGGAGGCATGATCCAGGACATCGAAACCATCGACGAGTTTCTCGCGCACCGCACAGCCGACGTAGTAGAGGCCGTCCGCACGGCGGCCGCCACGGAGATCATGCCGCGCTTCCGGCAGCTCGCCGCGCACGAGATAGACGAGAAGACCGGCCCGCACGACCTGGTCACGGACGCCGACCGGAAGGCCGAGGAGTACCTCACCGAGGCGCTGGTCAAGCTCCTGCCCGGCTCGGTCGTCGTGGGCGAGGAGGCGGTCCACGCCAACCCCGCGACGTACGAGGCGATCAAGGACGAGGCACCGGTCTGGATAGTCGACCCGGTGGACGGCACCCGGCAGTTCGTCCACGGCGACCCGGGCTTCTGCACCCTGGTCGCGCTCGCCCACCGCGGAGTGGTGCTGGCGTCCTGGACGTACGCACCGGCCCGCGACCAACTTGCCGTCGCCGTCCGGGGCAGGGGCGCCCTCCTCGACGGCGAACCCCTGCGCGCCGGCTCGCCCGCCCCCGGCCGTGACCTCGAAGTGGCCACGTCCCACCCGGACTACACGACGGATGACCAGAAGCGCGCGCTCCTCGGCCTCTGGACGGAGGGCGTCAGCCCGCGCGCGTGCGGCTCGGCCGGACTCGAGTACCTCGCCGTCGCGCGGGGCGAGTTGGATGCCACGGCCTTCTCGTGGGAGGCCGCCTGGGACCACGCGGCGGGCCTCCTGCTCGTCGAGGAGTCGGGCGGCGCACACCTGACGCTCGCGGGGGAGCCCTTCCGCATAACCGGCGGCAACGCCCTCCCGTTCACCGCGGCACGGGACGCGGCCACGGCCCGCCGGGTCCTCGGACTGCTGTCGGGCGGCGCCTGAACCCATGCGGGGCCGGGACTGAGCGGGCCGGGGCTGAAGCGGGCCGGGCTGAATCGGGCCGGGGGCTGAATCGGGCCGGGGCTGAAGCGGGGCTGTAGGAGGTCCGGCATATCCTGATCCCCAGTGGCCATCGGCTGACAAAGGAGTCCGAAGGTGCCGTCGATGCTCGATGCCGTCGTGGTGGGTGCGGGGCCGAACGGACTGACGGCTGCCGTGGAGCTGGCCCGGCGCGGCTATTCCGTGGCCGTCTTCGAAGCACGCGACACGGTCGGGGGAGGCGCCCGCACCGAGGAGCTGACCCTGCCCGGCTTCCGGCACGACCCGTGCTCCGCCGCGCATCCCCTGGGCATCAACTCACCCGCGTTCCGCGCGATGCCACTCGCGAGGTACGGCCTGGAGTGGCTGCAGCCCGAACTGCCCATGGCGCACCCCTTCCTGGACGGCACGGCGGCCGTGCTGTCGCGTTCCGTGGCGGAGACGGCCGCCTCGTTCGGACCGCGTGACGCGGGCCCGTACCGCAGGCTCGTCGAGCCGTTCACCCACACCTGGGACACCCTGGCGCGGGATTTCATGTCCCTGCCGCTCACCGCGCTGCCGCGCGACCCGGTCACTCTCGCCCGGTTCGGTCTGGCCGGGCTGCCGCCCTCGACATGGCTGATGCGCCGGTTCCGCGACGACCGGGCCAGGGCCCTGTTCGCCGGACTGGTCGCGCACGTCATGGCCCCGCTGGGCGGATTCGCCACCGGCGCGGTCGGCCTCGTCTTCGCGCTGGCCGCCCACGCCCGGGGCTGGCCCGTCGCCCGCGGCGGCTCCCAGTCGATCTCCGACGCGCTGACCGCGTACCTCAAGGACCTCGGCGGCGCCGTCCACACCGACTACGAGGTCAAGCGTCTCGACGACCTGCCGCCCGCGCGCGCGTACATCTTCGACACCTCGCCGACCGCGCTAGCCCGTATCGCGGGCTTCGGGCGGTACTACGAGCGCTTCCGGTACGGGGCGGGCGTCTTCAAGGTCGACTACGCCCTCGACGGACCGGTGCCGTGGACCGCGAAGGAAGCACGCGCCGCCGGCACGGTGCAGGTCGGCGCGAGCAGCAAGGAGATCGGCACCGCTCTGCGCGCCGCCTCCCGGGAGGGCCGTGCTCCCGACGCGCCGTTTCTGATCACCGTGCAGCCGAGCGTTGTCGACCCGTCCAGGGCACCGGCCGGAAAGCATGTGTTCTGGGCGTACGGCCACGTGCCGAACGGCTGGACCGGGGACCTCACGGACGTGATGGAGCGCCAGCTGGAGCGGTTCGCGCCCGGTTTCCGGGACCGCGTCCTCGCCCGCGCCACGGCGGGCCCGCCGGAACTCGTCGCGCGCAACGCCAACTACGTGGGCGGTGACATCGCCTGCGGCGCGGCCTCCGGCCTCCAGCTGATGCTGCGCCCCAAGCTGTCCCTGTTCCCGTACAGCACCCCGCATCCGGCGGTGTTCATCTGCTCCTCGGCCACTCCGCCGGGCGCGGGCGTGCACGGCATGTCGGGGCACAACGCGGCCAAGGCCGTGTGGAGGAGACTGCGCCAGTCATGACCGCCATCGAGTTCGTCCAGGGCGACATCACCCGGCAGAGCGTGGACGCGATCGTCAACGCCGCGAACTCCTCCCTGCTGGGCGGCGGAGGCGTGGACGGCGCCATCCACCGGCGCGGCGGCCCCGAGATCCTCGCCGAGTGCCGCGCACTCCGCGCCTCCCACTACGGCAAGGGCCTGCGGACCGGCCAGGCCGTCGCCACCACGGCGGGCAGGCTGGACGCGCGCTGGGTGATCCACACGGTCGGCCCCGTCTACAGCCGGAGCGAGGACCGCTCGGAGCTGCTGGCCTCCTGCTACCGGGAGTCGCTGCGGGTCGCCGACGAACTGGGCGCGCGGACCGTCGCGTTCCCGGCCGTCTCCGCCGGTATCTACGGATGGCCGATGGACGACGCCGCCCGCATCGCGGTCGGGACGGTACGGGACACCGAGACGGCGGTCACCGAGGCCAGGTTCGTCCTCTTCGACGAGCGGGCGTACGAGGCGTTCGCGGCGCAAGCTCGCTGACCGGCGGACCCGCCGACCCACCAGCCCTCACGATCACACAAAGTCCGACAGGATTATTGCTCCGATTGTGTTGGGGTCTTAGGGTTTTCTGTGGCTCAGTAGGTGTCTTTGTCCTCAGCGGTCGCATTCTGTCCTGACATCAACTCCGTCTGTCAGTCGCTTCGACCAGCTCGACAGAGCTGACGCTCCCTCAGTTCGCGCACCCCACTGTCGTACCGAGGAAGGCCACAGTCATGCCGCACCCGCCCGCGCAGATGCCTCCCGTCAGCCGCCGTCGACTGATCGAGGGAGGGGCCGCCGTCCTCGGTGTGCTCGCCCTGCCCTCGTCGGCCGCCCCGACGCACGCGGCCGAAAAGCCCGGGGCCGCAGCCGGCACACCCGAGTGGAACGGCGCCATCGACGTCTTCCGGGTGGGGACCGAGCCGCCCCACACCACACTCACCCCGTACGCGGACGTCGGACAGGCGCTGGCCGGTGACCGCACGCGCTCGCCGTACCGGATGAGTCTCGACGGGAGGTGGAGGTTCGCCTACGCCGACCGCCCCGACGACCGGGACACCGACTTCCACCGCACGGACGTCGACGACAGCTCCTGGGACACCATCCCGGTCCCCTCCGTCTGGCAGATGCAGGGCTACGACCGCCCGATCTTCGTCAACATCACCTACCCCTGGTGGGGCCCCAACGGCCTCGGCGAGGAGGCGCAGCCGCCCGCCGCGCCGACCCGCTTCAACCCGGTCGGCCAGTACCGCCGTACCTTCACGGTCCCCCGCGGCTGGGCAGGGCGGCGGACCTTCCTGCACTTCGAGGGTGTCAAGTCCGCCCACTACGTATGGATCAACGGCGAACTCGTGGGCTACCACGAGGACTCGTACACCCCCGCCGAGTACGACATCACGGACCACCTCAAGCCCGGCGCCAACCAGATCGCGGTCGAGGTCTACCGCTTCTCCGACGGTGACTGGATGGAGGACCAGGACATGATCCGGCTGAGCGGAATCTTCCGCTCGGTCCACCTGTACTCCACCCCGGGCGTGCACCTGCGCGACTTCAAGCTGGACACCCCGCTGAGCGACGACTACAAGGCCGCCCGGCTGTCGGTCACCGCGAGCGTGCGCGACTACGGCGGCAAGGGCGCCGGACGCCACACCGTCGAGACCCAGTTGTACGACGCGGCCGGGCACCCGGTGTGGTCCCGCCCACTGCAACAACAGGCCGACGTGCGGCATCCGGGCCAGGACGTCACCGTCCAGGCCGCCAAGGACGTACCCGCGCCGAAGCTCTGGTCGGCGGAGCACCCGTACCTCTACACCGCGGTACTGCGGCTGCGCGACCCGGCCGGAAAGGTGATCGAGACGCTCTCCCACCGGGTCGGCCTGCGTGAGTTCGCCCTCAAGGACGGGCTGATGCGCATCAACGGCAAGCCCGTCTCCCTGCGCGGCACGAACCGGCACGAGATGCATCCCGCCCGCGGTACCGCGATCACCCGCGCGGACATGATCGAGGACATCACGATCATCAAGCGGCTCAACATGAACACGGTCCGCACCTCGCACTACCCCAACAACCCCGCGTGGTACGAACTCGCCGACGAGTACGGCCTGTATCTCGTCGACGAGACCAACCTGGAGACCCACGGCATCAGCGGCGAGTACCCGGGCGACCACGCCGACTGGACCGTGGCCTGCGTGGCCCGCGCCCAGAACATGGTGCACCGCGACAAGAACCACGCCTCGGTCGTCATCTGGTCGCTCGGCAACGAAGCGGGCCGCGGCAGCACGTTCGTCGCCATGCGCGACTGGATCAAGTCGTACGACACCACCCGCGTCGTCCAGTACGAGGGCGACGACCGCCCGGCGGTCAGCGACATCCGGTCGGAGATGTACGACAGTCCCGCACGCGTCGAGCAGCGGGCGAAGGACACCGCCGACACCCGGCCCTACGTCATGATCGAGTACGCCCACTCGATGGGGAACTCGACCGGCAACTTCAAGCAGTACTGGGACATCGTCCGCCGTCACGACGTCCTCCAGGGCGGCTGGATCTGGGACTTCGTCGACCAGTCCCTGACCTGGCCCACACCCACGCGCACGCTCTTCACCGACTCCGGGCCCGGCAGGATCCGCGGTGAGATCCTCGTCGGCGCCGGCACCTTCGACCGGAAGAAGGGTGTCTCCGGCGGCACCGTCTTCGCCCGCGACACCCGCCTCGACATCACCGGCTCGCTGACACTGGAGGCGTGGGTCACCCCGCACTTCACCGGCTACCACCAGCCGATCCTCGCAAAGGGCGACACGCAGTACGCCCTCAAACAGTCGAACAGGACACTGGAGTTCTTCATCTACGGCAGCGGCCAGTGGATCACCGCGAGCTGGGCCCTGCCGGACGGCTGGACCGGCACCGAGCACCACATCGCGGGCGTCTTCGACGCGGACGCCGGCACGCTGACCCTCCATGTCGACGGCGCGGTGAAGGGCACGAGGACCACCACCCTGCGGCCGGGCAGCAACACGGCACCCCTAGCGCTCGCCACCGATATCGACAACCCGGTCCGTGAGTTCAGCGGGACCATCCGGCGGGCCCGCGTGTACGGCCGTGCCCTGAGCGCCGCCGAACTGAACGACGACAGCCGCGGTCCCGGCGACGACGGCGTGCGGTTCTGGTTCGACTCCGCCACCGTGGAGGTCGCCAAGAAGCGGCCCGCCGAGCGGACGTTCTTCCCGTACGGCGGGGACTGGGGCGACAACCCCAACGACGGCAACTCGACCTCGGACGGCCTCGTCACCCCCGACCGCCGCCTCACCGGCAAGACGGCCGAGGTCAAGCAGATCTACCAGGCCATCAACGCCGCCCCCGCCGCAGGGGGCACGCTGGCTCCCGGGGCGTCCGTCACTCTCACCAACGAGAACCTCTTCACCAACCTCCGTGAATTCGACGGGAGTTGGTCCCTCGTCGCCGACGGCGAGGTCGTACGGCGCGGCAGACTGAGCCGCGCCCAGCTGGACGTCCCGCCGCTCAGCAGCAAGGACATCACCGTGCCCTTCAGGCTGCCGGCCGATCCGGCGCCCGGCGCGGAGTACTTCCTGCAACTGTCCTTCACCACCAAGGAACGCACGAAGTGGGCGAAGGCCGGCTTCGAGGTGGCCAAGCAACAACTCCCGGTCGACGCCGACAGCCCGGCCGTACGGCTGGTCCCGCTGGAACGCGTGCCCGCGCTGAGCCACCAGGACGGCGAACGGTCCGTCACGGTCAAGGGCAAGGGCTTCTCCGTCACCGTCGACAAGCGCACGGGCGTCATCACGTCGTACGAGGCCCGCGGCACCCGGCTGATCACCTCCGGGCCCGCGCCGAACTTCTGGCGGGCACCGACCGACAACGACAGGGGCAACGGCCAGCACGTCCGCAACCAGACCTGGCGCGATGCCGGGACCCTGCGCAAGGTGACGGACGTGAGCGTGCGGGCCCTACGCGACCGAGCCGTCGTGATCAAGGTCGCGGGGACCCTGCCAACGACCACGGCATCGACGTACACCACCACCTATACGGTCTTCGGCAACGGCGAGATCAAGGTCGACAACACCCTGCACCCGGGGGCGGCGAACCTGCCCTACATCCCGGAGGTCGGCACCCTGCTGTTCCTGCCGGGCCGGCTGTCGCGTCTGCACTACTACGGCCGTGGCCCCGAGGAGAACCACTGGGACCGCCACGATGCCACCGACGTGGGGCTGTACTCCGGGACCGTCTCCGGGCAGTGGACCTCCTACAGCCGCCCGCAGGAGACCGGCAACAAGACCGACGTCCGCTGGGCCGCCCTGACCGACCGCGACGGCACCGGGCTGCTCGTCTCCGGCGAACCGCTCCTTGAGGTCAACGCCTCGCACTTCACCCCGGAGGACCTGTCGGTCGGCAGGCGCCACGACTACCAGCTGACTCCGCGGGAGGAGGTCGTACTCCGCCTGAACCACCGGCAGATGGGGGTGGGCGGCGACAACAGCTGGGGCGCGCACACGCACGACGAGTACAAGCTCTTCGCGAACCGGGACTACTCCTACACCTACCGGCTGCGTCCGCTCACCGACGTCGACGCGGCGACGGCGGCCTCGCGGCGGCCCACGGCGGGGGAGTTCTCCGGGTAGTACGGCGGGGGAGTTCGTCGAGGAAGTTCTCCGAGGAGCAGCGACACGCCCGCCGTTCGGTCTCCGATTCTTTCGATCTTGTGATTGGTGAGACGTAGGCTCGCCTCAGCAGGGGAGAACGGCTCGGGGACCGTACGGGGTGGGGCATGGTGCACGACGACGAACTGATCCGGCCGTTGCCGGAGTTGCTGAAGCGGCATGCGGACAGGGCGGGTGACCGGGTCGCGTTCTCGGACTCCGCGCGTGGTGTGACGTACGGGGAACTGGAGCGGCGCACTGGGAAGTTGGCAGGTCATCTTGCGGGGGCGGGGCTCCGCCGGGGTGACCGGGTCGCGGTTCTGCTGGGCAACTGCGTCGAGCTGGTGGAGAGTTGCCTCGCCGTGACGCGGGCGAGCGGGGTCGGCGTCCTGCTGAACCCCCGCTCCTCCGACGCGGAACTCGCGCACCTGCTGGCGGACAGCGGAGCCTCGGTGATCGTCACTGATCGGGCGCATCTTGGTCAACTGGCCCGACTACAAGCGGAGTTCGGCCGTCTGCGGGTGCTGATCACCGGGGCGGGGGCGGTGCCCGCGGAGGCCCCGGACGGGACCGTACTCCTCGATACGGCGGTTGCGGACGAGGGCGCCGGACCGGCGCGGGACGATCTCGGGCTCGACGAACCGGCGTGGCTGCTCTACACCTCCGGAACCACCCATCGCCCCAAGGGAGTTGTGTCCACGCAGCGCACCGCGCTCTGGTCGGTGCAGGCCTGCTACGCGCCGATCTTCGGGCTCTCGCCCGGGGACCGGCTGCTGTGGCCGCTCCCGCTGTTCCACAGCTTCGGGCACTCGCTCGCCGTGCTGGGCGTCGTCGCCACCGGCGCGAGTGCGCACATCACGGGGGAACTCCTGCCGCCTGGCGGTCTGTTGGGCGTACTCGACGAGGCGCACGAGGGGTCCTCCGAGAGGTCCGAGGCGCGCCAGGGGGCTGAAGGGCCGTTCACGTTGATGGCCGGTGTACCCGCGACCTACCACCGGCTGGTGTCGGCGGCCGGGGAGACCGACAGGCGTCCGCGCACCGGGCTGCGGCACTGCGTCGTCGCGGGCGCGCCGACTCCGCCGTCGCTCGCCCGGGCCGTCGAGGAGGTGCTCGGGGCACGCCTGTTGGACGCCTACGGCAGCACCGAGACATGCGGGATGATCGCCGTGAACCGGCCTGACGGGCCCAGGGTCGACGGCTCGTGCGGGCTTCCGGCGCCCGGCATGGACGTACGGCTCGTCGATCCCCGCTCCGGGCGGGACGTCGCGGACGGCGACGAGGGCGAGGTATGGGTGCGCGGACCCGGGCTCATGGCCGGCTACCACAACCAGCCCGAGGCGACCGCGGCCGCGCTCAAGGACGGCTGGTACCGCACCGGGGACCTGGCCCGCCGGGTCGAGCACGGCCATCTCGTCCTCACGGGACGGGTCAGCGAACTGATCATCACCGGCGGCGAGAACATCCACCCCACCGAGATCGAACAGGCCCTGCTGAGCTGCCCCGGAGTGGCCGACGCCGTCGTCGTGGGCGCCCCGCACGACATCCTCGGCGAGGTCCCGGTGGCCTTCGTCGTGCCCGGTCCCGGTGGGCTCGACCCGCAGCGCGTGCTGAGGACGTGCCGCACCCTGCTGTCCGACCACAAGGTGCCCGCGGAGATCCACGAGATCGCCGCCGTGCCGCGTACGGCGTCCGGCAAGATCGCGCGCCGCGCGGTCGTACCGGGTCTGGCGCGGCCCGCACCCGACCTCCGTTTCCAGCCGGATACACCCGGAGTATCTGAAGTACCGGAAATACCTGAAGTACCGGAAGTACCTGAAAAGTCAGGTGTGTTGAGTGTCTCGGCACTGCGTGAGCGGCTGGCCCCCCTCTCCGCGGAGGAACGCGAGCGCGTGCTGCGCGAGACCGTGCTCTCCGTGACGGCGGAGGTCCGCGGCGAGCAGCCGTACGAACGGCGGGACGCGGAGCGCCCCTTCGTCGAACTGGGGCTCACTTCCCTGGGCGCCGTCACGTTGATCGAGGGGCTGGGCGCGGCGACCGGGCTGCGGCTGCCGACCACGCTCGTCTACGACCACCCGACACCCGCCGAGGTGGCGCGCCATCTGCGGACCGCCCTCTTCAGCCCGGAGACAGCGGATGCCGAGAGCCCCGCGGCCGGCCCGGACGAGGCCGACGACCCGGTGGTCGTCGTCGCCATGGGCTGCCGCTACCCCGGTGACGTCCAGTCGCCGGAGGACCTGTGGCGGCTCGTCTCCGAAGGCAGGGACGCCGTCTCGGACTTCCCTGCCGACCGTGGCTGGGACCTGGCCGCCCTGTACGACCCCGATCCGGACCGCCTCGGCACGTCGTACGCGCGCAGCGGCGGATTCCTGCACCGGGCCGCCGAGTTCGACGCGGGCCTGTTCGGGATCTCGCCGCGCGAGGCGCTGGCCATGGACCCGCAGCAGCGACTGCTCCTCGAGACCTCCTGGGAGGTCTGGGAGCGCGCCGGAATCGACCCGGCATCCCTGCGCGACAGCGACACCGGTGTGTTCGTCGGTGTGATGTACGCCGACTACGCAGACCGATTCGGCACCGAGCCCCACGAGTTGGAGGCGCACCTGGGCCTGGGCTCGGCCGGCAGCGTCGCCTCCGGGCGGATCGCCTACACGTACGGGCTGCGCGGCCCGGCGATCACCCTCGACACCGCGTGCTCGGCCTCCTTGGTGTCGCTGCACTGGGCGGCGCGTGCGCTGCGCTCCGGCGAGTGCTCGATGGCTCTGGCCGGCGGGGTCACGGTGATGGCGACACCGAGGTCGTTCACCATGTTCAGCCGACAGCGCGGGCTGTCGCCCGACGGCCGCTGCAAGTCGTTCTCCTCGTCGGCGGACGGCACCGGCTGGGGCGAGGGCGTCGGGCTCGTCCTGCTGGAGCGGCTGTCCGACGCGAGGCGCCACGGACATCCGGTGCTGGCCGTGCTGCGGGGTTCCGCCGTCAACTCCGACGGGGCCTCCAACGGGCTCACCGCGCCCAACGGCCAGGCGCAGCGGCAGCTCATCGCCCGCGCGCTCGCCGACGCCGGGCTCCGCGGGAGCGACGTCGACGCGGTGGAAGGGCACGGCACTGGCACGAAGCTCGGCGATCCGATCGAGGCGAGTGCGCTGCTGGCCACGTACGGACAGGAGCGTGCCCCGGAGCGGCCGCCGCTCTGGCTGGGCTCGGTCAAGTCCAACCTCGGGCACACCCAGGCGGCCGCCGGGGTCGCCGGAGTCATCAAGATGGTGCAGGCCATGCGGCACGCGGAGCTGCCCGCGACCCTGCACGCGGAGACGCCGTCCCCGCACGTCGACTGGTCCTCGGGCCGGGTGGAGCTGTTGACCACTGCCCGGTCCTGGCCGTCGTCGCCCGACCGGCCGCGCCGGGCGGGCGTGTCGGCGTTCGGGATCGGCGGGACCAACGCCCACGTGATCCTGGAAGAGGCGCCGGCGGTTCGGGAAGGGGCGTCGGCGGTTCGGGAGGAATCGCTCGCACCGGCCACGGGTCGACGACAGCCCGCTCGAACGGCCGAGCATGCTGAGACGGCCGACATGGCGGACACGGCCGGCATGATCGGCATGGCGGACGCGGCCGCCGCGGCCGCCGTGGGGGACACGGCCGATACGACGTCACCGCCCCGGCTGCCCTGGCTGCTCTCCGGAGCCGACGAGCACGCCCTGCGCGGCCAAGCACAGCGGCTGGCCGACGAGTTGACCGCCAGACCCGCCGCGCTCACCCCCGCGCTCACCCCCGCGGACTCGGCCGACATCGCCCTCTCGCTCGCCGTGTCGAGGTCGGCGCTGACGCATCGCGCAGCCATCACCCCGGGAGGCGAAGGGGAGTTGGCGGGACTCCGGGCCCTTGCGGAGGGCGAGCGCACCCCCGGAACCGTCCAGGGTGTCGCCGACCCCGGCATCCGCACGGCATTCCTGTTCACCGGGCAGGGTGCCCAACGCATCGGCATGGGAAGGGAGTTGGCCGAGACCTACCCCGCGTTCGCGACCGCCTTCGACGAGGTGTGCAAGGCGCTCGACGGACAGCTCGAACGCCCGCTGCGCACAGTGGTGT
Source organism: Streptomyces sp. NPDC058697 (assembly GCF_042715345.1). NCBI lineage: Bacteria > Bacillati > Actinomycetota > Actinomycetes > Kitasatosporales > Streptomycetaceae > Streptomyces > Streptomyces sp. NPDC058697. Next base: position 54,617 of record NZ_JBHXSU010000042.1, read on the forward strand.
TCGCGCAGGACGATTCAGCGGACGCCTCGCTGCTCGACCGTACGGACTTCACGCAGGCCGCCCTGTTCGCCTTCGAGGTGGCGCTGTTCCGGCTGCTGGAATCCTGGGGCGTACGGCCCGACTTCCTGGTGGGACACTCCGTCGGGGAACTGGCCGCGGCGCATGTCGCCGGGGTGCTGGACCTGCCCGACGCCGCCGCCCTCGTCGGGGCCCGTGGCCGCCTGATGCAGGCGCTGCCGGACGGCGGGGCGATGGTCGCGCTGTACGCGGCAGAGGACGAGGTCGTCCCCGTACTGACCGACCTCGGTCTCACCGACCGGGTCGCGATCGCCTCCGTGAACGGGCCGCGATCCGTGGTGATATCCGGTGTACGTGATGCCGTGCTGGTTGTTGCGGACACGTTCGCGGAGCGTGGGTGCAGGACCGTACGGCTGCGGGTGAGTCACGCCTTCCACTCGCCGCTGGTGGAGCCGATGCTCGACGAATTCCGGCGTGTGGCCGAGGAGTTGACGTATCGGTCCCCGCGGATTCCGGTGGTCTCCACCGTCTCGGGGCGCCCGGCCGACGCCGAGGCCGGGGAGCTCTGCTCGGCGGAGTACTGGGTACGGCATGCCCGTCTGCCCGTGCGGTTCGCGGACGCCGTGCGGTGGCTCGGCGAGAACGAGGACGTCGGGGCGTTTCTGGAGGTCGGTCCCGGGCCCGTGCTCACGGGGGCGGCCGAGGGAGTGTTGTCGAGTCCGGGTATCGGCAGTGGTCGCCGTTCCGAATTCGCCGCTGCTGTTGGGCAGTTGCCGGGTGGGTCCGGCTTGCGGGAACCCGAGTCGCTGTTGTCGGCCGTGGCCCGGCTGCATGTGCGCGGAGCGGGCGTCGACTGGGCCGCGGTGTTCGCCGGTTCGGGGGCGCGGCGGGTGGATCTGCCGACGTACGCCTTCCAGCGCCGGAGGTACTGGCTGGACGCTCCCGGTGCCGGTGCCGGTGCCGGTGCCGGTGCCGGTGCGGGTGCGGGTGCGGGTGTTGGAGCCAGGTCCGACGCGCAGGGGCATCCGCTGCTCGGCCCGGCGTTCACGGTGCCGGACACGGACCGGACGGTGCTGTCCGGGCGGCTCTCGACGGTCGCGCAGCCCTGGCTCGGCGACCACGTGATCGCCGGGAGCGTCCTCGTCCCCGCGACGGCCTTCGTGGAGATGGCCGTCCGCGCCGGCGACGAGGTCGGCTGCGCCCGCCTGGACGAACTCGTGGTCGTGGCGCCGCTCGTGCTGCCCGACAGTGCGGGGGTACAGGTCCAGGTGGTGGTCGGTCCGGTGGACGACTCCGGGCGGCGATCGGTGGACGTCTACTCGCGACGGGACGAGCCGGAGGAGCCGGGTGAGCCGGATGAGCCGGAGGGCGCCAAGGAGGGCTGGACCCGGCATGTCACAGGGGCGCTGAGCGGGGCACCCTCGGCGACGGCGGACCCGTCGGAGAGCGACCTGAAGGTGTGGCCTCCTGAAGGTGCCGTACCGGTACAACTGGCCGACGCGTACGAGACGTTGGCGGACGGTGACCTCGGCTACGGGCCCGCCTTCCAGGGCGTCCGTGCCGTGTGGCGGCGGGGAGCGGAACTCTTCGCGGAGGTCCGGCTGCCCGAGGGACAGGCCCTGGACGCCGCCCGCTTCGGCATCCATCCGGCTCTGCTGGACGCGGCGGTGCACAGCATGCTGCTCGCCGGGCCCGGCTCAGCGGCTGGGTTCGGCTCCGAGCCCGGCTCGGGTGCCGGTCCTGGCTCCGGCACGGGTTCCAGTCCCGGTTTCGGCTCCGGTTTCGGCTCGGGTTCCGTGCGGCTGCCGTTCGCGTGGAGTGGTGTGCAGTTGTACGCGGACGGGGCGTCCGAGGTCCGGGTGCGGCTGACGCCGACGGGAACGGGGGCGGTCACGGTGACACTCGCCGACACGGCGGGGCGGCCGGTGGCCGGAGTCGAGTCGCTGGTCACCCGAGAACTGCCCGGCGGCCAACTGGATTCGGCGGACGACGTGGTGCGACGGGCGTTGCTGCGCCCCGGCTGGACTCCGGTCGCCGTTCCCCGTGCCCCGGTTGTCAACCGGCCTGCCGACTCCGGAAGCGGGACCTGGACGTTGCTGGGTCCGGACGAGCTGGGCCTCGGCGCGTACCTTCCGCCGTCGGGCAACACGGACATCCCGCCGGCCGGCAAGCCTTCCGTGCCCGACATCGCGGTGCTCACGGCCCTCACCCCCGCCGGGGCCCCCGATCCAGTCTCCGCGACACACCAACTGACCGGCAGGGTCCTGGAAGCACTGCGGACCTGGCAGGCCGATCCACGGGCGGCGGGTTCACGGCTGCTCGTCGTCACCCGGGACGCCTCCGCGCCGGTCCCGGACCTGGCCGGAGCCGCGGTATGGGGCCTGGTGCGCACAGCCCAGTCGGAGATGCCGGGCCGTGTCGTCCTGGTCGACGTGGACGGACGGCCGGAGTCCCTGCGGATGCTGCCCGCGGCGGTGGCCACAGGCGAACCTCAACTATCCATCCGAGCAGGGCAGTTGACGGCACCACGGCTTGTCGCGGCCTCGGCCGCCGGGCCGCTCGAAACCGGAGGCTTCGGACCGCACGGCACCGTGCTGATCACCGGCGGCACGGGCGCGCTCGGTGCGGAACTGGCCCGGCATCTGGTCACCGATCACGGCGTACGCCACCTGCTCCTCACCGGGCGACGCGGCCCGCAGGCACCGGGCGCGGCCGAACTGCGTACGGAATTGGAGAAGTTGGGCGCCGAGGTGCGCGTGGTCGCATGCGACGCGGCCGACCGTTCCGCCCTGGCCGAGGTGATCGGGCTCTGCGAGCCTCCGTTGAGTGCCGTGGTCCACGCGGCGGGGGTGCTCGACGACGGCGTACTCGACTCGCTCACGCCGGAGCGGATGGCGGCGGTGCTGCGGCCCAAGGCGGACGCGGCATGGCACCTTCATGAGCTGACCCGTGATCTGGACCTGTCGGCGTTCGTGCTGTTCTCCTCGGCTTCGGGGCTGCTCGGTCGCCCCGGCCAGGGCAACTACGCGGCGGCGAACTCCTTCCTGGACGCCCTCGCCCACCACCGCGTCTCGCTGGGGCTGCCTGCCGTCTCCCTCGCGTGGGGGCTGTGGGGCCACGACGGCGGCATGGCGGCCGGACTCCGCGAGGCGACGGGCCGGGACCTGGTCCGGGCGCTCTCCCCGGAACAGGGCATGGCGCTGTTCGACGCGGCGCTGCGCACCGATGAACCCGTGCTCGCACCCGTCCTGCTGGACCAGGCCGCACTCCGGGCCGCTCTCCGGGCCGCCGACGGGCTCGTACCACCGCTGCTGCGGGGGCTCGTACGCACGGGACGACCGGCGGCCGCCTCCGCCGACACCCCCGGCTCCGGAACCGGCGCCGGCGCGCGGGTCGCGGCGGAGCAGGGAGCATGGCGCGAGCGCTTGGCGGGGCTGCCCGACGGGGAACGGGAGGGCGCGCTCGCGGAGCGGGTGCGCGACGCGGTCGCCGTGGTCCTCGGATACCCCGACGGCGACGCGCTGCCGGCCGGCAAGCCCCTTGCCGACCTCGGCTTCGACTCCCTGATGGCGGTCCAGTTCCGCAACGCCCTGAGCACGGCCACGGGGCTCTGGCTCCCCGCCACGGTGGTGTTCGACCACCCCACGGCGGACGCGCTCGCCCGGCACCTGCTCGACTTGATCAGCGGCGAAACGCCCGAAACGCCCGAAGCACAGCCGCAGCCGCAGCCGCAGCCGCAGCCGCAGGGGCAGACGCAGGCGCAGACGCAGACGCAGATGCAGGGCCGGCAGTCAGATCCGGAGCCGGGACACAGGCCGTCGGATCAGAGGCCGGACCACGCCCCGGATCCGAAGAGCCAGGCGGGCCCCGCATCTGCACCCACACCCACACCCACACCCACACCCGCCCGCCCCGAACCCACGACCCGCCCCTCCCAGACCCTCGCCACCCTCTACCGCACGCTCTGCGCGAAGGGCGAGGTGACCGCGGGCATGCACATGCTGGTCTCGGCGTCCCGCGCTCTGCCGACGTTCGGCGCGGACGAGAGCCGCGCGCACGCCCTGCCACCCCTCCGCCGGGCCGAGGGCTCCGCCCGTCCCGTACTCGTCTTCCTTGCCGGGTACCATCCGCCCTTCGCCGTACCGGGCGGGGAGTTCGCCGACTTCCATCGCTGCTTCGACGGCGAACGGGACGTACTGGAACTCCCGCACCCGGGCCTCGGCGCGGGTGCCGCCGTGCCCGCCGACCGGGAGGCGCTGGCGCGCACCCACGCCGAGACGGTGCTTCGGCACGTCGGCGACCGGCCCTTCGTGCTGGTCGGCGCGTCCACGGCCGGTGCCGCCGCCCACGCCGTGACCCGGCGGCTCGAAGGGCTCGGGACACCTCCCGCGGGCCAGATCCTGCTCGACACGTACCTCATCGACGAAGGCAACAGCAGCAAGGACTGGCTGCTCGCCCTGCCCGCCGCCGTTGCACCCCGCCTGTACGAGGACACCGGCGTCGCCGCCATGGGGGCGTACACGCGGATCTTCATGGACTACGACCCGGAACCGGTCGCGACGCCGACCCTCCTGGTACGCGCCACGCACCCCACGCCGGAGATGGCGGCGGGACCGGACGCGGACCGCTGGCGGACCTCGTGGCCGCTGCCGCACGAGCACGTGGACGTCCCGGGCGACCATCTGACCCTCCTCCGGGAAGATGCCCGTACGACGGCGACCGCGGTCCGCACCTGGATCGGCGCCCTCGGCACCCTCGGCGGGGCGGCGGGAGGCGCCCTCGGGTAGCGGAGGAAGGCACCCTCAGGTAGATGTCGGATTCTCGCCAGCCAGTGCCATGACCATGGCCGATGCTGGGAGGTATGCAGAACGGGATGCACACCGACACCGAGCGCTGCGTACGCGCCGTCCAGTCGAAGGACGCCCGCTTCGACGGGTGGTTCTTCACTGCGGTGCTGACCACGCGGATCTACTGCCGACCGAGTTGCCCCGTCGTGCCGCCGAAGCCGGAGAACATGACGTTCCACCCGAGCGCCGCCGCCTGCCAGCAGGCCGGGTTCCGGGCCTGCAAGCGGTGCCGCCCCGATACGAGCCCCGGCTCGCCCGAGTGGAACCAGCGCGCCGACCTCGTGGCCCGGGCGATGCGGCTGATCGGCGACGGGATCGTGGACCGCGAGGGCGTGCCGGGCCTGGCGACCCGGCTCGGCTACAGCACCCGGCAGATCGAACGGCAGCTCCTCGCCGAACTGGGTGCAGGACCGCTGGCCCTCGCCCGCGCCCAGCGCGCCCAGACGGCACGGCTGCTCATCGAGACGACCCCGCTCCCGATGGCCGACATCGCCTTCGCGGCGGGCTTCTCGTCCATCCGCACCTTCAACGACACGGTCCGTGAGGTCTTCGCCCTCTCACCGAGCGAGCTGCGCACCAGGGTGCCGAAGAACCGGGCGAGCCGCACCAACTCATCAGGCACACCAGGGGTGTTGAGCCTCCGCCTACCCTTCCGGTCCCCGCTCAACCCCGACAACCTCTTCGGCCACCTCGCCGCCACCGCCGTACCCGGGGTGGAGGAGTGGCGCGACGGCGCGTACCGGCGCACCCTGCGTCTGCCGTACGGTCACGGCGTCGTCGCGCTCACCCCGACCGCCGACCACATCGGATGCCGGCTCACCCTCAGCGACATGCGTGACCTGACCGTCGCCATCAGCCGCTGCCGCCGCATGCTCGACCTGGACGCCGACCCGGTCGCGGTCGACGACCAGCTGCGTACGGACCCGCTGTTGGCCCCGCTCGTCGACAAGGCGCCGGGCCGCCGGGTGCCGCGTACGGTCGACGAGGCCGAGTTCGCCGTACGGGCCGTGCTGGGCCAGCAGGTCTCCACGGCCGCGGCCCGTACGCACGCGGCCCGGCTGGTCGCGGCGCACGGTGAGGCGGTCGACGACCCCGAGGGCGGGCTCACGCACCTCTTCCCGTCCGCGGAGTCGCTGGCGGCCCTCGACCCCGAGGCCCTCGCCATGCCGGCCACCCGCCGGGCCACCCTCACCACCCTCGTCCGCCAACTCGCCGACGGAACCCTCCACTTGGGCGTGGAGAGCGACTGGGCGGAGAGCCGGGCCAGACTGCTCGCGCTGCCCGGTTTCGGGCCGTGGACCGTCGAGGTCATCGCCATGCGCGCCTTCGGCGACCCCGACGCCTTCCTGCCCACCGATCTCGGAGTCCGCCGCGCCGCCCAGGAGTTGGGCCTGCCGTCCACTCCTGCCGCGCTCACGGCACGCGCCGCGGACTGGCGGCCCTGGCGCGCGTACGCCGTCCAGTACCTGTGGGCGACCGACAGCCACCCGATCAACTTCCTTCCCGCATGATTCCGGCCCGAGGACCTTCAGTGAAACAGCACACCGTGATCGACAGTCCCTACGGCCCGCTCACCCTCGTCGCCACCGACGGGGTCCTGTCCGGCCTCTACATGACCGACCAGCGCCACCGCCCACCCGAGGAGACCTTCGGCGACCCGGACGACACACCCTTCACCGGGACGATCGACGAACTACGGGCCTATTTCGCGGGCGAGTTGAAGGAATTCACGATCCAACTCCACCTGGACGGCACCCCGTTCCAGCGCTCCGTCTGGGAACAGCTCCAGAGGATCCCGTACGGCGAGACCCGTTCGTACGGCGAGCTCGCCGACGCCCTCGGCAACCCGAACGCATCCCGCGCGGTAGGCCTCGCCAACGGCAAGAACCCGCTCGGGATCATCGTGCCCTGCCACCGGGTCGTCGGCGCCAACGGCAGCCTGACCGGCTACGGCGGCGGCCTGGAACGCAAGCGGCAACTGCTGGACTTCGAACGGGGAGAGGCAGACGCCGCACTGTTCTGAAACGGACGCCTGCCCCCTGCCGATCAGCCGGCCGCCAGGCTGCGCAACAGCGCGGGCAGGGCCGTGCCGATCGGCTCCCGGATCACCTCGTCGGCGCGATCGTCGTACGGGGTCGGCTCGGCGTTGACGATGACGAGCCGTGCGTCGTGGTCGGCGGCGATTCCGGCGAGGTCGGCGGCGGGCTGGACCTGGAGGCTGGTGCCGACGGCGATGAACACCTGGCAGGCCTTGGTGATCGCGACCGCCTCACCGAGCACCACGGGGTCGAGCCGCTCGCCGAAGAACACCGTCGCAGACTTCAGGATCCCGCCGCACTCCAGACACGGCGGATCCTCCTCCCCGGCCTCGACCCGGGCGAGGGCGTCCTCCATCGGCCCGCGCGCACGACACTTCGTACACACGAAACTCCGTGCGCTGCCGTGCAGTTCGAGCACCTTGCGCGCGGGCATTCCGGCCAGCTGGTGCAGCCCGTCCACGTTCTGCGTGATCACCCTGACCGGCACCCGGGCCCGCTCCAGTTCGGCCACGGCCAGATGCGCGGCGTTCGGCTCCGCCTGCAGCGTGCGGTTCTTCCGCCGCATCTGCCAGGACCGGCGCCGGATCTCCGGATCACCCATGTAGTACTCGTACGTCACGAGCTTCTGAGCCTCGGGATCCCGCTGCCACAACCCGTTCGGACCGCGGTAGTCGGGAATCCCGGAATCGGTGGAGACACCTGCGCCACTGAGCAGGGCGACGAGCGGCTTGTTCATGGGCCGAGGGTAGGTCGCGCGTGCACGTGGGGCGAGTGGATATCGGGCGCCTGGACAGCTCGACCTCGCATCGCACCGGTCGATGGGTCATGCGGGCGGCGGAGGCGAGGAGCCCAAGGGCTCAGGCCACGGGACGCCCGTTCTCCAGTTCCACCGTTCCCGCGCCCGTCGCGAGCACGTCCAGTGAGGCGAGCACGCGGCTGCCCAGGGAGCCCGAGATGTACTCGGGGAACTCCTCGCGGGCCACCAGGCGCCAGGACAGCAGTTCCTCCTCCTGGAGCCGGATCGCCTTGAACTGGTCCTCCGACAGGACGCCTCCGTCGTACAGGTACGCCACGATCGGCGGCCGCGTGGTGCCGGGCACCCAGTCCACCGCGAGCAGCCGGCCGATCTCCAGGTCCAGGCCGATCTCCTCCAGCGTCTCCCGGCGGGCGCCCTGCCGCGGGGTCTCGCCGTCGTCGGACTCGACGGTTCCGCCGGGCAGCGCCCAGCCGTCGCGGTAGTTGGGCTCGACGAGCAGCACACGGCCCTCGGCGTCACGGAAGAGCGCGGCGGCGCCGACGAGGACACGGGGGAGTCCCGCGATGTACGTGGCGTAGTCAGGAGTCGTCATTGGGGCAGCGTAACGAGGCCGGCCCGGAGGGCGGGAAAGATCACCCGGGAGTAATCCTTACGAGGTCACCGCCCCGGCGGGCAGCTCGGCACGCACCGCCAACCGCACTGTCCGCTCCGCCAGTTCACTGATCCGTACCCCGTCGAAGCCGAACACCGCGCTGTGCACGGTGTCCTCCAGCGGGACCGTCCACTGCGGGGGAATCGCGGCGGCTCCGCCCAGCACCCCCGCGACGGAACCCGCTGTCGCGCCGTTCGAGTCGGTGTCCAGACCGCCGCGGACCGTGAGGGCGATGGAGCGGCTGAAGTCGCCCTCGCCGTACAGGAGTCCGGCCGTCAGGACGGCGGCGTTCGGGACCGTGTGGATCCAGCCGAGGCCCGCCGTCTCCTCCGCCACCGTGTCGAGCGTGTCCTCCCAGCCCAGCCGGCTCTCGTGGAGCGTCATCACGCGGCGCACGGTACGGGCCAGGCGGCTGCTCGCCGGGATCACCGTGAGCGCGGTGTCCAGGGCGTCCCGCACGGTCGGCGCGGTGAACGCGGCAGCCACCAGCGCCGCCGCCCACATCGCCCCGTACACACCGTTCCCCGTATGGGACAGCACCGCGTCCCGCCGGGCCAGCGAGGCAGCGCGCCGGGGCAGGCCCGGACTGGTCCAGCCGTAGACGTCGGCGCGGATGAGGGCACCGATCCACTCCTGGTACGGGTTGTCGTAGGTCGCCGTCAGTGGCGGCTTCAGCCCGTTCGCGAGGTTCCGGTAGGCCGCGCGCTCCGCCGTGAACGTCTGCAGATACGGCAGCCGCAGCAGCCACAGGTCGCCCACCTGCTCCGTACTGAAGCCGAAACCGTGCGTCTCCAGGAGATGCAGCCCGAGGATCGCGTAGTCCACGTCGTCGTCCCGGCAGCTGCCGTGGATCCGGCCGCGTACGCACCTGCGCCACTCCGGGCGCAGCACGAACTCCTCGCTCGGACCGGCCGGCTCCGGCAGGTAGTCGGTGAGGGGCAGCGCGTCGGCCTGCCGCAGGTAGCGGTCGATGCGGTCCCGCGTCCAGTAGTCGCCCCGCTCCACCGGTTTGCCGAGCATGTTGCCCGCGATCCGGCCGAGCCAGCCGCCCAGGACACGGTCCGCGAGATCGTCAACGCGCACAGGGGTCATACACCCGGTGTACCGAATTCCCGCTCCTCCTGCCCGCTGTACGCAAATCCGGCACTACACCACATGAGAGGCTCGTCAGGTTTTAGTCGTATTGCGGTTGGGGGTCCCGGAAACCGGTGCCCCATGAACTGGGAGATCCATGAAGCCGATGAGCCGTACGACCGTCCTGGCGGCCGGTGCCGCCGCCGCGGTCGTCGCCGTCCTGTCCGTCACCGGTGCGGCGCCCGCGCAGGCGGCCCCCGCCGAGCCTCTGGTGAACACCGGGGACGTCGGGGTGCGGACCGGGGACGTCGATGCCCTGGAGGACGTGCTGGAACACATCAGCGTGCCGTTCGGGGGCAGTGGGACGCTGACGCATCAGCTGTACGACTCCCGCGGCGCCGACGCCGGCTGACCCGCGGCCGCTGTCCGGGACGTGAGAACCGCCCTGGGCAGCGGCCCCCTCCTCCGGTTAGGGTCGCAGCGGCGCGACTGCCTTGACGTGTGCAAGGCCCGAAGAGCAAGGGGAATGCAAGGTGGCGGACGCTGCAGTGAATCGGGGCCAGGGCCGGAACCAGCGGGTGCTCATCGCCGCGGACAAGTTCAAGGGCTCGCTCACGGCCGTGCAGGTGGCCGAGCGGGTGACGGCCGGACTGCGCAGGGTCGCGCCGCGGGTCGAGGTGGAGGCGCTGCCGGTCGCCGACGGCGGCGACGGCACGGTCGACGCGGCGGTCGCCGCCGGGTTCGAACGGCGTGAGGTACGGGTCGCCGGGCCGCTCGGTCACGAGATCACCGCCGCGTTCGCGCTGCGCGACGACACCGCCGTCGTGGAGATGGCCGAGGCCAGCGGGCTCCAGCGGCTGCCCGCCGGGTCCTTCGCGCCGCTCACGTCGTCCACTTACGGGTCCGGGGAGCTGCTCCGGGCCGCGCTGGACGCCGGGGCGCGCACGATCGTGTTCGGCGTCGGCGGCAGCGCCACCACGGACGGCGGGGCCGGGATGCTGGCCGCGCTCGGGGCACGCTTCCTCGACGAGGAGGGCGAGCCGGTGCCGCCCGGGGGAGGCTCCCTGGGACGGCTGGCCACGGCGGACCTGTCCGGTCTTGACCCCCGCCTCTCCTCCGTGGACGTGGTCCTCGCGAGTGACGTGGACAATCCGCTGACCGGGCCCAAGGGGGCGCCGGCGGTGTACGGGCCCCAGAAGGGGGCCTCGCCCGACGATGTGGCGGTGCTGGACGCGGGGCTCGCGCACTTCGCCGCGGTGCTGGAGAAGGCGATCGGGTCCAAGGCGGCCGAGTACGCCGTCGCGCCCGGGGCCGGGGCGGCGGGGGGTATCGGGTACGGGGCTCTGGTGGGCCTCGGCGCGAGTTTCCGCCCGGGTATCGAGGTCATGCTCGACGTGCTCGGCTTCGCGCCCGCGCTTGAGCGGGCCACGCTGGTGATCACCGGTGAGGGGTCCCTCGACGAGCAGACCCTGCACGGGAAGGCTCCCGCCGGGGTTGCTGCCGCCGCGCGGGCCGCCGACAAGGAGGTCATCGCGGTCTGTGGCCGCCTTGCGCTCCCGCCGGAGGCCCTTGGGCGGGCCGGCATCCGTCGCGCCTATCCCCTCACGGACGTCGAGCCCGATGTCTCCCGCTGCATCGCCGAAGCGGGCCCCATCCTGGAAACCGTGGGCGAGCGAATCGCCCAGGACTTCCTGATCTGAGGGCGGGACGCCGAACGGGGACTTTCCTCGCCCCCGCCGCCCCTACCCATTCCCGTCACTTACTCAGGGGCTCCGCCCCCGAACCCCCGCTCCTCAAACGCCGGAGGGGCTGGGGGGTGGGTGGGGGTTTGCGGGCTGCGATGTGTGTGCGGGTTCGTTGTGGCTGATCGCGCAGTTCCCCGCGCCCCTAAAAACCTAGGGGCGCGGGGAACTGCGCAGTCTTTTGGGGGTTCGGGGGCGGAGCCCCCGAGTAAGGGACGGGAATG
>NZ_JBHXSU010000043.1:0-63089 GCF_042715345.1 Streptomyces sp. NPDC058697
CGCCCCTAAAAACCTAGGGGCGCGGGGAACTGCGCAGTCTTTTAGCCTCTCCGGCGTTTGAGGAGCGGGGGTTCGGGGGCTGGCCCCCGAGTAGTGACGGGAATGGGTAGGGGCGGCGGGGGCGAAAGAAACCCCGTTCGGGTGAGGACGCACCCGACTCGCCCCCAACCACCCCAGCCCACGCATAACCTGCGCACCGCGACAGCGCGCCGGGGGGCGCCCTCGCATCGGGGAGGGGAACTACATGCCGCACACGGCAACGAAGCCAGGACCGCTCACACCGGAGACGACACCACCGGAACCGGTCACCACCCGCCCCCGAGGCCGCCACCGCAAACCCCGCCCCCGCCGCATCCTGTTCGCGGTGGGCGGCCTTGCCCTGGCCGCAGGAGCCCTGAGCCTCCTGCGCATGGCACCCACGCCCACCGGCGGAGACACCGGCGTGGAGGCAACGGACCTCGACCCCAGCGCGGCCAGTTCGACGGACAGCCCGGCTCAGGGCGACGCGGGAGCGGTACCCGTAGCCGCACCACCCACCACAGGCACGACCCCCTCGCCCACAACCACCACGGGACCATCGGGATCCACGTCAACTTCCGCCCCGAACGGCCTGAACGGGCGAGACGGGCGGGACGGCCTGAACAAACCCAACGGGTCCTACGGCTCCTACGAGTCCTACGGGCCGGCCGGAGACTCCGCCCCCGGAGCCCGGCGCGGAGCCACAGGTCCGGCCGGAGTGCCAGGACCGGCAGCAGGCCCCCGCAACCCGGCCCCCAACCCCTCCGACGCCCTCCAGGGCGCCCTCCCCATCACCACAACCCCACCCGCCCGAGCAGGCCGGCAACCGGCACCGCCCCGACCCCCCGCCGCCACGCCCACAGCCCCGGCGCCGACCCCGACATCCCCCGACGCACCGCAGAACCCCGCCCGCCCGGGCACAGGCCTGTGCGTCCCGGTCGTGGGCCTGTGCTTCGACGGAAACGACGGCAACGACAGGTAGGAAGAGGAAGGGACCACCAACCGCTAGTTGCTCCGCCGCCTGAGCTGCCAAGGCTCGACCACGCCCAGCCCTCGCACCGCCCGCTGCCACATCGGCTGAAGCGCGAAGCGGTACGACGGCGGCTCCTCGCCCTCCTTCTCCGCGGCGGCGGCCTCGTCGGCGGCAGCGGCCTCGGAGGCGGGCGCGTCGCCGGTCCGGGTGAGTTCCTCGGCGAACGCCCCGTCGACCAGGACGGCGTCCTTCGGAGCTATCGAGGTCAGCCGGGACGCTAGGTTGACGGTCGTACCGAAGACATCGCCCATCCGGGTGGTCACCGTGCCGAAGGCGATACCGACGCGCAGCTCGGGCATCGTCTCGTCGCCTGCCATGGTCTCGATCAGCCGCAGCGCGATCTCGGCGGCGAGGCCCGCGTCGTCGGCCGCGTACAGCACCTCGTCGCCCAGCGTCTTGATCAGGCGCCCGCCGTGCGCGGCCACCAGGTCCGCCGCGGTGGTCTCGAAGGCCTCGACGAGTTCGCCGAGTTCCTCCTCCTCCATGCGCCGGGTCAGCCGCGTGAAGCCGACGAGGTCGGCGAAGCCGACGGCGAGGCGCCGGTCGACCATCTCCTCGTCGTCCGCGGCCTGCACGACACGGCCGGTCGCGGCGGCGAGCTGGCGCCGCCAGACATAGACGAGGAACTCCTCCAGCTCGGGCAGGAGCAGCTCGACGAGGGGGTACGTGACCTCGGTGCGTGTCATGCCCGGTTCCGGGGGCTCGGTGAGGCCCTCCAGGAAGGAGTCGATCTGCCACTCGGCCAGCCGGGCGGTGGTCTGGCCGGTCGAACGGGCGACCTGGACCGCCATCGCCTCGCTGAGCAGCCCCGCCTCGACCAGACCGGAGAGCCGGCGCAGAGCCAGTACGTCGGCCTCCGTGAGCGCCTTGGCCTGGCCGATGTCCGCGAAGCCCATGGCCCGCCAGAAACGGGTGGCCAGCTCCACGGAGACGCCCGCGCTGCGGGCGGCCTGGAAGGGGGTGTAGCGGCGCTCGGCACCGAGGATGAGCTGTTCGAGACGCAGGGCCAGCGGATCCTCCTCGGAGGCGGCGGCCTGCGCCTCCGCGCGATCGGCCCCGTCACCCCGTCCCGCAACCTCACCCCGTCCCGCACCCTCGCCCCGGCCGGCAGCCTCCACCCGCCCCGGGCTCTCCATCCGACCCGAGGCCGACGGCCCGCCCGGCGCCCCCGCCTGGTCCGTGAGATCCACCCGACCCGTCTGTTCCGCCCGTTCCACCTGATCCGACGCCTCGGGCGCGCTCGGCGGCCCGTCCGGCGTCTCCGTCCGGTCCGGCGTTTCCGCCTGGTCCGTTCGGCCGTCCTGCGCGTCCACTCGGTCCTGTTCCTCCACCCGCGCGTGCGCCTCGGCCCGATCGGTCCGTGCGGCCGCCGTGTCGGCGACAGACCCGGTGGTACGCCCCGGCTCACCGTCGGAGGCGGTGTCACCCGTGCCGGAGCCCGTGTCGTCGACGGTCACGCCTGCTGCCCTTCCGATCTGCCGCGGTCAGGTATCGACCGGCCTCAACTCTACGGCAGGTGTGCCCTGGGTCACTCCCGACCGCCGAGGCCGGACGCCCGAGGCCCACTCCTCCCGCTCAGGTCCGGCGGCCCACTGCCACTCGTACGGCCCGTACGCGCTCCTTGCTCACCACCAGGCACGAAGTGTCCCGCGCGCCCCTGTGGGCACGCCCGTCACCGGTTCCCCGTGTCTCCCGTATCCCCGGCGTCCCCCGTGTCCCCCGCCGGCCGCAGATGCACGATGTCCCCCGCCCCCACGGGCTGCTGCACGCCCTCCGCCGTGGCCAGGACCAGTCGTCCGTCGCCGTCCACGGCCACCGCCTCCCCGGTGATCGACTTCCCGCCGGGCAGTTCCGCCCGTACGACCCGCCCGAGGGTGGCGCAGCCGGCCGCGTACGTGTCCTGGAGGCCGGACCTGGCCGGGTCGCCGCCCACGCTGCGCCACTTCTCGTACCACTGGCCGAGGGAGCGGAGCACGGCCCGCAGGATCGTGTCACGGTCCGTGGTCGTCGCTCCCGCGAGGACGAGCGAACCCGCGCCCGGCACGGGCAGTTCGTCCTCGCGGAGCGTGACGTTGATGCCGATGCCGACGACGACCGCGTCGGGTCCGGCACGCTCGGCGAGGATGCCGCCGGTCTTGCGCTCCCGGCCGTCCACCGTGACCAGCAGGTCGTTGGGCCACTTGAGTGCCGTGTCGACCCCGGCCGCCCGGGACAGCGCGGTGGCGGTGGCGACCCCGGCGAGCAGCGGCAGCCAGCCCCAGCGCTCGACCGGCACCTCGGTCGGTTTCAGCAGGACGGAGAAGAAGAGGCCCGAGCGGGCCGGTGCCGTCCACTGGCGGTCGAGGCGCCCGCGTCCGGCGTCCTGCTCCTCGGCGACGAGGACCGCGCCCTCCTCCGCCTTGCCCTCCGTGGCGAGGGCGACGAGATCGGAGTTGGTGGAGCCGGTGTGCTGTACGACGTCGACAGCGCGCCAGAGCCCCTCGTGCCCCCCGTTGCGCACCAGCGCGCGGCGCAGGGCCACAGCGTTGAGCGGGGGACGGTCCAGGTCGGACCACCGATTGCTGTTCGCGTCTGAGTCGTCTCGCGGCGTCATGCAACCCACCCTAGGTGTGGTAAACGCCGCACTGCCGAACGGTAGGCACGCCACTACGCTACGGATGAGTAGCCAACCCCCCTGCTGAGCACCGCCCAGCACCGTTCAGCACGTCCGAAGCACCTGTGTCACCTCACCCTCACGTCCCCACTGAGCAGGCAGGGAGCCGCATCCCGATGTCCGAGCCGGAACAGCAGTATGAGATCGACATCCACACCACCGCGGGCAAGCTCGCGGATCTGCGGCGCCGCATCGACGAGGCGACGCACGCCGGCTCGGCGCGTGCCGTCGAAAAGCAGCACGCCAAGGGCAAGTTGACGGCTCGTGAGCGGATCGAGCTGCTGCTGGACGAGGGCTCCTTCGTGGAGTTCGACGAGTTCGCGCAGCACCGCTCGACGGACTTCGGCCTGGAGAGCAACCGCCCGTACGGCGACGGGGTGGTGACCGGCTACGGCACGGTGGACGGGCGCCCGGTCGCCGTGTTCTCCCAGGACTTCACGGTCTTCGGCGGCGCGCTCGGCGAGGTCTACGGCCAGAAGATCATGAAGGTGATGGACTTCGCGCTGAAGACCGGCTGTCCGGTCATCGGCATCAACGACTCGGGCGGCGCCCGTATCCAGGAGGGCGTCTCGGCGCTCGGCATGTACGGCGAGATCTTCCGCCGCAACACCCACGCCTCGGGCGTGATTCCGCAGATCAGCCTGGTGGTCGGTCCGTGCGCGGGCGGCGCGGTCTACTCCCCCGCGATCACCGACTTCACGGTGATGGTCGACCAGACCTCGCACATGTTCATCACCGGCCCGGACGTCATCAAGACGGTCACCGGTGAGGACGTCGGCTTCGAGGAGCTGGGCGGCGCGCGCACGCACAACGCGGTGTCGGGCGTGGCCCATCACATGGCGGGCGACGAGAAGGACGCGATCGAGTACGTCAAGTCGCTGCTGTCCTACCTCCCGTCGAACAACCTCAGTGAGCCGCCCGCCTTCCCGGAGGAGGCGGACCTGGCCCTGACCGACGAGGACCGCGAGCTCGACACGCTGATCCCGGACAGCGCGAACCAGCCGTACGACATGCACACGGTGATCGAACACGTCCTGGACGACGCCGAGTTCTTCGAGACCCAGCCGCTGTTCGCGCCGAACATCCTCACCGGCTTCGGCCGGGTCGAGGGCCACCCGGTGGGCATCGTCGCCAACCAGCCGATGCAGTTCGCGGGCTGTCTCGACATCGACGCGAGCGAGAAGGCGGCCCGCTTCGTCCGCACCTGCGACGCCTTCAACGTCCCGGTCATCACGTTCGTGGACGTCCCCGGATTCCTCCCGGGCGTGGACCAGGAGCACTACGGGATCATCCGCCGCGGCGCGAAGCTGATCTACGCGTACGCGGAGGCCACCGTCCCGCTGATCACGGTCATCACCCGCAAGGCCTTCGGCGGCGCGTACGACGTCATGGGCTCCAAGCACCTGGGCGCGGACCTCAACCTCGCCTGGCCGACCGCCCAGATCGCCGTGATGGGCGCGCAGGGCGCGGTGAACATCCTGCACCGCCGCACCATCGCCGCGGCCCCCGCCGACGAGCAGGAGGCCACCCGGGCCCGCCTGATCCAGGAGTACGAGGACACGCTCCTCAACCCCTACACGGCGGCCGAGCGCGGCTACATCGACGGCGTGATCCTGCCGTCCGACACCCGCTCCCACGTCGTACGCGGCCTGCGGTCGCTGCGTACGAAGCGGGAGTCCCTGCCGCCGAAGAAGCACGGCAACATCCCCCTGTAGGACGCCGGTCGAGAGTGTCGACAATCAAGAGTCGAGAGCGGGAACGATCATGATCAAGGTCGTACGGGGCAATCCGACCCCCGAGGAGCTGGCCGCCGCACTGGCGGTGGTCCAGGCCCGCGCCGCGGCGGCGGCAACATCCCCGCCCGGCGCACCACAGGAACGCCCGGCATGGTCCGACCCGTCCCGAGTGGCCCAGAGGCGCCTACCCGCACCGGGCCCGCGCACATGGGCCCGCACCTTCTGGCCCGGTTAGAGGGCAGCGCCCCTTAGGGGCGCGGGGAACTGCGCGACCAGCCACAACGCACCCGCGGCCAAACAGTCAAAGAACACGAGCAACGGCTTCGGCCATCACCGCGTACCCGACATCATTCGGGTGCAGGTGATCGCCGAAGTCGTACGCCCCACACAGCACATCCGGCGAGTCAGGATCACCCAGGACCCGGTGGAGATCGACAACCGCGTCGTACTCCCCCGCGCAGCGAACCCACTCGTTCACCTCGTGACTCACCTTCGCCGCCCGCTCCCCCCAGTGATCGGACCCGCCGAAGGGAAGCAGGGTCGCCCCCACGGCCCGAACCCCCCGCTCCCGGGCCATCCGTATCAACTCCCGGTGCCCCGCGACGAGTTCGCCCACCTCCACAAGCGGCGCGGGCCGATACGTGGGCTGCTCGTCCGTCTCGCTGAACCCGATGTCGTTGAGCCCCAGCAGAACGACGAGCGTGTCGACGCCCGCGAGCGCGAACACGTCCCGCTCCACGCGCCGGACGCCTTTCTCCCCGTACCAAGCAGAGTCGTTGAGCAGCAGATTCCCGCCGATGCCCGCGTTGAGCACGGGCCGCCCCGTGCGCTCGGCGAGGGCGTCGGACCAGCGCCGGTTGGCGCCGGGCGTGGACCCGAACCCGTCGGTGATCGAGTCGCCGAAGAGGGCGACGGCGTCCGTGCGCCCCGCGGAGACATCGACGCCGGACAGGAAGTACCAGGACTCGCTGACCTCGTCGAAGGCCTCTCCCCCGGTGTCCTCCAGGAGATCTCCCGCGCCCCGGTAGCTGGTGGTGAAGGCCTGCGCGTGGAAGGTCGCGGGCCCGGTGACGGCGTCCAGATGGAGGGTGACCGTCACCGATTCGCCTGATTCCAGGGCGAGTTCGGCCGCGTCACCGATGATCTCCCCGCGCGCCGGCACTTCGACGGAGGCCGCCCCCGCGAAGGTGAGCCGCCGGACCGAGTCCGGCCGCACGGCGGCTCCGCGGGCCGTACGGGCGACCGTCGCGCCCGCGATCCCGAGCGGCGAGGTCCCGTACGCGTTCGACAGGCGGATACGGATCCGGTCGCCGCCCGCGCCGAGGCGGACGACCTGGCGCAGGGACTGCCGCCAGAACCCCTCCTGCGACCAGTTGGGCGTGAAGCCCGTGCTGGGCAGCTGGGGCGAGGCGGTCCAGGCGGTGGTGAACACGGCACATCCCTTTCCGAGAGGATCAGGACCCTGTCCCCTAATGGAATCAGAGTCCCTTTAGTGATGCCCGGAACGATAACAGGAAGGAAGGCCCTAATGGAACCCCAGACCCTTTTACTCAAAATGAGTACGCGTACTCAGGCGCCCGCGCCCGCGGCGGAGTCACGATCGTTGACATGCTGTGGTCCGACCCGGAGAACGAGCCGCCCAAGGAACTGCGTGACATGCAGGACATGTTGCGGCGGCTGGGCGTTCTCCTGGCTCTGGCCGCGGTGCTCGCGATGATCGTGCTCGGCGTGATGTGAGCCGCCCCGGCCCCGCCGATACCCTGGCCGCATGACTGATCAGCCACGCCGCCGACTCGTCCTCGCCTCCCAGTCCCCCGCCCGGCTCGGGCTGCTGCGCCAGGCCGGACTCGCCCCCGAGGTCATCGTCAGCGGAGTCGACGAGGACGCCGTGACCGCCCCGACCCCCGCAGAACTGGCCCTCGCGCTGGCCGAGGCGAAGGCGTCCGTGGTGGCGGCGCGACCCGAGGTCAAGGGTGCCCTGGTGATCGGCTGCGACTCGGTGCTCGACCTGGACGGCGAGGCGCTCGGCAAGCCCGCCGACGCCGAGGAGGCGACCGCGCGCTGGAAGGCCATGCGCGGCCGCGCGGGCACGCTCCAGACCGGGCACTGCGTCTGGGACACGTCGGCCGGGCGGCACGCCTCGGCGGTCGCCTCCACCGTGGTCCGCTTCGGCGAGCCGAGCGACGCCGAGGTCGCCGCGTACGTCGCCTCGGGCGAGCCCCTCCATGTCGCGGGGGCGTTCACGCTCGACGGCCGCTCGGCCCCGTTCATCGACGGCATCGACGGCGACCACGGCAACGTCATCGGGATCTCGCTGCCGTTGGTACGCCGCCTGCTGGCCGAACTGGGTGTCGGCATCACGGAGTTGTGGACCCCGCGCGAGAAGTGACGCGCGGGGCGGGACGGGCGGCCCGGGAGCTGCCCGGGAGCAGGGGAGTCAGGAAGCCGAGGGCGCCGGAGGCGGGATGACCGGCGACCCGCCATTGCCGCCACCCACGGCGGCGCCGCCCGTCGCACCACCGTCCGCGGTGCCACCGCCTGCCGCACCGCCGCCCGTCACACCACCGCCCGTTGTACCGCCGTCCGGCTTGGCGTCGTCCGGCCCGGCGTCGGAGAGGGTGCCCTCGCGACGGTCGTACGTCATGAAGATGAGCACGATCAGCCCGAGCACCACCATCATGAAGGCGAACGCGCCCCAGCCCACCAGGCCCACCGTGAACGCGCCGAGCAGGGCGTGCACCACCGCGGCACTGAACAGCAGGATGCGGCCGACGCCGGCGGGGGCGCGGTCGCGCAGGGCCACGCGCAGCGCGACGACACCGCAGAGCGCGAAATAGAGGCCGAAGAGCAGGCCGGCGACCTTCGAGGACGTGGACATCACGTCCGAGTCGAGCCCGGCCAGGGACATGTCCTGCCGGTCGACGACGACCCCCATGAACCAGTTGACCAACGCGATCCCTATCGCCTCCGCGAAGAGCACGATCGCGGTCACCCATGCCACCGGTCTGCGCACCACCGGTCCCCACCCACTTCCGACTGCCGCTCGACCAAAACTGCTGTTACCTCAAGTACGTTCGAGACAGCCTGCACGCTACTAACGGGTAAACCGCGGGACAAGGGATCTACGGAGGGCAAAGATTCGTTGGGCCATTCGTAGGGACTCCACAAAGAAACGGAGTGGGGCGCAGCACGCTCTCACAGAGACCTTGGCCACATCGGAGGGCTAGGGTTCTTAGGAAGCCCCCTGCGTACCGCGGTGCGACAAGGGATTTCGCGGACGAGCGGACCTTGTATCACGCTCCGTGTGGGAAAGCTCACCACCGGGGACGGGTCGATACGTCGTGTCGGCAGTCCCTAAACTCGGCTTGTTTCAAGGAGAGGGAGCCAACGTGCGCAAGGTGTTGATCGCCAACCGTGGCGAAATCGCTGTTCGTGTCGCCCGGGCGTGCCGAGACGCCGGTATCGCGAGCGTGGCGGTGTACGCCGAGCCGGACCGGGACGCACTGCATGTGCGGGCCGCGGACGAGGCGTTCGCGCTGGGCGGTGACACCCCCGCGACCAGCTACCTCGACATCACCAAGGTGCTGCAGGCCGCCAAGGACTCCGGCGCGGACGCCATCCACCCCGGCTACGGCTTCCTTTCCGAGAACGCCGAGTTCGCGCAGGCCGTCCTGGACGCCGGGCTGATCTGGATCGGCCCGCCCCCGCAGGCCATCCGCGACCTCGGTGACAAGGTCGCCGCCCGCCACATCGCCCAGCGCGCCGGCGCCCCGCTGGTGGCCGGCACCCCCGACCCGGTGTCCGGCGCCGACGAGGTCGTGGCCTTCGCCGAGCAGCACGGCCTGCCGATCGCCATCAAGGCCGCCTTCGGCGGCGGCGGCCGCGGCCTGAAGGTCGCCCGCACCCTGGAAGAGGTCCCCGAGCTGTACGACTCGGCCGTCCGCGAGGCGGTGGCCGCCTTCGGCCGCGGCGAGTGCTTCGTGGAGCGCTACCTCGACAAGCCGCGGCACGTGGAGACCCAGTGCCTGGCCGACTCCCACGGCAACGTGGTCGTCGTGTCGACGCGTGACTGCTCGCTGCAGCGCCGCCACCAGAAGCTGGTCGAGGAGGCGCCCGCGCCGTTCCTGTCCGACGAGCAGGTCGCCGAGCTGTACTCGTCCTCCAAGGCCATCCTCAAGGAGGCCGGTTACGTCGGCGCGGGCACGGTCGAGTTCCTGGTCGGCACGGACGGCACGATCTCCTTCCTGGAGGTCAACACCCGCCTCCAGGTGGAGCACCCGGTCACCGAGGAGGTCGCCGGCATCGACCTGGTCCGCGAGATGTTCCGTATCGCCGACGGCGAGGAGCTCGGCTACGGCGACCCGGAACTGCGCGGCCACTCCTTCGAGTTCCGCATCAACGGCGAGGACCCGGGCCGGAACTTCCTGCCCGCCCCCGGCACCGTGACCGTCTTCGCCCCGCCGTCGGGTCCGGGTGTGCGCCTGGACGCGGGCGTGGAGAGCGGCAGCGTGATCGGCCCGGCCTGGGACTCCCTGCTCGCCAAGCTGATCGTCACCGGCGCCACCCGCGAGCAGGCCCTGCAGCGGGCTGCCCGCGCGCTGGCCGAGTTCAACGTCGAGGGCATGGCGACCGCGATCCCCTTCCACCGCGCGGTGGTGAAGGACCCGGCGTTCGGCCCCGAGCTGACCGGCTCCAGCGACCCGTTCACGGTCCACACCCGCTGGATCGAGACCGAGTTCGTCAACGAGATCAAGCCCTTCGCGGCTCCCACGGACACCGAGGTGGAGGACGAGCCGGGCCGCGAGACGGTCGTCGTCGAGGTCGGCGGCAAGCGCCTGGAAGTCTCCCTGCCGGTCTCCCTGGGCATGTCGCTGGCCCGTACGGGCCTCGCGGCCGGCGCCAAGCCCAAGCGCCGCGCGGCCAAGAAGTCCGGCCCGGCCGCCTCCGGCGACACCCTCGCCTCTCCCATGCAGGGCACGATCGTCAAGGTCGCCGTCGAGGAGGGCCAGGAGGTCAAGGAGGGCGACCTCGTCGTCGTCCTTGAGGCCATGAAGATGGAACAGCCCCTCAACGCCCACCGCTCGGGCACCGTCAAGGCCCTCTCCGCCGAGGTAGGCGCCTCCGTAACCTCCGGCGCCCTCATCTGCGAAATCAAGGACTGACACGCTTGTGTTCGGTCTGCGGGCCCGGCGGGGGCTGGTCGCGCAGTTCCCCGCGCCCCTAACACGCTGAGGCGCCCGAGGCACAGGCTTAGCCTGACCTCGGGCGCCTCAGCGCGTTAGCCGGACCCCTCGCTTTTAGCTTTTAGGGGCGCGGGGAACTGCGCGACAAGCCACACACAACCCGCAGCCCCCGAACGACAGCAATGGGGCAGACGAGACGGGGCCAGGACCAACCTCCCGGCTCACAGGAGAGGCGAGGTGATTCACATGGCCAAGCCGCCGGCAGGCATGCGCGCCGACGCCCGCCGCAACCACGAGCGACTGGTCTCCGAGGCAAGAACGGCATTCGCCGAGTTCGGCGCCGACGCATCCCTGGAGGACGTGGCCAGACGAGCCGGCGTAGGCATCGGCACGCTGTACCGGCACTTCCCGAACCGCCACGCACTGCTGAGCTCGGTCTTCTCGGACGCGGTGAGCGATCTCCTGGACCTCTCGCGCGAACTACTGGACGACCCGCAGCCGTGCACGGCGCTCGTGACATGGCTGCGCGCCATCATCACTCATGCGAGTGAGTACCGCGGCCTGGCGCGTGCGCTCATGGCGGCCTCGCACGACGACGCGTCGGAACTCGCCCGGTGCAGCGGCCCGATGCGTGAGGCGGGCAGCGCCCTGCTCGCCCGTGCGCAGCGGGCGGGCGCCGTACGCTCCGATGTCTCCATCGGCGACCTCCTCCAGCTGACCAACGCGATGGCGCTGGCCGCCGAAGAGACCCCGGACGATCCGGAGTTGGCCGACCGCCTGCTGACACTGACGCTACGGGGCCTCAAAGCCTGACGCCCCGCACACCGAGCACACGTACTGCTGTGGCCGCGCTCCCTGACGTACGAACTGGACCGTCGTCCGTCAGGACCAGGGCCGAGGGGCCTGCCGTCAGCGTCGGCGCAGGTCCGCGACCCGCGCCCGCTCGCTCTGGGGCTGCTCCCCCAGAACCGCGGCCGCGCTGCGCAACTGCGGGCCCGCACCACCGGGGACCTGGCCACGCCTGGGGCCGGGGAGCGGCACGTCCCGGCGTGGCGGCTGTCGCCCCGCCGGGACCGTATCCCCGCCCGCACCACCGGCTCCGGCCACCGCGATCTGTACGCCCTGATCCGCCAGGGCCTGCAGTTCGGTGCCCGCGCGGTCGTCGTGGGCGGGCGGCTCGTCGGTGACGAGCCGGGTGATCACGTCGGTCGGCACGGTCTGGAACATCGTGTCGGTGCCGAGCTTGGTGTGGTCGGCGAGGACGACGACCTCGGCGGCCGCCTGCACCAGCGCGCGGTCGACGGACGCCGACAGCATGTTGGAGGTGGACAGGCCGCGCTCGGCGGTCAGTCCGCTCCCCGACAGGAAGGCCCGGGAGACCCGCAGCCCCTGGAGGGACTGCTCGGCACCGCTGCCGACCAGGGCGTAGTTGGAACCGCGCAGGGTGCCGCCGGTCATCACGACCTCCACGCGGTTGGCGTGGGCCAGCGCCTGGGCCACCAGCAGGGAGTTGGTGACGACGGTCAGACCGGGGACCCGCGCGAGCCGGCGGGCCAGCTCCTGTGTCGTGGTTCCCGCCCCCACCACAATGGCCTCGCCCTCTTCGACGAGACTTGCGGCGAGATCGGCGATGGCCGTCTTCTCGGCGGTCGCGAGATGAGACTTCTGCGGAAAGCCGGACTCCCGCGTGAACCCGCCCGGCAATACCGCACCGCCATGCCGGCGGTCGAGGAGTCCTTCTGCCTCCAGTGCGCGCACGTCCCGCCGTACGGTCACTTCGGAGGTCTGGACGACGCGGGCGAGCTCACGGAGCGACACGGCCCCATTCGCTCGCACCATTTCGAGGATCAATTGGCGACGTTCTGCAGCGAACACGAAACTGACAGTAACCCCAACGACCGTCTGCTTTCAGCAGTTTGCGCCGAATAACAGAAGTTGTTCGCACCGCAGGGCACGAAGTGGTATACGCGCCTAATCACGGCGCCTATGCCGAACGAATGGGCGGCGACTCACCGTCACCAAGGGCCGGCGGTCCCCGTGACCAGCGGGGAACCGTCTTTCGCCGTCAGGATTCGCCCTCGGTCTTCCGGGTGTGCAGCTGCCGTGCCACCTCGGCGATCGAGCCCGACAGGGACGGGTACACGGTGAAGGCGTTCGCGATCTGTTCGACGGTCAGGTTGTTGTCGACCGCGAGCGAGATCGGGTGGATGAGTTCCGAGGCGCGCGGCGAGACGACCACACCGCCGACGACGATCCCGGTGCCCGGACGGCAGAAGATCTTGACGAAGCCGTCGCGGATGCCCTGCATCTTGGCGCGCGGGTTGCGCAGCAGGGGCAGCTTGACGACCCGGGCGTCGATGACGCCGCCGTCGACGTCCGCCTGGGAGTAGCCGACGGTGGCGATCTCGGGGTCGGTGAAGACGTTCGACGAGACCGTCTTGAGGTTCAGCGGGTTCACCGCGTCCCCGAGGAAGTGGTACATGGCGATACGGCCCTGCATGGCGGCCACGGAGGCGAGCGCGAAGACGCCGGTCACGTCACCGGCGGCGTACACGCCCGGGGCGGTGGTGCGGGAGACCTTGTCGGTCCAGATGTGACCCGACTCGTGGAGCTTGACCCCGGCCTCTTCGAGGCCCATCCCACTGCTGTTGGGGATGGCGCCGACGGCCATCAGACAGTGCGAGCCGGTGATGACCCGGCCGTCGGCGAGCGTCACCTCGACGCGGTCGCCGACGCGCTTGGCGGACGCGGCGCGCGAGCGGGCCATGACGTTCATCCCGCGCCGCCGGAACACGTCCTCCAGGACGGCGGCCGCGTCCGGGTCCTCGCCCGGCAGCACGCGGTCGCGGCTGGAGACGAGCGTGACGCGCGAGCCGAGTGCCTGGTAGGCGCCGGCGAACTCGGCACCGGTGACACCGGACCCGACGACGATGAGCTCCTCGGGCAGCTCGTCGAGGTCGTAGACCTGCGTCCAGTTGAGGATCCGCTCCCCGTCCGGCTGCGCGTCGGGCAGCTCGCGGGGATGCCCGCCGGTGGCGATGAGCACAGCGTCGGCGACGAGCGTCTCCTCGCTGCCGTCCGCGGCCCGTACGACGACCTTGCGCGAGCCGTCCAGGGCCTGCATGCCTTCGAGCCGCCCGCGGCCGCGGAGCACCCGGGCCCCGGCACGCGTCACCGAGGCGGTGATGTCGTGCGACTGGGCGAGCGCGAGCCGCTTCACACGGCGGTTGACCTTCCCCAGGTCGACACCGACGACCCGCGCGGGCGTGTCGACGTGAGGAGTGTCATCGGCGACGATGATCCCCAGCTCCTCGTACGACGAGTCGAAGGTGGTCATCACCTCCGCCGTCGCGATCAGGGTCTTCGACGGGACGCAGTCGGTGAGCACCGACGCCCCGCCCAGACCGTCGCAGTCGACGACGGTCACCTCCGCGCCGAGCTGGGCGGCCACCAGGGCCGCCTCGTATCCGCCGGGTCCGCCACCAATGATCACGATCCGAGTCACGTACTCCATTGTCCCGCACGCTTCAAGGTGCTTCCGCCCGGGGGGCTGCCGACGCGGCGGGAATCACGGAATCCGGGTGCTCCGGTTACGGGAGAGGCGCACGCGTTCGCTGCCGTACTCTCGATCCATGTCGCTCTACGCCGCGTACGCCGGCAATCTCGACCCGCGGCTCATGACGCGCCGCGCTCCGCACTCGCCGCTGCGCGCCACCGGGTGGCTGAACGGCTGGCGGCTGACGTTCGGCGGCGAGCACATGGGCTGGGAGGGCGCACTGGCCACCATCGTCGAGGCCCCGCGCTCGCAGGTCTTCGTCGCCCTGTACGACATCGCGCCCCTGGACGAGGAGTCCATGGACCGCTGGGAGGGCGTCGGCCTGGACGTCTACCGGCGGATGCGGGTACGGATCCACACGCTGGAGGGCGAGGAGGCCGCGTGGGTCTACGTCCTCAACGGCTACGAGGGAGGGCTCCCCTCGGCCCGCTACCTCGGCGAGATCGCCGACGCGGCCGAATCGGCGGGGGCCCCGCACGACTATGTGATGGAACTGCGCAAGCGGCCCTGCTGACCCGCCCGGGCGGCCTTCGGCGGAAACAACAAGACAACGATCGCAATCCCGTGACCATCACCATCTACGCGCGTAGGCCCGGACCGGCTACCCTCGTGCGCGTGAACGCATCTCTTCTTCCGGACGACATCCAGGGCGACCCGTACGCCGCCGCCGACGCCGCCGCCGTGCGCGTACGGGAACTGACGGGCGCCGAGACCCACGACGTCGCTCTCGTGATGGGCTCCGGCTGGGGGCCGGCCGTGGACGCCCTCGGCGACCCCGCGGCCGAGTTCCAGGTCACCGAGCTGCCCGGATTCCCGCCGCCGGCGGTCGAGGGGCACGGCGGCACGGTCCGCTCGTACCAGATCGGCGACAAGCGCGCGCTCGTCTTCCTGGGCCGCACCCACTTCTACGAGGGCCGCGGTGTCGCCGCCGTCGCGCACGGGGTCCGTACCGCCGTGGCCGCCGGCTGCAAGACGATCGTGCTGACCAACGGCTGCGGGGGGCTGCGCGAGGGCATGCGGCCCGGGCAGCCGGTCCTCATCAGCGACCACATCAACCTGACGGCGGCGTCGCCGATCGTCGGCGCGAACTTCGTCGATCTGACGGATCTGTACTCGCCGCGGCTGCGCGCCCTGTGCAAGGAGATCGACGGGACCCTTGAGGAGGGGGTGTACGCGCAGTTCCCCGGGCCGCACTATGAGACGCCTGCGGAGATTCGGATGGCGCGGGTGATCGGGGCGGACCTGGTGGGGATGTCGACGACTCTTGAGGCCATCGCGGCGCGTGAGGCGGGTGCGGAGGTGCTCGGTATCTCCCTCGTCACCAACCTCGCCGCCGGTATGACCGGCGAGCCCCTCAACCACGAGGAGGTCCTCCAGGCGGGCCGCGACTCGGCCACCCACATGGGTGCGCTGCTGACCCAGGTTCTGGACCGTCTGTAGTCCCCTCGGGGGCTCCGCCCCCGGACCCCCGCTCCTCGAACGCCGGAGGGGCTGAAGAATTCGCAGCCCGGGCCGACACACTCGGCCCGTCCGGCGTTTGAGGACGAGGCCGTTCAGGCCGATAGGGGGTCTGGGGGCGCAGCCCCCAGGGACGACGACAAAGAGAGAGGTTGACCCGACGTGCAGGACGGACTCATCGCGCGGGCCAAGGCTTGGCTGGCCGAGGACCCCGACGCGGAAACCCGTGAGGAACTCGCCAAGCTGATCGACGCCGAGGACACGGCGGAGCTCACCGCACGCTTCGGCGGCACCCTCCAGTTCGGCACGGCGGGCCTGCGGGGCGAGCTGGGCGCCGGCCCGATGCGGATGAACCGCTCGGTGGTCATCCGCGCGGCCGCCGGCCTCGCCGCGTACCTCAAGGCCAAGGGGCAGACGGACGGCCTGGTCGTCATCGGCTACGACGCCCGCCACAAGTCCGCCGACTTCGCCCGCGACACGGCGGCGGTCATGACGGGCGCGGGCCTGCGCGCCGCCGTGCTGCCCCGTCCCCTCCCCACGCCCGTACTCGCGTACGCCATAAGGCACTTGGGCGCGGTGGCGGGCGTCGAGGTCACGGCCAGCCACAACCCCCCGCGCGACAACGGCTACAAGGTCTACCTCGGCGACGGCTCCCAGATCGTGCCCCCGGCGGACGCCGAGATCGCCGCGGAGATCGCCGCTATCACGAGCCTGGCCGACGTCCCCCGCCCGGACAGCGGCTGGCAGACCCTCGACGACGGCGTCCTGGACGCCTATCTGGAGCGTACGGACGCGGTTCTGGCGGCCGGCTCCCCGCGTACGGCCCGCACGGTCTACACGGCGATGCACGGCGTCGGCAAGGAGACCCTCCTGGCGGCGTTCGCCCGGGCCGGCTTCCCCGAGCCGGTCCTCGTCGCCGAACAGGCCGAGCCCGACCCGGACTTCCCCACCGTCGCCTTCCCCAACCCGGAAGAGCCCGGTGCGATGGACCTGGCCTTCGCCAAGGCCCGCGAGACGGACCCGGACCTGATCATCGCCAACGACCCGGACGCGGACCGCTGCGCGGCGGCCGTCAAGGACGGCGGGGACAGCGGGAGCAGCGGGGACTGGCGCATGCTGCGCGGTGACGAGGTGGGCGCGCTGCTCGCCGAGCACCTCGTCCGCCGGGGCGCGCGGGGCACGTTCGCGGAGTCGATCGTCTCGTCCTCCCTCCTCGGCCGCATCGCCGAGAAGGCGGGCCTGCCGTACGAGGAGACGCTGACGGGCTTCAAGTGGATCGCCCGGGTGGAGGGCCTGCGGTACGGCTACGAGGAGGCGCTGGGCTACTGCGTGGACCCCGAGGGCGTACGGGACAAGGACGGCATCACGGCCGCACTCCTGATCACGGAACTGGCCTCGGAGCTCAAGTCCGAGGGCCGTACCCTCCCCGATCTCCTCGACGACCTCGCGGTCGAGCACGGGCTGCACGCCACGGACCAGCTCTCGGTCCGCGTGGACGACCTCTCCCTCATCTCGGACGCGATGCGCCGTCTGCGCGAGCAGCCGCCCACGCGCCTCGCGGGCCTGGCCGTCACCAAGGCCGAGGACCTGACGAAGGGCACGGACACGCTCCCGCCCACGGACGGCCTGCGCTACACGCTGGACGGCGCCCGCGTCATCGTCCGCCCGAGCGGTACGGAGCCGAAGCTCAAGTGCTACCTGGAGGTCGTGGTCCCGGTGGGCACCCACGACAACCTCCCGGCAGCCCGCGCGAAGGCGACGGAGCTGCTGTCGACGATCAAGCGGGATCTTTCGGCGGCGGCCGGCATCTGAGAGCCGGGGGTCACAGGCCGTACCTGCTCTTCAAGTGGCGCCAGAAGTCCCGGAACATCCACTTGTCGAACTCCGTGATCTGCGCGGCGCTGCCCGCCTTCATGAGGAAGCAGCACTGGCCGGTCGGGGTCCAGTCGTAGAAGTCGTCGAGGCCGAAGGTGTGGCCGACCTCGTGCAGGTAGATGTGGATGTTCTCCTGCGACAGGGCGCCGGTGAAGTACTCCTGGCCGACGCGCTGGCCCCAGTCGCCGCCTGCGCCGCCCTGGAAGCCCTTGGTGAGCCAGAGGGACTGGTCGTAGTGGCGGGCCGCGCCGCCCGGACAGCGGGAGTAGTTGCCGTCCTGGTGGAAGAAGCGGCCGCAGTCGGGCGCGCACTGCGGGGCGCCTCCTCCGTCGAGGTTGTTGGTGTAGATGTCGACGGAGTTGTCGGTCCACTGGAGGGTCGAGCGGTTCTTCACCGCCCAGCCGACGATGTTGACCGGCACGCTGGTGTACGGCCAGGCGTTGTGGCCCGTGCCGTTGTCCAGCATGGCCGCCGTCCACTTGCCGAACTGCTTCTTCAGGGCGGCGTGGATCCGGTCGCGCAGATCGGTGCTGACCGGGGCGTCGGACTCCCAGCGGACGCAGTAGTTGATGCTTCCCCGGTTGGCCATGACCTGGTCCCAGCCGTAGTTGCGGAAGCCGTAGAGGTCCGGGTAGGTCGTCGAGACGTGGTTCCACACCTCGCCCAGCGGCTGTACGAGGTTCGCGGGCGGGTTCCACACGTCTGCGGCCTTCGCCGGGGACGCCGGTGTGAGGGGCGAGGCGACCAGCGCGACCAGGGCCGCGAGAACGGTGACCAGACGCGCCAAGTGTCTGTGCACGGTGAACTCCCTTGGTGGGGGACGGGATTTCACCCTCAGGTCGCCGCCGACTCCCGCGAAGGTTGCCGGTCGGCGCAGCCGGCCCCAACGGCTCCGGCTGTTTCCGGCCGTACGCGTCCCCGGCCTGATTCACCGGGAGTTGGGCCGCCGCATCCTTCCCGGCTGCCTGTCCCGGCCCCGTCCGCCCCACTATGGAACCGGTGTTCGGACGCCTCCGCATCCCCCCGTGGCGGCGACCGGCACGTGTGCCCCCGCCTTCCCCTGTCCCACGGCGGGTGTGCCACAGGACCGGACACGGGGTGTCCCGGCGCCCGCCCTCCGGGCGCCGGACGAGTCAGACACGCATCAGATAGCTGAAACCCGTGTCCGGTCCCACGCAGGACTGCAGGGTGAGGTCGCCCCAGTACAGTCCGGCCGCCGGGGCGCCGCGGCCGGGGGTGACGTAGGTGGCGTACACGCGGTACGTCCAACTCCCGCGCGGGGAGCGGACCGTGACCGTCGAGCCGACCGGGAGCGTCGCGAACCGGTCGAAGCCGCAGTAGTCGTGGCCGACGAGCACGGCGGTGCGGAGCCGGTAGCCGTTCTCGGTGCCGAGGGCGGGTCCGGTCCACTGGACGGCGTCCTGGCAGGCGTCGACCGCGTCCTGGCCGCCTCGGACGACCCGTGCGGACCAGTTGCCGATGGTGATGACGGTGTCCGTGCGGGCCCGGGTCGGTGCGCCGGACCTCGCCCGCCCTTCCGGGGAGGGCGAGGGGGCCGCGGTGGTGCGCGGTGCCGTCGTCCCGGTCCCGGTCCGTGAGGGGGCGGGGCGGGACAGGTCGGGGCCTCGCACCCGGCCGGTGGCGGACGGCGACGGGCGGCCGGGGTCACCGGCGTCAGGGGCCCGGCTCGTCGTGGACCGCGGGGCGGGCCCGGTGGCGGCCGGGCTCCGCGCGGAGGCGGACGGCAGCGTCGACGTCGGGGGCGCCCCCTCGGTCGTACGGGCGTTGCCGTCCGCGGACGTACGGCCGTTCCCGCCGCCCGGGGCGCAGCCGGTCAGTACCAGCGCCGCGAGACAGAGGGCTGCGGCCGCGCCACGGCCGTACGAGCGGCCGCGGCCCCTCGGCCGAGTCACGCGGCTCGCCCGGTTCACCCGGATCACCCGGATCACCCGAACCGGCCGTTCACGTAGTCCGACGTCCTTTCGTCGCGGGGTGAGCCGAACATCGCTTCCGTGTCCCCGTGTTCCACGATCACCCCCGGTGTGCCGTGGGACGCCAGGAAGAAGGCGCAGGTGTCGGAGACGCGCGCGGCCTGCTGCATGTTGTGGGTGACGATGACGATGGTGACCTCGGACTTGAGCTCGGCGATGGTCTCCTCGATGCGCCGGGTGGACGTCGGGTCGAGGGCCGAGCACGGCTCGTCCATCAGCAGCACGCGGGGGCGGATCGCCAACGAGCGGGCGATGCACAGGCGTTGCTGCTGCCCGCCGGAGAGGGCGCCGCCCGGCTGGCGGAGCCGGTCCTTGACCTCCTTCCACAGTCCGGCCTTGGTGAGGCACTCCTCGACGAGGTCGTCCCGGCCGTCGCGGGACGCCTTGATGCCGTTGAGCTTCAGGCCCGCCAGGACGTTGTCGTACAGGGACATCGCGGGGAAGGGGTTGGGCTTCTGGAAGACCATGCCGATCTCGCGGCGGGCCCTGGTGATACGGCGGCC
This sequence comes from Streptomyces sp. NPDC058697, assembly GCF_042715345.1. Lineage (NCBI taxonomy): Bacteria > Bacillati > Actinomycetota > Actinomycetes > Kitasatosporales > Streptomycetaceae > Streptomyces > Streptomyces sp. NPDC058697. The sequence goes on from NZ_JBHXSU010000043.1 coordinate 20,007, forward strand.
GCGGTCGTAGATGTCCTCGCCGTCGAGCAGTACGCGCCCGGCGAGCGAGGCCGAACCGATCAGCTCGTGCATGCGGTTGAGGATCCGCAGAAAGGTCGACTTGCCGCAGCCGGAAGGACCGATGAGGGCGGTGACCTGGCGTGCGGGCATGGTGAGCGAGACCCGGTCGAGGACCTTGTGGTCGCCGAACCACGCCGAGACGTCCTCGGCCTCCAGGTTCGCGGGCCCCTGCCCGACGACGATCCGCGGCTGGACGACGGTGTCCGTGACGTCGGCGACGGCAGTGGTTTCGGTGGACATTGCGAGTGTCAACTCCCGTACGGGGCTGGGGGGTTCGGAAGGGGTTCCGGGGAGGGTTCAGAGGACGTTCGGCAGCAGCGCGGTGAGCGCCGCGGAGTCGGCGAGGCCGAGTGCGGCCAGTACGGGCGCCGCGCAGATCCAGGTCTGCCAGCGGCCCCACACGCGGTACAGCCAGACGGTGATCAGCGAGGCGAGGAGCAGCCCCTGTGTCCACAGGAAGACGGCGAGCCAGGCGTCGTTCTGGCCGGCGAGCGCCTGCTCGGAGGGGTCGATCCAGCCGGACCTGATCGCGCGCGGCGGGTTCGGCTGGATGTCGGAGACGAGTTTGGCGTCCACCCGCAGCAGGCCGTTGGGCGTGTACGGGGCGCCCTTCGCGGTGATCAGGGTGAGCCGCCCCTGGCCCTGCCCCAGCTGGACGGGCAGTTCGTCTCCGGCGTGCCGGATGCCGATGACCTCGTACACGGACTTGCCCTGGCCGGTGGTCAGTTCGAAGCGGGTGCCGGTGGGCAGGCTGTGCAGGTTGTTGAAGGGGCTGCCGTAGCCCCACTGGCGGCCCATGATGACGACGGTGCCGGCCTGTCCGGGCAGCGGGGTGTCGCGGCGGTGGCCGGGCCCTGACATCAGCACGCTTGAGGTGGTGCCCTCGGCGACCACCTCCTTGAGGCCGAGCGCGGGGATGCGCAGCAGCGCGACCGGCGCGCCGAGCGCGAGGGGCTTGCCGTCGTAGGTGCGCTGGCCCACCGGTGCGGTGCCCAGGGCGAGTTGCTCGCGCAGGTCGTCGTACGCGGTCTGCTGGTCGCGGGAGTGCTGCAGGTGCCCGACGATCGTGAGGTTGGCGGCGAACCCGAAGAGCACGGCGGCCAGCACGCACAGCGTGGCGCCGGCCAGCGCGAGTCCTGGACGGGCGGGCGGCCGGGCTTCGTCGTCACGCCGCACGGGCGGGCGCGCCCCGGGGGCGGGCGGCGGCGGGGCGGCGGCGGGCTGCGTCGGAGGTGGTGGGGCCAGCACGGACACGGTGGGTGCGCTCCTCGGGCGGACGGGCGGGCTGGTTCGGTGGACGGGCGGGCGGACGGTTCGGTGGCGGGCGGGCGGTTCGGTGGATGGGCTGGTTCGGTGAGTGGGCGGTTCGGTAGGTGTGCGGATCGGTGGGCGGCGTTGCGTCCGGGGGCTGGGGCCATGGGCCGGGGCTGAGGCGGTCGGCCCGGGGACGGTCCGGGGACGGCGAGGGAGCCACCGGCGCCTCCGGGACCGACAGCCGCCGGGACCCGACGGTCGCCACCGGGGCCGACCGCCGCCGCCACCGGGTCCGGTGGCTGAGCCCCGGGACCCGGTGGTCGGTGGTCGGCCGTCGGCCGTTGCCGGCAGGGCCGCTCGGGCCGTGCGGTGCGTCAGAGGTGGTTCGGGGTGTCGCCGAAGGTCAGCAGTCCCTTGCGGCGGACGTGGACGACCAGGGCCGCACCCGCGCAGAGCAGCGCAAGGCCGGCGAGGCCGATGGAACCGATCTGGGCGCCGGTGGAGGCCATGCTGCCGCCGCCGCCCGAGCCGCCGGTGTCGCCGCCGGAGCCGCCCGCGCCACCGGAACCGCTCGTGTCACCCGAGGTGCCGCCGTCGGCACCGCCGACCGTGCCCGAGTCGGTCTCCGAAGGGCTGGGGCTGGGCTCGTCGCTCGGGTCGTCGACGACTCCGGTGGTGAAGGCGAACTGGACGCTGTGGCCCTCGGTCTTGTCCTCGGCGAGGGTCAGCGTGTGATCGCCGTCCGCGAGCTTCTTCGGCAGGGTGAACGAGTAGTCCTTGACGGTGCCGTCGGCGTCCGCCTTGGCGTCGGTGTACTTCTCCTCGCTGTCGGCGAGCGCGACCTTCACCGTGGCGTCCTTGGTGTATCCACGCGCCGTGATCTTCACGGTCTGCCCGGCCTTGAGGTTCGGGTTGGCCTCCAGCACCGTGCCGCTCTCGTCGGTCACTTCGAGGTCGGCGGGGGTGGAGGGGCTGGGGGACGGGTCGGTGGACGACGGGGTGGGCGAGGGGGACTGGTTCGCCGCGGTGATCTGGATGACCTTGGTCGCCTGCGCCGCGCTGAAGGCGTCCGCGTCGGTCGGCGTGAAGGCCGCGGAGTAGAAGTGGTTGCCTGCGGCCGCGGGGGCCGTGGTGGTGAACTCCGCCTTGCCGTTCACGACGTCGGCCGTGCCGACCGGGGTGGACGTGTCGTTCGTGGTCCCGGTGTAGGCGAACTCGACCTTGCCCGCGGCGGCGGCCGGGGTCATGGTGGCCGTCAGCTTGAGCGAGCCGCCGACGGGGGTCGAGGGTCCGTCGAGGGCCACGGTGGTCGTCTGCGTCTGGACCAGCGTCCAGGTCTCGCCGGTGACCTGGACGATCGCGGTGAAGGCCGGGACGTTGTTGGTCAGACCGGCGCCGCAGGCCAGGGCCAGGGTGTACTTGCCGTCGAGGGAGCCCTCCGCCACGTAGGAGCGCAGCTGGGACTCCACGGTCGCGGTGCCCGGGGTCAGCGGGACCGTGAAGGGCGCGGTCTTGGAGATCGTGTCCGCCGAGGTGCTCTTGGCGAGTTGCTTGGCGACGGTGGTGCTTCCCGGCTTGAGCAGCCAGAGGAACATGGCCGTGGGGTTGCTGGTCTCGGGGCACCCCGCGTCCGTGCTGGCGGACGTGGCGCTCAGCGGGGCCTTGATGCTGCCGGTGGCCGGCGCGAGCGTGAACTTCCCGGTGGAGGTGACGGCCGCTGCCTGGCCCGCGAACGCGAGCACTCCCGACAGGGCCCCCAGCAACAGGGCGCAGCACATCAGCAGTGCCGCGGGTGATCTGAGCAGTGTCTGGCGGTTCATGTGGTGGTCCCCCCACAGGGTTCGGGTCGAGTCGGTTTCGGGGCCGGGTCGGCTTGGTTCCGGGTTGGGCGGCGGCCGGTGACCGGATACGCCGCTGAGCCGGGCACCCTGGGGGTGCCCGGCCGTTGAGCGTCAGGTCGTGAAGCCGGTGATCAGCGCTCACCCTTGAGGTCGGGGTCCGTCGTGTCACCGCAGTTGGTGATCACGCCGAAGCCGTAGAGCTGGATCGTGTCGGCGTCGTTGCAGACCTTCGAGCCGGAGCCGGCGAACGTCGACGCGATGGTGGCGTTCGACAGCTTCGAGGTCGGGACGACGTTGTAGACGTCGCGGTTGTAGGTGAAGTCGACGTTGAGCGTGCCGTCCGCGTTCTGCGGCGCCGAGCCGTTGACCTGGCCGAGGACCGTGGCGCCGTGGCGGTCGTTCACGATGCCGCCGGTCTGCGCGATGTACTGGGCCACGGAGTACGGGGCGATGTCGCCGGCGCTGTCCAGCGCCTCGCCGTTGTGCTCCTGCATCGAGCCGACGCAGGTGCCGACGGCGGACTCGGCCACACCGATCTGGCCGAGGAAGAAGGTGCGGGTGCCGGAGTTGGTCTGCGGCAGCAGCGGGGTGAGGGCAACGCCGTTGACCGAGGTCAGCGAGCAGGTGTAGACGTCGTGCAGCTGGGCCGTGGTCAGGTCCAGGTCGTTGCTGAGCGCGCTGTCCCCGCGGACCGCGACGGTGACCGCGTCCTTGGCGAAGGGGATCCAGGTCAGGTCCGTGGTCGAGGTGTCGGCCGGACCGCGCGAGGAACGGGCGAAGTCGAGGCAGCCCGTGTTGTTGTCGACGGCGTTGCGCAGCGCGTCGATGCCCGCGGAGGAGCCGTTGGGGCGGTTGATGACACAGCCGGTGGCACGGGTCTTGATGGTGGCCGTGCCGGTGGCGTCGTAGGAGGCGACCGTGTTGCCGCCGTCGACGGAGTCACCGAGGCCGTTCAGGACATCCTGGGTCGTGTCGGAACCGGCGCCGGCGAGCACCCGGAAGCCGTTGGACGGGTCGGCGACGGCCGGGGCGGCCATGGCACCGACGGCGAGGGCGGCCGCACTGACAACGGCACCGATACGTGCACGGGACTTGACGTTCACTACTGTTCTCCTCCGTCAAAACGGATTGCGAGGAATGGAGCGTGAAGCAGAATGGAGCATCAAGCAGGATCCGGATTCTGTTTCCCGCCGGCCCGTCGGCCGGCCGCGGCAAACAATTCCGCACACCGCTTCACAACGGCCACCAAATCCAGCCACCCATTGAGTTAAGAACTCATTTCCAAGGTGACACCTAGAGAATTCGGTGACGGGAAGAGCGATTTCCCGGAACCGCCGGATCCCGGGAAATCGGACTCCGCCCTGCGGCTAACCCCCGGCGGGGGCCCGCCGCGAGGACAGCCGGAGCATCACGGGGCCGGCCAGCGCGGCGACGCCGCCGGCGATCAGCACGGCGAGCAGCACCCACCGGATGATGCCGAGCACCTCCGAGGGCGTGGTGCCGCCCGACTTGGCCACGTTCTGTTTCGCCGGGTCGGTCTGTGTGACGGACGGCCTGCTGGTGTCCGCCGTGTCGGGATTCGCGCCCGCGGACGCGCCTTCCGTACCGCTTCCGCCTGCGGCGACCCCGCCGGCCGCCGAGCCGGCACCCGCGCCCGAGGTCGTCCCGTCGCCGCCGGTGCCGCCGGAGCCCTGCCCGTTCTCCGCGGGCCCGTCCGGATCGTCCGAGGAGGCCGGCGCCACCCAGGTCTCCAGCGTGGTCGCCGCCCGCAGCGCCTGGTCGCGCAGCGCCTTGGGCAACGGCGCGTAGCCGTACGGCAGTTCGCCGCGCGCGGTGCCCTGGGTCTGGCCCGCGCCCGCCGCGTACCTGATCACCTTGGCGTAGTCCTGGCGTGCCGCCTTGGCCTGGTCGACGGAGGAGGCCGCGTAGACGACGGCGGTGAGCGGATAGGCGCCGTTCCGGGCCTTGGCCGGGTCGGGGGTCTTCACTCCGGCCACCGACGAGTCGGGCATGCCGGAGACGGCCTTGAGCATGGCGTCCGCGGTGGGCTTCACATACGTGCCGTCGGCGTTGGGCAGGGCGGCGACATCGAGCTGGTAGCGGTTGCTGGAGGCCGAGTCGACGATCCCGAACTCCCGCGCGTTGGTCGCTGCCGGCCGGGTACCGCTGAGCTTCCAGCCGGAGCCCGACTGTCCGCACTGGTACAGCTGGCCGCCGTAGCCGTTGCGGACCTTCTGCGCGGCGTCGTGCATGTCGTTGGTGTAAGGGACGAGGTCGGTGCCGTCGAACGGCAGGGTGTTCTCCGGGGTGTCGCAGGGCGCCTTCGACGTCGTCGGGTCGGCCTTGGGGAAGTAGTCGAGCGGTGTCGTGTCGAGGTCCATGTCCTGGTACGACGGATTCATCTTCATGCCCCACGGATCGGCCTTGCCCGTGAGGAATTCCCGCGCCTCCTTGTTCTGCTGGATGTACCGCCAGACCATGGTGGCCGCGTCGGAGTTCTCCGTGGAGACAAGGAGCCCCCAGGGAGAAAATGCCACCCCACTCTTGGCCGGGAAGTCGGGGTTCAGTTTCTGGAATTCCGGGTCGGCTCCGATGTTCTCGGGGTTCGACTTGATGTAGTCCGGAAGGTAGGCCGCTGCGGCCACGCTCTGCTGATACGACTGGGTGAGTATCTTGGCGAGCAGCCGTTGATTCAGTTTCACGTCGCGCAGCTGCCGGTTCGCGATGTACGAGCCCGACCCCTCACCGACGGTTACGTCGTATCTCCAGTAGAGACTGACGGTCAGTCCGCTGATCGCCACCGGCGCCTGTACGACCGGTGGCCCCTCCTCGACCGCCTCCACCGGCTGCACGGTGAAGCCGAGGCCCGGCGACGTGTCGCTCGGCGCGGTGACGCGCTCGCGCGCCTCGCCCTCGCCGGACTGGGTGAACGTGAACCGCCCGGCACCGGCGCCGCACAGCGCGCTCTGCCACGACGTCATCGCGTCCGTGATCAGCTCGGAGCCGATGGTGCGGCGCTCGGCCGTGTCCTGGGAGCAGTTGCTGCCGACCGGCAGGAAGTCCAGCCGGAAGACCAGCCGCTGGTTCCAGTTCGACTGGCGCAGCGCGGAGCTGCGCACCGAACCGCTGTTTCCCGTGGTGCCGTTGGTCTCGTGCTCGCCCCGCGGGACAACGACCAGCCAGCAGGGCTTGATCGCACCCGACGAGGTGGTCCGCGCACCACAGCCCAGATGCGGGGATTCGACTGACGCCCGCATCTCGAACACCGTCTCGCCGTTGCCGTCGGAGTCGTTGGGCAGCCAGGTCTGAGCGTTGGTGTCGAGGCTGTTGAAGTAGGTCCAGTCCGTTCCGGTCGTGGTCGCGCTGCCCTCGACCGGCTTGAAGGGGATGTACGGAATGTTGTTGCTGTCCGTCGCGTAGTCGGTCTCCAGCGGGTCCAGGGTCGGCGAGACGAGCCGGCCGCCGCCCGCCGGGGCGCCGTCCACGGCACCGAACTCGCACTGTTTGCGGTCCGGCCCCTTGTCCGCGTCGTCGCCCCAGCACTCCATGATCTGGAGGTAGTTGTTGTACTTGGCCCCGGTGGGCGCCGCCTTGCCGCCGGACCAGGTGACCCGTACGCCCTGTCCGCGCAGGTTCTTCGTCTGGTGGACCGTGACCTTCAGCTTGGAGAAGTCGTCGTGCGGTCCGGCGGATCCGGTCTTCGTCACGGCCGAGTCCTCGACGGTCGCCGCCTGGGCGCCCTGCGGCAGCGGCACCAGACCGAGCACCAGGGCGGCCAGCAGCGAGCCGACGCCCGCCGCGACCCGTCTGCGCCCGCTCATGCCTCGTATCGGCCCTGTCGGCCCTGTCAGCCCTCGTACGGGTCTCATGCGGTTTCTCCCTTGCGGCGGGCACGGGCCGACAACATGCGGGCCGCGAGCGGTGGACCGACGACCACGGCGAGGAGCAGGACCGCGGACAGCGCCATCAGCGCGCCGCGCAGGCCGAACTGCTGGCCCGAGGCGAGGTTGACCGGGTTGGCGACCACCGAGTTGTCGCCGAGGCCGGTGCCGTCGCCGCTGACGAGTTCGCCGGTGTCGGGGTCGACGGTGCCGCCGCCCGTCGTGGTGGCCGCCGCCGACTCCTGGGTGTCCGGGGTGCCGTCGCCGTCACTGTCGGCGCCGGTACCACCCGTACCGCCCGTGGCGCCCGACCCGCCGGTGGTGCCGCCGGAACCGCCGGTCGCGGAACCGCCGCTCGCGCTGCCGCCGCCCTGTGCGCCCGGGTTGACCGGCGTGTTCGACTTGGCCCCCGCGGTGCCGTCGGAGCACTGCGTGGAGCCCTTCTTGTCGCAGTCCTTGGGCTGGGGGGCGTTGTCCAGCAGGGTGTTCTTGCCACCCGAGAAGGTGGGGTTGCGGCAGTCGTTGATGTCGACGCCCGACGTGGGCGCGCCGGGCACCCGGCGGACCTGGTCGAAGCCCGCCTGGACGAGGTTCTTGGGCAGCGGCGAGTAGCCGAGTTCCTCCGCCTGTTGCTGGCCGTCGCAGAGGAAGTAACGGGCGAAGGTGCCCAGCGAGTTGCCCTTGGCCGCGTTCATCGGGTTCTTGTCGCCGCCGATGGAGGTCGGCAGGATCATGTAGCTGTAGCTGGAGAGCGGATAGGTCCGCTTGTCGCCGTTGCGGTAGACGCCGTCCAGGATCTGCGTCAGGTAGTTCGGCGAGTTCTTGTCCTGGTTGATCCGCGCGCCGGTCAGGGCCACGGCCACGCTGGAGGCGGTCGGCTCCACGTAGTAGTTGGCCTTGTTGAGGACCTTGGCCACCGGGAAGCCGGTCTTGATGGCGTACGAGTACTCGACGTAGGTGATCGCGCCCTCCGCCTGCGGCTGCCGTACGAAGCCGGAGACGCCCAGCGAACCGGACTTGGCGATCATCGAGGAGCCGGACAGGACCGGGTAGTACGAGGTCATCCCGCAGGAGCTGCCGCGGCCGGTCCGCCCGCAGTAGTCGTTCCAGACCGCGCCCTGCTCCTTGGCCAGCCAGGTGGTGAACTGGGCCGTGGTGCCCGAGCCGTCGGAGCGGACGACCGGGACGATCCGGCGGGCCGGGAGGGTCAGGCCGGGGTTGTCGGCGCGGATCTCCGGGGCGTTCCACATGGTGATCGCACCGGTGAAGACCTTGGCGAGCACCGTCGCGGAGAGCCGCAGATTGGTGACCTTCTTCCCGCCGATCTTGAGGTTGTACATGAAGGCGGTGCCGCCGGCCACGATCGGCATGTACGCGTAGCCGCGGCCGGGCGGGTTGTCGGTGACGCCCTGCTCGGTCAGCCCGTACGGGATCTCGGAGACCGCGAAGTCGACGACGCCGTTGCGGAACTGCTCACGTCCCTGGGAGGAGCCGACGGCCTTGAAGTTGACCGTCATGCCGAGGTTGGCGGAGATGTTGCGCCGCCACTGGTCAAGGGCGTTGGAGCTCCAGGTCGAGCCGGAGCCGGTGATCTTCGTATAGGACGCCGCCTCGGCGGCGGGCGGCCGGACGGCGACCAGTGCGCAGAGCAGCGCCAGCCCCGTGGCACAGAGGCGGAAGGCGGTTGCGGGTCTCACGACGAACTCCTCGGATCCTGAGCCGACTTGCGGAGGGAGATGCGGGGCGGGACGGCCCCGTAAGGGGCGCTGGGCTGTATCGATGTGCGGCTTCGCCGCAGGGCGCGACCGGCCCCGTAAGGGGCGCGGGGAACTGCGCGACCGGCCCCCACCGGCCCGCGGCGAACGAACAACGCACCCAGCGGAGCGCGCAGCATGCGCGCCAGACGCCCCCCGGCAGGCGGCGAGGTGACATCCGGGCCCACGCCCGGAGGCCCCTGGTGCGTACGGATCTCGAAGCGCCGGGCGTCCTTGCGGGAGGCCACGACCCGGCGGTGCTGCTGGCGGCGGGTCAGCTGTCCGGGGCCGCGCCCGCCGATGCTCCGGGCGACGACGAACAGGGCGAGCACCACGACGAGCAGCGTGGCGGCGGCGCCGAACCCGCGGGCGATCATGTTCGGCTCGGGCGACTCGACGAGCTTCAGCGCGGCCAGCGGCAGCGACACCATGGGGTCGGAGAACGCGTTGGCGTTGAACTCGGCACCGAAGCCCGCGGTGATCAGCACCGGCGAGGTCTCGCCGATACCGCGGGCCGTGCCGAGGATGACCGCGGTGGCGAGGCCCGAGCGGGCGGTCGGCAGCACCACGTGCCAGACGGTCCGCCAGCGTGAGGTGCCCATGGCGTAGGCGGCCTCGCGCAGCGTGCCGGGGACCAGGCGGATCACCACGTCGGAGGCGCGGATGATGATCGGCAGCATCATCACCGAGAGCGCGAGTCCGGCGGCGAAGCCGGACTCCGGGAAGCCCAGGGTGAGGATGACGGTGGCGTAGATGAACAGGCCGGCCACGATGGACGGCAACGCTGTCATCGCCTCGACGATCGTCCGCACGAACCGGGCGAAGCGTCCCGGCACCTCGTTGAGGAACACCGCACAGACCAGCCCGGCGGGGACCGTGATGATCAACGCGATGGTGATCTCGATCAGGGTGCCGGCGATCGCGTGCTTGATACCGCCCGTACTGAGCGGCTCCAGGGGCCCGGCCAGCCGCATGTCCTCGGTGAAGAAGTTCAGGTGCGGCAGCGCCTTGCGGCCCTCCCAGAGGGTGAACGACACGACGAAGACCAGCACGCTCAGGAGTACTGCGCCCAGCGAGCGGACCACGGCGGCCGCGATCCGGTCGGCGACGGCGGGCCCGTCCTCGTCGAAGGAGACCAGCAGCGCGTACAGACCGAGGAAGAGGGCGTACGCGACGACGACGAAGCCGACCGCGCCGTTGAAGGGCAGCAGCCGGGCGAACAGCAGCCAGGTCAGGGCGAGCGCGGCGGCAGCGGCACCGGCCATCGCGTACACGTCGCTGGCCCTCAACTGGGCGACGGAGCGCCTGCGTTCACCACCGGGGGCGGCGGCGCGCACGGCGGGTGGAATGGTGGTGCGAGGTCTCGCCGGGATCTCGGTCTCGGGTGCTGCGGTCATCGCCGATCTTTCCTTCGGGGGCACGGGTGGCCGCGACGACGGGGTGCCGGCCGGTGGGCCGGTCGGGAGGTCATCGACATGTGGACATCACGCGTCACTGGCCGCGCCGGAACGGCTGCGGGCGACGATGGACGAGGCGGCGAAGTTGACGATCAGGGTCATCACGAACAGCGCGAACCCGGCGGCCATCAGGGCGGACAGGCTGAACTCGCTGGCCTCGCCGTAGCGCAGGGCGATCAGCGAGGAGACCGAGCTGGTGCCGGACTGCAGGACGTGCCACTGGACGGTGAAGACCGGCGAGATGAGCATGAAGACGGCGATGGTCTCGCCGAGCGCCCGGCCGAGCCCGAGCATGGTGCCGCCGATCATGCCGCCCTTGCCGAACGGCAGGACGACGCTTCGGATCATGCCCCAGCGGGTGGCGCCGAGCGCGTAGGCGCCCTCGCGCTCACCGGCCGGGGCCTGCGAGAAGACCTCGCGCATGATCGAGCAGATGATGGGCGCGACCATCATGCCGACCACGAGGCCGGCGATGAACGTGGACGAGGTGTAGACGGTCTCGGGCGCGAGCGGGTCGCGCGGGTCCGCGCCGTCGACCTCGAAGATCGGGATCCAGCCGAAGTAGGTGGCGATCCAGCGGGCGGTCGGGAGGATCTTGCCTTCGAGGAAGAAGACCCCCCACAGGCCGTACACCACGGACGGGACGGCGGCCATCAGGTCGACGACGCTGATCAGCGTGCGGCGCAGCCGCGGTGGCGCGTACTCGGAGATGTAGAGCGCCGCGCCGAGGGCGAGCGGCACGGCGACCGTGATCGCGACGAGCGCGATCAGGACGGTACCGACCAGGATGGCCGCGATGCCGAAGTTCCCGGTGTCGGGCTGCCAGGCGGCGGTCGTCAGGAAGGACCAGCCGGCGCGGTCGAGTGCCTGCCAGGCCCTCAGCAGCAGAAAGCCGCCGACCAGGAGCATGACGGCGAGCACGAACCCGCCACCGCTGCGGGCGACGGTACGGAAGACCCGGTCCGGCACACCGGAGTCCGCGTAGAGCCGACGGGGTACGTCATCGGCGAACGCGAGTGGCCCGGGCGCGGCGGGCAGTGGGCCACCGCGCCCGGGTCCCACTCTTCGGATTCTCCGGAGCAGGGGAGATCTCGGGGATCTCGGAGGTTTCGGCTGGGGCACACATGGGACGTTCGACGTCCTCCATTGACATGCCCATCCCGAAGGGTGAACGAGAGGTTCCCTGGGGGCAACTTCCGCCCCGGCACACCCTCCACACCTCCGCCATCACCAGGCGCGCCTCATGACTCACCCCATAACTCCGGCCGCTCCGGGTCGAGTTCGGGTAACAACGCACGAAAGCGGTCATAGGCGGATCGGCAGGTCGCATGGCGTTCGTACGTACGTGCCGCCGCCGCGACGGGGCGGTTCGCCGCGTCCCAGAGCAGCCAGACCCAGCCGCCCCCCTCCGAGCTGTGCTGGATCCCGCCGACCAGCTCGTCACGCCTCGCACAGAGTTTGGTGAACGCCGCTCGGCACTGTGAGTGCGAGTCGTGCGAGTCCGCCGAGACCGCCACGGTCCGCCCGTTCGGGGCCACTAGGCGCCAGCCGTAAGCGCCTTCCGCCGTGAAGTCGATCTGACATCTCATCCCCGCGACGGCGGCAGGTCTTGCCGCCCCCCTGGGCTGCTCCATCTCCCCACCCCCGCCGCCCTTCGAGACAGCAGAACCGCAGGTACGGCCCCCTTGTGAGCGACATGTGCAATCTACTGAGACAGCTGTGACGCAAGGCAGGCAAAACTAACTGCCCGACGCACACTTCATGGGCTGGTATCCCCTTGGTAACCCCTAGGTAAGGTGGGGCGGAAAGCGCTGTCGTTCGGCGGGCGGAGATATCTGTCTTGCCGTCAGGAAGGGTGCAGGAGTGCGGAAACCGGGTCGGCCCGGTGGGGACCGGACGCGGCCGGGGCGACCCGAGGAGTTGGTGTCGGTGTTCCCCTCAGCCTCTCTGCCCCTCGCTTCTCAGCCCCACACCACCAGAACCGCCGCCCACACCAGCCCCAGCACCAAGGCCAACGGCCAGAGCGGGCGCCCCCGTTCGGGTGCGGTGCTCTCTCCGGTGGGCCGCAGCGCGGGATCCGTACGCATGGCGGTGAGCTCGGCCGCCAGGGCGTCGTAGGGATGGACCAGGCCCCGGCGTCGCTCGAACCACGCCCAGCGAGGCGCCGCGACCGACCAGTTGTCGCCGCGCCAGCGGAGCTTCAGTTCGAAGGACTGACGGCGTACGGAGCGGATGTCGTCCCAGGGGACGTGCCGGGGGCCGCGCAGTCCGGTGACCCACAGGCCCGAGCGGTCGGCGGTGATGCGCCAGGCGAGCTTCACGGGGACGCGTACGACTCCGTAGAGACCGAGTACGGCGAGGAGTGCCAGTTTCCAGAGGGACGCTCCGGACTCGGAGAACCACATCGCGACGAACCAGGCGCCCCAGAGCACGAGGAGCGCCGCGGCCACCCAGTCGAGCCAGCCCGCACGCCAGCGGCGGACCGGGACGGGCGGCCGGTCGACGACCAGCTCCCTCGCCTGTTCCTCCAGTTGGCGGTTCTGCTCCTCGCGGGCCTTCTCCTTGGCGACCCGTCTCATGCCCGCGCTCGGCGACAGCGGCCGGACCGGTCCCGTCGACCACTCCGTGAGCGGCGGCTGGTCCGGGTCCTCGTCGGCGCTGACGACCACGATTTCGGCGCCGTCGAAGGGAGCGCCGTAGAGGACGGCCTCGCGGACCGGCCCGGGGGTGTCGTCGTCCACCGCGTCTAGGAGCAGCTCCAGTTCCTCGTCGCCTCCTTCGCCGTCCTCGTCGTCCTCGTCGTCGTCCGGCTCCTCACCGTCGTACGACGTGAGGTCCACCGTGAAGAGCGGGCGCACCGCGGCGAGGTCGTCCGCCGCGTACACCTCCGTGGTGCCCTGCGCGTCATCGCGTACGAGGACGCGCAGTACGGGCGCGGGGGTCCGGCGCAGGGCGAGGGCCCGGTGGCGGCCCAGCCACGCCGAGGCCAGGGCGGTCACGGCGAGCCCGGCCAGGTAGATGGCCATGACCCAGGAGCCCCGCTCGTCGTCGGCCGTGCCCCACAGGCCCGCGGTGGCGCCGGTGAGGACGCCGAGCCCGAGCACCGTGAGGCCGAGCGGGAGCAGGAAACGGCCGCGCAGGAGCACGGCGTCCGCGTCCGGGGTCCGTGCCGTGACGTCCCCGGCGGCCTCCAGCGCCCGTTCGAGCTGACCGCTCCGGGCCCGCAGGCGTACGGCGACGGCGGCCCAGGTGATCACCACGGCGGACGCCAGGACGGCGGTCAGGGCCCACGGCAGCGCCCGCGCCTCCAGGGCGAGCGCCAGCAGCAGGACGGGCGCACCGGCCCAGACCAGCTCCGGCCGTGCGAGCACCCAGAGGATGTACACCGCGAATCCCGCGGCGACGAGCGGCCACAGTCCGCCGAGCATCGCCGCCCAGGCGCCCGCGCACAGCGCGAAGGTGGACACGGCTGCCGCGATCGACCTGCGCACCCGCAGGAACGACCAGCGCGGAGGCAGCGCGGCCGACCAGTTGCCGGCCCGCCCGGCCGTCCAGTCCCGGCAGCCCTCGGGTATCGCGGCCACGGGCAGTCGCAGCGGCTCGTCGTACGACACATGCACTCCTGGATCGCGTGGGAACGCCGGTGATGGCACCGGCGCCGGCACAGGTGGTGACAGTAGCGACCGGACGCCCCTGCCCGGGCCACCGGACCGCCTCCGCCCCCACCGACGTGCCGCCCTCTCGTACGGCCGGACGCGCCCATCCCCTCAAACGCGCGGGGAGGTCAAGCCACGAAAAGCCGTGAGATGGCTCAACAAATCACAGGACCCGAGACCGCGACCCGACGGCCTCGCGCCAACCGAACTCAGCCGAACTCAGCCGAACTCAGCCGAACTCAGCCGACCGCCAGCAGGATCGCCAGCAGCACGGCACCGGCAACCGCAGGCGCCGCGATCTCGTACGCCCACCGCACCGACACCTCGCCCTGCGCCCGCGGGTCCTTGCCGCGGGCGTCCAGCAGCTCGCGCAGCTCGTGCATCGTCTGGTCGGCCTGGGCACGTACGGGTCCGGCAGGTCCGGTGGCCACGGCCGCGGCATGGTGCTGCCGACCGCCACGGGCGGCCGCCGCGGCCCCGCGGGCCTCCCCGCGCGCCTCCCGCCGCGCCGCCCGCTTGCGGCCCCGCAGCGAGACGGGCACGGCCCACACCTGGTACTTGGCGCCGGCCTTGTCGAGCACCTCGTTCGAGTAGCCCGACCTGAACGCCTCGACCGTCCCCCAGGGCAGCACGATCACCCGGAAGGGGTTACGGATGCGCAGCCGCTGCTCGTTGGCGTACACGGCAGGACGCACGGTGAACGCGAGCACCAGCGGAACCAGGAAAAGCAGCGCGGCCAGCGCCACCCACGGCGCCCGCCCCTCCCCGGTGACCAGCGCATCGATCCCGAGCCACCCCGCGATCGCAAGCAACAGCACCCCACCCGCAATCCCGGAGGGCGACCGATAGACCCGATCCTTGAACTGAGGATCCGGCATCTCCGGCACGGTCGGCTGCTGGTCGGGCGTCGTCATACCCCGATTCTGCCCGACGCGACCTGGGACCGATTTCCAGCCCCGCCAATCCAGCCCCTCCGCCGGAAAACTCAGCCCCTCCGGCGTTTGAGGAGCGGGGGTTCGGGGGCGGAGCCCCTGAGTAAGGGACGGGAATGGGTAAGGGCGGCGGGGGCGAAATCCCACGCACCCCCACCCGCACCCACACCCACCCCCAGGGCTGTACAGCCGCTACGCGCGTAGATATGCTCGTCTGGTGACCATGCCCACCACTGCACCCGCAGCACACGCACTCACAGAAGTGACCGCGTCCGACAGCACACTGCGCCGCTTCCTTCACGGACTCCCCGGCGTGGACGCGGTCGGCCTGGAGGCCCGCGCCGCCTCCCTCGGCACCCGTTCCATCAAGACCACCGCGAAGGCGTACGCCATCGACCTCGCCATCTCGATGGTCGACCTGACGACGCTGGAAGGCGCGGACACCCCGGGCAAGGTCCGGGCGCTCGGCGCCAAGGCGGTCCGCCCGGACCCGACGGACCGTACGGCCCCGTCGACCGCCGCCGTCTGCGTCTATCCCGACATGGTGGCCACCGCCAAGGAGGCCGTCGCCGGCTCGGGAGTGAAGGTCGCCTCCGTCGCGACCGCCTTCCCGGCCGGCCGCGCCGCGCTGGACGTGAAGCTGGCCGACGTGCGGGACGCCGTCGCCGCGGGCGCCGACGAGATCGACATGGTCATCGACCGCGGAGCGTTCCTCGCGGGCAACTACGCGAAGGTGTACGAGGAGATCGTCGCCGTGAAGGAGGCCTCCGGGGCGGCCCGCCTCAAGGTCATCTTCGAGACGGGCGAGCTGTCGACGTACGACAACATCCGCCGCGCGAGCTGGCTCGGCATGCTGGCGGGGGCGGACTTCATCAAGACGTCCACCGGCAAGGTGGCGGTGAACGCGACTCCCTCGAACACCCTGCTGATGCTGGAGGCGGTCCGCGACTTCCGCGCCCAGACCGGCGTACAGGTCGGCGTGAAGCCCGCCGGCGGCATCCGCACCAGCAAGGACGCCATCAAGTTCCTGGTCGTGGTCAACGAGACCGCGGGCGAGGACTGGCTGGACAACCACTGGTTCCGCTTCGGCGCGTCCTCGCTCCTGAACGATCTGCTGATGCAGCGGCAGAAGCTGGCCACCGGCCGCTACTCCGGCCCCGACTACGTGACGGTGGACTGATCACCATGACCACGGAAAACACCGAGAAGCGGTCGCCCGCTTTCGCGTACGCACCGGCGCCCGAGTCCCGCTCGGTCGTCGACATCGCGCCCTCGTACGGCCTGTTCATCGACGGCGAGTTCGTGGAGGCGGCGGACGGCAAGGTCTTCAAGACCGTGTCGCCGTCGACCGAGGAGGTTCTCTCCGAGATCGCGCAAGCCGGTTCCGAAGACGTCGACCGCGCGGTGAAGGCCGCCCGCAAGGCCTTCGGGAAGTGGTCGGCCCTGCCCGGCTCCGAGCGCGCCAAGTACCTGTTCCGCATCGCCCGGATCATCCAGGAACGCTCCCGCGAGCTGGCCGTTCTCGAAACGCTCGACAACGGCAAGCCCATCAAGGAGACGAGGGACGCCGACCTCCCCCTGGTCGCCGCGCACTTCTTCTACTACGCGGGCTGGGCCGACAAGCTCGACCACGCCGGCTTCGGCGCGAACCCGCGCCCCCTCGGCGTCGCGGGCCAGGTCATCCCCTGGAACTTCCCGCTCCTGATGCTGGCCTGGAAGATCGCCCCGGCGCTCGCGACCGGCAACACGGTCGTGCTCAAGCCGGCCGAGACGACCCCCCTCTCCGCTCTCTTCTTCGCGGACATCTGCCGCCAGGCGGGCCTGCCGAAGGGCGTCGTCAACATCCTTCCGGGGTACGGCGACACGGGGGCGTCCCTCGTCGAGCACCCGGACGTGAACAAGGTGGCCTTCACCGGTTCGACGGCCGTCGGCAAGGCGATCGCCCGCCAGGTGGCGGGCACCAGGAAGAAGGTCACGCTCGAACTGGGCGGCAAGGGCGCGAACATCGTCTTCGACGACGCTCCCATCGACCAGGCCGTCGAGGGCATCGTCTCCGGCATCTTCTTCAACCAGGGCCAGGTCTGCTGCGCGGGCTCCCGCCTCCTCGTCCAGGAGTCCATCCAGGACGAGCTGTTGGACTCGCTCAAGCGGCGCCTGTCGACCCTTCGCCTCGGCGACCCGCTGGACAAAAACACGGACATCGGCGCGATCAACTCCGCCGAGCAGCTCTCGCGCATCACCTCCCTCGTCGAGCAGGGCGAGGCCGAGGGCGCCGAGCGCTGGTCCCCGGCCTGCGAACTCCCCTCCTCCGGCTACTGGTTCGCCCCGACGCTCTTCACGAACGTCACCCAGGCGCACACCATCGCCCGCGACGAGATCTTCGGCCCGGTCCTGTCCGTCCTCTCCTTCCGCACGCCGGACGAGGCGGTCGCCAAGGCCAACAACAGCCAGTACGGCCTCTCCGCGGGCATCTGGACGGAGAAGGGCTCCCGGATCCTGGCCGTCGCGAACAAGCTGCGCGCGGGCGTGATCTGGTCCAACACGTTCAACAAGTTCGACCCCACGTCACCGTTCGGCGGTTACAAGGAGTCGGGCTTCGGCCGCGAGGGCGGCCGCCACGGCCTGGAGGCGTACCTCGATGTCTGAGAAGCCCAAGAACACCGAGAAGCCCAAGAACACCGAGACGGCGGAGCGGCAGCGCCTGAGCGTCTTCAAGACCTACAAGCTGTACGTCGGGGGCAAGTTCCCCCGCAGCGAGAGCGGCCGGGTGTACGAGGTGACGGACTCGAAGGGCAAGTGGCTGGCCAACGCGCCGCAGTCGAGCCGCAAGGACGCCCGTGACGCGGTGGTCGCCGCCCGCAAGGCGTTCGGCGGCTGGTCCGGCGCGACGGCGTACAACCGCGGCCAGGTCCTCTACCGCGTCGCGGAGATGCTGGAGGGCCGCGGGGACCAGTTCGTACGAGAGGTCGCGGACTCGGAGGGACTCTCGAAGTCGAAGGCCGCGGCGGTCGTCGACGCGGCGATCGACCGCTGGGTCTGGTACGCGGGCTGGACCGACAAGATCGCCCAGGTCGTGGGCGGCGGCAACCCGGTCGCGGGCCCGTACTTCAACCTCTCCACCCCCGAACCGACGGGTGTGGTGGTCGTCCTCGCCCCCCAGGAGTCGTCGTTCCTCGGGCTGGTCTCGGTGATCGCCCCGGTGATCGCGACGGGCAACACGGTGATCGTGATCGCGAGCGAGAAGTCCCCGCTCCCGGCGCTGTCGCTGGGCGAGGTGCTGGCCACCTCCGACGTTCCGGGCGGGGTCGTCAACATCCTCTCCGGAAAGACGGCGGAGATCGCGACCCCGCTGGCCGCGCACCAGGACGTCAACGCGATCGACCTCGCGGGCGCGGACGACGTACTCGCGAAGGAACTGGAGGTCGCCGCCGCGGACAACCTCAAGCGGGTCGTCCGTCCACAGGCTGTGGATTACTTTGCGGCACCGGGCATCGAGCGCCTCACCGCCTTCCTCGAAACGAAGACGGTCTGGCACCCGACGGGCGCACTGGGCGCCTCCGGTTCGTCGTACTGACGGCCATCGCGTCCGTCGTACCGGCGGACGCCGAAGACGGGAGAGCCGCGCTTCCCCACCGTCCGGGGGAGGCGCGGCTCTCTCTTCGGCCTTCGTACGACTCGCCGCCGTACGACCGGCTGTTGTGCGACCGCGTGTTGCACGACCGGCAGTTGTGCGGCTCAGTGCAGCAGGCCCGTCACCTGTCCCAGCACCGGAACAGCGCCAAGCGACTGGGCCTGGGCGACCGGGGCCGTCAGCATGGTCGTGGCCAGCGGCGGGAAGTCGGCGACCTGGGTGGCGAGTCCGTTGTCGAGGGGGTCGACGCCCGTGCCGGCCAGCGGGTTGGGCTTCAGGCCCGCGACCGGACCGGTCACGTAACCGACGGTCCCGGTAAGCGCCTGGACACCCGCCTGGGGGTTGACGTTGCCCAGCGAGGTGGGCCGGGTGCGGACCACATCCACGACGGGTTCGGTGTCCGCGGCCGCCGAGGTCGCTCCCACGCCCACCGCGATGCCCGCGGTCGTGAGGGCCAGCAACGCGCGCCGGGCTGTCGGGTTCTGGGAGGCCGGGAATCGTGCCATGGCTGGTGCCACCTTCTGGTGCGCTGAGTAATCAGGTCGACACGAAGGGTAGTTGAGGTGTGATGTCCGCTCCAAAGGCGACCCGCGGGGTCGGCCGGGGGCGCTCGATGCGTCAGACTGGTGTCTCGTGAGTTCACATCTCCCGAATTCCGCGACAACCGCCCGCGTCGTACTGCTGTGCGGCCCCTCGGGCTCCGGCAAGTCCCTGGTCGCGGCCCACTCCGGCCTTCCGGTGCTGCGGCTCGACGACTTCTACAAAGAGGGCGACGACCCGACGCTGCCGCAGGTGGCGGGGAGTTCGGACATCGACTGGGACCACCCGCTGTCCTGGGACGCGGACGCCGCGGTCGCGGCGATAGCCGAGCTGTGCCGGAACGGGCGTACGAGCGTTCCGATGTACGACATCTCCCTCAGCGCGCGTACGGGCGAGGAGACCGTGGACATCGAGGGGTCGCCCGCCTTCATCGCGGAGGGCATCTTCGCCGCGGAGATCGTGGCGCGGTGCCGTGAGGCCGGCGTGCTGGCCGACGCGCTGTGCCTGAACCGGGGAGCGGTGGCCACGTTCCGGCGGCGGTTCCTGCGGGATCTGCGGGAGGGGCGCAAGTCCGTGCCGTTCCTGCTGCGTCGCGGCTGGCGGCTGATGCGGGCCGAGCGGTCGATCGTGTCCCGGCAGACCGCGCTCGGCGCGTACCCCTGCGACAAGGACGAGGCCCTGGACAGGCTGGCCGCCGCGGCCGCCGGGCACCGCGCGGCACCACGCCCGACGACGGCGTAGCGGCACCTCCCCGGGCGCACACGAAAGAAGGTCCAGTCAGACCCCCCGGTCTGCCTGGACCCACTCCCGTTTTCCCCCGTGGTCCCCCGTGACCCCGTTGGTTCCCCCCGGTACTGCTCCCCCGTGCTGTCCGCCGCCTCCCCCCGGAGTGACGAACACCCTGCCCGCTACCTCCCCCCGGAGTGACGGGCATCCCCCCACATCCTTCAGGCGACAAGCTCCCCGAAGGACTCTTCCTCGTCACGGCCGAAGCTGAGGACCTGGTCCTCACGCAGCCGGCGGAGCGACCGCCAGATGCTGGACTTCACCGTGCCGACACTGATGTCGAGGATCTCCGCGATCTCCGGGTCCGTGCGGCCCTCGTAGTAACGGAGGACCAGCATGGTGCGCTGGAGTTCGGGCAGCCGGGCGAGCGCCTGCCACAGGACGGCGCGCAGCTCGGTGCCGCGCATCGCGTCCGTGTCGCCGGCCGTCTCCGGCAGCTCCTCGGTCGGGTACTCGTTCAGCTTGCGGCGGCGCCACGCGCTGATGTGCAGATTGGTCATCGTGCGGCGGAGGTAGCCCCCGACCGCGGCCTTGTCGCTGATCCGGTCCCAGGCCCGGTAGGTCGAGAACAGTGCGCTCTGCAGCAGGTCCTCGGCCTCGAAGCGGTCACCGGTCAGGTGGTAGGCGGTTGCGTACAGGGAGGCGCGGCGCTCCTGGACGTAGGCGGTGAACTCCGCCTCCGACACCGAGCGACGCTCCCCCGTGACCTCCCCGTACGCTGCCCCCGTTCCCCCGTGGGCAACCCCCGTACCGCTTCCCCCCGTGTGTGCGTCAACCACCGTCATGTACCCGGTGTGCTGACGCCCGGCGCCGCGAGCGCACCCCCGCCCGCTCACGGCACCGGACTTCTCCGTGCTCTTCGTGACGTCGTGGAGCCGCGTGACAACTGCGCCAGTACTGGTGCTGTGCAGCGTGTTCATCTCGCGCCCCCCGTCGTGGAGTTCCGGTGATTCGGTACTTCGCTGTGGTGCTTCCTTGCCTGTGACCAAAAGCTTGCCGGGGCCACTTCATGACGGTGTCCGCCGACTGTCACAGACCTGTCACAGGGGCTTGCCCCAGCCGGTCCACAGACCGATCACAGAGAAGCGTCGTACGGCTACTCATCCGGCACACGGACCCCCACTCGTACGCGGGACATGTGTGGGAGCGCTCCAACAGTCGATACACGTCCATGTCATGGGACAGAATGACGTCCGTGCCTTCCCTGTTGCTGATCGAGGACGACGACGCCATCCGGACGGCCCTGGAGCTCTCGCTGACGCGCCAGGGACACCGGGTGGCCACCGCTGCCACCGGCGAGGACGGTCTGAAGCTGTTGCGCGAGCAACGGCCCGATCTGATCGTCCTCGATGTGATGCTGCCGGGCATCGACGGATTCGAGGTGTGCCGCCGCATCCGGCGTACGGACCAGCTGCCGATCATTCTGCTGACCGCGCGCAGTGACGACATCGACGTCGTGGTCGGGCTGGAGTCCGGCGCCGACGACTATGTGGTGAAACCCGTGCAGGGGCGGGTGCTCGACGCCCGTATCCGGGCCGTGCTGCGCCGCGGCGAGCGCGAGGCGAACGACGCGGCGACCTTCGGTTCGCTGGTCATCGACCGTGCGGCGATGACCGTGACGAAGAACGGCGAGGATCTGCAGCTGACGCCGACCGAGCTGCGGCTGCTCCTCGAACTGAGCCGGCGGCCGGGGCAGGCGCTGTCCCGCCAGCAGTTGCTGCGGCTCGTGTGGGAGCACGACTACCTCGGCGACTCACGGCTCGTCGACGCGTGTGTGCAGCGGCTGCGCGCGAAGGTGGAGGACGTGCCGTCCTCCCCCACCCTGATCCGTACCGTTCGGGGAGTCGGCTACCGGCTGGACAGTCCTCAGTGACAAAACCGCAGGACAAGCTCCGCGGCTGGGCCGCGGCGCGCAAGAAGATACTGGCGGGTCTGCGCTTCACCAGCCTGCGGCTGCGTCTGGTCGTGGTGTTCGGGCTCGTCGCGCTCACCGCCGCCGTGTCGGCGTCCGGGATCGCGTACTGGCTCAACCGCGAGGCGGTCCTCACCCGTACGCAGGACGCGGTGCTCGGCGACTTCCAGCAGGCGATGCAGACCCGCGCGAGCACGCTGCGGCCGCATCCCACGCAGGAGGAACTGCAGCGCGCCGCCGGGCAGATGGCGAACAGCAGCCAGCGGTTCAGCGTGCTGCTGATCGCCGAGGACGAGAGCGGCAAGCCGGTCCGCGGGAACTCCGACCTGGACACCTTCACGCTGGAGGACGTACCGAAGTCCCTCCAGAAGGCGGTGAACAAGGAGCAGGAGATCTCCTCGAACAACAAGTACACGTACCACCTGTACTGGCAGCGGATAGTGCAGGGCGACAAGCCGTATCTCGTGGGCGGCGCGAAGGTGATCGGCGGCGGGCCGACCGGATACATGCTCAAGTCGCTGGAGCCCGAGGCCAAGGACCTCAACTCCCTTGCCTGGTCGCTGGGGATCGCGACCGGGCTTGCGCTGATCGGCTCGGCGCTGCTCGCGCAGGCCGCCGCGACGACCGTACTGAAGCCGGTGCACCGGCTGGGCACCGCGGCCAGGCGGCTCGGCGAGGGCAAGCTGGACACCCGGCTGCGGGTGTCGGGCACGGACGAACTCGCGGATCTGTCACGGACGTTCAACCGCACGGCGGAGTCGCTGGAGAAACGGGTCGAGGACATGAGCTCCCGTGAGCAGGCGTCCCGGCGGTTCGTGGCGGACATGTCGCACGAGCTGCGGACGCCGCTGACCGCGATCACCGCCGTGACCGAGGTCCTGGAGGAGGAGCTCGACGCGGAGACCGGCAGCGTCGACCCGATGATCGAGCCCGCCGTCCGGCTCGTCGTCAGCGAGACCCGGCGGCTGAACAACCTGGTGGAGAACCTCATGGAGGTCACCCGCTTCGACGCGGGCACGGCCCGGCTCGTCCTCGACAACGTCGACATCGTCGACCAGATCACCGCCTGCATCGACGCGCGGGCCTGGCTGGACGCGGTGGACCTTGACGCCGAGCGCGGTCTCATGGCACGGGTCGACCCGCGCCGGCTGGACGTGATCATGGCGAACCTGATCGGCAACGCCCTCAAGCACGGCGGCTCCCCGGTGCGCGTGAGCGTCCGCGACGAGGGCAACGACCTGGTCATCGAGGTCCAGGACCACGGCCCCGGCATCCCCGAGGACGTCCTGCCGCACGTCTTCGACCGCTTCTACAAGGCGAGCGCATCCCGGCCGCGTTCGGAGGGCAGCGGCCTCGGTCTGTCCATCGCCCTGGAGAACGCCCATATCCACGGCGGCGAGATCACCGCCGCCAACTCGCCCAAGGGCGGCGCGGTCTTCACCCTGCGGCTGCCCCGCGACGCCTCGGAGGTGGAGGACCCCGACAACCCCGGGGGCCCGGATGCGTCCGTCGCCGACGACCGCACCGAGGGGGGCGCGTGATGTCCGAACGCCACACATGGGGCGTACGCCGAGCGCGTGCGGCCTGCGAAGGGGGCGCACGCCGGATGCGTGCGGCTCGGCTCGCGCTCGCCGTGCCGTTGCTCGCGGTGACGCTCGCCGGGTGCGGGATCCGGGCGACGGAGGTGCCGACCGACTTCGGCCCCGCGCCCTCCCGGGTGCCGTGCGCGCTCAACGATCCCGACATCGGTACGCAGTCCTCGCGCGGGATCCTCGTCCAGGTCTTCCTGCTCTGTTCCTCCCAACTGGCGCCGGTGGACCGGACCGTGCGCATCGGGGCCGGACCCGCGGCGACGGACCGCGTACGGGCCGCTCAGGCGCTCCTGGACGAGCTATCCGAGTCCCCCTCCGACGCCGAGAAGCAGGCGAACTACACGACGGACGTGCCGCAGGGCCTCACGGTGGGCGGCCCGGGCCGCGGCGAACCGGACGACACGCTGCGCCTGAGCACCCCGCCCGCGGACCTGACGCCGTACGCGCTGGCCCAGATCATCTGCACGTTCAGCGACTCGGCGGCCTCCTCCGACGGCGACTCGGTGACGCTGGGCGGGCCCGGCACGGACGCCCCGCGCCGCTACGAGTGCACGGAGTCGGTGCGCTCCCGCCCCGGCACGGAGACCCCGCCGCAGACGGAGGCCGAGGGGGCCTGAGCCCTCCCGGCCGACCCCCGGCGGAGCCCTGGCCGGACCCCGTCTGTGGCGCACGCCTCACCCGTGCGGGCCAAGCGCCGCCGTCACACGGAACCGATCCTGCCGGTGGCCGCGTCTTGGGGATCGTGCAGCGTCAAGGCTCGAACGGCAGCAGCGCCGTGATCCGCTTTCGTGCGGCGGGGGGTGTCCTCCTCGTCGCGCATCTCGCGCTTGTCGCCTGGGTCACGCTGCGGCCCCTGGACGTGCCGTGGGTGAGCGCCGCGAATCTGCGTCCGTTCGCGAGCATCCGGGCCGATCTGGCGCTGGGCCCCGAGGCGGCCGCCCGCAACATCGGCAAGGGCCTGCTGCTGCTCGCCCCGCTCGGGGTGCTGCTGCCGCTGGCGGGCGGCAGGCTCGCCGTCTCCCCGCTGCTGTCCCTGATGCGTACGGTCGCCGCCGGCGCCCTGCTCTCACTGGGCATCGAACTCCTGCAGACCGGGGTGCCCGGGCAGGTCGTGGACGTCGACTCGCTGCTCCTGAACACCGTGGGCGTGGCGCTGGCCCATGTCGCCGTGGTGCCCGGCGCCCGGGCCCTGCTGCGCCGCCGGGCCGAGAGCCGGCGCCGGACCGCCGCCGCTCTGCGCCGCAAGCAGGCGGCCGAGGAGGCGACTCAGGGTCGGACCCCGACGATTCCCAGGGTCGGGATCGCCCCCTAGAGCGACGCTTTGCCCCCTTCGTCTCCGTAGCGTTGACGACAGATGAGGCAGCCACACGGGAGGCCTCGGACCGACGCTCACGAAGGAGCCGTTCATGAACCGCCTTGCCCGCCCCACCAACGGCCGGATGATCGGCGGAGTGTGCGCAGCGCTGGCTCGGCGCTTCGGCACCTCCGCGACCACGATGCGGGTGATCTTCCTGGTCTCCTGTCTGCTGCCGGGCCCGCAGTTCCTGCTCTACATAGCGCTGTGGTTCCTGTTCCCCTCCGAGGGCAAGGCGGCGCGTACGGCCTGGTGACCCACCGGCACGAACAGCACGAACACGAACGCCGATGGGGCGCACCCGGTCCGGGTGCGCCCCATCGGCGCGAGAAAGGTGGTGCTCGGGTGCCGGACTCAGCCCAGCGGAATCCCGTTCACCGGCAGGCCGTGCGTGGGCAGGCCCTGGACCGGCAGGCCCCCGAGCAGACCGGCGACCGGCGCGGCCGGACCCTCGGCGAGGAGGTTCGCGACGGCCGGCTGGGCGGCGGCGAGGCCACTGCCGAGCGCGTTCTCACCCTGGGCGAGCGACTCGCCGGCGCCGGGCAGGGTCTTGGTGACCCCGTCCACCGGCAGCGCGCTGGTGGCGGTGGAGAGCGCCGAGGTGGCGTCCGGGACCGCCGGGGCCGCGTTGGCAGCGCCCGCGCCGGCGGCGGCGAAGGCGGCACCGAGAGCGGCGACACCGAGGGTCTTGGCAGCAGACTGCTTCATCTTCGTCCTTGCATGCTGTGACGGGGATTTGAGCGGTCTGAAACGGTAATCACGTGCGAGCTCGCCCCGCAAACATCGAAAAGCGGCCGAGTCGTCATCACCCGGCCGCTTCCCGTCCTTCTTCTTCAGCCCTCTTCGCGCACAGAACCGCTGGTGGAAGCGGTCTGCTGGAACAGCCATTCGGACTTCAGCTCGGCATAACCGGGCTTGATGACGTCATTGATCATGGCCAGTCGTTCATCGAAAGGAATGAATGCTGATTTCATCGCATTGACTGTGAACCACTGCATGTCGTCGAGCGAATAGCCGAAAGCGTCGACAAGGTGCTCGAATTCCCGGGTCATGCTGGTGCCGGACATCAGACGGTTGTCGGTGTTCACAGTCGCCCGGAAGTGCAGCCGCCGCAGCAGCCCGATGGGGTGCTCGGCGTACGAGTGGGCGGCGCCCGTCTGGAGGTTGGAACTGGGGCACAGCTCCAGCGGGACGCGCTTGTCGCGTACGTACGAGGCGAGGCGGCCGAGCTTCACCGAGCCGTCCTCGTGGACCTGGATGTCGTCGATGATGCGCACGCCGTGGCCGAGCCGGTCGGCGCCGCACCACTGGAGGGCCTGCCAGATGGACGGGAGCCCGAAGGCCTCGCCCGCGTGGATCGTGAAGTGGTTGTTCTCCCGCTTCAGATACTCGAAGGCGTCCAGATGACGGGTGGGCGGGAAGCCGGCCTCGGCGCCCGCGATGTCGAAGCCGACGACACCGAGATCGCGGTAGCGGTTGGCGAGTTCGGCGATCTCCAGGGCACGGGCCGCGTGCCGCATGGCGGTCAGCAGGGCGCCCACGCGGATCCGGTGGCCGTTCTCACGGGCCAGCCGCTCGCCCTCCCGGAAGCCCTCGTTGACGGCCTCGACGACCTCTTCGAGGGTGAGCCCTGATTCCAGGTGCTGCTCGGGCGCATACCGCACCTCGGCGTATACGACGCCGTCCTCGGCGAGGTCCTCGGCGCACTCGGCGGCCACGCGGACGAGCGCCTCGCGGGTCTGCATGACGGCGCAGGTGTGCGCGAAGGTCTCCAAGTACCGCTCAAGGGAACCGGAGTCGGCGGCCTCGCGGAACCAGATGCCGAGCTTGTCGGCGTCCGTCTCGGGGAGGTTTTTATAGCCCGTGTCGCGGGCCAGGTCGACGATCGTCCCGGGGCGCAGGCCGCCGTCGAGGTGATCGTGCAGCAGGACCTTCGGCGCCCGGCGGATCTGCTCCGAGCTCGGGGTGTTCTTGATCTGGCTCGTCATCTCCGCACTCTACCGCCTACGCGCGTAGATCTCCTGTTGTACGAACCCGTCGATACGTAATGGTGACCGTGCGGACGGATGGCGTACACCATCGCTTCTGACACTGTTCTGTCATGGCACAGCAAGCGACGCCGGTTCGCACGGCCCGGCTCGGGCGGGCACTCGGAACGGAACCGACGGCGGTGAGCGGCGTGGTGCTGCTGCTGCCGGGCGGCGAGGAGACCTCGGCCCGCAGACCCTCACCGATGATGGCGACCGCGTCCGTACGGGC
Organism: Streptomyces sp. NPDC058697; assembly: GCF_042715345.1. Taxonomy (NCBI): domain Bacteria; kingdom Bacillati; phylum Actinomycetota; class Actinomycetes; order Kitasatosporales; family Streptomycetaceae; genus Streptomyces; species Streptomyces sp. NPDC058697. The sequence goes on from NZ_JBHXSU010000043.1 coordinate 46,916, forward strand.
GTTGGGGCGCCGGCTGACCCGCGCGGGGCGGGACGACGGCCTGGTCGTGCACGTGGTGCACTACCGGCTCCGGGGCTGGAACGGCACCCAGGCGGATCAGGCGCGGGACGCCGCGTGGGCCGCGGACGAGGTCGTACGGCGGTACGGGGACGTTCCCGTCTGCCTCGCGGGCGTGGACATGGGCGGGCGGGCCGCCCTGCACTCGGGCGGGCACACCGCCGTCAACTCCGTGCTGGCGTTGTCCCCTTGGCTGCCCGAGGAGGATGTCGCCGCGCCGCCCGAACCGGTGAAGCAGCTTGTGGGGCGGCGGGTGTTGATCGTGCACGGCACGAACGACGAGCGGACCGATCCCGAGTTGTCGTTCCGGCTGGCGGCGCGGGCGAAGAAGGCGAACCGGGATGTGTGCCGGTTCGAGGTGCATTCCGATGGGCATGCGCTGCATGCGTTTCGGGACGAGGTGTATGCGCTGGCGGAGGATTTTGTGGTGGGGGCGTTGTTCGGGCGGGCTTTTGCCCGGCCCGTGGAGGATGCGCTTGCGGCTCCGCCGCCTTTGGGGTTGCGGATGCCGCTTGCCTCCGGGTTTGGGCGGTCCCTTCGCCGTTAGTTGCCTGGGTTGGGGTGGCGTGCGGGTTCGGTGGGGGCTTGTCGCGCAGTTCCCCGCGCCCCTAAAAGAAGGCGCCCCCTTGTGGGAGTGAGTTGATAGCGAACCCTCATTTGGGGAGCAGGTTGCCCCTCCTTGACAAGAGGAATCTCTTGAAAGCCGCCACCGGGGGTGTGTCGGGGTGGCCGTCCAGCCAGGCCACTCCGATCTCCCGGGCCGCCCGTGGGGACGTGACCGTCAGTTCTACGACTCCTGGGCGGGGTACGGCCGGTGGGGGCAGGAGGGCCACCCCCAGGCCTGCCGCCACCAGGCCCCGGAGGGTTTCTGCCTCCTCGCCCTCGAAGGCCACCCTCGGGCGGAAGCCCGCCTGCTGGCAGAGGTCGTCGGTGATGCGGCGGAGGCCGTAGCCGGGTTCCAGGGTGACGAAGGTTTCGTCGGCGGCCTCGGCGAGGCGGATGCGGCGGCGGGAGGCGAGGCGGTGGTCCGCGGGGACGACCAGGCGGAGCTTCTGTTCGTCGAGGCGGCGGGCGACGAGGTCGGGAGCGTCCGGGACCGGGGACGTGAGGCAGAGGTCCAGTTCGCCGGAGCGCAGCCGTTCGATCATGGCCTCGCCGTAGTTCTGGACGAGGCTGAAGCGGACCCGGGGATGGTCGGCGCGGAAGGCGCGGATCAGTCCGGGGACCGTCTCGGAGCCCATGGTGTGCAGGAAGCCGAAGGCGACCTTGCCGGTGGCCGGGTCGGCGTCGGCGCGCACCTCGTCGGCGGCCCGCTCGATCTCGGCGAGGGCCCGCTCGACGGAAGACAGGAAGGTGCGGCCCGCCGGGGTCAGGGAGACCGTGCGGCCCCTGCGGGCGAACAGGTCCACGCCCAGGTCCTGTTCGAGGCGGACCATCGCGCGGGACAGGGTCGACTGCGGGACCTGCATCTCCTGCGCGGCCCGTGTGACGTGCTCGGTGCGGGCGACCCCGGCGAAGTACGCGAGGCGAGGGGCGAGGATCGCGACGATGTCTTCTGTGTCACTGGACGGTGACAGGTGAGGCTCTGACCTCTGCTGATGCTTCACGGGAACGATTATGACGATTCCATGCATTGGACGGATGAGCGGGACGGTTTTAGGTTCGAAGCATGCCTTCCGCAAGTACCGGGGCGTCCACTGTCGTGGGCGCCTCCGCAGCCGCCGCCGTTCGCACCGAAACCACTCCCGTCGAAGCCGCTCCCGTCGATTCCCGTATGGCCCCGGGCGGGCCCGGCTACCGCCGGATGAGCCTCGCGCTCTTCCTCGCGGGTGTCGCGACCTTCGCGCTTCTCTACTCCACCCAGGCCCTGCTGCCGCTGATCTCCGGCGACTTCGGAGTCACGGCGAGCACGGCGAGCTGGACGGTGTCGGCGGCGACCGGTGCGCTGGCACTGTTCGTCCTGCCGCTGAGCGCCCTCTCGGAGCGGTTCGGCAGGCGTACGTTGATGACGGCGTCCCTGGCCATCGCGGTGAGCGTCGGACTGCTGGTGCCCTTCGCCCCGTCGGTCGGCTGGCTGGTCGCGCTGCGGGCCGTGCAGGGTGCGGCGCTGGCCGGGCTGCCGGTCTCGGCGATGGCCTATCTCGCGGAGGAGGTCCGGCCGAAGGCGCTGATCACCGCGATCGGCCTGTTCGTCGCGGGCAACAGCGTCGGCGGCATGAGCGGGCGGGTCATCACCGGCTGGGTCGCGCAGGAGTGGGGCTGGCGGGTCGCCGTCGGGGTCATCGGGCTGATCGCCGTCGGCTGTGCCGTGGCCTTCCGGCTGCTGCTCCCGGCGCCGAAGCACTTCAAGGCCGGTTCGCTGCGGCCCGCGGTGCTGGTCCGCACGGTCCGCGGTCACCTCGCGAACCCGCTGCTGTGCAGGCTGTACGCGATCGGCGCGCTCTTCATGACGGTGTTCGGCGCCGTCTACACCGTGATCGGCTACCGCCTCACGGAGGCCCCGTTCTCGCTGCCGCAGGGCATCATCGGCTCGATCTTCCTCGTCTATCTGGTCGGCACGGTCTCGGCGTCGACCGCCGGGAAACTGGTGGGACGGCTCGGCCGGCGCGGTGCGCTGTATCTGGCGGGCGGTACGACGACCGCGGGGCTGCTGGTCTCACTGGCCGACTCCCTGCCGCTGATCCTGCTCGGCCTGGTCCTGATCACCGCGGGCTTCTTCGCGGGGCACGCGGTCGCGTCCTCCTCGGTCAGCCACACCGCCAAGGAGGGCCGCGCACAGGCCTCCGCCCTCTACCAGTCCGCCTACTACCTGGGCTCCAGCGCGGGCGGCACGCTCGGCGCGGTCGCCTTCCACTCCGGCGGCTGGGCCGGGACGGTGGCGCTCGGTCTGCTGGCGGTCCTCGGGGTCGTGACGATCACGGTGGTCGGGTCGCACGCGGCCCGGACCCAGCGGCGGCTGGTGGCCGTGCACCACTGAGGCACGGCGGGCCGACTTTCGAACGTACGGGTGCAGGTCAGGACATTAACTGTCCTGACCTGCACCTTTTGCAGCTCGGGGGGCCATTGTCAGTGGGCTGCGGTAGCTTCCGAAGTGCCGGCATCGCAAAGAGGCGGTGAAGGTGACGACGAACATGCCACAGGGGTGGGTTGGCCATGAGCGACGGAACGGCGACGGCGGAGGACCTCGACGTCCGGCTTGAGAAGCACCGGGTCGAGCTGACGGGGTACTGCTACCGCATGCTCGGCTCATCCTTCGAGGCGGAGGACGCGGTCCAGGACACGCTCGTGCGCGCCTGGCGGAGCTACGACAAGTTCGAGGGCCGCTCCTCGATGCGCTCGTGGCTGTACCGGATCGCGACGAACGTGTGCCTGGACATGCTGTCGGCGGGGAACAAGCGGGCCCGCCCGATGGACCTGACGGACTCGACACCGCTCACACAGGCGGCGCTGAACCCGCGCCCCGACCACACCTGGCTGGAGCCGATGCCGGACGCGCGTGTGCTGCCCGTGGTCGAGGACCCCGCCGAGGCCGCCGTCGCCAAGGAGTCGGTGCGCCTCGCCTTCATGGCGACCCTGCAGCAACTGCCGCCCAAGCAGCGGGCCGTGCTCATCCTGCGCGAGGTGCTGGCCTGGAAGGCGAGCGAGGTCGCCGAGCTCCTCGGCACGACGGTCGCCTCGGTCAACAGCGCGCTCCAGCGGGCCCGTGCGACGCTCGCCGAGAGCGACGGCGCCGCGGCCCGGGCCGCCACCTCCGACCCGCTCGACGAGGAGCAGCAGAAGCTCCTGGACCGCTATGTGGCGGCCTTCGAGGGGTACGACATGACGGCCCTCACGGCCCTCCTGCACGAGGACGCCGTGATGACGATGCCGCCGTTCGACCTGTGGCTGTCCGGCCCCGAGGACATCACGGGCTTCATGACGACCCTCGGCGCGCCCTGTGCGAACTCGCATCTGGTGCCGGTCGCGGTGAACGGCCTGCCGGGCTTCGCCCAGTACAAGCCGGACCCGCAGACGGGCGGCTACACGGCGTGGGCCGTGCAGGTCCTGGAGACCTCAGAGGGCCGGATCACCGGGTTCCACTGCTTCCTCGACACGAAGCGGTGGTTCCCGCTGTTCGGGCTGCCCCTCGACCTCGAAGGGGATGCCGACAAGACCGAGTAGCGCGCGCAGGGCGGGGTCCGGGTCGCGCAGTCTGATCCGTCCCCCGGCGCGACGGGCGGCGAGCTGCATCCTGGCGAGCGCGTCGACGGTGGTCAGGCCTGGTGGTCCGAGACCGGCGACATCGCAGACCAGGACGCCGGCTCTGCTGCTTTCGAGCCGTGCGCGCACGTCCTCGCACAGCCTCGGCACCTCGTCTCGGGTGACGGGGCCGGGCAGTACGAGTACGGCAGGTGTCATGGCGTCCACGTGCGGTAGACCGGCGGGCGGCGCGGAACTCATCGCTGCGTGCTCACCGAGCACGAAGTTCAGGTAGCGCAAGGTCACATTGACCTGGGCATGGCCTACCCAAGAGGGTTCGGTGTATGCCCCACGAATCACCGCCCGTCCGCCTGCCCGCACTCCGCCCCGACCGAATACGCGACCGCCTCCGCGCCGCCGCTCCCGGCCACCCCCGGGAGCTCCGCGCGCTCCAGGAGGTGCCGTGCAGGGGGTGCTGAACGGCTTCGCGGTGATCGCCGTCGTCATCGGCGTCGGCTATCTGATCGGACGCCGCGGCTATCTCGGGGACAACGGCCGGGAGGTGCTGACCAAGCTCGCGTTCCATGTGGCCACCCCCGCGCTCCTGTTCACCACCCTCGCGCAGGCCGACCTGTCGGTGATCCTCTCCAACCGGCTGCTGGTGACGGCGATCAGTACGTTCGCGGTGGCCGGGGTGTTCGTCGCGGTCGGTGCCGTGCGCCGCTGGGGCGTGGGCCGTACGACGATCGGCGCGCTGTGCTCCAGTTACGTCAACGCGGGCAATCTCGGCATCCCGATCGCGGTGTATGTGCTGGGCGACGCCTCGCTGGTGGCCCCCGTGCTCCTCTTCCAGCAGATCGTGATGACCCCGGTGGCCCTGACGGTCCTCGACCTCTCCGGCCCGGGCGAGAAGACCTCCCTGTGGCGACGGATCACCACCCCCATCCGCAACCCCGTCGGCATCGGTTCCCTGTCCGGCGTCGCCGTCTCGGCATCCGGCCTGACGGTCCCGGGCCCGGTCCTCGACCCGCTCACCCTGATCGGCAACATGTCCGTCCCGGCCGTCCTCCTGGCCTTCGGCATCTCCCTCTGCGGCAGCACAATGCCGGGCCGCGGCCCCGACCGAACCCCTGTCCTGCTCTCGGTCGCCCTGAAATCGGTGGGCCAGCCCCTGACGGCCTGGGCCCTGGCGGCGGGCGTCTTCGGCCTGCGAGGCGCCCCACTCCTCGACGTGGTGGTCACCTCGGCCCTGCCGGCCGCCCAGAACCTCTTCACATACGCGTCGCGGTACCGGGTCGGCGAGGTGCTGGCCCGCGAGTCGATCCTGCTGTCGACGATGCTGGCGGTACCGGTGTTGGTGGTGGTCGCGGCGACCCTCGGCTGAGGCCGCCCGGCCCTCCTCCGGGCAGACGAACACGAAGGGGACCGGCGACGGACGCCGGTCCCCTTCACGCGCGAGCCGAGCCTGAACGGATCAGGTCGGTCAGGTCAGGCGATCCGTTCCAGCACCACCGGCGTCGCCGTGAAGTCCGTGCCCGGTGCTGACACGTCGTACGAGCCCTCGACGGCCGCCAGGGCGTACTCGAAGCGTTCCGGGGTGTCCGTGTGCAGGGTCAGGAGGGGCTGGCCCTCGGTCACCGTGTCGCCCGGCTTGGCGTGCATCTCGATGCCTGCCGCCGCCTGGACCGGGTCCTCCTTGCGGGCGCGGCCCGCGCCCAGGCGCCAGGCCGCGATGCCGATGTCGTACGCGTCCAGGCGGGTCAGTACGCCCGAGGAGGGGGCCTTGACCACGTGCTGCTCCCGGGAGGTGGGCAGCTCGGCGTCCGGGTCGCCGCCCTGGGCCGCGATCATGCGGCGCCAGGCGTCCATCGCCGAGCCGTCGGCCAGTGCCTTCGCGGGGTCGGCGTCCTTCACGCCCGCCGCGTCGAGCATCTCGCGGGCCAGGGCGAGGGTCAGTTCGACGACGTCCGCGGGGCCGCCGCCGGCCAGCACCTCGACCGACTCGCGGACTTCGAGGGCGTTGCCCGCCGTCAGGCCCAGTGGGGTCGACATGTCCGTGAGGAGCGCGACCGTCTTCACTCCGTGGTCCGTGCCCAACCCGACCATCGTGGACGCCAGTTCGCGCGCGTCCTCGATCGTCTTCATGAAGGCGCCCGTGCCCACCTTCACGTCCAGGACCAGCGAGCCCGTGCCCTCCGCGATCTTCTTCGACATGATCGAGGAGGCGATGAGGGGGATCGCCTCGACTGTGCCCGTGACGTCCCGGAGCGCGTACAGCTTCTTGTCCGCGGGAGCCAGGCCGTCGCCCGCCGCGCAGATGACCGCGCCGACCTCGTCCAGTACGGAGAGCATCTCCTCGTTCGAGAGCAGGGCGCGCCAGCCCGGGATCGACTCCAGCTTGTCGAGGGTTCCGCCGGTGTGGCCGAGGCCCCGGCCCGACAGCTGCGGGACCGCCGCACCGCAGGCCGCGACCAGCGGGGCCAGCGGGAGGGTGATCTTGTCGCCGACGCCGCCCGTGGAGTGCTTGTCGGCGGTCGGGCGGGACAGGGACGAGAAGTCCATGCGCTCGCCGGAGGCGATCATCGCGGCCGTCCAGCGGGCGATCTCGCCGCGATTCATGCCGTTGAGCAGGATCGCCATGTTCAGGGCGGCCATCTGGTAGTCGGCGACCTCGCCGCGTGTGTACGCGTCGATGACCCAGTCGATCTGCTCGTCGCTCAGCTCGCCGCGGTCGCGCTTGGTGCGGATGACGGAGATGGCATCCATCGACAACAAAGCCATGGCCTTTCCTTCCGAAGTGCAGCGGCCCCTCCCGGTGCCCTGGAGGCACACGACGCGGAGGGGCCGACCGTGAACTACTTGCGCAGATGCCCCGGCCCGAAGGCCTGCGGAAGCATCTCCGAGAGCGGCAGGATCCCGGCAGGGGTCTCCATGATCAGATCCGGGCCGCCGAACTCGAACAGCAGCTGGCGGCAGCGGCCGCACGGGACCAGGATCTCGCCGCGGCCGTCCACGCAGGTGAAGTGCGTGAGCCGGCCGCCCCCGGTGTTGTGGAGCTGCGAGACCAGTCCGCACTCGGCGCACAGCCCGAGCCCGTACGAGGCGTTCTCGACGTTGCACCCGGAGATCACCCGGCCGTCGTCGACCAGGGCCGCGACACCGACCGGGAAGCCCGAGTACGGGGCGTACGCACGGGACATGGCCTCGTGGGCCGCCTCCCGCAGGGCCTCCCAGTCGACCTCGGGCCCGGACCCGGTTTCGGCGGACGTCACTTGCCCTGCCCCCGCCGGTAGGGCATGCCGTCCGCCTTCGGCATCCGCAGCCGTTGTGCGGACAGCGAGAGGACGAGCAGCGTGATGACGTACGGCGTGGCGGAGACGACCTGGTTCGGCACCTCGTCGGTGAGCGAGTACCAGGTGAACACCAGCACGCCGACGGCCAGGGTGATCACGCCGGGCACGTACTTCTTCCTGACCAGCAGCCAGACCGCGCCGATGGCCAGCAGTATGGCGCCGAGCAGCAGCAGCGCGTGGACGTTCTCGGCGCCGCCGCGCAGGTTGAGGCTGTCGGTGTAGCCGAACAGGCCCGCGCCGAGGGCGAGTCCGCCCGGCATCCAGTTGCCGAAGATCATCGCCGCGAGACCGATGTAGCCGCGGCCGCTGGTCTGGCCCTCCAGGTAGAAGGGGTTGGCGACGATGGAGAGGAAGACACCGCCGAGGCCCGCCAGACCGCCGGAGATGATCACGGCCAGGTACTTGTACTTGTAGACGTTGACGCCGAGCGACTCGGCCGCGACCGGGTTCTCGCCGCAGGACCGCAGGCGCAGACCGAAGGCGGTGCGCCACAGGATCCACCAGGTGGCCGGGATCAGCGCGACGGCGATCAGGGTCAGCCAGGAGACGTTGGTGACCAGACCGCCGAGCAGACCGGCGACGTCCGAGATGAAGAACCAGCCCTTGTCGTTGAGGTCGACGAGCCCGTCGGACAGTCCCGGCACCGTGAAGTTGCCGATCGACTCGACCGGCGGGGACTGCTTGGCCGAGCCGCCCTGCACGCCCTCGAAGGCGAGCGGGGCGAGATAGCGGGTGGCGCCGAGGGCCAGGATGTTGATGGCCACACCGGAGACGATGTGGTTGACGTTGAAGGTGACCGTGACGATCGCGTGCAGCAGACCGCCGAGGCAGCCGCCGATGATGCCGATGAGGACGCCGTTCCACGGGCCCCACTGGTAGCCGGCCCAGGCGCCGAACCAGGTGCCGAGGATCATCATGCCTTCGAGGCCGATGTTGACGACGCCCGCGCGCTCGGCCCACAGACCGCCGAGACCGGCCAGGCCGATCGGGACGGCCAGTTCGAGCGCGGTCGACATCTGGCTGACGTTGGTGATGCCGTCGGCGCCGGTGATGATCCGGACGATCGAGGTCAGCGCGAGGCCGCCCGCGATGACCAGCAGAAGGACGGGGAGCGTGAGCCGGCGGCCCTTGGGCGCCGTGGGCTGCAGCGAGGGCTGGTTGAGGTCGGTCACGGTGGTCATCGTCCGGCCACCTCCTTCTGGATCGAGTTGTCGGAGGTGGCGCCGAGGACGTGCCCCGCCGCGAGTTCGGCGCCGACGCGGCGCTGCTGGCGGCGCAGACCCCACTCGCGCACGGCCTCGTACGAGACGACGACCGCGATCACGATCAGGCCCTGCATGATGACCGCGATCTCCTTGTCGTACCCGTGGAAGTCGAGCTCGGGCGAGGCCTTGTCGAGCCAGGCCCACAGGAGGGCCGCGAAGGCGATGCCCGTCGGGTTGTTGCGGCCGAGCAGCGCGATGCCGATACCGAGGAAGCCGATGCCGGTCGGGAAGTTCAGGCTGTACGTGTGCGAGTCGCCGAGCAGGATCGGCAGGCCCGCGAGACCGGCCAGACCGCCGGAGATCAGCATGGCGGTGAGCACCATGCGCTTGGGGTTCACACCGCTGGCCGCGGCGGCGGTCTCCGAGGCGCCGGAGGCGCGCAGGTCGAAGCCGAAGCGGGTGCGGTTGAGGACGACCCAGTAGCCGATGCCGAGCAGGGCCGCGAGGACGACGAGGCCGTAGATCTCGCCGGCGTCGCCCATGTCGAAGCCGGGGATCCAGCCGGACTCGTGCATCTCGCCGGTGGTGTTGTTGTTGCCGACCTTGACGCCGAAGACGCTGGGCAGCCAGAAGTAGGCGATGAGGGAGGTCGCGATCGCGTTCAGCATGATCGTCGCGACGACCTCGCTGACCCCTCGGGTGACCTTGAGGACACCGGCGATGCCGGACCAGAAGGCGCCGGTGAGGACCGCGGTGAGGAGCAGCAGCGGTACCTGCAGGACCGCCGGCAGACTGGCGTGGGCGCCGACCACCGCGGCCATCATGGCGGCGAGCTGGTACTGGCCGTCCACACCGATGTTGAACAGGTTCATCCGGAAGCCGATGGCCACCGCGAGTGCCGCGATGTAGTACAGCGAGGCCTGGTTGATGATCAGGACCTGGATGTCGGAGAACGTGGCCTGCTCGAACATGATCGAGTACGGCTCAAACGGGTTCTTCCCCGAGGCGATCAGCACGACCGAGGTCAGCGCCACGGCCACGACGAGCGCGATGACCGGCCCGGCCACCGCGAGGAGCAGTCGCTCCTTGTCGAACTTCTTCATCAGCGGGCCTCGTCTTCCGGGGCGTCTGCCGGGCCGTCCGCCGGCGTCTCGGCATGCTCTTCGAGCTCTGCCTGCTCTTCTTCCAGCTGTTCCACGAGCTCTTCGTTCTCGAGGTGTCCGGAGGCGGCGCCGGTCATGGCCGAGCCGAGCTCCTCCGGGGTGATGGTCGCCGGATCGGCGTCCGCGACCAGCTTGCCGTTGTAGATCACCCGGAGGGTGTCGGACAGACCGATCAGCTCGTCCAGGTCGGCGGAGATCAGCAGGACGGCGAGGCCCTCGCGGCGGGCCTCGCGGATGTGGTCCCAGATCGCGGCCTGCGCGCCGACGTCCACACCCCGGGTGGGGTGGGCGGCGATCAGGAAGCGCGGCTTGTGGGTCATCTCGCGGCCGACGATCAGCTTCTGCTGGTTGCCGCCGGACAGCGAGGCGGCGGTGACGTCGATGCCGGGCGTGCGGACGTCGTACGCCTCGACGATGCGGCGCGTGTCGTCCTGGGCGCCCTTGATGTCGAGCCAGATGCCCTTCGCGTTGGGCTTCTCGGTGACGTGGCCGAGGATGCGGTTCTCCCAGAGCGGGGCCTCCAGGAGCAGGCCGTGGCGGTGGCGGTCCTCGGGGATGTAGCCGATGCCCTGTTCGCGGCGCCTGCGGGTGGCCCAGGAGGTGATCTCCTCGGCGGCCAGCGTGATGGTGCCGGAGTCGGCGCCCTTGAGGCCGATGAGGGCCTCGATCAGCTCGGTCTGGCCGTTGCCCTCGACACCCGCGATGCCGAGGATCTCGCCCTCGTGAATGGTGAAGCTGATGTCGTCGAGCAGGGCCTTGCCGCCCGGGGCGACCAGGCGCAGGTCCTCGACGGCGAGCACCGGCCGGTCGGTGACCGTGGACTCGGCGGTCTCCGGGGTGGGCAGTTCGCTGCCCACCATCAGCTCGGCGAGCTGGCGCGGGGTGGTCTCGGAGGGGACGGCCGTGCCGACCGTCGTGCCCCGGCGGATCACCGTGATGTCGTCGGCGACCGACAGTACCTCGCCCAGCTTGTGGGAGATGAAGATGACCGACAGGCCCTCGGACCTGAGTTCGCGCAGGTTGGCGAAGAGCGCGTCGACCTCCTGCGGCACGAGGACCGCGGTGGGCTCGTCGAGGATGAGGATCCGGGCGCCGCGGTAGAGGACCTTGAGGATCTCCACGCGCTGGCGGTCGGCGACACCGAGCTCCTCGACGAGGGCGTCGGGGCGCACGCCGAGGCCGTAGCGCTCGGAGAGCTCCACGATCCGGCGGCGGGCCCTGGCGCCGATGCCGTACGACTTCTCGCTGCCCAGGACGACGTTCTCCAGGACGGTGAGGTTGTCGGCGAGCATGAAGTGCTGGTGGACCATGCCGATGCCGCGGGCGATGGCGTCGGCGGGCGAGGAGAAGGTGACCTGGTCCCCGTCGACGGCGATGGTCCCCTCGTCCGGCTTCTGCATGCCGTAGAGGATCTTCATCAGCGTCGACTTGCCGGCGCCGTTCTCGCCGACGAGGGCGTGGACCGTGCCCTTGCGGACGCTGAGGTGGATGTCGTGGTTGGCCACGACGCCCGGGAACCGCTTGGTGATCCCGGCGAGTTCGACTGCGGTCACCGATCCGTTGACCGCGCCGGCCGGAGGACTGCTGGACGCGTTGATGGCGCACTCTCCTGAAGGGAAAGGGGGTCGTCTACGCGCGTAGCGCCCCTACGGCAACATGAGGGGCCGACGCGCCGCGAGAACGGGGTACGGGGAGCCAGGCTCCCCGTACCCCGTTGAGCGGACGTAACCCCGCGGTTACGAGCGACTCCGGGAAGATCGATGCGCGAACTTCCCGGGATCGCCGAGCTGCTCCTGAGGTACTGCTGTCAGCTGGTCTTGACCTTGATCTCGCCGCCGATGATCTTCTCCTTGGCCGCAGACACGGCTTCCTGGATCGCGGTGTCGCTCTTGAACTTCGGGTTGGAGTCCGCGAGGCCGACCTCACCGGACTTCAAGTCGCCCCTGACGATACCGGTCTCGGGCTTGCCGTCCTCGACCGACTTCGCGAGGTTGTACACCGCCTTCGCGACGTCCTTCGTCGCGGAGGTGAGGATGGCGTCCTTGTACTTGCTCAGAGCTTCCTGCTTGTACTGGTCCGAGTCGACACCGATGGCCCACACCTTGTTGGCGGAGGCGGCCTCGATGACACCCTGGCCCGACAGACCGGCCGCCGCGTAGACGACGTCGGCCTTCTTCTCGATCTGGCCCTCGGCGGCCGTCTTGCCCTTGTCGGGGCTGGAGAAGCCGCCCTCCTCGGCGGTCTGCGTCAGGTACTGCGAGAGGACCTTCACGCCGGGCTTGGTGTCCTTGACGCCCTGCGCGAAGCCCGCCCCGAACTTGTGGATCAGCGGGATGTCCACACCGCCGACGAAACCGACGGTGTTGGTCTTGGTGGCCTTGGCGGCCGCGACACCGGCGAGGTAGGAGGCCTCCTGCTCGGAGAAGACCAGGTCCGCGACGTTCTCCGCCTCGATGGTGGAGTCGTCGACGATGCCGAAGGTGGTGTCGGGGTACTTCTCGGCGGCCGCCTTGACGGCCGGCGCGTAGGCGTAGCCGATGCCGATGACCGGGTTGTGACCCTGCTTGGCCAGCGAGACCAGTCGCTGCTCCTTGTCGGCGTCCGTCTCACCGTCGGTGGGCTCGATGTCGGCGGTCTCGTAGCCGAACTCGCCCTTCGCCTTCTTCAGGCCCTCGTACGCGGCGTCGTTGAAGGACTGGTCGCCCCTGCCGCCGACGTCGTACGCGATGGCGAGGCCCTTGTCGCTCTTCGAATCCGCCGAACCGGAGGAGGTCGAGGTACCGCCACAGGCGGAGAGGACGAGGGCGAAAGAGGCGGCCGCTGCGCCTGCGAGCGCGATGCGGGGAACCCGGCGCATGTGTTGTGCTCCTGTCGTACAAGCGCCGGGCGGAACACCTTCGGCGCTGGCTTCGCCGCAGATTAACGCGCGTAGACCCGCGAGAGAACCCCCTCTGTCCACCTTGTTATGCGGCTGTGCCCGAGGGCTCGCGCCGACCGGGTGCGGGCTTGCCGATCGCGAAGGTCCGTCCATGGCGGATGACCTGCGCGGGGAACGCCGGAGCGGGCGGACATCGTGGATGTCCGCCCGCTCCGTGTGACTTCAACCGCTTTGTTCGACTTGTGATGCTTCGCCCGTTCGGGCGGTGACGGGCCCGCAGGCCCGCCCTCCGGACTACTCGGTCTTCACCTTGATCGTGCCGTCGATGATGCCCGCCTTGGCCTTGGCCACCGCGTCACTGAGACCGGCGATCTCGCCCATCTTCGGGTTGCTGTCGGCGAGGCCGACGCCGTCCACCTTCAGGTCGAAGGTCTGGACACCGGTCAGCGGCTTGCCGTCCTCGACCGACTTGGCGAGGGAGTACACCGCGCCGCCGACGTCCTTGAGCGCCGACGTCAGGATGTAGTCCTTGTACGCGGCCAGCGCCTCCTGCTTGTACTGGTCGGAGTCGACACCGATCGCCCAGACCTTCTTCTTGGCCGCGGCCTCGATGACGCCCTGGCCGGACAGGCCGGCGGCCTGGTAGATGACGTCCGCGTTCTTCTCCAGCTGGCCCTCGGCGGCGGCCTTGCCCTTGTCGGGGCTGGAGAAGCCACCCTCCTCGGCGGTCTGCGTCAGGTACTGGGAGAGGACCTTCACGCTGGGCTTGGTGTCCTTGACGCCCTGCGTGTAGCCGGCCTCGAACTTGTGGATCAGCGGGATGTCCACGCCGCCGACGAAGCCGACCGTGTTGGTCTTGGTGGCCTTGGCTGCCGCGACACCGGCGAGGTACGAGGCCTCCTGCTCGGCGAAGACGAGCGAGGCGACGTTGTCACCCTCGACCACGGAGTCCACGATGCCGAAGCTGGTCTTCGGGTACTTCTTGGCGGCGGCCTCCAGCGCGGGGCCGTAGGCGAAGCCGACGCCGACGACCGGGTTGTAGCCCTGCTTGGCGAGCGAGACGAGGCGCTGCTCCTTGTCGGCGTCCGTCTCACCGTCGGTGGGCTCGATGTCGGCGGTCTGGTAGCCGAACTCCTTCTTCGCCTTCTCCAGACCGGCGTACGCGGCGTCGTTGAAGGACTGGTCGCCCTTGCCGCCGACGTCGTACGCGATGGCAAGGCCCTTGCCGCCCTTGCTCTCGCTGCTGTCACTACTGCTGCTGTCGCTGCTGGTGCCGCCACAGGCGGTCGCCGCCAGTGCCAGCGACGCGACCCCCACCGCGACGCGGGCCAGGCTGGATATCCGACGCATCTGAAGTTCCCCATTCTCCAAGCCCCGCAGTGGGTGCTGAGTTCGGCGCACATTAACGCGCGTAGACCCTTGAGGGAACGGGATAGCGCTTGGCCGTTATCCATTCGTGCCGATGGCCGGTTACGTCCTTGTGAACCTCGGGACCAAAAGGTGCAGATGAGGACGCAGCACCCACCACGGCAGTCACGCTCCGCATCGGGGCGGTGAAGTCCGCGTGACGACACGAGTGGTTGTTGACAGTGGACCACGCTACTGCGCGGGGGTACGCGGCGCGACCGGAAGGACCGGCCGCGCCCGCCGCCGGGACGAGTCGGGCCGGCCTGTCAGACCCCGGCGTCGAGGAGGGCGGCCGCGGTGAAGAGCTCCACTCCCGCGGTGATCGCCGACTCGTCCGCGTCGAAGTCGCCCTGGTGCAGATCCCGTACGGTCCGCTCCCCCGGTGTGCGCACTCCGAGCCTGGCCATGGCGCCGGGCACCAGCTCCAGGTACCAGGAGAAGTCCTCGCCGCCGAGGCTCTGCTCGGTGTCCTCCACGGAGTGGATCCCGCGCCGGGCGGCCATGGCGTCCCGCAGCAGGTCGGTGGTGTCCGGGTCGTTGACGACCGGCGGCACCCCGCGGATGTAGTTGATCTCCGACTTGGCCCGGTACAGGTTCGCGATCTCGTCGATGGCCGCGTGCACCAGATCGGGGGCGGCCCGCCAGGAGGCGAGATCCAGACACCGTACGGTCCCGGAGAGCTCGGCGTGCTGCGGGATGACGTTGCAGGCGTGGCCCGACTCGATGCGGCCCCAGGTCACGGCGAGGCCGGACCGTGCGTCGACCCGCCGGGTGACCAGGGCGGGCACGTCGGTCACGACGCGGGCGGCGGCGGTCACGAGGTCGGTGGTGAGGTGGGGCCGTGCGGTGTGGCCGCCGGCCCCGTCCAGCGACACTTCAAGACGGTCGCAGGCGGAGGTGATGGGGCCGTGCCGCAGGCCGATCCGGCCCGCGTCGACCTTCGGGTCGCAGTGCACCGCGACGATCCGGCCGACGCCGTCCAGTGCCCCGCACTCGATGACGTCCGGGGCGCCGCCGGGCAGTACTTCCTCGGCGGGCTGGAAGATCAGACGCACGGCCCTCTTGAGCAGGCCCTGCTCGTGCAGCTGGGCGAGGACGAGTCCGGCCCCCAGCACCACGGTGGTGTGGATGTCGTGGCCGCAGGCGTGGGCCCGGTCGGGCACGGTCGAGCGGTACGCGCACTCGGTCTTCGTGTCCGGGATGGGCAGGGCGTCGATGTCGGCACGCAGGGCGAGCATCGGACGCGCGGGGTCCGGGTCGCCGATGTCACAGATGAGCCCGGTTCCGATGGCGAGCACGCGGGGGTGAAGGCCGGCCCGCTCCAGGCGCGCCTTGATGGCGGCGGTGGTGCGGAACTCCTGGTTGCCGAGCTCCGGGTGCATGTGCAGGTCGCGGCGGAAGGCTACGAGTTCGGCGCGGAGCGCCTCGGGCAGCGTGCCGGGGAGTGCGCCGGGCAGGGCGCCTGCGAGCGCGCCCGGAAGCGTGGCTTCCCCGGGCTGGTCGGCCTCGGAATCTCGGGACATCAGTTGGTTCACCCTCTGAAGGGTAGGGCGACGCGACGGCCAACTGACCCACGATCAACAAAACTTCAACCCGTAAGGGGAAGAAAACCTGGCCGCGTGGCGCATAGATATTGACTGGGATGGGTACACTCGCCCGGCTTTTCAGTCGTGGATCGTGATCCAGGTCTCCTGGTGGGAGAACCTCCGGGCGGCGACGCCCATTCCCGGGTCTCCGGGGACAGGCTCTCTACGCATACCACGCATACGTGCCCCTGGCCGGTTCTGTTCACCTGACGGACGGGCGGGGACGGCGGGGCCGGCTCTGGGTTGTGTGCCGGGTGCGGGTGAGTGGGGGCTGGTCGCGCAGTTCCCCGCGCCCCCAAAGACAAAAAGCCAGGGGCGCAGCCCCGCTTTTTAGGGGCGCGGGGAA
>NZ_JBHXSU010000044.1:0-61492 GCF_042715345.1 Streptomyces sp. NPDC058697
CGCCCCTAGGTCTTTAGGGGCGCGGGGAACTGCGCGACCAGCCCCCACCGGCCCGCACCCGAAAAACCCACCCCACGGGGCCTGGGGCGGAGCCCCAGAAGGACGGGAATGGGTAGGGGCGGCGGGGGCGAAAAACTCGGCCCCGCCGGACGCACCGGTCACCCGATCAGCGTCCGACCCCCCTCCAGCATCAGCGTCGCCCCCGTCAGATACGCCATGTCATCGCTGACGAGTGCGGCCACCGCGCGGCCGATGTCCGCCTCCGGAGCCCCCAGCCGGCCCAACGGAATCTCGCGGGCAAGCTCGGCCGCCTTCTGCGGATGCGCGGCCAGGTACTCCTCCGCCGCCGGACTGAGCGCGGCGGGACAGACGACGTTCACCCGGATCCCGTACGCACCCCACTCACGCGCAGCAACCCGGGTCAGCCCACGGATCGCCTCCTTGGCCATCGCGTACGCCGCGAAGGTCACCTCACCCTGCACGGCAGCCGAGGAGCCGAGATTGACGACGCTGCCGCGGCTCTCCCTGAGATGGGGCAGCGCCGCCTGCATGGCATGGAACACCGCCAACGGCCCGCTGCGGTAAGTGAGTTCGACATCCTCGTACGACGTCTTCTCCAGCCGCCGCTGGACCGAGGACTGCGCGTTGTTGACGAGCACGTCCAGCCCGCCGAACTCCCGTACCGTCTCGGCCACCATGCGGTCGACGTCGGCACGTTCGCCCACGTCCCCGACGACGGTGTACGCCCGCCCCCCACGCTCGGCGATCTCCCCGGCGGTGTCCTTGAGCTTGCTCTCGGTACGGCCGGTGATCACCACGGCCGCCCCCTCGGCGGCCAGCGCGAGCGCGATGCCGCGACCGACCCCCTGCCCTCCGCCGGTGACCAGAGCCGTCTTCGCGGCCAGCCGTGTGCCTCGCTGCATCACATGTCCTTCCAGAAGGGCGCCCATGAGGGAAAGGCGTCAGGGAGCGCCGGTTCTCCGGACCCCTCCCAGCCGTTGAAACCCACCGCCTGGGGACGCTCGGTCACATCGGCCGCGTACCAGTGCTGCTCACGGCGGCGCGAGAAGTACCACTCGCCGTCCACGCGCGCGTAGTCGTCCCGGTAGCGGATCGCCATCACGATCCACCGGTCGCCCACCTCGTGCTCGGCACGGCAGTAGACGGAACCGGTCGCCGTGTCGCGGTCGGTGAACTCGATGCGGTGGCCGCATATCTGGTGCACCGACCGGCGGAAACCGCGGACGAGAGGCTCGATGTAAGCCAGCAGGGCTTCCCGGCCCCGGCCGTGCCGCCCCATCTCCACGTCCGGCCGGAAGCAGCCGGCCCAGGCGTCGAGGTCGCGGGCGTCCACGGCGAGCGCGTAGCGGACGGGCAGTTGCTGAATGACGAGGTGCGACTCGATGCGGTCGATGCGGTCCTCCAAGGACCGTCCCGTGGCATGCAGTTGCCGACCCACTGCGTCGCTCATGGCCGGGGCTCCTTCGGCAGGCCGAGGACCTGTTCCCCGATGATGTTGCGCTGGATCTCGCTCGACCCGCCGTAGATCGTCTCCGCGAGTGACAGCAGGAAGGAGCGCTGCCGGGTGTCCAGGCCGTAGTCCTCGCCCACGATCTGCCCGGCGGGCCCCGCCAACTCCATGGCCAGATGGCCGAGTTGCTGGTGCCGGGTCGAGGCGTACAGCTTGGCCGTGGTGGCCTGCGGTCCCGGTGTGCGGCCCGCGGTCAGTTCGGCGATGGTCCGCAGGTTCGTGGTGCGCATGATGCGTACGGAGATCCAGGCGTCTACGATCCGCCGACGCAGCATCGGGTCGTCGAGCGCGCCCCGCTCACGGGCCAGGCCGATCAGCGCCTCGGCCTCTCGCTCGAAGGTGAGCTGCTGGGGCAGCAGGGTGGTGCCGCGTTCGATGCCGAGGGTGGCCATCGCGGTGCGCCAGCCCTGGCCGACCTCGCCCACGACCATGTCGGCGTCGGTGCGCGCGTTGGAAAAGAAGACCTCGGCGAACTCGTCCTGGCCCGCGAGGTTGCGGATGGGCCGGATGTCCACCCCCGGCTGGTCGGCGGGGACCAGCAGCATCGTCAGTCCCTTGTGCCGCCGGGAGTCGGGGTCGGTGCGGGTGAGGACGTAGAGCCAGTCGGCGTGGATGCCGAAGGAGGTCCACACCTTCTGCCCGTTGACCACCCACTCGCCCCCGCTCTCGACTCCGGTCGGGCGGGAGGTGCCCCCGAAGGAGGTGCCCTCGTCGGCGCGCTCGGCCCGCGTGCCCCCGTCGGCGCGCTCGGCCCTCGTGCGTACGGAGGCCAGATCGGAACCGGCGCCCGGTTCGCTGAAGCCCTGGCCCCAGAGTTCCTCGACGGCGAGGATCGGCGGCAGGAAGCGCTTCTTCTGTGCCTCGCTGCCCATCGCGAGGAGCATCGGTCCGAGGAGGTCGAGGGCGTTGACGGTGGCCCGGTAGGGGGCGTTCGCGCGGGCGTACTCGTACTCGAAGACGATCTCCTCAAGGAGCCCGAGTCCTCGTCCGCCGTACTCCTGCGGCCAGCCGACCCCCAGCCAGTTCCCGGCCGCCAGCTCGCGGTCCCAGGCGAGGCGGACCTCCCAGGCCGCCCCGTCGGTGGGGCCGCCCACGCCCCGGTGCTCGGCGAACTCCCCCACGAGGTGTTCGGCCAGCCAGTCCCGCAGCTCGTCGCGGAAGTCGCGTACCGCGGGCCCGAAGTCCAGCTCCATGCCAGCTCCTTTGCCGATGATCAGATGCCGAGCCGGGCGGCGAGCCGCTCCCGGTGGTACGACGGCGTACCGAGCAGCACCTCGGAGCTCTTGGCCCGCTTGAGGTACAGGTGCGCGGGGTGTTCCCAGGTGAAGCCGATGCCGCCGTGGACCTGGATGTTGTCGCCTGCGACCTTCGTGAAGGCCTCCGAGCAGAACGCCTGGGCGAGGGCCGCCGAGATCGCGATCTCCGCCTCGTCGCCCGCGTCCAGCGCCCACAGTCCGCCGTACGCGGCCGAGCGGGCGGACTCGATCTCCACGAGCATGTCGGCGCACTTGTGCTTGATCCCCTGGAACGAGCCGATCGGCCGTCCGTACTGCTCGCGGATCTTGGCGTACTCCACGGCGGCGTCCAGCGCGGCGGCCGCTCCCCCGACCTGCTCGGCGGCCAGCAGTACGGAGGCCGCGGCGAGGGTGCGTTCGAGGGCCGGCCAGGCGGCGCCCTCGGGGCCCAGCAGGCGGGCGGGAGTGTTCGCGAACTCCACCCGGGCCTGCTTGCGTGTCTGGTCGAGTGTCGGGAGGGGCGTGCGGGAGAGGCCCGGCGCTTCGGCCTCGACGGCGAACAGGCTGACGCCGGAGGGGGTGCGGGCAGCGACCAGGAGCAGGTCGGCGAGGTGTCCGTCGAGGACGTACATCTTCACGCCGGTCAGCCGCCAACCGCCCGCCCCCTCATGGGCGGTGAACCGGATCCCCGACTCGTCCCACCGGCCGTTCTCCTCGGTGAGCGCGAGCGTGGCGACGGTCTCGCCTGACGCGATACCCGGGAGGAGCTCGCCACGAGCGGCCTCGTCGTCGCAGCGCAGCAGCGTCTCGGCGGCCAGGGCGACGGTGGCGAAGTACGGCGCGCACAGCAGCGCGCGGCCGGCCTCCTCGAAGACGACTCCGAGGTCGACGTAGCCGAAGCCCGAGCCGCCGTACTTCTCCGGCACGGCCAGTCCCTGCAGGCCGATCTCCGTGGCCATCCGCCGCCAGACGACCGGGTCGTATCCGCTCGGGTCCGCGGCCAGGCGGCGCACGTCGGCCTCCGTGGCGTGCCTGGTGAGGAACGACCGTACGACCTTGCGCAGTTCGTCCTGTTCCTCGCTGAAGGTGAGATCCATGCCGCGCTTCCCGTCCTCGGTGCGAAGCGGTTGCCGCCCGCTTGCTAGCCCACCCCTCGATACAGTTAGATAATTATAGTATCCGCACTGAATACACCAGGAGCGCGACGTGACCGATCTCTACGACCAGTTCACGAGCCTGACGTTCGAGCGGCCCGCGTCCGGCGTGCTCCGTATCGTGCTCGACGCCCCGAACCTCAACGCCGTGGACCCTCGGATGCACGGTGAGCTCGCCGATGTCTGGGCGGTCGTCGACCGGGACGAGCAGACGCGCGCGGTGCTGGTCCAGGGAGCGGGCAAGGCGTTCTCGGCCGGCGGGACCTTCGATTCCATCGATGCCCTGACCGAGGAGTACGCGGTGCGTGCCCGGGTCATGCGTGAGGCGCGGGACATGGTGTACGGGGTGATCAACTGCTCCAAGCCGGTGGTCTCCGCCATTCACGGGCCGGCGGTCGGCGCCGGGCTGGTCGTCGGCATGCTGGCGGACATCTCCATCGCCGGGCGCAGGGCGAAGATCGTGGACGGGCACACGCGGCTCGGGGTCGCGGCCGGTGACCACGCCGCCATCTGCTGGCCGCTGCTGTGCGGTATGGCCAAGGCCAAGTACTACCTGCTGACCTGCGAGACGCTCACCGGCGAGGAGGCCGAGCGCATCGGCCTCGTGTCGAAGTGCGTCGACGACGAGGACGTACACGCGGAGGGTCTGCGGGTGGCGACCGCCCTGGCCGCCGGGCCCGCCAGTGCCATCAGCTGGACCAAGCGGTCCCTCAACCACTGGTACCGCACCGCCCAGCCGATCTTCGAGGCCTCACTGGGCCTGGAGTTCTTCGGGTTCGGCGGGCACGAGGTCGTCGAAGGGCTGGCCGCCCATCGCGAGAAGCGTGCCCCGGACTTCGAGGGCGTGGCGGACAAGCACCCGATCGACCTCTGACCGACGGACACCCACAGACGCCTGCGAACGCCCACGAGTACATGAGGAGCCCGCCATGACATCGGAGTACACCGCCACCGAGATCCCTGCGCTGGTCGAGGGGATGACGTACGAGGAGATGCCGAAGGGCCAGATCTTCCGGACCGCCCGCCGCACCGTGACCGAGACGGACTTGGTCAACTTCATCACCTGGGGCGGCTTCAACGAGCCGCTCTTCTGGGACGCCTCGCACGCCGCGGACGGCGGCTACACGGGCCGGCTGGTCCCGGGGGCGCTGACGTACTGCATCGCCGAGGGACTCGTACTGCAGACGAACGTGCTGCACGGCACGGGCCTCGCCTTCCTGCACATGGAGCTGACGGTGCAGGGGCCGGTGTACGTCGGCGACACGCTGTACGCGGTCGTGGAGACCACGGACTCCCGCCCCTCCAGCAAGCCCGGCCGGGGCGTGGTGACCAGCCGGATCACCGTACGCAATCAGCGGGACGAGGACGTGCTCGTCTACACCCCGGTACGGCTGATCCGGGGCAGGGACTACGGGGCTCCGACGCTCTGAGCCCGGGGCCCGGTCGGCACCAGCGTCAGACCGGTCGCGGCACCGGACGGGGCCGGGCTCGCGAACGCCCCTCCACGCACCCAGTCCGAGGGCATCGGCGGACGCGGCGGGGGCTCGTGGTCCGGGACCGCCATCGCGTAGAGGCGGGTGTAGCGGAACTTCGCCTCCAGGTTGTCGAGCACCGACCAGTACTCGTAGCCGCAGACGGGCACACCGCGTGCGATCACCCGGCCCAGCCAGGAGAGCCGGGCGCGCAGCAGTGACCGGCGCCGGGTGTCGTCGCTGTGCCCCGTCCCGTCGACCAGGTCCAGATCGCCCATGCCGTTGTCGATGACGGACAGCGGGGGCAGCAGCTCCCCGTACAGGTCGTGGAGGTCCGCGACGGCGTCGGCGAGCGCCTCGGGGATGAGGGGCCAGCCGTACGCCGTCGTCTCCACGTCGTCGAACGGGGTGATCGCGAACCCGAGGCCGACGAGCAGGCGGTTCACCTCGTTGAGGGTGCCCTGGCACTTGTCGGCCGGCAGTACGTGGGGCAGGTTCTCCGGTGCGGTGACGCGGAAGGGCGTGTGCCAGGAGAGGCCCAACATGTCCTGGGCGGTGGCGATGATCTCCAGGTCTCCGAGGTGTACGCAGCCGGTGGCCTCGACCGGTGAGACATCGTCCTCGGTCACCATGTGCTCGCCGAGCAGCATGGGGTCCAGGAAGAGGCGGTTGGTCCAGCTCTCCAGGCGTTCCAGGGCGAGTCGGTCGAAGGGGTCGTCGGTGGCCGGGTAGCCGCCGACGAGGGTGACCGTGGTGCCGATGCGGCCGCCGGCACCGGCCGCCCTGAGTGCCTGGGTCGCGAGTCCATTGGCCAGCAGGATGTGGTGGACCGTGGGCAGGCCCGCGCGGCCAATTCCCCGGCCCGGTGTGTACATCCCGGCCACATGGTCCGCGAGGGTGGGCCCGGCCAGGTCGGTGGAGGTGATCCAGCGCGTCACGCGGTCACCGAAGCGGCGGCCCAGCTCGGCGGCATAGGCGGCGAAGTGTTCCGCGGTGTCGCGGGCGAGCCAGCCGCCGGAAGCCTCCAGCCAGGGCGGCAGTGACCGGTCGAGCAGCGTCAGGCCGGGCCGTAGACCGAGTTCGAGCAGCGAGTCGAGGGCGCGGTCGCAGCGGTCCAGGGCCTGCCGGTCCCAGGCGCCGGGGCCGTCGGGCTGCAGCCGTGGCCACCCGGCCACCATCCGGTGCGCGTCGGGAGTGACACCGACCAGTTCCCGGACGTCGTCGGTCCACTGCCGGAAGTGCCCGCCGCGCTCGGGCGGGGGCGGCGGCGGGGCCGCGATGGCGTCCGCGGTGGCGACCCCCCAGTCGACACCACGGAACGATTCGTACAGGAAACCATCGCTCATGGTCACCGTCCAGGGCGTAATGGTTTAACGCATTCAACTGAATGAACGCCGTGCGGACGCTAACACTTCAGGGAAACTACGACAATGTTTCGGACAGATCTCATCAATTCGTAAGACGCCGGCGGACGATCACTCGGCCCTTGTCGAGCTTGTCGAGGGCGGTGTCGATGATCTCGTGACCGTCCCGGGGCCGTGGGACAGGGGGGCGTTTCGGCCATGATCCGGTCGGGGATCGTCGAGGTCGGGGCTACTCCCCGAAGGGCCGGAACTCCTCCTCCTGCCACCAGGGGTGGACGGCCGGCATGTCCTTGCTGACCCGGCCGGGGAACTCGGGCGGCCGCTTGGCGAGGAACGACTCGACGCCCTCGACCGGGTCCGGGCCACCGCCGATCTGGCTCATGATCCGCGAGTCGAGGCGGTGCGCGGCCATCGGGTGGGACTCGCCGAGCATCCGCCACATCATCTGGCGCGACAGGGCGACCGAGATCGCCGAGGTGTTCTCGGCGATCTCACGGGCGAGTTCGTACGCGGCCGGCAGCAGCTCCTCCGGCGGGTGGACGGAGCGGACAAGCCCGGCCTCCAGAGCCTCGTCGGGGCCGAAGACGCGGCCGGTCGCCACCCACTCCATGGCCCGCTGCATCCCCACGGCCCGCGGCAGGAACCAGCTCGCGGCGGACTCCGGCACGATCCCGCGGCGCGCGAAGACGAAACCGAACTTCGCGGAGGTCGACGCCAGCCGGATGTCCATGGGCAGGGTCATGCTGGCCCCGACGCCCGCCGCCGGGCCGTTGACGGCCGCGATCACCGGCTTGTTGCTGGAGTAGATCCGCAGCGCGACCCGGCCGCCGGTGTCCCGGTGCCAGGCGCCCGCCTTGCGGTGGTCGAAGGACGAGCCTCCGGAGCTGACGTCGGCGCCTGCGCAGAAGCCCCGGCCGGCTCCGGTCACCACCACGACACGCACCTCGTCGTCGGCGTCGGCCGCGTCCAGGACGTCCAGCAGGTCGCGCATCATCTGCGGATTGAAGGCGTTCAGCCTCTCCGGCCGGTTGAGGGTGACGGTGAGAATCCGGTCCGCCACCTCGGCCCGCACGGTCTCGTACTCCTGTTCCGGCATTCGCGTCCTCCGTCAGCCTCGTCACCCTGCGGCCGGCCTCGCCGCTCCGCGACCGGTTCCCAGTTAGCTTAATTAGTTATAGCATTACACTCTACTGACTCATTGATGGATTGCGGTGGTGCGGACATGACTGATCCGGCGGATCTGGTGGTGACCTCCCACGGGCCGGTCCGGCTGATCGAGCTGAACCGGCCGGAACAGCTCAACGCGATGAGCGAGGAGCTGCACTCCGGTCTCGCGTCGGTGTGGGACACACTCGCCGACGACCCCGAGGCACGAGTGGTCGTACTCACCGGTCGCGGGCGGGCGTTCAGCGCCGGGGGCAACTTCGACATCATGACCCGGGTCCAGCGCGACCCGGCCTTCCGGGAGCGGAACGTCGACGAGGCCCGGCGGATCATCACCGGCATGGTCCGCTGCCCGCTGCCGGTGATCGCGGCGGTCAACGGGCCCGCCGTGGGCCTCGGTTGCAGCCTGGCGCTGCTGAGCGACCTGGTGCTGATCGCCGACGACGCCTACATCGCCGACCCGCACGTCCAGGTCGGGCTGGTCGCGGGCGACGGCGGGGCGCTCGTCCTGCCGCTGCTGGTCGGTCTGACCCGGGCGAAGGAACTGCTGTTCCTCGGCGACCGGGTCGGCGCCGAGGACGCCGTCCGACTGGGCATCGCCAACCGCGTCGTACCGAAGGACAAGCTGCTGGACGAGGCCATGGACCTGGCGATGCGAGTGGCCGCCCTGCCCGCGCGGGCGCTGCGCGAGACCAAGCGGGCGGTGAACCTGCATTTGGAGCAGGCCATGGCCGGCGTCCTGGAACCTGCCCTGCTCGCCGAGCGGGACACCATGCACGACCCGGATCACATCGCCGTCGTGGAGAAAATCATCGCGTCGCGCGGCCGTCGCCGGGCCGTCGAGAAGGGCTGAAGGCATGGACTTCGCGTTCAGCGAGGAGCAGGAGGAACTGCGGCGCACAGTACGGGCGTTCCTCACGGACACCTCCCCCGAGACCGAGATGCGGCGCTTGATGGAGACCCCGGAGGGCTTCGACCGGGCACTGTGGCGCCGGATGGGAACGGAGCTCGGTCTCCAGGGGC
The DNA here is from genome assembly GCF_042715345.1 of Streptomyces sp. NPDC058697. Lineage (NCBI taxonomy): Bacteria > Bacillati > Actinomycetota > Actinomycetes > Kitasatosporales > Streptomycetaceae > Streptomyces > Streptomyces sp. NPDC058697. Next base: position 8,944 of record NZ_JBHXSU010000044.1, read on the forward strand.
TCGCCGTCCCCGAGGAGTACGGCGGTGCCGGGTACGGACCGGTCGAAGTCGGCGTGGTGATGGAGGAGTTGGGGCGGGCGCTGCTGTGCGCGCCGTTCCTCGCGTCGGCCGTGCTCGCGACCACCACGCTGCTGCGCTGCGACGACGAGGACGCCCGCAAGCGGCTGCTGCCGGGCCTGGCCTCCGGTGAGCTGGTCGGGACGCTGGCCCTGACCGAGGGCTCTCCCCCGGGCTCTGACGGCCTGGGAGGTGCCCCTACCCGCTGGGACGCCGAGGGCATCCGGCTCACCGCGCGTGAGTCGGCGGGGAGTTGGCTGCTGACCGGGCACAAGATGTTCGTGCTCGACGGCGCCGCCGCCGATGTCGTCCTCACCGTGGCCCGTACCGGCGAAGGCATCGGGATCTTCTGGGTGGACGGCGACGCGGCCGGACTGACCCGTGAGCCCCTGCCCACAATGGATCCCACCCGCAGGCAGGCACGCCTCGACTACCACGACGTACCGGCGACCCGGCTCCGTACGAGCAGCGGCGACGGCTGGGACCTGGTGAAGGAGGTGCTCGACCGGGCCGCGGTGGCGCTGGCCGCCGAGCAGGTCGGAGTGGCCTCCCGCGCGCTCGACATGGCGGTGGAGTACGCCAAGGTGCGGCACCAGTTCGGGCGGGCCATCGGCTCGTTCCAGGCCGTCAAGCACCTCCTGGCGGACGTCCTGCTGGAGGTGGAGTCGGCCCGCGCCGCCGCGCACTACGCGCTGCTCGCGGCCGAGAACGATGACCCGGAACTGCCCGCCGTGGCAAGCCTGGCCAAGGCGTTCTGCTCCGACGCCTGTCTGCAGGCGACGGAGCAGAACATCCAGGTCCACGGAGGCATCGGCTTCACCTGGGAGCACCCGGCCCACCTCTATCTGAAGCGGGCCAAGACCTCACAACTGCTGTTCGGCGATCCGGCGTACCACCGGGAACTGCTCGCACAGCGCATCGGCATGGACAGCAGCAGCACGAACGCGGTCGGAGGAGCGGTATGAAGGTCGACGGGAAGCTCAACGTGTGGCGCACCGCCGAGGTGGTCGAGGAGGCCCGGCACCACGAGAAGGCCGGTTACGACGGCCTGTGGGCCTCGGAGTCCAAGCACGACCCCTTCCTGCCGCTGCTGCTGGCGGCCGAGCACACCGACCGACTTGAGGTCGGTACGGCCATCGCGGTGGCCTTCGCCCGCTCACCCATGCAACTCGCTTACACCGCCCATGACTTGCAGAGCTACGCGGGCGGACGCTTCGTGCTCGGCCTCGGCAGCCAGATCAAGCCGCACATCGAGCGGCGTTTCGCCATGCCGTGGAGCCGGCCCGCCGCCCGGATGCGGGAGTACGTGAGCGCGCTGCGCGCCATCTGGGCCGCCTGGAACGAGGGCGAGAAGCTCGATTTCCGTGGTGACTTCTACACGCACACGCTGATGTCCCCGTTCTTCTCTCCTCCCCCCGCCACCGGCGGGGCGCCCCAGGTCTTCGTGGCCGCAGTCGGGGAGGCGATGACCCGGGTGGCGGGCGAGGTGGCGGACGGGCTGCTCGCGCACGGCTTCACCACCGAGCGGTATCTGCGGGAGGTCACCCTGCCGACCGTCGAGGCCGGGCTGGCCAAATCGGGCCGTACACGCGGCGACTTCTCCGTCTCCCATCTGCTGCTGACCGCGACCGGGCGCACCGAGGAGGAGCTGGCCCGCGCGGTGGACGGCACCCGGCGCCAGATCGCCTTCTACGGCAGCACCCCCGCCTACCGCGGTGTCCTGGAGCTGCACGGCTGGGGCGAACTCGGCGACGAGCTCAACGCGTTGTCGAAGTCGGACCGCGACGACAAGTGGGAGGCGATGGGCGGGCTCGTCGACGACGACGTGCTGCACACCTTCGCGGTGGTGGCGGAGCCCCAGCGCGTGGCGGCCGAGATCCGCCGCCGCTACGGGTCGCTGGTCGACCGGGTGTCCTTCTACACCGCGTACGAGATCGACGCCGAGGTGTGGGAGCCGATCGTGCAGGAACTGCACGACAGTTGACGGCCGCGCTGTCAGTCGTCTGCTGCTGTCCGTCAGCCGAGCAGGTCCAGGACCGTCGTCATGGACCTGCTCTGGAGCAGGTAGTCCTCGGCCTCCTGGAGGTGGACGCGCCACAGCTCCTCGGCGGCCTCGGCCCGGCGCGCTGCCACCAGTTCGACGAGTGCCCCATGGGCGCGGAAGCCGCGGCGGTTGGCCCGTACGTTCTCGGGGCTGCCCGCGTCGAGGTCGACGTGGGACCAGTTCGCCTGGTCGATGATGTGCCGGACCATGCCGTTGAGGACGCTCAGCGTCTCGTTGCCCGCGAGTTCGACGACGAGGGCGTGGAACTCCATGTGGGCGCGGATGAAGGCCGACGGGTCGTCCATCAGGGCCTCGGCCTCGGTGACGGCGGCCCGCAGTCGCTCCAGGTCCTCGTCCGTGCGCCGCTCGGCGAGCAGCCCGGCGCACGGCGCCTCGATGACCGTACGGGCGTCGTAGACGTCCTTGAGGGTCGTGCCCCGGTATTCGAGGACCACCCCGGCGTAACGGGCGGCCACGGTGCCCTCCGGGATCTGTACCCGCGCTCCGCCCCTGGCTCCCCTGCGCACGCTGATCAGCGACTCCGACTCCAGCACCCGGAACGCCTCGCGCAGTGTCGGTCTGGAGACGGCGAACTCCTCCATCAGCGCCGTCTCGGCCGGCAGCGCCTCCCCCTCCGTCAGCTCCCCGCGCACGATCTTGCGGCGCAGTTGTGCCGCCACCAGCTCGGCCATCTTGGGGACCCGTACCGGCGTGTTCGTCACCGCGCCCACCTCCACGCTCATTCGGTTGTCAGTCGCTCGTGTCTCGTGTCCGGTACGAAGTACGGGAGCGTGATCTCGTCCGTGAAGGCCCGGAAGTCCACGCGTACGCGCATGCCGATGACGACGTCGTCCGGATCTCCGGCGTCGACATGCGAGAGCAGGGTGGCGCCGTCGTCGAGGTCGATCACGGCGAGTGCGAAGGGTGTGTCGAAGCCGGGGCCGGGCGCCCGGTGGACGACGGTCACCGAGTAGACGGTCCCGCGGCCCTCGCTGGGCACGTACCCCCAGTCCCGGGACATACAGCCGGGGCAGGCCGGTTCGGGCACGAAGAAGCGCAGGCCGCAGCTCGTGCAGCGGGGCACGACCAGGGCTCCGCGACTCGCCGCGTCCCAGAACGGCCGGGACAGCGGGGTGGGGACGGGTACGGGCCGGCTCATCGGGTCCTCCCCAGCACGCTCATCTCGTAGTGCTGTGCCCCGGATCCGGCGTTGCCGACGACCGCCAGCTCCGCGCCCTCGACCTGGTGCACCGCGCTGCCGCGCAACTGGCGTACGGCCTCGACGACCTTGAGCGTCATCTGCTGTGTCCCGTTCCACGCGTATGCCAGGCAGCCGCCGTCCGGATTGACGGGATGCTTGCCGCCGACGGCGATGGCACCACTGGCTGCCAGCGGTCCGCCCTCCCCCTCCCCGCACAGGCCGAGGATCTCCAACTGCCTGATGATCTCGAAGGAGTTGGGGTCGTAGAGGGAGAACACGTCCACGTCGTGCGGGCCGATGCCCGCCATCGCGTAGGCGCGGGCGGCGGCGTCGCGGCCGAGCTGCCCGACCTCCCGGTGCAGCGCGGGATTGGCGTACGCGGCCTGGTGGTACTCCATGCCTCCGCCGAGTACGGCGACGGGCGGATGCGGCAGGTCACGGGCCCGTTCGGCGGTGGTCACCACGAGTGCGGCGCCGCCCTCGCCGACGACGCAGCAGTCCAGCAGGTGAAACGGGGTGGCGACCATGCGGGAGGCGAGCACGTCGTCGGCGGTGTACGGACCGCGGCCGTACATCATGGCCTCGGGGTTGGTCGTGCCGTTGTTGCGGATCGTCGCGGCGACCTCGGCCAACTGGCGGGCCGTGGTGCCGTATTCGTGCATGTGCCGTGCCGCCACCAGCGCGAACTGCGCGACCACATAGCTGCCCCACACATCGGCGAACTCCAGCGGTACACCGGCCCCGACGGGGCCTGCCCCGCGCGCGACCAGCTTGCAGCCGCCGACCACGACGGTGTCCGCCAGTCCGGCCCGTACGGCCGCCGCCGCCTTCAACAGGCCCCGGGAGCCCGCGTTGTCGAGCATCGAGTCGCTCGTCCAGCGCAGGTCCCGGCCGAGCATGCGGGCCCATGAGCTGCCCTCGCCGGGTACGCCGCCGGGGCCTGGCCAGTCGACCTGGGCGCCGTCGACGTCCGCCGGGGTCAGCCCGGCGTCGGCGATCGCTCCGGACACCGCTTCGAGGGCGAGGTCCATGGCGTCACGGTCGGGGAGGGACAGCGCCTGTTCGGTGGCGTGGACGCCGACCACTACGGGCTGCCGGTCGTTCACGGGGTCACCGTCCCGCGCCCAGCGTGTCGCCGCCGGGATAGCCGCCACCGCCGAACCGCTCGTCGAGTGCCTCGTAGTCCTTGGCGAAGTCCTTGGTACGGGGCAGCGCCTCGACGAACTCCACCGTCTTCGGCTTCTTGTACGAGGCGATGCGCGACCGGCAGTGCTCGACGATGTCGGCGGCCGTGACCTCTTCGGCGTCCTGGTGGAGCACCACGACGGCCTTGACGTCCTGGGCCCAGCGTTCGTTGGGCACGCCGATCACGGCGGCCTCCTTCACCGCGGGATGGGACTCCACGCAGTTCTCCACCTCGGCGGGGAAGATGTTCTCGGCCGCCGACTTGAGCATGCGCGTCGTCGTCCCGAGGAAGCTGATCGTGCCGTCGGGCTCACGCCGTCCGAGGTCGGTGGTGTGCCACCAGCCGAAGCGGAAGCGCTCCTCGTTGATCTCCGGCCGGTTCCAGTAGCCGAGGTGCACGAGGTCACCGCGTACGCAGATCTCGCCCGCCTCACCGATCGCGCACTCCTTGCCCTCGCTGTCCAGGATGCGTACGGCACTGAAGGGCCCCGGTCGTCCCGCGTTGCCTGCGCCTGAGCCCCCGTGGGCGCCGGTCACGGCGAATCCGGTCACCTCGGTCTGCCCGTAGCCACGGCCTTCGCCGCCGCCGTTGCGGGTGAAGCGGCTCTCGTCCGTGGGCACAGTGCCCTGCCAGAGGGGTGCGGCGACGCTGGCCCGTAGGTGGGAGAGGTCGTGGCCGGCCTCCTGGTTCAGGGCGACGAGCTGCGCGATGGTCGGGGGCATGAGATAGGCGTGAGTGCACTCTTCCGCCGCCAGCAGCGGGAGCAGTTCCTCGGCGATCACGCGTCGGACGATGACGTTCTTGCCGCCGTGGACGAAGGCCGGGACGCCCCAGAACTGGTAGTTGCCGATGTGGAACATCGGTCCGGCGCCGAGGAACGCGGTCTCCCGGCCGATGTCGCCCATCCAGGCGCTGCTCGCACCCATCGCGAGCAGGTTCCGGTGCGAGAGCATCGAGCCGGACTGCCGACCGGTGATCGCGGCGGTGTAGATGACCAGGAGGGCCGAGTCCGGGTCGACGTCGGCGGACGGGTCCTCGGGCGATCCGGAGGCCAGGAAGGACTCGTACGACTCGGCGCCCGCAGCACTCGCAGCGCTCTCGGCGTCGTGCCGCAGCCACAACGCCCTGTGGTCGCTGCCCAGTTCGGCACGCGCCTTGCCGACCGTGTCGCCGATCTCCTCGTCCTGCCAGACGACGACCTTGGGGTCGAAGTCCTCGACCGCGAACGCCATTTCGGGGGCGGCCCAGCGCCAGTAACCGGGACAGACCATGGCACCGGTCTTCGCCGCGGCGCCGAGCAGTTCCCAGATCCGGAAGGAGTTCTGCCCCAGCCACAGGATGCGGTCGCCCGGGCCGACCCCGGCGCCCGCGAGGGCGTTGGCGAGTCGGTTGGTGCGCTCGTCCAACTCGGGCCAAGTCAGCCGGACTTCGCCGTCGACCAGGGCAATACCGTCGGGGAAGGACCTTCGGTGCTCGCGGATGATGTCGCCGAGCGTCAGGCGGCGGGCGGAATGCATGCTCATGGCTCCAAAGGCTTCGGAAGGTGAGGGTCAGACGCGGCCGATGCCGACACCCTTGACGTTGATGAACTCCTCCAGGCCGGCCCGTCCGCCTTCCCGCCCGAACCCGCTGAGGCCGACGCCGCCGAAAGGCGTGGCGGGCGAAGTGATGGGATTCGGCCCGGGGTTGACGTAGACAGTGCCGGCCTTCAGACGCGGGACCAGGCGGTTGACGCGCGCGATGTCACGGGACTGGATGTATGCGGACAGGCCGTACTCGCTGTCGTTGGCCAGGGCGACGGCCTCGTCCTCGGTGTCGAACGGAGTGATGGCCAGGACCGGGCCGAAGATCTCCTGCTGGGCGAGGTCGCTGCGATTGTCGACGTCCGCGAAGACCGTCGGGGTCACGAAGTAGCCGTCGGAGTCGATGCGTTCACCGCCGAACACGAGCTTGCCCGCACCTCCCTCGACGGCCTTGTCGATCACGCACTGGACGCGGTCGCGGGCGGCTTCGTTGATGAGGGGGCCTATGTACGTCGTCGGGTCGAGCGGGTCGCCGACGGGCAGGTGGGCCACGACCCCGGTGACACGCGCGACGACCTCGTCGTAGATCGGCCGCTCGACCAGCAGCCGGGTGGGCAGCGCGCAGCCCTGCCCGGTGTTGCTCATGGCGAAGGCCGCGCAGTAGGGCACGACGGTGTCCAGGTCGGTGTCGGCGAAGAGCAGGTTGGCGGACTTGCCGCCCAGCTCGAACACGACGGGTTTGAGGCTCAGCGCCGCGTCGGCCATGATGCGGCGCGCGGTGGCCGGTCCGCCGGTGAAGGAGATCTTGTCGACCCCGGGGTGCGTCACCAGGGCGGCGCCCGCGTCACCGAGCCCGGTGACCACGTTGATCACGCCGTCGGGGATGCCCGCCTCGCGGGCGAGATCGGCGAAGAGCAGCGCGGAGAACGGTGTCGACTCGGCCGGCTTGATGACCACGGTGTTGCCGGCGGCGAGCGAGGGCGGGACCTTCATCGCCAGGGAGAGCGCGGGCGAGTTCCAGGTGATGATGTGACCGATGACGCCGTAGGGCTCGGCGATGGTGTACTCGACGTTCTCGTGCGGGCTGTAGGCCGCGCCGACCATGCCCTCGATCTTGTCGGCCCAGCCTGCGTAGTACTCGGTCCACTCGGCGACGTGCGGTCCGACGTTCTCTGCCCAGCCGCCGATGCAGACGCCGTTCTCCAGCGGGCAGACGGCCGCGAAGTCGGCGATGTGGTCGCGGAGAAGCTGGGCGAAGCGGGTGAGCAGTCGGCGGCGCTCGGCGGGGCGCATGGTGCCCCACACCTCGAAGGCCTGGCGTGCGGCGGCCACGGCCCGGTCCACCTCGGCGGCACCCGCGAGGGGGATGTACGCCTGGACCAGGCCGGTCGCCGGATTCCTGTGCTCGTAGAGGCCGCCGCTGGTGTCGGTGATGTCCTTGCCGCCGATGACCAGCCGCGGCCGCGGCAGGTCGTGCTCGGCTCTGTCCTGGTGCAGCTTCACATCGACCGTGACCACGGATGCCTCCTTGAGACCGTTCGGCGCCGTCCATGCATCCAGGACAAATAGTTAACCTATTTAGCCAAGGTAGTCAATGGATTCAGCAATGGCTGGAGGACGCCCCGCCCCCACCTGTTCACAGGCCGAGCGAGCGCCCGATGATCTCCTGCATGATCTCGGAGGTCCCGCCGAACACCCGCTGGACCCGGCTGTCCCGCCAGATGCGCGCGATCTCGTACTCGTTGACGTAGCCGTAGCCGCCGAAGAGCTGCATGCAGCGGTCGATGACCTCCCAGCCGGTCTCCGAGGTCCAGTACTTGGCCGCGGCCGCCTCCTCGGGCGTCAGCTCGCCCTGGAAGAGGGCCATGATGCAGCCGTCCACGTAGACCCGGGCGACGCCCAGCTTGGCCTTGATGTCGGCGAGGGCGAAGCGGTTCGCCTGGAACTGCCCGATGGGCTGCCCGAACGCCGTACGGGTCTTGGCGTACTCCAGCGCCAGCGCGTAGGCCCGCTCGGCCGCGGCGAGCGAGGAGACGGCGATGGCCAGCCGCTCGGTCGGGAGGTTGCCCATCATGTGGTAGAAACCGCGCCCCTCCTGCCCGATGAGGTTCTCGACGGGGACGCGGACGTCATGGAAGAACAGCTCGGCGGTGTCCTGGGCCTTCATCCCGACCTTGTCGAGCTTGCGTCCGCGCTCGAAGCCCTCGGTGCCACGCTCGACGACTATCAGGCTGATGCCCTTGTGCCCGGCGTCCGGGTCGGTCTTGCAGGCGACGATGACCAGGTCGGCCAGGATGCCGTTGGTGATGAAGGTCTTGGACCCGTCGATCACCCACTCGTCACCGTCCCGGCGGGCGGTGGTGCGGATGCCCTTGAGATCGGACCCGGCGGACGGCTCGGACAGCGCGAGGGCGCAGATGATTTCGCCGCTGACCACCCCGGGCAGCCAACGGCCCTTCTGCTCCGGGGTGGTGAGGTGCATCAGATAGGGCGGGATCACGTCGTTCTGCAGCCCGAGCCCGATGCCGACCGAGCTGGTGGCCGCCATCTCCTCCGCCATGATGGCGTTGTAGCGGAAGTCCCAGATCCCCTGCCCGCCGTACTCCTCCGGGAACTGCCAGCCGATGAGCCCGGCCTTGCCCGCGGCCGCCCACGCGGCCCTGCCCACCTGACCGTCCCGCTCCCACTGCTCGGTGTTCGGGGCGCATTCCCGCAGGTAGAAGGTGCGGGCGGTGTCCCGGAACAGCTCGTGTTCCGCGGTGAAGATCGTACGGCGCATACGCGGCTCCACTCCTCTCCACTTTCACATCTCGCTTATTTAGCTGAAGTAGTTATACGATAGCGCTGTATCGGAGACTGGGCGAGGGAGGGCGCGTGAGCGTACGGGACAAGGTGGCGCTCGTCACCGGAGCGGGCCGCGGCATCGGCGAGGCGATCGCCGACCGACTCGCCGCCCAGGGAGCCTCGGTCGCCGTCTGCGACCTGGACCAGGAGGCCGCCGTGAAGGTCGCGGCCGGACTCGCCGAACGGCATTCCGTCCGCGCGACGGGCGTCGGCGTGGACATCTCGGACAGCGCGGCCGTGCGCCGGGCCGTGGAGCGGGTGACCGCCGAACTCGGCCCGGTGGACATCCTGGTCAACAACGCGGCCGTCGACGTCATCGGCCGCTTCGTCGACAGCACCGAGGAGACCTGGGACCGGATCATCGCGGTCAATCTGCGAGGCACCCTCACGATGACCAGGGCCGTGCTCGACTCGATGACCGAGCGCGGCGGCGGCCGGGTCGTCCTCATCGCCTCGGACGCCGGCCGGGTCGGCTCGTCCGGCGAGGTGGTGTACTCCGCGACGAAGGGCGGGGTAATCGCCTTCGGCAAGGCGCTGGCCCGCGAGGTCGCCCGGCACGGCATCACCGTCAACAGCGTCTGTCCCGGGCCGACCGACACCGCGCTGCTCGGCCAGGTCGCCGAGTACAGCCAGAAGATGTACGACGCGACCGTGCGGGCGATCCCGCTGCGCCGAGTCGCCCGGCCCGCCGAGATCGCCGGTGTGGTGGCCTTCCTCGCGTCCGACGACGCCGCCTACATGACCGGGCAGACGCTCTCGGTCAGCGGCGGCCTCACGATGGTCTGAGGTGAGCACCGTGCTGCACGTCGAACTCCGCGACAGACTGGCCGTGTTGACTCTGGACCGGCCAGGCCAGCTCAATGCCATCGGCTCCGAGACCGTCGACCGGATCACACAGGCGCTGAACGACGTACGGGACAACGACGACGTCCGTGCCCTGGTCCTGACGGGAGCGGGCCGCGCCTTCTCGGCCGGCGCCGACATCAGCGAGATCGAGTCGTTCACGGCACCCGGACAGTTCCGAGCGTTCGTGGAGCGCCTGACCGATGTGTATGCGCTTCTGGAGGAGTTCCCCAAACCCTCGGTCGCGGCCGTCCACGGGTTCGCCTTCGGCGGCGGGCTTGAGCTGGCGCTCGCCTGCGACCTGCGGGTGGTGGAGCGGGGTGCGCGGCTCGGTCTGCCCGAGATGAAGCTCGGCGTACTGCCGGGCGCGGGCGGCACGCAGCGGCTGCCGCGTCTGGTGCCGCCCGCGATCGCCAAGCAGATGATCCTCACCGGCGAGCCGATCGACGCGGAACGGGCCTGGCAGCTCGGTCTGGTCAACGAACTGGCCGAGCGCGGCGGAGCACTCGCCGCCGCCGAGGCGCTGGCCGCCGTGCTGGCGGCCGGGGCACCGCTGGCGCTCGCGGCCGGCAAACGACTGATCGACCACGGGCTCGGCATGGATCTGGAGACGGCGATCGCGTACGAGCGCGAGACCGTCTCGGTGCTGTTCTCCACCGAGGACCGGGCCGAGGGTCTCAAGGCCTTCCGCGAGCGCCGCCCGGGAGAGTTCCGCGGCAGATAGCGAGCGTTCCCGAAAACCCATGACAGACCCCGTGACAAACCCACGACAGACCCCTGTCAGATCCCGACTGATCCGAACCGGTGTGGAGGTGGTGGACCGTGCGGCCACTGGAGGGCATTGCCGTCGTCGAGCTGGGCATGTGGGTGGCGGCACCTGCCGCGGCCACCATGCTCGCCGACTGGGGCGCCGACGTGGTGAAGGTGGAGGCTCCGACCGGTGACCCCAACCGGTACACCCTCCGGCACGTCGGCCAGGACATCGACAGCGCGCCCCCGTTCGAGACCGACAACCGCGGCAAACGCGGGATCGTCCTCGACCTGCGGTCGGACGAGGGCAAGGACGCGTTGGAGCGGCTCCTTGAGCGCGCCGACGTCTTCGTCACCAATCTCCGCCCCGGCGCGCTGGAACGCCTGGGCCTGGCACCGGACGAGCTGCGTGCCCGCCATCCCCGCCTCGTCATAGGCACGTTGACGGGCTACGGCTGGACGGGCACCGAGCGCGACCGGGCCGGGTACGACGTCTCCGCCTTCTGGGCCCGCCCCGGCATCGCCGCCATGCTCAACCCCGCCGGAGAGCCGCCGCCCGGCATCCGCCCCGGCCTCGGCGACCGTACGGCCGCGTCCAACCTGGTGGCGGGCGTCCTGGCCGCCCTGCTGCGAAGAGGACGTACGGGTGAGGGCGGTGTGGTCGACGTGTCGCTGCTCCGCTCCGGGACGTACGCCAACGGCAACGATCTGGCCCTGCAGAACTTCTTCGGCAAGCGCGGACGTACCCGACACCGCACCGAGCACGAGTCGCCGCTCTACAACTCCTACCGGGCCTCCGACGACCGCTGGTTCTGGCTGGTCGGTCTGGAGGGCAGCCGCCACTGGCCCGGTGTCGTCAAGGCGCTGGGCCGCGAGGACCTGGCGGCGGACGAGCGGTTCGCCACCGGCAAGGCCCGGCGTGGCCACGTACGCGAACTGATCGCCGTGTTCGACGAGGAGTTCGCGCGGCGTCCGCTGGAGGAGTGGGCGGAGCGGTTCGACGCCGAGGGCGTGTGGTGGGCGCCCGTGCAGACCCTGGCGGAGGTGTCGGCCGATCCGCAGGCGGAGGCGGTCGGGGCGTTCGTCGAACAGCCCGGCATGGGTGACGCCCCGATGCTGCGGACGGTGGCGACACCCGTCGCCTTCTGGGGCGTCGACGACAAGCCACGCGGGGGCGCGCCGACGCTCGGCGAGCACACCGACGAAGTACTCCGCGAACTCAACTGACTCAACTGACCCGACAGATCTGCTCAGGAGGTACGGCGTGGGCATCCTCGACGACAAGGTCGCCATCGTCACCGGCGGCGGGAGAGGGCTGGGCCGGGCGCACTGCCTGGCGCTCGCCGAGGCCGGCGCGACCGTGGTGGTGAACGATCTCGGCTCGGGCGTGCACGGCGAACGGACGGGCGACTCCCCCGCCGACGACGTCGTCGCCGAGATCGGCAAGCTCGGTGGCCGGGCAATCGCCAACCACTCCTCGGTGACGGACTGGGCGGCGACGGAGGCCATGGTCGCGGACACCGTCGCGGAGTTCGGCCGCCTCGACATCGTCGTGAACAACGCCGGGATCGTGCGCGACCGCATGCTGTTCTCGATGAGCGAGGCCGAGTTCGACGCGGTGATCGCGGTGCATCTCAAGGGCACCTTCGCGCTGACTCGGCACGCGTGCGCGTACTGGCGTGAGGCTTCGAAGCGCGGTGAGCGCGTCGCCGGCCGCGTGATCAACACGACGTCCGGGACCGGCCTGTTCGGCAACCAGGGCCAGTCCAACTACGGCGCGGCGAAAGCCGGGACAGCCGGGCTCACCGTCCTGACGGCCCTGGAGATGCGCCGGTACGGCGTCACCGCGAACGCCATCTCACCGATCGCGGCCACGCGGATGACGGACGGACTGGACGTCGGCGCATCCCTGCAGGCCGTCGACGGCTTCGATCCGCGCGATCCCGCCAACGCCTCCGGTGTCGTCGTCTACCTGGCCTCCGACGCCTCGGCCTGGCTGACCGGCCAGGTCCTGCGCATCGAGGGCAACCGGCTGAACCGGCTGCAGGGCTGGACCGTCGCCGGCGTCCATCCCAGCCGGTCGGGCGAGGCACTGACGTACGACGAACTCGTCGACGCCGTACCGCAGTTGTACGGGGTCGCCCCCGCCGGCCGGGCCACCGGAGTGGGCCAGTGAAGGCCCGGGGACACGACGTCGCGGCTCTCGTGCTCCGCGCGACGCTCGGCCCGATGCTCTTCGCGCACGGCTGGAACAAGGTCGCCGGGCCGGGCGGGATCAAGGGCACGACGGGCTGGTTCGAGGCGCTCGGCCTGAAGCCGCCCGAGGTACACGCCCGGATGGCCGCCGGGACCGAGATGGCGGCGGGCGTGGGCATCACCCTGGGCGCGGCCAACCCCCTCCCGGCGGCGGCAGCCGTCGGCCTGATGGCCGTGGCGGCCCGGACCGACCACCGGGGCAAGGGCTTCTTCGTCTTCAAGGGCGGCTGGGAGTACGTCGGTGTCGTGGGCGGCGCGGCCGTCGCGCTGGCGGCGCTGGGCAACGGAAGGTACTCGCTCGACGGGCTGCTGCAGCGCCAACGCGCGGGTGTGGGGCCCGCGTTGCTGGCCACGGGAATCGGCACGGCGAGCGCGGCGGCGCTGCTCGCGGTGTGTTACCGGCCGGAGCGGAAGCCGGACGAGACACAAACAGATCACTGATTACAACCAGGGCTATCAGGACTATCAGGGAGTCGACATGGACGCGGCTGACTTCAGCGCGGTGCTGTCCGAGGTCCGGCGCTTCGTCCGGGAGCGTGTCGTGCCGCTGGAGGCGGAGATCGACGAGAAGGACGAGATGCCCGCGGACATCCGCGAGGCGGCCAAGAAGATGGGCCTGTTCGGCTTCGCGCTGCCCGAGGAGTACGGCGGGCTGGGTCTGTCGATGTACGAGGAGGCCCAGCTCATGTTCGAGCTCGGCTACACGACCCCGTCCCTGCGGTCGATGTTCGGGACCAACAACGGCATCGCGGGTCATGTCCTCATGGTCGGCGGCACGGAGGAACAGAAGGCCGAGTGGCTGCCGAGGATCGCCTCCGGTGACGTACTGGCGTCGTTCGCGCTCACCGAGCCCGAGGCCGGGTCCGACCCGTCGACGCTGACCACGCGCGCCCACCTGGAAGGCGACGAGTGGGTGATCAACGGCGCCAAGCGGTACATCACCAACGCCCCGCTCGCCGACGTGTTCATGGTGTTCGCCCGCACCGACCCCGATGCCCCGCGCACCCGTGGGATCTCCACGTTCCTGGTCCCGGCCGGCACGCCGGGCCTCACCGTGGCTCCGAAGGACCACAAGATGGGCCAGTTCGGCGCCTGGACGGCGGACGTGTTCTTCGACGACGTACGCGTACCGGCCGCCGCGCTCGTCGGGGGCGAGGACGGTCTGAACCGGGGCTTCGGCACGGCGATGGGCTGCATCGCGCACGGCAGGGTGCACATCTCGGCGCTCTGCGTGGGCATGGCCGAGCGGCTGGTCCACGAGTCGGTCGAGTACGCCGGCACCCGCCGCCAGTCCGGCAGGCTGATCGGTTCCTTCCAGCTGGTCCAGGGTCTGGTCGCCGACTCGATGACCGACTACTACGCCGGACGCGCCACGGTCCTGGAGGCAGCCCGCGCGTTCGACGCCGGTACGGACACCAAGATCGGCCCGTCCTGTACGAAGTACTTCGCCAGCGAGATGGTGTGGCGGGTCGCGGACCGCGCGGTGCAGATCCACGGCGGCGCGGGCTATATGCGCGGGGTCGCCGTCGAGCGCTTCTACCGCGACGCCCGGCTGTTCCGTATCTATGAGGGCACGAGCCAGGTCCAGCAGGTGATCATCGCGAAGGCACTGCTGGGAAAGGCGACACAAGGTTGAATCGAACACCAACTCGCCATTTTCGCAAGGATGTTGGGATAGTCTCCCGCTGACCGACGTCAGTCGCGCACGCCGCGCTCGTCGCACATGTCACGCGAGAGACCGGGATCCCCCATGACTGACCTCCAGCTCAACCGGTCCGTCGCGCTCGCCTACGCGGCGGTCGGCATGGACCCGCCGGCCCCGGTCCCGCTCCGGAAGAACGATCCCGCACGGGTCGGCCCCTATGTGCTGATGTCACGACTGGGCAGCGGCGGGATGGGCCGGGTCTATCTGGGCCGGGACACCGTCGGCGGGACGGGAATGGCCGCGGTCAAGGTGATCCGCTCCGAATACGCGGAGGACCCCCTCTTTCGCAAGCGTTTCGAGCGCGAGGTCGGTGCGCTGGACCGCGTCCAGGGGGCGCACATCGTACGGCTGTTGGGCAGTGGCTTCGACGAGGACCTGGTGTGGGTCGCCACCGAGTACGTGCCCGGGCCGACGCTCGACGAAGTCGTCACCGCGCGCGGGCCGATCGACGCCACGGTGGCCTGGCGGCTGACGGCCGACATGGGGCGTGCGATCGAAGCCATCTGGCGCGCGGGGATCGTCCACCGTGACCTCAAGCCGTCCAATGTGATCCTGGCGGCCGACGGTGCCCGCGTCATCGACTTCGGTGTCGTCCAGGCCACCGACAGCGCCTCGATCACCGCCACTGGCCAGAACGTGGGCACCCCCGCCTTTATGTCCCCGGAACAGGTCAGGGGCAACGAGGTGACCGTCGCCTCCGACGTCTTCGCGCTGGCCTCCGCCCTCGCCTACGCCGTCACCGGGCGGGCGCCGTTCGGCGAGGGGACGGGTGTCGACGTCCTGCACCGGGTGGCCTTCGAACCGCCGCGGGAGGAAGTCCTCGCCAAGGTGGCGGCCGTCGACGTGGAGCTGGCCGCGTTCATCCGTGCCTGTCTGGACAAGGATCCTCGCAGCCGCCCCTTACCGGAGGCGGTCTTCAGGACCGCCATCGGGCACCAGTTGCCGGCCCCGGACGGCCAGCCGCCCCGGTCCGCACCGAAGTGGGCGCCCCTGCACGACACACGGGCCGCCGCCCTCGCCGCGACGCCGCCCATGGACCCGACCACCGGCTCCGTCGCGTCCGGCGCGTCTACCGCGCCGACGCCCGGGAGGCGCAGAAAACTGCTGGCGGGCGCCGCTGCCATGGCGGGCGTCCTGGTCGCCGGGGGCATCACCGTCGCCCTGCTGCGGCAGGGCGACACCGCACCCTCGGCCGGCGCCGGGCCGGAGGCGTCGTCCGCCCTGACGGAGAACCCGGCCTCGGTGCCCACCGGTTCACAGAAGGCGCCCACGGCCGGTCCGTCGAAGTCGGGCCTCGGCCAGGCGGCGGAGAGGTCCCCCAGTGCCGGGGACTCACCGGATCCCGCCACGCTGGACATCCGAACCGCCCCCTGTCCCGCCGAGATCGTGCCGGGGTCCCAGGGCGTCTGCGTCGAGGCACTGCAAATGCTTCTCGTCGGGCACAGCCTGCGCGTCACGATCGACGGACGGTTCGGGGACGCGACGGTCACCGCGGTCAGGGCTCTCCAGAGCCAGGGCGGTGTCACCGTCGACGGGAAGGTCGCCGAGGCGACCAAGAAGCTGCTGTACGGCAGGCCGCCCGGGCCGGTCAGGGCCGGCTCGGTCACCGTGACCCAGAGCATCAACGGCGCGTCCGTCGCCCGGTGCCTCGACGTCCGCGAGCCGGACGCACAGGTGTGGGGATGCCAGGGCACGGCCACCCAGAAGTGGGCGCTGTACCGGGTGTCCGGTCAGGACTCCCAGTATCTCGTCGTCAACCAGGGCAACCAGCTCTGCCTGGACTCCGGCACGGCAGGCCATGACGGCCAGCAGATCCGCGCCAGGAACTGCGACGGGAAGAGCGCCCAGAGATGGCGGCTCGGTGGCGGCGGAACACTGGTCGGCGTCCCGGACGGCCGCTGCCTGGACGCGGAGGCCGAAACCTCCGGCCAGGACGGTCAACGGGTGCAGGGATGGAGTTGCGCGGGCAACAGCAACCAGATGTGGAACTGGTCCTGACGCAGGGCCGGTTCAGATGCCGAGCCGGTCCAGGAGTCGCTCGTGGTACACCGCCGGGCCGCCGAAGAGCAGCTGTGAGGACTTGGCCCGCCGGAAGTACAGATGGGCGGAGTGCTCCCAGGTGAAGCCGATGCCGCCGTGGACCTGGATGTTCTCCATGGCCGCGAACACGTAGGCCCGTGAGCAGCACGCGTGGGCGACGGCGGCGGCGACCGGGAAATCGGGGTCACCCTCGGCGGCCGCCCGCGCCGCCTCACGGGACGACGCCTCGGCCAGCTCCACCTGGACGAGCATGTCCGCGCACTTGTGCTTGACCGCCTGGAAGGAACCGATCGGCCGGCCGAACTGGTGCCGGGTACGGGCGTGGTCGGCGCTCGTCTCCAGACACCGGCGGGCCCCGCCCGCCTGTTCGGCGGCCAGTCCGACCGTGGCGATGTCCAGGACCTTCGCCATGACGCGGCCACCGGCCCCGTCCGCGCCGACGAGGGTGGCGGGCACGGCGTCGAACGTCAGCCGGGCCATCGCGCGGGTGGCGTCCAGGGTCTCCATCGGTTCGGACTCCAGCCCCGTCGCCCGCCGGTCGACGGCGAACAGTGAAGGGCCGGCGACCGTGCGGGCCACGACGAGGAGCAGATCGGCCGTCATACCGTCGATGACGAAGGCCTTGCGCCCGCTCAGTCGCCAGGCGCCGTCTCCACCCCTGTCCGGCACGGCACGTGCGGAGATCAGGGCGGGGTCCCAGGAGCCGCTGTCCTCGGCGACGGCGAGGGCGGCCGTGGTCCGGCCCGAGGCGATGCCGGGGAGGTGGCGGGCGCATGCCTCGCTGTCGCCCGAGGCCAGCAGGGCCTGGGCGGCCAGGACGACGGTGGCGAAGAACGGCGCGCACAGCAGGGCGCGCCCCATCTCCTCCAGTACGACGCCGAGTTCGACCGGGCCGAAGCCGTCGCCGCCGTACTCCTCGGGGATCACCAGGCTGGGCAGCCGCAGTTGATCGGCCGCTTGGGCCCACACGTCGGGGTCGAAGCGCGGATCACTCTCCATGAGCTTGCGGACCGCCTCCTCAGGAGACCTGGCTTCCAGGAACTCCCTTACGGAGGCCCGGAGTTCCCTCAGCTCGCTTTCGTCGGCGCTCATGCGCGTGCCTCCTTCGGCAGACCGAGGACCCGTTCCGCGAGGATGTTCTTCATGATCTCCTCGGTGCCGCCGAGGATGCGCAAAGCCGGGGTGGCCAGGAGGAGTTCGGACCAGGCATACGTGCCCCACTTGCCGGTGTCGGCGACGATCCGGGGTCCGAGGCAGTCTGCGACGAAGTGGGCGGCCCTGGTGAGGTTCTGACCGTACATCAGCTTGGCAACGGACCTCTCCGGGCCAGGTGTGACGCCCGCCCGCAGGGTGCGCAGGGCGCGCGTGTTGAGGTGTTCGGTCGCCATGGCGTCCACGAGGAGTTCGGCGAGACGGGCGCGCAGGGCACGGTCGTCCCAGGTCCAGGTGGCGCGCATCAGAGCCGAGAGCCGGTCCGGGGACAGAGCGGCGGCCACAGGTCCCGCGCCCTCGCTGCCGACCGTCGCGCGCTCGTTCATCAGGGTGGTCAGGGCGACGGTCCAGCCGCCGTCGACCTCGCCGAGGCGGTGGTCGTCGGGGACGCGTACGTCGGTGAGGAAGACCTCGTTGAAGTCCGCGCCGCCGGTCATCTGCCTGAGCGGCCGGACCTCGACACCGGGGGCGTCCATGGGGACCAGGAAGGCCGTGATGCCGCGGTGCTTGGGCGCGTCCGGGTTCGTTCGGGCCAGCGCGAGGCCGATCTGGCTGTGCTGGGCGACCGACGTCCACACCTTCTGCCCGTTGAGCACCCAGTCCTCGCCGTCCCGCACGGCCCGGGTCGCCACGCTCGCCAGGTCGGATCCCGCGCCCGGCTCGCTGAACAGCTGGCAGGCGATGGCGTCCCCGCGGTACATCGCGGGCAGCCAGCGGTCCTTGAGGTGGGGTTGGGCGTGGGCGAGGATCGTCGGGCCGATCATGCCCAGGCCGATCACGCTCAGCGTGCCGGTGTCGGCGACGTCGTACTCGGACTCGATGGCGTCGTAGAGCAGGTCGTGGACGGGGGTGAGGCCGCGGCCGCCGTACTCGGGCGGGCCGGTGATCCAGCCGAAGCCGTTCTCGTGGCGGATCCGCTGCCAGTCCCGCGCCCGCCGCACGTGCTCGCGCTCCTCCTCGGGCGGGAGGCTGCTGAAGTACGCCATCGAGTCGTCGCCCTCGCCCCAGGTGAAGGCGGTGCGGTCGGGGGCCTTCGCCACGTGGGCGTCGAGGAAGCGGCGCGCCTCGGCGGCGAAGTCCTGCATGTCCTGTTCCATCACGGGTTCCCTGTGTTCTCGTGTCGCTCTCAGGTCGAGAGGATCGTCACCGCGGACACGCCCGGCGCGCCGTACAGGTGGGTGTAGCCGACGCGCGGTGTGCCGGGGATCTGCCGGGTGCCCGCCGTGCCGCGCAGCTGGAGCACGATCTCGTGGATCTGGCGCAGGCCGGAGGCCCCGATGGGCTCGCCGTTGCCGAGCAGGCCGCCATCGGTGTTGACCGGGAGGCGGCCGCCGATCTCGGTGGCGCCCTCGGCGATGAGGCGTTCCTGTTCGCCGTCCTTGCAGAGGCCGTTCTCCGCCATGTGGATGATCTCGGACCCGGCGTCGGTGTCCTGGAGCTGGGCGACGTCGACGTCCTCGGGTCCGATGCCGGCCCGTTCGTACGCCTCGCGCGCGGCGTCCACCGTCGGGCTTTCCACCGGCTCTCCGACGGGGAACGACGGGCTCTGCACCTCGAAGGCGCCGAGCCTGCGGCTGCGCAGGGAGGTGGACCGGATCCGTACGGGCGTGGAGGTGTACTTGTGGGCCTGGTCGGCACGGCACAGCACGAGGGCCGCGGCGCCTTCGTCCGGGCCGCAGTACATGTATTGGCGGAGCGGGTAGTTGAGGACCGGGGAAGCAAGAATCTCCTCCGGTGTGAGGGGAGTTCGGCGCCAGGCCTTCTCGTTTCCGGCCGCGTTGCGGAAGTTCTTCGACGCCACGCGCGCGAGCGTCTCGTGGGAGATGCCGTGGTCGTGCATATAGCGGTTGATCTTCATGCCGAAGAAGTGGGTGGTGAGGAAGAGCCCGGTCTGTCCGTACCAGGAGGGAATGCCGGCCACGGAGGGGTCGGCGGCGAACGCGCCGCGCGGGTGTTTGTCCAGGCCGATGGCGATGGTCAGGTCGTGCTCGCCGGTCTCGATGGCCCGGGCGGCGAGGGCCACCGCCGTACCGGCCGTGGCGCAGCCGTTGAACACGCCGCGCAGCGGAACGCCGGTCAGGCCCAGCTTGCCGACGATCGCGTCCGGGTTCGCGACCTCGAAGCTGCCGACGTAACCGCCCTGGATCTGTGGCCAGGTCACGCCCGCGTCGGCGAGCGCCAGCCGTACGGCGTCCGCGCCCATGTCCATGGCGGGCTTGCCGGGAAACCGGCCGAAGGGGTGGAGCCCCACCCCGATGATGACTGCCTCGGTCATGACGACTCCTCCTCCACCGGATCTGCCTGGGCGGACGCTTCGGCCGGGGCGAACGCGAACGTCATGACCTCGGTGCCGTCGGCCCGCACGGCGTAGGGCACGAGCGTCAGCCGCATGTCCTGCCCGATCCGCAGCTTCTCCGGGTCGGGCTGGGTCAGCCGGGCCTCGACCAGCAGCTCGCCGGGGAGTTCGACGTAACCGACGGAGTACGGCTCGAAGGTCTCCGGGCCGTCGTAGGGCGGGGACGGCGGGCGGAAGTTCTGAGCCGTGTACGTCCACAGCGTCCCGCGGTCCGCGAGCAGCCGTGTCTTCGACTCGTCGCTCGCGCACCGGACACAGTCCGAGGCCGCCGGGAAACTCACCAGACCGCATGCCGTGCACTCGGAGCCGATGAGCCGGAGGGGTTCGGATTCGGAGGGCGGCCAGGTGAACAGGCCTTCGGCGACCGGTTGTTGCGTTGTCGTCATGTCACGCCCCGTTCCGGTTGCCGAGGGCGTCGGCGTTCGGAGCCGCCTTGGCCACCAGGTTCGGGACGACGGAGGACAGCTCCTCCGGCGTCCACCGGGTCTCGGCACTCGCGCCGGGGCCGTTGACCCAGCCCTCCAGTACGGTGATCCGGTTGCCGACGACGCCGAACACCCGGCCGGTGACCTCGCGCGACGCCGCCGAGCCCAGCCACACCACGAGCGGCGAGATGGCCTCCGGGGTCAGGTCCTCGCTCTCGGCGGCCAGCTTCATCATCTCGATGTCCTCGGTCAGCCGGGTGAGCGCGGTGGGCGCGATGGCGTTCACCGTCACGCCGTAGCGGGCGAGTTCGGCCGCGGCGATGACGGTGAGGCTCGCGATGCCCGCCTTCGCCGAGCCGTAGTTCGACTGGCCCGGGTTGCCGAAGATGCCGGACGGCGACGTCGTGTTGATCACCCTGGCGTCGTTGTCGTGACCGGACTTGGTCCGCACCCGCCAGTACGCGGCCGCGTGGTGCAGGGTGGCGAAGCTGCCCTTGAGATGGACGGCGAGCACGCTGTCCCAGTCCCGCTCGGTCATCGACACGATCATCCGGTCGCGGAGGATGCCGGCGTTGTTGACCAGTACGTCGAGGCCGCCGTAGGTGTCCACGGCCTGCTGGACGAGCCGGCCGGCGCCCTCCCAGGTGGAGATGTCGTCCGTGTTGGTCACCGCCTCGCCGCCGGCTTCGACGATCTCGTCGACCACGGTCTGAGCGGGCCCGGCCGAGGAGCCCCCTCCGTCGCGTGTACCGCCCAGGTCGTTGACCACGACCTTCGCGCCGTGCGCGGCGAACGCCAGGGCGTGCGCCCTGCCGATCCCGTTGCCGGCCCCGGTGACGACCACGACACGGCCGTCGACCACTCCTTCGGACATCATCGACTCCTTGCTGAATACGGCGAGTTGGCGTCGCCGAGCAGTACTCGCGGGTCCTCGCTGCCGCAGGCGCACCTGCCGGTGGCGACGCGGCCCGCCATGCCGAGCGGTGTCTCGGGGAGCGGCGAGGCACGCCCCTCCCCCGCCGCGACGTACAGCTGTCCGTCCGCACGCTCGCCGAGGCGCCATTCGGCACCGTTGACGTGCGCGCCGCACCGCTCGGGGCACTCCAGCGCGAGAGCCGGCCCCACGGCGGAGATCAGGCAGGCGGACACGCCCACTCCGCGGAGTATCGGTACGGCCGCGGGCCGGGCCAGTACGAGGGACGTCGAGCTGAACATCTCACCGAGATCGGCCGCTCCGGCGAGCCCCTCCAGGGTCTCCGCCGAGAGGCCGATCACCGCGTGCGGGTTCAGTTCGCGGTGGAAGACCGAGGTCCGGCGGTGGTCCCAGCCCATCGCCTCGGCGATTCCGTATGTCACCTTCAGCTCTCGCAGAGCACCGATCACCGCGCGGCCCCAGAACCCCTCGAAGCCGGAGGTGGTCAGCAACGCCCGCTGCCCGGCGGTGAGTCCGTGCTCCCTCAGCCGTGCGGTGACCCAGTCGGTGTCCCGGGCGAGCTCCGCCCAGGTCAGTTCCATGTCCCGCATGCCGTCGGCGGTGGGGAAGCGTACGAGGTAGGCCAGTTCGGGGCGGTCAAGTGTCCTGGCGCGGGCCAGGGTGTCGGCGCGGGCCATCAACTCTTCACCACCCGGGGGAACTTGGCGACGCTGGTCATGGTCTTCAACAGGTCCTCCTCGGTGCGCATGTCGAGCACCGGCTTGACTCCGGTCCGCTCCCGCACGGCCTCGCCGAGCCGCCCTGCCAGGGCGTCGACATCCGCGGTGAGCCCCGGGTCGTAGCCGACGCGCAGGCGCAGTTCGTCGACCTCGCGTCGGTCCCGGACGATCTGGAAGACCCCCGACGCCGTCTCCGGCTGGTCCTCCACGGCCTGCCAGATGTCCCGCAGGACCACGGAACGCCCCTGGACCAGCGTCTCGTCGCCGCGCCGCCCGGCCACCCACATCCGGGCGTGGGTACGCCCGCAGCCGCAGCGGTCGCCCGAGAGGCGGACCAGGTCCTCGCTGCGGTAGCGGATCAGCGGGGCGGCCCGGTTGTCCAGGTCGGTGGCGACCAGTTCGCCGAGGTCCGTCTCGGGGACGTCACGCCATCCGCCCTCTTCGTCGACCTCGACGCACTCCGCGAAGACGGTGTCCTCCCAGAGGTGGAAGCCGTCGTGCTCCCGGCACTCCCAGGCGGTGCCGGTGTCGGCCGCGCTGGTGTACTCGTAGACGTCGATGCCCCAGTCGTCGCGGATCCGTTCGCGCATCTTCCGGCTGAGGGGCTGCCCGGCGCACGAGGCGCCCTTGAGGGAGGAGAACGCCTCCTTGAGATCCGTCTTCTCGGCGAGGTGCTCCAGCTCCACCATCTGCGGATACATCATCTGCAGGTAGGCCGGCCGGTAGGTGCGCAGGGCGTCGACGACCTCGTTCATCTTCCCGAGCCAGGTGTCCACCTCGATCACCACGGCGCCGAGCGCCTGGTAGCCGGGGTCCATGAGGTTGCGGAAGGTGCCTGGCGGGCTGAGCACCCGGTCGCCGGGCCTGAGGCCGAGTTCCCAGAGGTCACGCACCTGTGCGGTGACCAGGGGCGGCGCGTCCTCCCAGATCTCGGCGAAGAACTCCGGGTCGCCGGTGGTGCCGGAGCTGGAGGAGACGGAGGTCAGCCCTTCGACGGGCACGCAGAGCAGGCCGCCGAAGGGGTCGCCGGTGCGGGCCCGGTGGGCGCGCACCATGTCCTTCGTGATGAACGGTATGCGCGCCCGGAAGTCCTCCAGGCACCGGATGTCACGTGGGTGCACCCCGTGCTCGTCCCAGAGCTCGCGGTAGAAGGCGGAGTTGCCGTAGGCGTACTCGACGAGTTCCACGACCCGTTCTTCCTGCCGTGCCCGCAGCTGGTCGCGGGGCATGGTCTCCACCTGTGGCTCGAAGTACCTGTCCCCGGTGTCCCTGTCACCGCCCATGGCGCCTCCTCGCGGCTCGGCTGCCCAGATCTTCCAGCTATCAGCACAATCAGTCAACCAATTCGACGGATTTTCGGGAGACTCTCGCGCTCCCGCGATCCATATAGTTAACTATTAGCACTCATTAGACCTTCGGCAGAGCACGGAGAGAACACTGTGAAGATCGTTGTCTGCGTGAAGCACGTGCCCGACGCCACGGCGGACCGCACCTTCACCGAGGAGGGGAGCACCGACCGCGAGTCGGTCGACTCCCTGCTGTCCGAACTCGACGAGTACGCCGTCGAACAGGCCCTGCGGATCGCCGAGTCGGGCGTCGACACCGAGATCAGCTATCTCACCGTCGGTCCCGACGACGCGAAGGACGCCCTGCGCAAGGCGCTCGCCATGGGAGGCGACTCTGCGACACATGTGAGTGACGAGGACATCGAGGGCAGCGACGCCTTCGGCACCTCACTCGTGCTGGCCAGGGCGATCGAACGGCACGGCTTCGACCTCGTCCTGTGCGGGATGGCCTCGACGGACGGCACCATGGGCGTCGTACCGGCGCTACTGGCCGAACGGCTCGGGGTCCCCGCCGTCACCCACGTGGAGGAGCTGACGGTCGAGGACGGCACGGTCACCGGCCGCCGCGAGGGCGATTCCGCGACCGTGCGGGTCCAGGGCTCACTTCCCGCCGTCGTGTCGGTGACCGACCGCTCCGGCGACGCCCGCTACCCCTCTTTCAAGGGGATCATGGCCGCGAAGAAAAAGCCCCTGGAGACCCTCGATCTCACCGACCTCGGCATCGACGCCGGGCAGGTCGGCCGGGCCGGTGCGCGGTCGGCCGTGGACACCGCGACCCGACGTCCGCCGCGCTCCAAGGGGGAGATCGTCGCCGACGACGGTACGGGCGGCGCCGGGCTGGCCGCGTTCCTCACCGCCAAGAAGTTCGCCTGACCGAGCCCCGCGCTGCCCCGCCCCGCCCCGGAACCGTTCCAACAGGAGGAGTGCATCACCGTGGCCGAGATCCTCGTACTCGTCGATCACACCGACGGCGTCGTACGCAAGCCGACCCTCGAACTACTCACCCTGGCGCGCCGGTTGGGCGAACCGTCGGCCGTCTTCCTCGGGCGGAACGCGGACTCCGCGACCGAGGCGCTCGGCCGGTACGGCGCGCACAAGGTGTACGTCGTGGACGCACCCGAGGTCGACGAGCTCCTCGTCACTCCGGCCGTGGACGCGCTCACCCAGATCGCCGGGAGCACCGGTCCGGCGGCGATCCTGCTGCCCTCGAACCCGGACGGCAAGGAGACCGCCGCGCGGGTCGCGCTCCGCCTGGAGTCGGGGCTGATCACGGACGCCGTCGATGTCGTCGCCGGCGAGGACGGCCCGGTCACCGAGCAGTCCGCGTTCGCGGCGACGTACCAGGTGACGGCCCATGTCACCCGGGGCGTCCCGGTGATCACGGTCAAGCCGAACGCCGCCGCCCCCGAACCGGCCCCCGTCACACCCGAGGTCGAGAAGTGGGACGTCACCTTCGGCCCCGCCTCCGCCGCCGCCAAGGTCCTGTCCCGCACACCACGGGAACGGAGTGACCGGCCCGAGCTGACCGAGGCCGACATCGTGGTCTCCGGCGGCCGCGGGGTGAACGGCGCCGAGAACTTCGCGGTCATCGAGCGCGTCGCCGACACCCTGGGCGCGGCCGTCGGGGCGTCCCGCGCCGCCGTGGACGCGGGCTGGTATCCGCACAGCCACCAGGTCGGCCAGACCGGCACCCAGGTCTCCCCGCAGCTCTACCTCGCCGCCGGCATCTCGGGGGCGATCCAGCACCGCGCGGGCATGCAGACCTCCAAGACCATCGTCGCGGTCAACAAGGACCAGGACGCCCCCATCTTCGAGCTGGCCGACTACGGCGTCGTGGGGGACCTCTTCCAGGTGCTCCCGCAGCTGGTGGAGGAGATCGAGCGGCACCGAAGCTGATCTCCGCTTGCTGATCTCCACCCCTCCCGGCCTTCCACCCGGAGGCCGATACGATTAAAATCGCTAACTGATTACATCCATTGACCCGAAGGAGCGCCATGACGAAGATCTGGGTCAACTCGGGGGACTCCCATGTGATGGAACCCGACGACCTCTGGATCCGGGCGCTGCCGCCGCGCCTCGCCGACCGTGCGCCGCGCAGCGAACGCGGCGACAAGTACGAGGTGCTCTACATCGACGGCGAGCGCATCGACCGCCAGCTGAACGACTTCATGGACGCCATGCGGCCACCGGGCGCCCGGGACCTCGACGTCCGGCTCAAGGACCTGGACCAGGAGGGCGTCTGGGGCCAACTCGCCTTTCCCTCCATGGGGTTCTGGCTCTGCTCGATCACCGAGCGGGAGCTCGCCCGGGAGACCGTACGGGCCTGGAACGACTGGGCGCACTCCGAGGTCCTCGGGAAGCAGAAGCGCATCATCACCCCCGCCTGCGTCTCGACGACCAACGTCGAGGACGCGGTCGCCGAGGTCGAGCGGGTCGCGGAGCTGGGCTTCCAGTCGGTCTTCCTGCCGTGCTCCACCCGGCCCGGTGAGGAGTACGGCCTCGACCTGTGGGAGCCGCTGTGGACCGCGGCCGAGCGGGCCGGTCTCGTGCTCGGCTTCCACATCGGTACGGGCGGCGAGAACGTCGTCTTCCGCGGACCCGGCGGCGCAGTCGTCAACTACATGGAGACGACCTACCCGGGCATGCGCGTCGTCTCGCACATGGTCGCGGGCGGTGCCCTGGACCGTCACCCCGACCTCAAGATCCTCATCGCGGAGGGCGGCGCCGGCTGGGTGCCGGCGATCGGCGACCGGATGGACGAGGCCTACCGCCAGCACGGCATGTTCGTACGGCCGAAGCTGAGCCGACTGCCCAGCGAGATCATCAGGCAGCAGGTGTACGCCTCCTTCCAGCACGACAAGAGCTCGGTGGAGATCGTCGAGTCGACGGGCTACCGCAATGTGATGTGGGGCGACGACTACCCGCACCTGGAAGGCACGTACGGGCACACGCAGTCCACCCTGCACGAGCTGTTCGACGGTGTGTCCGACGAGATCCGCGAGCGCGTCACCCGCGGCACCTTCAACGAACTGTTCCGTCTGCCCGAGCAGACTCCCCAGGAGGCGGCCGTCTGAGCGGCGTCGGCGACGCGAGGACACCGGACGGCACAGTGACCACTCCCCCGGATCCAGAGTACCTGGAACAGCCCGCGTATCCCGATGACCTGGAACAGCCCGGACTCGTCAGGACCGGGCGGTCGACCTTCGTCCGGCCCATCCGGCCGGAGGACGCCGACCGTCTGGTCGCCTTCGTCGGCGGCCTGTCGCGGGCGACTCTGGCCTACCGCTCGCTCGGCCCGGTGATCCGGGCGCGCGACGACGTGATCCGGCGCGGCGCGTACGTGGACTACCTCAACGAGCTGGCGCTGGTCGCGCTGGCCGGTGACGAGATCGCGGGCCTGGTGCGCTATGTCCGTGACACCGAGAACCCGGACCACGCGGAGGTCACCTTCACCATCCGGGACGACGACCAGAGCGAAGGTTTCGGCAGGCTGCTGCTGGAACACATCGCCGCTGCCGCCCGCGCCCGGGGCATCCGGGTCCTCAAGGCCGACGTCCTCGCCGACAACACCCGCATGATCAACGTGTTCCTCGGCTCCGGCTACCGGGTCGAGTCCGGGCCGCCCGGCCAGATCGTGCACTTCGACATCGCCGTCGACCCGCAGGCCCAGGCGGTCGCCCGGGCCGAGCGCCGCGAGCACACGGCCGTACGACGCTCTCTGCGCCCCCTGCTCGAACCCCGGTCGGTCGCGGTGATCGGCGCCAACCGGCGCCCCTTGACGATCGGTCACGAGATCGTGGCCAACCTGCTGCGAGGCGGCTTCCGCGGCAGCGTGTTCCCCGTCAATCCACGGGCCGAGCAGGTCGCCGGAGCCCGGGCGTACCCGAGCGTCCGGGAGCTGCCCGAGCCGCCGGACCTGGCGCTGATCGCCGTACGCGCCGAGGCGGTGCCCGAGGTCGTACGGGAGTGCGCGGAGGCCGGCGTCAAGGCGGTGGTCGTCGTCTCCACCGGCTTCGGGGAGACAGGTGCGGCCGGGCGGTCGGCCGAGCTGGAGCTGTCCCGGTTCGCCCGCGCCTCCGGGATGCGGCTGGTGGGCCCGAACTGCATGGGCGTGGTCAACACGACACCCGCGGCGAGGCTGGCCGCGACCTTCTCGCCCGCCCTGCCCACACCCGGCCGGGTGGCGATGTCCAGCCAGTCCGGGCCGCTGGGACTCGCGGTGCTCGACTTCGCCCGGCGGCTGCGGCTGGGCT
Source organism: Streptomyces sp. NPDC058697 (assembly GCF_042715345.1). NCBI lineage: Bacteria > Bacillati > Actinomycetota > Actinomycetes > Kitasatosporales > Streptomycetaceae > Streptomyces > Streptomyces sp. NPDC058697. Next base: position 36,638 of record NZ_JBHXSU010000044.1, read on the forward strand.
TCTCCGGGTTCGTATCGGTGGGCCATGCCGTGGACGTGTCCACCAACGACCTGCTCCAGTGGTGGGAGGAGGACCCCGAGACCTCGGTGATCCTGCTGCACGTCGAGACCTTCGGCAATCCGCGCCGGTTCGCGCGCATCGCCCGCCGCGTCGCACCGCGCAAGCCGATCATCGCGGTCCACCCGGGTCACGCGCCCGCGACGGGTCAGGTGGACTCGGGGGTTCGAGGAGGCCCCGGAGTTCGTGGAGGCCCGGCACGTCGAGGGGATTCGGTGGGTCGCGTGGATCCGGCGGCCGGTCCCTCCGATTCGGCGGTCAGTTCGCTGTTCGCCCAGTCCGGCGTGATCCGTACGCGCAGCCTCCAGGAGCTGTTCGACGCGGCGCTGCTGCTCGCCCACCAGCCTCCCCCGCCCGGCAACAGCGTCGCGGTGATCACCAACGCGGGCGGCCCCGCGGCACTGACCGTCGGCGCATGCGCGGCGAGCGGCCTGCGCGTGCCCCCGCTCGGCGAGCGCACCCGGGAGACGCTCCGCGCGGCCCTGGGCCCCGGGGCGGAGGTCGCCAACCCGGTCGACCTCACCCCGATGGCGACCGCCGCGCACTACCGGCGGGCACTGGACGCCGTGCTGGCCGACAACGGGATCGACGCGGCCATCGTCCTGTTCATGCCCCCGCTGGCGGACAAGCCCGACGAGGTGGCTGCGGCGATTCTCGACGCGGCCGAGGCCGCGCCCTCGAAGCCGGTGGTGGCGAGTTTCCTGGGCGGCGCGGGCGTCGCCGATCTCCTCCACCGCGGCGAACTCGTCGTCCCCACCTACGCGTTCCCCGAATCGGCGGCGGCCTCGCTCGGGCATGCGGCCGCCTATCAGGCATGGCGGAGTACGCCCGCGGGTGTCATCCCGGATCTCCCCCGGATCGACGCCGGCCGGGCCAAGTCACTGCTCGCCGGATGCGCTCCCGGACCCGTACCGCCGCGTATCGCCACGGAGTTGCTGGACTCGTACGGGATCGCCGTACGGGACACCGGAACGGGCTCCGGGCCGGGCTCTGAGCTGGGCACTGGGCCGGGCACTGGGCTGGGTTCCGGCCCGGACGCGTTTCTTTCCGTCGGCGCCGACCCGGTGTTCGGCCCGGTGGTGGCCTTCGGCCTCACCGGGGACTACGCCGATCTGATGGCGGATGTCGCCCACCGGGTGACTCCGCTCAGCGACCGGGACGCCCGGGAGATGGTCCGCTCGCTGCGGGCGGCTCCGCTGCTGGACGGCAGGGTGGGCGGCCCGGGCGTGGACCTCGCGGCGCTGGAGGAGACCGTCCTGCGGATCTCCGCGATGGTCGAGGACCTGCCCGAGATCGAGGCGATGGAGCTGCGTCCGATACGGCTGCTGCCGCCCGGGGACGGGGTCGCCGTCACCCGCGCGACGATCCGGCTCGCTGACGAAACCAGGAAAGGTGGCCCCTCGTGAGGGTCGGCATCTACTTCGACATGCGCAATCCCCCGCCCTGGCGGCAGAGTTGGTCCCGGGTCTACGGATTCGCCCTGGAGATGTGCGAGGAGGCGGACCGGCTCGGCATCGACTCGGTCTGGTTCTCCGAACACCACGGCTTCGAGGACGGATACCTCCCTCAGCCGCTCACCATGGCGGCCGCGGCGGCCGCCCGTACACGGCGGATCCGCCTCGGTACCGCGGTCATCCCGGCACCGCTGCACGCGGCCCCCGAGATCGCCGAACAGGCCGCGCTCGTGGACATCATCAGCGACGGCCGCTTGGACCTCGGACTCGGCACGGGCTATCGCGTGCCCGAATACCGGCTGTACGACGCCGACTTGACCAAGCGCTACTCCACGACCGACCAGCGGGTGCGGGAGATCCGCGGGCTGTGGGCCGAGTCGCTGGTGACGCCCGGCCCGGTCCAGGACCCGCTGCCGATCTGGCTCGGTTACCAGGGTCCGCAGGGCGCCCGCCGGGCAGGCCGGCTGGGCACCGGGCTGCTGTCGCTCAACCCCGCGCTGCTGGAGCCGTACCGGGAAGGACTCGCCGAGAGCGGCTACGACGTGTCGGCGGGCCGGATGCAGGGTTCGTTCACCACGTTCGTCACCGAGGACCCGGAGGCCGACTGGCCGGTGGTCCGCAAGCATCTCTCCTACCAATGGGACAGCTACCGCCGGTACATGGTGGAGGGGACCGACCAGCCGGCTCCCCGTCCGATCAACCCCGAGAAGTGGCGGGAGACGGGGCTGAGCGCGACCGGCGTCGGCCAGTTCCTGTACGGCACACCGCAGGAGACCGCCGATGCCATCAAGGCGTACGTGGCGGGGTTGCCGGTCGAAGGGGTGTTCCTGTGGGCCTCGCTGGCCGGGATGCCCGAGGAGATGGTCGCCCGCCAGGTCCAGCTCATCGCCGGGAAGCTGCGCCCGCTGCTTGCCGATGTCTGACACGAGGAGTTCCGCCATGTCGACGACGGGAACAGGCAAGACCGGTGTGACGCCCCCGAACGGGCACTGGGCGGGTGCGGGGCTGCCGGAGCCGCCCCGGACCGCCGGGGGCGTGACCCTCTGTGGTGGGTGCCGCGCCCTCGGCTCCTGCCGGCTCGGCGTGGAGCGCGAACGGCTCGACGAGGACGGTGTGGCGAGGTTCGAGCTGAGCTGCCCGCGTTCCCACGAGGGCGGGCCCGATGTCGCGCACGGCGGCTGGACGGCGGCCGTCCTGGACGACTGCCTCGGCCATCTCCCGTTGCTGCACGGCGTGATGAGCGTGACGGCCGAACTGACGGTGAGCTTCGTGAAGCCGGTACCGGTGGAACGGCCCCTGGAACTGCGGGTGTGGGCCGACCGGAGGGAGGGCTCCCGCTGGTACATCGCGGGCGAGTTGACGCTGCCGCCGGGCGGAGCGGTGCTGGCCCGCGCCTCCGGAATCTGGGTGACGCGCGATCACAGCCACTACACGCGGCACGCGCAGTGGCTGGCCGGACAGGGCGGGGACCCCGAGAACCGGTGAGAGCGGTCAGTAGGACCGCAGGCCCATGCTGCGGGCGATCCCGTTGCGCTGGATCTGGCTGGTCCCGCCGGAGATCGTGGCGACGATCGACTCGCGGTAGCGGAAGCTCATCACGCTCTCCGTCGAGAACCCGTGCCCCGCGCAGACCTGCATTCCGAGCCTGGCAGCCGCCACGTACGTCTCCGAACCCTTCAGCTTCGCCATCGAACCCTCACGGGTGCACGGCCTGCCCTGCGCGAGCAGCCAGGCGGCGCGGTACGCGAGCAGCCGGGCGGAGTCGATCTCGGTCTGCAGATCGGCCATCGCGTGGGCGAGTGCCTGGAAGTTGCCGATCGGACGGCCGAAGGCGTGCCGGGTGCGCGCGTACTCCAGCATCTCGTCCAGCGTGGCCTGTGCGGCGCCCAGATACCCCCCGCTGATGATCACCTTCTCCAGTTCGATGTTGGAGAGCATGACCTTCCAGCCCTCGTCGCGCGGCCCCACGAGGTTCTCCTTCGGTACGAGGGCGTCGTTGAAGAAGACCTCGTTGGTACCCAGGATGTGCCGGGCCAGCGTCGGGGTCCGGCGTACCTCGACTCCGTCGGTCGCGGGGTCGACGAGCAGCAGGCTGATTCCGCCGTGCTTGGGTTCGCGGGGCCCCGTGCGCACATAGGTCGCGATGGTCGTGTCGGGGAGCCCGCCGCCCGTGCACCACGCCTTCTGGCCGCGGACGCGGAAGTGGTCGCCGTGGTCCTCCGCGGTGGTGCGCAGCGCGGCGGCGTCGGAGCCGCTGTCCGGCTCGCTGAGGCCGACGGCGAGCCGGTGGTGTCCGGTCATGACCTGCTCGCGGATGAAGTCACGCTGTGCCTCGTTGCCCCACCGGAACACGGTGATTCCCGGGATGAGCACGCCGATGTAGCACATGGCGACGTCGAAACTGGCCCGCCCGAGCTCCTCGGCGATCAGAACGAGCTCAAGTGGTCCGCCACCATCCCCACCCTCCTCCTCGCTGAACGGCAGCGAGAACCAACCGAGTTCGGTCATCCCCCGGAACAGCTCGGGCGGTACCACGCCCTCCTCGTCCCACTGCTTCGCCTTCTCGGCCGGGCACACATCGGCGACGAACTGCCGTGCCGTCGCGCGCAACATGTCCTGCTCGTCGGTCAGCCCGAAGTCCACGGCCACTCCTCGCCACCACTAGCCTATTCATCTATCTAATTATTCTATGTTAGCGGATAGGCGGCGGGGCGGGTACTCCCGGATGAGGGCTGCGCCAACTCCACCGAATCCCCCGGCAGGGTGGGTCAACCAGTGACAACTGCGCCCTCCGCCCGGAAAGATCGCAGGCATGGCATTACCCGCGAACCAGGCCCGCGCCCTGTCCTTCGACACCGTCGCCACGCAGTACGCCGCCACCCGCCCCGGCTATCCGCCCGCACTTTTCGACGCCATGGAGGAACTCGCCGGCCAACCGCTGGCCGGCGCCGACGTGCTGGACTGCGGGGCCGGCACCGGCATCGCCACCCGGCTCCTGTGCGAGCGCGGTGCCCGTGTCGTAGCGATGGAGCCGGGCGCCGGAATGGCCGCGGAGCTGCGCCGGGCGGAGCCCGAGGTGCCGTTGGTTCGGGGCGAGGGGAATCGCCTGCCGTTCGCCGCCGGCAGTTTCGATGTGGTCGCCTATGCGCAGGCCTGGCACTGGACCGACCCGGCCCGTTCCGTCCCCGAGGCGTTGCGCGTGCTGCGCCCGCACGGCGTGCTTGCCCTGTGGTGGAACCAGGCCGACGTCCGCGTCCCATGGGTCGCGGCGGAGGAGGACCGGCTCGCGCCCTTCACCCGCGGCTTCCCGACGACGGTGGCCGAGCTGTTCGCCCCGTTCCCGGTCGGGGTGGCCACCCGTGAGGTCACATGGTCGCGCCGGATCACCGTCGAGGAGCACATCCGCAACCTCGGCACGCACTCGCATTTCGTGGTCATGGACCCCGCCGAGCGAGTCCGACTCCTCGACGCGAACCGCACCGAGTTGGCCCGGCTCTTCTCCGACAGCGAGCTCGACGAGCCGTACCGGTGCGGCCTGACCGTCGTACACGCACGTCCGGACCGAGAAGTAAGGTAAGCCTAACGTCGGATGATGTTCCATACGCGACTGCTCGCTGGACGTACGTTGGGAGTCGGCCTTGCCGCACACGATCGATACCGCCGGGAACAGGCCGGACACGGCGACCGAAGAAGGCTGGGTCGAGCTGGGGTCGAGCGCCGAGTTGCGTGAACTGCTGGGCGAGCCCTGGCCCGTGGTGATCGAGAAGGTTCACGACCGGCTCACCGACAAGGACCAGGACATCGTGGCCCGCTCACCCTTCTGCCTGCTGGCCACCTCCGACGCACGCGGCAACTGTGACGTCTCCCCGCGCGGGGACGCCCCGGGTTTCACGTACGTCATCGACTCCGGCACGATCGCCCTGCCCGACCGGCCGGGGAACCGGCGCGGCGACAGCTTCCACAACATCCTCGACAACCCGCACGCCGGTCTGCTGTACCTGATACCCGGCAGCAAGGAGGTCCTGCGGGTCAACGGCCGGGCCCGTATCCTCACCGACGCCCCGTTCTTCGACGCCATGAAGCTGGACGACCAGCGCCCCGAGCTGGCCCTGGTCCTGGAGATCGACGAGATCTACCTGCACTGCCCCCAGTCGCTGCGCCGCTCGGGAGTGTGGAATCCGGCGTCCTGGCAGACCGGCTGAGCCGGCACCAGGGCACCCCCATCAAGATCAATTAAGGTTAGGCTAACCTTCACCGCGTGAGATCTGGTGAAGAAGCAGCCGAAACCCCTCGTCTGCGCGGTCATGAACTGTCGGCCACGGGTGTGACCGTGTCGTACGACGGCGTCGACGTCGTGCACGATGCCGCGGTCGCGCTCCGGCCCGGCGAGGTGACCGTTCTGGTCGGTCCCAACGGCAGCGGCAAGTCGACGCTCCTGCGCACGATCGCCCGGTTGCAGCGGGGCCGCCACGCCACGCTCAGGATCGACGGCGACACCGACGGCCTCGCCCTGAGTGCCCGTGAGTTCTCGCGCCACGTCGCCCTGCTGACCCAGGGCCGCCCCACGCCCAGCGGACTGACCGTGCGGGACGTCGTCGAGTTCGGCCGCTACCCGTACCGGGGCCGCTTCGGCCGGCCCGATCCGGACGCGTCGGCCGCGGTCGACCGCGCGCTCGCCCTGACCGGTGTCACGGACCTCGCCGAGCGGGGCGCCGACCACCTGTCCGGCGGTCAGCTGCAGCGGGTGTGGCTCGCAAGCTGCCTCGCCCAGGAAACCGGTGTGCTGCTGCTCGACGAGCCGACCACCTATCTCGACCTGCGCTATCAGGTCGAACTCCTCGACCTCATCCGCGACCTGGCGGACGACCACGGGATCGCCGTCGGAGTCGTCCTGCACGACCTCGACCAGGCGGCGGCCATCGCCGACCGGATCACGCTGCTCGAAGCGGGCCGGATCGTCGCCGACGGCCTGCCCGAGGACGTCCTCACCCCGGAACGCCTGACCGCCGTCTACGGCATCCGGATCGACGTCGACACAGACCCCCTCACCGGCCGACTGCGCACCCGCCCGATCGGTCGCCATCACACACGGAACACTCGAACCGAAAGGCTCGGCACCACCTCATGAGACGCCTCCTGCTCACTGCGGCCGCCACCACCGCCGCCGCACTCGCCCTTGCCGCCTGCGGCACCACCGAGCCCGCCGCGGACAAGTCCGAGACGAAGTCGGAGGCCATCACCCTCACCGACGGCACCGGCGCGAAGCTCAAGCTCGACGGCCCGGCCACCAAAGTCGTCGCCACCGAGTGGAACGAGGTCGAGAGCCTCATCACGCTCGGCGTCGACCCCGTGGGCGTCGCCGACGTCAAGGGCTACAAGACCTGGGACAGCGCCGTCCCGCTGAAGAACGAGCCGAAGGACATCGGCACGCGCGGCGAGCCGAGCATGGACACCGTCGCCTCCCTCTCGCCCGACCTCATCGTGGCCTCCTCCGACCTGCCGCCCGCGGCCGTGAAGCAGCTGCGCAAGATCGCCCCGGTGCTGGGGATCAAGTCCGCGGACGCCTCGGACCAGGTCGGTCAGATGCTGGAGAACCTCGACCTCATCGCCAAGGCCACCGGCACCACCGACAAGGCCGAGACGGCCCGTACGAACTTCGAGGCCAAGGTCGCCGAGGGCAAGAAGGCCCTGGCCGACGCCGGTCTCGACGGCACGGACTTCGCGTTCGCCGACGGTTACGTCACCTCCAACCAGGTCTCCCTGCGCCCGTACACCAGCGGCTCGCTCATCGGGGCCGTCAACGAGCAGATCGGCCTGAAGAACGCCTGGAAGATCAAGGGTGACGCGGCCTACGGCCTGGGGACCACTGACGTCGAGGGCCTCACCGCCCTGCCGAAGGACGTCCAGTTCGCCTACATAGGCAACGACGGCGACAAGGGCAGCACGCCCTTCACCGGCGCGCTGGCGAAGAACGCCGTATGGACATCCCTGCCGTTCGTGAAGGCCGACAAGGTGCACCGACTCCCCGACGGCATCTGGATGTTCGGCGGCCCCCAGTCGATGGAGGCGTACATCGACGCCGTCGTCGACGCGCTGACGAAGTAGACGACCCGGAAAGAAGCAGAAGAAGCAGAAGCAGACGAAGTAACGGAGCCATGGCCGTCACCACAACGCCTCCCGCCGTCACCCGTCCGCCGACGGCCGCGTCCCGGACGGGCGCGGCCGCGGTGACGGCCGGGCTCGTCCTCCTGGTCGCCGTCCTCGGCGTCGTCGACATCACCCAGGGCACCGCCGCCGTCGGACCGGCCGAGGTGTTCAAGGCCCTGACCGGGCAGGCCGATCCGTCCGACGCGTCGGTCGTGATCGCCTCCCGGCTGCCGCGGATGACCGCCGGCATCCTGGTCGGCGTCATCCTCGGCGTGGCGGGCGCCGTACTGCAGGCCGTCAGCCGCAATGTGCTCGCCGCTCCCGACACCCTCGCGGTGAACGCCGGTTCGTACCTGGCGCTCGGGCTGGTCGGCGCCACCGGCGTCTCGCTCCCGCTGCTCGCCTCCTCCGGGGTCGCCTTCACCGGCGGGCTCCTGGCCGCGGCCGTCGTACTCGCCCTGTCCGGACTCGGCACGGGCACCGTACGACTGGTCCTCGCCGGTACCGCGCTGGCGCTGGGCCTGACGTCCATGACGGAGAGCCTGCTCCTGCTGTTCCCCGAGCAGACCGAGGGCCTCTACCAGTGGAACCAGGGCAGCATCAGCCAGAACGGCTTCGACGGCGTCCTGCAGATGCTGCCCGTCGCCCTGATCGGACTCGTCGGCCTGCTGCTGACCGCCCGTCGGGTCGACGCACTCGCCCTCGGCGACGACGCCGCGCGCGGCCTGGGCGTCCCGGTCCGTGCCACCCGCGTGACCGTGGTCGTACTGGCAACGCTGCTGTCCGCGGCGGCCGTCACGCTCGCCGGGCCCATCGGCTTCGTCGGGCTGTGCGCACCGGCCCTCGTGCGTCCGCTCGCCCGCCGGTTCCGGGGCCTCGTCCGCACCCGTACGAGCCTGCCCGTGGCAGGTGTGGTCGGCGCGGGGCTCGTCCTCGGGTCGGACGTGCTGCTGCGTGCCCTGGTGCCCTCCGACACGGCGGTCGCCGTGCCCACCGGTGTCGTCACCAGCCTCATCGGCGCCGTGTTCCTGGTGGTGATGGCCCTGCGGCTGCGGGACACGTCCGGAGCCGAGGCACCGGCCCGGCTGCGCATCCCCAGCCGGGCCGCGTTCCTGGTCACGCTGGCCGCCCTCGTCGCCGTGGTCGTCGGCGTCACGATCGCCGGCGCGCTGCTGGGCGACAGCAAGCTGCTGCTCGGCGATGTCGTGAACTGGGCGCAGGGGCGGGCCGGTCAGACCGTGTCCTTCGTCCTCGACACCCGGATGCCCCGGGTGTTCGCGGCCCTGTGCGCGGGCGCGGCGCTCGCCCTGGCCGGCACGCTGGTGCAGGCCGTGACCCGCAACCCGCTCGCGGAGCCGGGTGTCCTGGGCGTGTCCGGCGGAGCCGCGCTGGGCGCCGTACTCCTTGTCACCACCGTGCCGGTCGCCGGTACCTGGAGCGTGGCGGGTGCCGCGTTCGCGGGCGCCGCGGTGACCTCCGTCATCGTCTTCGGGCTGGCCGCCCGGGGCGGCTACCAGCAGAACCGGCTGGTCCTCGTCGGCATCGGCATGGCCGCCGGTACGACGGCGCTGGTCAGCCTGCTCATCGTGCTCACCGACCCGTTCAACGCCACCAAGGCGCTGACCTGGCTGTCCGGTTCGACGTACGGCCGGACCATGCCGGACGTGCTGCCCGTCGCGCTCGTGCTGGTGCTGGGCCTTGTCGTCGCGGTCGCCCGGCGCACCGAGCTGGACCTCATCTCCCTGGACGCGGACACACCGCGGCTCCTCGGTCTGCGACTTTCCCCGGCCAGGCTCGGCTTCCTGGTGGTCGGTGTCCTGCTCAGCGCGACCGCGGTCGCCTCGGCCGGCACCATCGGCTTCGTGGGCCTCGTGGCCCCGCACGCGGCACGTGCCCTCGTGGGCCGACGGCACGTACGGGTGGTGCCGGTCGCCGTCCTCCTCGGCGCAGCGCTCGTCTGCACGGCCGACCTCCTCGGCCGCACGGTCATCGCCCCCGCCCAGTTGGGCGCCGGCCTGATGACGGCGGTCATCGGCACGCCGTACTTCCTGTATCTGCTGGTACGAAGCCGGCGCTAGCCCCGCAGGACCGCGTGCTCGCGCTGTCCGGTGCGGTGGGTGGGGCTGGGCAGCGCCCGGGCCTGCGTGAAAAGCTCACCCCGGGTGGCGCCGGACGATCACGGACGGCGGCCCCTCATGAGACAGGCACGACGAGAGGTGGCGGCATGCGCATCGGACTGCTCGGTACTGGGCCCTGGGCCGACCTGGCTCACGCTCCCGCCCTGAGCGGGCATCGCGAACTGGACTTCGTGGGGGTGTGGGGCAGGAGCGCCGACGCGGCCAAGGCGCTGGCCGACCGTCACGGGACGCGCGCGTACGAGGATGTCGACGCCCTCCTCGCCGAGGTGGACGCGGTTGCCATTGCCCTGCCTCCGTCCGTGCAGGCCCCGCTCGCGGCGCGCGCCGCGCGGGCCAACTGCCATCTGCTGCTCGACAAGCCTCTCGCGGCGACCGTGGAGGAGGGGCGTGCCGTCGTCGAGGCGGTGGAGCGGGCCGGCGTCGCATCGGTCGTCTTCTTCACCAGCCGCTTCCAGCCCGAGATTCAGAACTGGATCGCCGAGCAGGCCGCTACGGAGGGCTGGTTCACCGCGCGTGCGGAGTGGCTCGGCGCCGTGTTCACGAGTGACAGCCCGTTCGCGGCGTCGCCCTGGCGGCAGGAGAAGGGCGGCCTGTGGGATGTCGGCCCGCACGCCCTGTCCGTGCTGCTGCCGATTCTCGGCGATGTCGAGCGCGTGGCCGCCGCCGCACGGGGCCCGAAGGACACCGTTCACCTGGTGCTCCACCACGTCAGCGGGGCGTCGAGCACCCTGACTCTCAGTCTGACGGCCCCGCCCGCGGCCGCCGGAGCCGCCGTCGAGCTGCGCGGCAAGGCCGGGGTCAGCGTTCTGCCCGGGTCCGCCGAAGGAGCGGTCGAGGCGCTCACCCGGGCTGCCGACGCCCTCCTCGAAGCCGCCCGCACCGGCCGCCCGCATCCGTGCGACGCCGCCTTCGGCCTGCGGGTGACGGAGATCCTCACCGACGCCGAGGCACAGCTCGGCACCGCCCCCCAGGTCCACTGAGAGCGCTGCGGAACCGAATTCTCCGACGTGTGCCTAGCTCCCGGCACACGCCGGAGCGTCCGCGTCGAGCGACAGCGGGCTGCCCTTGGGCACGAGGTAGGTGACGTACAGCTCGACCGGCTCGGTCCCGAGGTTGCGGCCGACGTGGACGTGGCGGGACCCGGCGGGCTCGATGAACGACGTGCCCGCCGTGCTGACTTCCACGGAGCAGTCCTGCAAGGTGCGGGTGAGTGTGCCCGACTTGACGACGGCGATGAGCTGGCCCGGGTGGTAGTGCCAGCCGGTCGTGCCGCCCGGTGCGATGGTGATGGACCGCACGATGACGTCCGTACGCCCCTTGGCCTTGACCTTCAGTGTTCCGGCCGAGGTGCCCTGGGCGAGGACCGTGCCGGTGACCCCGCTGCCGGGAGTGGCGAGCGCGGACGACGACCCGAAGGCCAGTGCGGCCGCACAGCCCGTCATGACGAACGTTCTGCGGACCTTGCCCAGCCGAGACATGCTGCTCATGGGACTCCCCCTCCGGATCGGCCAACTCATGGGCCCTTCCGTCGACTTGGGCCCGACAGGCTCACTGCCCCCGCGCATCGCCGTCCACACACGAGTGACCCGGATCGCTCCGGGTCACTCGTGCGCCCACCGGTCCACTCGCGTCCCGCCGGGACACGTACGCTCGCGGCCCGCGCGTCACCCGCTCTCGGTACGCTCCCGGATCTGCTCCGGGGTCAGGTACGCGTTGGTGTGCTCGAAGTCCCGCAGCTTCGCGGACGAACGGGACAGCAGTCCGGTGCCCACGAAGTCATGGCCGGCCACTGCGTTCAGCGCCCAGTTCGTCGCCACCCGGACCTTCGCCACATTGGTGCGAAGCGCCGACCAGTGGTAGCCGCGGGCGACGACCTGGGCGGGCAGGCCGCGCAGCTCGATACCGAGCGGCTTGGACACGGCGTCGGTGCCACCGAGGTCGACGACCAGTCCCAGGTCCTTGTGGACGTACGGGGTCATCGGCTGCCCGCGCAGCGACGCGATGACGTTGTCGGCGACGTGCTTGCCCTGGCGCATCGCGTGCTGGGCGGTCGGCGGGCAGATGGCGCCCTCCGTGTCCTTGGCCTCGTCCGGTACGGCGGCGGCGTCGCCGAGTGCGAAGACACCGTCGTGGCCGGGCAGGGACATCTCCGAGCTGACCGCCAGCCGCCCCTTGACCGTCTCGGCGCCCAGGGTGGCCATGAGCGGGCTCGCCGCGACTCCGGCGGTCCAGATCAGCGTATGGGTCGGGACCACCCGGCCGTCGGTGAAGGTGACCTCGTCCGGGCCCGCCTTCGCGATGGAGACGCCCAGCGAGATGTCGATACCCCGCTTGCGCAGGATCTCCTGAGCGCTTCGTCCGAGCTTGTCACCCAGTTCGGGCATGAGCTTCGGTGCGATGTCGATCAGATGCCACTTGATCAGCTTCGGGTCGAGCCGCGGATAACGCTTGACCGCGTTCTGCGTCAGGCGCCGCAGGCACGCGGCGGTCTCCGTACCGGCGTAGCCGCCGCCGACGACCACGAACTGAAGCCGCGCCGCCCGCTCGGCCTCGTCCTGGCTGGCGTCGGCGAGGTCGAGCTGCGAGATGACGTGGTCACGGAGGAACGCGGCCTCGGCGAGCGTCTTCATACCGCGGGCATTGTCCGTAAGACCCGGGATGTCGAAGGTGCGCGTGACACTCCCCGGAGCCAGCACGATGTGGTCGTACCGCTCGTTCACGATCTCGCCCGTGATCTTGCGGACGACGCAGACCTTGGCCTTCAGATCCACACCGATGGCACCACCGGGGATGATGCGCGTGCGGTACTTGCGGCTGCGGCGCAGCGACACGGCGATCGACTGCGGGGTCAGCACTCCTGAGGCGACCTGTGGGAGCAGCGGCAGATAGAGCTGGTAGGAGAACGGCGTCACCAGCGCCAGGTCGGCCTCGTCGGATCCGAGTTTGCGCTCCAGGCGCCGGACGCACCCGACTCCCGCGAAGCCCGCTCCCACCACCAAGATCTTCGGTCGTACCACGATGTCCATCCCTTCACCGGCCGCGCACGTTCTGGCTTCCCACGGACCCTCTGCCCCCTGAGTCCCCCCTTCGCACGTGCTGATCCCCCGATGAGGCGAGCGGACGCACTCCTCGTGCTCCTCGTGGGAGGTCCGTCAGTGTCCGTGCCCCTTGCTCAGGCTCCGCAGCACGGCACGTGCCATGGCCGCCTCGCCCTTGGCGTTGGGGTGGGCCGGGGCCGCGGGCGAGGCAGGTCGCAGGGGTTCGACCCAGCGGATGTCCGGGGCCTTGCACATGTCGTGTCCGATCGTGGGTCCGTACGTGTCAACGTATTCGGCCCCGTTCAACCGCGCCACCACGCGCATCATCAGGTTGAGACGCTTGCCGGTGTCGCGCAGATAGGGGAAGTCCTTGGCCGCGAACGGCACCGAGGGGTAGCAGCCGCTGCCGTCGTCCGGCAGGAGAGCGGGGTAGCCGACGACGAGCACGCGGGCGTGCGGCGCCCTGGCGTGCACGGCCCGCAGCACACGGGTGATCTTGGGTGCCGTTTCCAGGATCCTCAGGGTCAGCTGATCGACCCCGGAGGACGTGAAGTGCCGTCGGCAGGGGTCCCCCGAGAGGTCCTGCGAACTCAGCTGGGCGCAGGTGCTGATGATGGAGCTGAACCCGATGTCGTTGCCGCCTATCTGGACGGTCACCAGATCGGTGTCCCGCTGGACGGCGTTGAGCTGTGGAGGGTTGGTCCCCTGTGCCTTCCACATCTGCTCGGTGGTGGCGCCGCCGCAGCTCACGTCCTTGAAGGTGGACGTTCTGCGCTCCGCGGCGACGAGTGAGGGGTAGTTGTGGTCGGAGCGGGCGCAGTTCGCGTCCACCTGCGTCGGGATCCCCGGCCCCGAGGTGTAGGAGTCCCCGAGCGAGACGTAGTCCGTGCCCCGGCCGTGGCCGCCACCGTGCGCCGCGACGGGTGCCGCGGACGCGACGACGAGGGCGCAGCCGCTGACCGCCGCTCCCACGGCGGTCGCCCGTCGGCGGTTCGGGGCCGTGCTGCCGGACTGGGTGCGACGGTTCTTCAAGATTCCCCCTGGGTCCAGTACCGCGAGCCGGGGCGCCGACGGCGCTCCCTTGCACGGTGACTGAACTTGTATACCGGCCAGTTCGCCCTCAGGACAGAGGCAGGTAGGACGGAGGAGGAGACGGGTTCGCGCCGTGGATCGGCTTCGGCGTGACCACGAAGCCGCCGACTCCGCGGGGGGGTGCGGAGTCGGCGGCAGCCCCTGTCAGACGCCGAACTCCGTGGGTGACAGACCGAGGGCGGCGCAGGCGTCGCGAATGGCGAACTGCTCGGACTGCTCGAAGTGCCCGTCGGCACCCGCGACCACGATGCCCGTCTGGATGACCGCGCGGGCCTCCGCCGGCTTCTTGGCGGCCTTGGCGATCTCCCGCAGCGCCTCGGCCTTGCCCAGCTCGAAGTTGGCGATGAGCTGGTCCAGGTGCTTGTTGAAGCGCTGGCGAAGCTGGTCCGCCGGGAAGTTCTGCAACACCTCGTTGGAGACGATCAGCTCCTCCACACGCTGCCTCTCCGCCTGCTCCACATGTCCGTCGGCCGCGGCCACGAGCGCGCACATGGCCATGCTGGCGTCCCGGTAGGAGCCGCTCTTGAGCTCGGTCTTGACCGACGCGAGCTGGGACTTGAGCAGCCCGACCAGCTTGGCCTTGGAGCCACCGGAGGACGAACCGGACGCGTGGCCACCGCCCTGGCCCTGTCCGTACGGGGCCTGGCCCTGCCCGTGCGGAGCCTGACCCTGCCCATAGGGGGCCTGCCCCTGTCCGCCCGATCCCCTGGAACCCTGGGACTGCTGGAGGTTCTTGGCCTGGTCCTTGAGCCGGTCCCACATCGCCACTACTGCCACCTCGGCTTCTGCTGTTGCCTGTCCGGTACTGATCATCGGTGGCGCTGGTTCACGCCCCGCGACAAGTGAACGCTCTTCGCGGCCACCAGGGTTCCCGAATGGCAAAGGCAACGTAAAACAATCCCTGTCTGCGGCGTCTTTCACGGGCCGCGCGGGTCCGTGATGTGATGGCGGCGTGAGTCGTGCCGCAGAGGAGAGCAACCGTCGCATGCTTCGGGCACGGGATGCGATGGACCGCGGCTACGCACAGCCGCTGGACGTCCCGGCCCTGGCCCGGATCGCCCATGTCTCCCAGGCGCACTTCACCCGCACCTTCCGGGCCACGTTCGGCGAGACACCGCACCGCTATCTGCAGCGCCGCCGGGTCGAGCGGGCGATGTTCCTGCTGCGGGAGACCGATCACAGCGTGACGGACATCTGCTTCGAGGTGGGCTTCGGCAGCCCGGGCACCTTCAGCCGCACGTTCCGCGACATCGTCGGCCGGTCACCGAGGGCGTACCGCCGGGAAGCGGTGACCGCCGCCGTACCGACGTGTTTCGCCATGGCGTGGATGCGCCCGAGCGACTGACGGTCCGCTGACCGGCCGCACGGCCCATACCGTCGGCACGGCCCGCACCGTCCCGTCGGCTGAGCAGTTTTGGATAAGTTTTCGTCCGGCCGGCTCGATAGCGTGATGGACATGTTCACCGCTATCACGCACTCGCAGATCTACGTCCTCGACCAGGACGAGGCCCTCGACTTCTACGTGGGCAAGCTCGACCTGGAGGTCAACACCGACGTGCCCCTGGGCTTCATGCGCTGGCTGACCGTCAACGTCCCCGGTCACCCCGACCGCCAGATCCTGCTGGAGAAGCCGGGCCCTCCGGCGCTGTCCGAGGAGACGGCACAGCAGGTACGGGAGCTGTTGACCAAGGGGGCGATGGGCGGCCACCTCATCTTCACCACCGACGACTGCCGCAAGACGTACGAGAAGCTGCTGGCCCGGGGCGTCGAGTTCACCGAGGAGCCCACCGAGCGTCCGTACGGAATCGACTGCGGGCTCCGCGACCCCTTCGGCAACAGCATCCGCTTCACCCAGCCGAAGGAGTAGGGCTCCGGACAGCGGTATCGGCGCCCGACCGGTGGCCGGACGCCGATACCCGCCGGGTCAGTGGTCAGGCTGTCGCCCGGGTCATGTTCCCGGAACCCTGCAGGACCGGATCGCCCCGCAGCCGCATGAACGCCAGGCCGAGGGCGAGGGCCTGGAGTATGCCGCACACCAGGATGGCGTGCTGGAGCGCCGACAACGGTGTCAGAGCAACCACGATTCCCGCGACCGGGAAGGGCAGCAGCAGAAGCAGGATGGTCAGCGAGAGGGTGCTTCCGAAGGCGGCCGGGGGTATGAGGAGCGAGCGCAGGGTGCGCAGCACGACGGTCAGGCCGCCGTCCGCGGCCATGAAGAGCGCCATGACCAGGACGTACGAGATGTAGGTGGGCGCCTGGGCCAGGGCGAGGCAGGCCGCGGACGCGACGGTGGAACAGACCACGCCGACGCCCCACAGGCCCAGCCGGTTGAGCGCGAGCCGGCAGGCCGCTACGGCGAGCAGGGTGGATGCCGCCGCCGCCGACCAGAGGGTGCCGACGGCTGCCGAGGTCAGTCCGAAGCGCTCGATCACGATGATCGGGCTGGCCGCCTGCAGCAGCCCGAGCGCGAGGTTGGAGACGACCAGCCCGGCCACGAGCCAGCTCAGCACAGGCAGTGAACTCAGCGTGTTCCACCCGGTCCTGAGCCCAGCCTGCCGTCGCACCCCGTTCTTCGCGGAGCCGCGCAGGGGCGTGGGCGGGGTCTGCAGGGCGAGACAGGCCGCGAGGACGGACAACACCCCGAGGACGGCGAGCATATGGCTCGGCCCGGCGAGCAGGAGCACACCTCCCAGCGCGGGCCCGGTGAGGGTGGCGGTCTGGTCGATCCCGATCAGCACCGCCTGCACCTTGTGCGCCTGGCCCGCCGTACGCCGGCTGACGATCGCGCCCACGGCTTCGTTGGCTATGAAACTGAACTGTGTCAGGGCGCCTGTTCCGGCGGCCAGTGCCATCACGGTGACCGTTTCGGCCGTCCCGCTCGGAAGCATGAACAGGGCGACGCCTCCCGCCGCGACGAGCAGCGCCCGTGCCAGGGAGGCGAGGAAGAACACGATCGCGGCCCCACGCCGGTCGACGAGGTCGCCCGCCAGACCGAAGGCCGCCACCCGCGGGAGCCATTCGAGCGCGAAGGCCAGGCCTGTCAGGGACGCGGACTTGGTCGTGGCCAGTACCAGGAGCGGCATGGCGTAGGTGCACATGGAGAAGGCGAGCGCGTCAAAGGCTCGGGGTGCGTATACCCGGCGGAGCAGGCTGCCTTGGGGAATGGCTGCGTGCCGACCGGCCGGTTGGCCCTCGTAAACGGAGATGGTCACGGAGTGGGGTGCTTTCAGTCAGCGATGGCATGACAAAAGGGGAGGGCCGACCTGGCGGTCCTCCACATGAAGGACCCGGTCGAGGGTTCATGGCCTGAGGCCGGAAGTATGCACGGGAGCCGTTCCTGCGAGGCGGCGACCGGCACTCGGGGAGCTTCCGTCATCGGCCGCGTCGAGCGGGCGGCTCCGCATTCGATCAGCAGGGCATCAGGCGTTGTTCGTACGCGATACGCGGCCGTCGCACCGCCGTCCGCGCACCGTGGGCGCGGGCCCTTGAACGGCTGCGTGGCCTCGTCGGACATGCCTCTGGGTTTCCCTCGACCGTGCGCCGAAGGAATGCCGGCCGGCCCACTCGTGCCGCTCCGCTCGGCGGCGGGCATGGCTGTGACGGGGACGCTGTCCGTCCACGCCAGGGTGCGAGCTCTTGGGCACGCGGACTCCACTCGAGTGGGGGCAAGAGGGAAATCAGGCCTGCGGTATGAAGCGGCACGCCCGACAGTTGTGAAAGGACCTTGCCATACGCCTTGTTGCGCAATCAACCACGGATTGCGCACGAGTTTGGCGCGCCACGCCCACACCGCCGCCCGGACACAGGTGTCAACTCCAGCGGGGAGATGGACAGTTCGGGTCGTCCCGGACCGACCGGTCGGGGTGGCGAGGACGGGTCGAACTGCCGGAAGTACAGCTGACAGGTGTTCGGTTCGTTGTACGCGGCGTCCGGTCCGGCACGCTGGCCGTGGCCCAACGCCCGTACCAGACAAACGACTTGAATCCACACAAGCGATGGAATCGTCCGCAGAGGTCTGCCGTGCACGGCGTTCCGGCTGGCCCCCTGGGTGACCGGGGGCTGCTTCCAGCACGGAGCCGGGGGACAGCCGGAGCGAGAAACCTCGGCCGCGCCTCTAACGTCCAGTGCATGGACCGGATCAACGCCCCACGCCGCCGCACCGTGCTCGCCCTCGGCACCACCGCGGCAGCCGCACCCTGGCTCGGCGCAGCCCCCGCCCGCGCCGACGCCTCGACCACGGGACGAGCCGCGGACACGGCACACCCGGCGACAACGGAACTGGACGAGCTCGGCATCGTCGAGCTTCGCCGGCGGATGGACGACGGACGGCTCACCGCCGAACAGCTCACCCGCCACTATCTGGAGCGCATCGAACGCGTCGACCCGCTCCTGCACGCGGTGATCGAGGTCAATCCCGAAGCGCTGCGAGAGGCTCGGCGCCTGGACGCCGAGGGGGCTCATCGTGGACCCCTGCACGGCATGCCCATCCTGCTCAAGGATCTGGTGGAGACCGCGGACCGGATGCACACGACGGCCGGATCACTCGCCCTGGAGGGTCTGCGCCCGACGAGGGACGCCACGGTCGCCGCCAGGCTGCGCGCGGCCGGTGCCGTCATCCTCGGCAAGACCAATCTCAGCGAATGGGCCGGCGGAATGTCGCTCACCCACCACGCCGGCTGGAGTGCTCGCGGCGGCCAGACCAGGAACCCCTACAAACTGGACCGGTCACCGAACGAGTCCAGTTCGGGCACCGCGGTCGCCGCCGCGGCCAACCTGTGTGTGGCCGGAATCGGTACGGAGACCAACGGCTCGATCATCGACCCGGCTTCGGCGAACTGCGTCGTCGGGGTGAAGCCGACCGTCGGACTGGTCGGGCGCGGCGGCATGATCCCCGGTGTGCCGAGCCAGGACAGCGTCGGTCCGATCGCGCGGACGGTCCGCGACGCCGCGATCCTGCTCGGCACGCTCGTCGGGGTGGACGACCGCGATCCGGCGACCGGGGCGAGCCGGGGCCACTTCCATCGCGACTACACCCGCTTCCTCGACGCCGACGGACTGCGCGGGGCCCGCATCGGCGTACCGCGAGCGGTGTACTTCGGCTACAGCCACCACGCCGACGAGATCGCGGAGCAGGCGATCGCCACACTGCGCAAGGCGGGGGCGACGGTGGTCGACCCTGCGGACATCCCGACCGCCGAGCAACTCGAGGACCTGCCCAGCTCGATGGTCGTCCAGGCGTACGAGATCAAGCGTGGACTGAACGCCTACCTGGCCGCCGCGCCCGGCGACCATCCACGCAGCCTGGCGGAGCTGATCGCGTTCAACCGCGCACACGCGGACCGCGAGCTCCGCTATGTGCAGCAGGACGGGCTTGAGGCGGTGCACGAGCTGGACTTCACCGAACGCGAATACCGTGAAGCGCTGGCCACCAACCACCGGCTCTCACGCACCGAGGGCATCGACGCGGTACTGCGCCGCTTCGACCTGGACGCGCTCGTCATGCCGACCACCGGACCACCGGCGAAGATCGACCTGATCCGCGGGGACAGCTACAGCGGCGGCTCGTCGACGCCCGCCGCACTCGCCGGGTATCCCGCGATCAGCGTCCCGGCCGGCTTCGCGTTCGGCCTGCCGGTCGGCCTGACGTTCATGGGTACGGCGTGGAGCGAGCCGGTGCTGCTCCGGCTCGCCTACGCCTACGAGCAGGCGTCCCGGGTCCGCCGGCCACCGACCTACCGGGACGCCGATGTCGGCTTCTGAACAGTCACGGTCGCGCGGTCTCCGAGACCTTGATGGCGCCGACCGGGCAGGCGCGGGCCGCCTCCCGGAGCAGCGGGTCGGTGCTGTCCTCCTGTCCGGGCAGGAGGGTGCTGAAGCCGTCGTCGTCCTGGGTGAAGACGGCCGGGGCGGACAGCGCGCACTGCCCGGCGCCGATGCACACGTCCGTGTCGATGTCGATGTGCATGAGCAGACCCCCTACCAGGCCACCGGGAGATCCAGCATTCCCTGGATCGTGTCGCCCGGTTTGAAGCGGACCTCGTCCGGCGCCACGTCGAGCCGGAGCCCGGGCACCCGCTCGAACAGCGAACGCAGGGCGATCTCCATTTCGGCACGGGCGAGGTTCTGGCCGAGGCACTGGTGGATGCCGAAGCCGAACGCCACGTGATGACGGGTGGGGCGGTGCCAGTCGAGCGCGTCGGGTTCGGCGTAGACCTCCCCGTCGCGGTTGATGACGGACGTCGAGAAGACCACGCCCTCTCCGGCGCGGATCGTCGTCCCGTCCACCTCGATGTCCTCCGTGGCCTGCCGCAGCAGCCCGTCCGCGATGGACAGCATCCGCATCAACTCGTCGACCGCGGCGGGCCACAGCGACGGGTCGGCTCGCAACTCCGCCAGCCGCTCGGGGTGTTGGAGCAGGGTGTACGTGCCCAGCGAGATCATGTTGGCGGTCGTCTCGTGGCCGGCGACCAGCAGGATCGTGGCCAGCGCGATCGCCTCCTGGCGGTCCACCGCGCCCTCGCGCAGCTGTTCGTGGACCAGGGCGTCGAGGACACCGTCGCCGACGGACGACTCGGACTTGCGGTCGATCAGGGCCCCGAGGTAGCAGTCGAGCTGGTCGCGCGCGTCCCGCACCTCATCCAGGTCCTTGCCTCGCAGCAGCCGGCGGGACTGCTCCTCGAAGAACTCGTGATCGGCGTACGGGACACCGAGCAGTTCGCAGATCACCCTCGAGGGAACGGGGAGCGCGAAGGCGTTCACCAGCTCGGAGGGCGGGCCCTGAGCGAGCATCGCGTCGAGGCATTCGTCGACGATCCGCTGGATGGCCGGCCGCAGCGCGGCGGCGCGCTTGAGGGTGAAGCTCGGGACCAGCATCCGCCGCTGGACGTGGTGCTCGGGGTCGTCGACGTTCAGCAGGGCGGCCCGGCGGTCGCGGAACGCCACGATGCGCGGTGAGGTGGCCGGATAGCCGGGGCGCATGCGGTCGGACGACAGGCGGGAATCGGCGAGCAGGCTGCGGGCCAGGTCACGGCCGGTGACCAGCCAGGTGGTCCGGCCGTCGTAGAGGGTCACGCGGGCGAGTGGCCGGGCGGCGCGCAGGGGGTCGTAACCAGTGGGCGGCTGGAAGGGACAGGTGCGGTCCTGGGGGAAGGCGACGGGCGCCGAGAGCGGCTTCGCGTCTGCCGTATCCGTCATGTCTGTCATCGAAGACCTCGTGGACGAAGGATGCGTCGTACCGATCTTCATTAGATGCCGCAGGCACCTATGAGGCGACATCGAGTTCAGCCAGATACACGAAGGGGAACAATCTGGCCGGAATCGACCGCTCCGGTGTGCGAGTTCGGCCGATCAGTCGAACACGATGACCCCTCCCCTCCGGAAGCCCGCAGCCTTCGGCAGCACAGATTCACCACAGCCTCGACAGAGTGATTGACGCGCACCGAACAGCGCTCTACCTTCTGATCGACTTTCCGAACCTGGTTCGAGATTTCGGTCAACTCGCTTGCCTGGCTGCGTACTTCACGTCCCCGGTCCCCGCACCGCGCAGCCGCTCACCCGCCCCCCCGTACGCCGCCTGGAGACCAAGATGAGCGCAAGACCCCAGCCATCCCGTCGCCTCTTCCTCGGCATGGCCGCCACCACTCCCCTGGCCATGTCCGGCGTACTGACCCTCGGCGCCGGCACCGCCCACGCGGCCGACTCGGCGTACGTGATGTGCTACTTCACCGAGTCGACCAGCCTCGGCGCGGGCACCGACTACGGCCTCCACCTCGCCGTCAGCCCCGACTCGCTCAACTGGACGCCGCTGAACCAGAACAACCCCGTGGTCACCCCCACCGCGGGCGCCCTCGGCCTGCGCGACCCGTTCCTCATGCGCAAGCAGGACGGCAGCTTCGTCGCCATCGCCACCGACCTCAAGGGCACCGACTGGAGCTACAACAGCCAGTACATCCATGTCTGGGACTCCGCCGACCTGCGCACCTTCACCGGTTACCGCCGCCTCAAGCTCCATGACATGACCACCCACAGCTGGGCCCCCGAGGCGTTCTGGGACGCCGGGCGGGGCCAGTACGCGGTCATCTACTCCTCGGTCAACTCCAGCGGCCACAACGTGATCATGGTGAACTACACCACCGACTTCGTCACCGCCTCGGCCCCGCAGGTCTTCTTCGACCCCGGCTACGACGTCATCGACGGCAACATGGCCGTCGGCGTCAACGGAGTCAACTACCTCTTCTTCAAGAAGAACCAGACGCTGGTGGCGGCGAGGTCCAATTCCCTCAATCCAGGCAGCTTCACCGAGTTCAGCACGGGTGTAGCACACGGCGGCACCGAGGCCCCGACGGTGTTCAAGTCACTGACGTCCAGCACATGGTTCCTCTGGGGAGATACGTATACGCCGAATGGTGTCTTCTACGCCTGGCAGTCCACCAACCTGGCCTCGGGCACCTGGACGGCGCTCGACCAGAAGACCTACACCCAGCCGGTGAACTCCAAGCACTGCGGCATAGCGACGATCACCACGACCGAGTACAACAACCTGCTCACCAAGTGGGGCGCGCCGACCTGGAACCGGCTCAAGTCATACAACTTCCCGGACCGTTACGTGCGCCACGCCAACTACGCGGCCCGCATCGACACGTACCCCTTCGACCTGTACACCGACTCGCAGTGGAAGCTCGTCCCGGGCCTGGCCGACAGTTCCGGGGTCTCCTTCCAGTCGGTGAACTACCCGACCCGCTACCTGCGGCACTACAACTACGCGCTCCAACTCGACGTCAACGACGGCACGTCGACGTTCGCGGGCGACGCGACCTTCTACCGCACGGCGGGCCTCGCGGACAGCTCCTGGTCGTCCTTCCGCTCGTACAACAACCCGACCCGCTACATCCGCCACGCCAACTACGTGCTGCGCATCGACCCCATCTCCACGTCCACCGAACAACAGGACGCGACGTTCCGCGTCGGCTATTGATGGGCCCACGTCCCCTGGGATGCTCTACGGATGAAGTTGAGCGCGATAACACTCGACTGCCCTGATCCACTGGCTCTGGCGGCGTTCTACCAACAGGCCACCGGCCTGGCACCCCACCCGAAGTCCGACGCCGACTTCGCTGCTCTCACGTGCGAGAACGGGCTCTCCATCGGCTTCCAACGGGTCGACGACTTTCAAGCTCCACACTGGCCCGACCAGACGGTTCCCCAGCAGTTGCACCTCGACTTCACGGTCGACGACCTGGACGAGGCCGAGGCCCGCCTGCTGAAGCTGGGCGCGGGCAGGCCGGATCACCAGCCCAACAAGGACAGATGGCGGGTCCTGACCGACCCGGCCGGGCATCCCTTCTGCGTGATCAGAGGCTGATCCCCTCCAGCGCGACTCATTGGCTTGTTCTGGGACCAGTGGTGATGCGACCGACCACACTAGGGTCGACGTCATGGCAGTCGATGAGGACGCCCTTCTGACGGAACAGATTGCCTACTACCGGGCCCGCGCGCCCGAGTACGACCGGGTCTATGCCGAGCGTGAGGATCTGCGCGAGCTGTTGACCGTGGTCGACGACCTCCCGATCACCGGGGACGTGCTGGAGCTGGCATGCGGAACGGGGCAGTGGACCAGGGCGTTGGCCGCACGGGCTCGCTCGGTCACCGCTGTCGACGCGTCACCGGAGGTGCTGAGTATCGCGCGAGCGCGGACCGCCTCCGCCGAAGTCCGGTTCGAGCGTGCCGACGTGTTCAAGTGGCAGCCGCCGCGCCGCTACGACACCGTGTTCTTCGCCTTCTGGCTCTCCCACGTCCCGCCGTCCCGGCTCGGTGACTTCTGGAACACCGTGGCGGCCGCACTCGCACCACACGGCAAAGCCGTCTTCATCGACGAAGGACCTTCCGCAGCCGCCCGTGAGGACGTGGCCACGGAGGTGCGTCGACTCGACGACGGCAGCGAGTACCGCATCGTGAAGGTCTTCCATGACCACGAGGAACTCACCGGCGAACTTGCCGAGTTGGGATGGTCCGCCGACATCCGGACGCGGGAGGAATTCCTCGTCGGCATCGCAGAACCACGTGAGCCGCTCCAAAACCGTTGGAGTGGCGTCGTCGTTCGCCGGTAGCGTGCTGCCGAGTCGAGTTGTCTGGGCAAGGACGTGCCGTTGTACACCGTGTGAGAACCCCCGAGTGCTGAATCGTCGCGCGTCGCGCAGCTGCGCCGCGCTCCTTTTTGCTGCGGACTTCTCACTGGAAACGGTGTACTTCTGTGCTCGAAAACTGGGTGGTCATGCCCACCTGCCTGCCGCTCGTTCTCCGCCGTTGCCACGCGTGCGCGTCCGAGCGTTTCCGGGCGAACGGCAAATTTCGCGTCAACGCCAACCACAAGCTCATCGACGCCTGGCTCCTCGCGCTCTGTACCGTCTGCGGGGACACCACCAAGTTCACGGTCCTGGAGCGGATGAACGTGCGCTCCGTACGGCCTGAGCTGCTGGACCGGATGCACGACAACGACCCCGGCCTGGCGGCCGAGTTGCTCCAGGATCCGGTCGTGCGGCGGCGTAATCGCATCGCCCTCGACTGGGACAACGCCTGGCGACTCGACACCGGCGGATCGGATCAGCTGAACCGCGACGGGAGCGAGGGAAGCGAGGGGAGCGATGTTTCGGTCCGATTCGCGGCTCGGATTCCTGTCCGGCCGGTGCGGCTCATCGCTGAAGGCTGCGGTCTTTCGCGGGCCGAGGTCGAGAGGCTGATCACGGAGGGGAACCTCGTGTCGGTGGTCCGGCTGAGCGGCAAGCTCTCCGGCGACTTCACCTTCACGCTCAAGCGCTGAGCCCCTCGGGACCAGGGGCCCGGGACGCGCGCAAACCGGCGCCGCGCCCCCCGGCCCCCCACCGACCACCCGACGGCGCCCCCCCGGGCCCCCCCCCCGCCGTGACGGAGCCC
>NZ_JBHXSU010000045.1:0-60801 GCF_042715345.1 Streptomyces sp. NPDC058697
CCCCTTAGTAGGGGCGCGGGGAACTGCGCAATCTTTTAGGGGCGCGAGGAACGGCGCGACCAGCCACACCCAACCCGCAGCCAAAGAACCTCTCAGCCCGTCCGGCGCTTGAGGACAAGACCGTTCAGGCGGAAGCGGGGGCCTGGGGGCGGCAGCCCCCAGTGGCGGGCATCCTCACACGAGGTTGACCGACCGAGCCTGCGTCGCGCCGATCTCCTCAGCCAGCTCCGTAAGAACAGCCTGCGGAACCGTGTCATCCACAGTCAGCACGGCAAGCGCCTCGCCACCGACATCCGCACGGGCGACCTGCATACCCGCGATGTTGATGCCCGCCTCGCCGAGGATCCGGCCGAGGGTGCCGACGACACCGGGACGGTCGGTGTAGTTGAGGACGACCATGTGGTCGGCGAGCGCCAGATCCACGTCGTACTCGCCGACCGCGACGATCTTCTGGTGGTGCTTGGGCCCGGCGAGCGTGCCGGAGACCGAGACCTCCTGGCCGTCACCGAGGGTGCCGCGCACGGTCACCACGTTCCGGTGGTCCGAGGACTCCGAGCTCGTGGTCAGCCGCACCTCGACACCGCGCTCCTGCGCGAACAGCGGGGCGTTCACGTACGAGACGGTCTCGTCGACGACGTCCTCGAACACGCCCTTGAGCGCGGAGAGTTCGAGCACCTTGACGTCGTGCTGGGTGATCTCGCCGTACACCTCGACGTCGAGGCGGACCGCGACCTCGCCCGCGAGGGCGGTGAAGATGCGGCCGAGCTTCTCGGCGAGCGGCAGACCCGGCTTGACGTCCTCGGCGATGACGCCGCCCTGGACGTTCACCGCGTCCGGGACCAGCTCTCCGGCGAGCGCGAGGCGCACCGAGCGGGCGACGGAGATACCGGCCTTCTCCTGTGCCTCGTCCGTGGAGGCACCGAGGTGCGGGGTGCAGACGACCTCGTCGAGCTCGAAGAGCGGGGAGTCCGTGCAGGGCTCCTTCGCGTACACGTCGAGGCCGGCGCCGGCGACGCGGCCCTCCTTGAGCGCGGAGTACAGCGCGGCCTCGTCGACGATCCCGCCGCGCGCGGCGTTGACGATCCGCACCGACGGCTTGACCTTGTGCAGCGCCTCGTCGCCGATGAGACCGACGGTCTCGGGCGTCTTGGGCAGGTGCACGGTGATGAAGTCGGAGACCTCGAGCAGCTCGTCCAGCGACAGGACCTTGACGCCCATCTGCGCGGCCCGCGCGGGCTGCACGTACGGGTCGTAGGCGACGACCTTCATGCCGAAGGCGGACATGCGCTGGGCGACGAGCGCGCCGATACGGCCCAGACCCACGACACCGAGGGTCTTCTCCGCGAGCTCGACGCCGGTGTACTTGGAGCGCTTCCACTCACCGTTCTTGAGCGCGGTGTTGGCCTGCGGGATGTGACGCGCGGAGGCCAGGAGCAGACCACAGGCCAGCTCGGCGGCGGTCACGATGTTCGAGGTGGGGGCGTTGACGACCATCACGCCGGCCTTGGTGGCGGCGGAGACGTCCACGTTGTCCAGGCCGACGCCGGCTCGTGCGACGACCTTCAGCTTGCTCGCGGCGGCGATGGCCTCGGCATCGACCTTCGTCGCGGAACGGATCAGGATCGCGTCGACGTCGGCGATGGCGGGCAGCAGTTCGGCGCGGTCCGCGCCGTTCGCGTGCCGGATCTCGAAGTCCGGGCCCAGGGCGTCAACGGTCGCGGGCGACAGCTCTTCAGCGATGAGTACGACAGGTTTCGAGCTCACGTGAGTCCTCACAGGTCCAATGCGGACGGCCGTCCCGACGGCCGCATGCGGTGGAGGGAGCGGCGCCGGGGAGTTCCGGGTGCGTTCCCGCGTCGTTCGGTGCGTGCTCTCGGTGTGCGAGAGTGCGTGCCGGGCGGCGTGGGGACGTGCCTGAAACTCCTCGGTGTCGCGATTGCCGCGTGGAAGACGCACGACGCTGTGGGCCCGACGCGTATGTAGTGGAGCAGTCTAGTGGCGGCGCGGTGCTGTTCTTACGCCTCCGCAGAAGGATCACCCGCACGTGGAAATCCAGCCCCTCCGGCGTTTGAGGAGCGGGGTCCGGGGCGGAGCCCCGAGGCGTGGCCCGAGGCAGGCGGTCGGGCCGTGGTACCGGGCAACCCCGACACCACGGCCCGACCGACGGAGTCACTCGTCGTCGTTGACCCACGACATGAGCTTGCGCAGCTCCTTGCCGGTGGTCTCCAGCAGGGACTCGGCGTCCTGCTGCTTGTACTCGTTGTACCTCTTCAGACCGCCGTGGTACTCGTCCATCCACTGCTGGGCGAACGTGCCGTCCTGGATCTCGCCCAGGACCTTCTTCATCTCGGCCTTGGTGGCGTCCGTGATGATGCGGGGGCCGGTGATGTAGTCGCCCCACTCGGCGGTCTCGGAGACCGACCAGCGCATCTTCTCCAGGCCGCCCTCGTACATGAGATCGACGATCAGCTTCAGCTCGTGGAGGCACTCGAAGTACGCGATCTCCGGCTGGTAGCCGGCCTCGGTCAGCGTCTCGAAGCCCGCCTTGACCAGCGCGGCCGTACCACCGCAGAGAACGGCCTGCTCACCGAACAGGTCGGTCTCGGTCTCCTCGGTGAAGGTCGTCTTGATGACGCCCGCACGCGTGCCACCGATGCCCTTGGCGTACGAGAGCGCCAGCGGGAAGCCGTTGCCGGTCGCGTCCTGCTCGACGGCCGCGATACACGGAACGCCGCGGCCCTCCTCGTACTGGCGGCGGACCAGGTGGCCCGGGCCCTTCGGGGCGACCATGCAGACGTCGATGCCGGCCGGGGGCTTGATGAAGCCGAAGCGGATGTTCAGGCCGTGGCCGAAGAACAGCGCGTCGCCGTCGTTGAGGTTGTCCTTGATGGACTCCTCGTACACCTGGGCCTGGATCGGGTCCGGGACGAGGATCATGATGACGTCGGCCTCGGCGGCGGCCTCCGACGGGGTCACCACGCGCAGGCCCTGCTCCTCGGCCTTCGCCTTGGACTTGGAGCCCTCGTGCAGACCGACCCGGACGTCGACACCCGAGTCACGGAGCGACAGCGCGTGGGCGTGGCCCTGGCTGCCGTAGCCGATGACCGCGACCTTGCGGCCCTGGATGATGGACAGGTCGGCGTCGTCGTCGTAGAACAGCTCGGCCACTGGGTTCTCTCCTATGTGTGCTGGGTGTTGCGTCCCACCGTACGGCGGGAGGGGGAAGGGAAGTCTCGGGGTCTCGGAATACGGGCGCGTACGACTTCACGTACGAGTCGCATTCACGTACGAGTCGCACGTGAAGTCGTACGGGGCCTACGCGGACCGGTCGAGTGCGCGCAGCGAACGGTCGGTGATCGACCGGGCGCCGCGGCAGATGGCGATCGTGCCGGACTGGACGAGCTCCTTGATGCCGAACGGCTCCAGCATCTTGAGCATGGCCTCCAGCTTCTCGCTGCCGCCGGTGGCCTCGATGGTGACGGCCTCCGGGGAGACGTCGACCGTCTTGGCGCGGAACAGCTGGACGATCTCGACGATCTGGGAGCGCGTCTCGTTGTCGGCGCGCACCTTCACCAGAACGAGTTCGCGCTGAACGGCCGCGGCCGGCTCCAGCTCGACGATCTTCAGGACGTTGACGAGCTTGTTGAGCTGCTTGGTGACCTGTTCGAGCGGCAGTTCCTCGATCACGTTCACCACGATCGTGATGCGCGAGATGTCGGGGTGCTCGGTGACGCCGACGGCGAGCGAGTCGATGTTGAAGCCGCGGCGGGAGAACAGGGCCGTGATCCGGGCGAGGACACCGGGCTTGTTCTCCACCAGGACGGAGAGCGTGTGCTTGGACATGGGTCTGCTTCCTTTACCTACGGCTCTCAGTCGTCTTCGTTGTCGCCGAAGTCGGGGCGGACGTCCCGGGCGGCCAGGATCTCGTCGTTCGAGGTGCCGGCGGCGACCATCGGCCACACCATGGCGTCCTCGTGGACGATGAAGTCGATCACGACGGGACGGTCGTTGATCGAGTTCGCCTCTTCGATGCACTTGTCCAGGTCGTCCGCGGACTCGCAGCGGATCGCGTAGCAGCCCATGGCCTCCGACAGCTTCACGAAGTCGGGGACGCGGGTGCCGGCGCTCGGCTGTTTACCGTCGGCGCCCGGACCGGAGTGCAGCACGGTGTTGGAGTACCGCTGGTTGTAGAAGAGGGTCTGCCACTGGCGGACCATCCCCAGGGCACCGTTGTTGATGATGGCGACCTTGATCGGGATGTTGTTCAGGGCGCAGGTGGTGAGTTCCTGATTGGTCATCTGGAAGCAGCCGTCGCCGTCGATCGCCCAGACCGTACGGTCCGGGGCGCCGGCCTTGGCGCCCATCGCGGCGGGGACCGCGTAGCCCATCGTTCCGGCACCGCCCGAGTTCAGCCAGGTCGCGGGCTTCTCGTACTGGATGTAGTGCGCGGCCCACATCTGGTGCTGGCCGACGCCCGCCGCGAAGATCGTGCCCTCGGGGGCGAGCTGTCCGACGCGCTCGATGACCTGCTGGGGCGAGAGCGAGCCGTTGTCCGGCTGGTCGTAGCCCAGGGGGTACGTCTCGCGCCAGCGGTCGAGGTCCTTCCACCAGGCGGTGTAGTCCCCCTGGTGTCCCTCGCTGTGCTCCTTCTGCACCGCCTGCACCAGGTCGGCGAGGACCTCGCGGGCGTCACCGACGATCGGCACGTCGGCGGCGCGGTTCTTGCCGATCTCGGCCGGGTCGATGTCGGCGTGGACGATCTTGGCGTACGGGGCGAAGCTGTCCAGCTTGCCGGTGACGCGGTCGTCGAAGCGGGCTCCGAGGGCGACGATCAGGTCGGCCTTCTGCAGCGCGGTGACGGCGGTGACCGCACCGTGCATGCCCGGCATTCCCACGTGCAGCGGGTGGCTGTCGGGGAATGCGCCGAGCGCCATCAGTGTGGTGGTGACGGGCGCTCCGGTGAGTTCCGCGAGGACCTTCAGCTCGGCGGTGGCCCCGGCCTTGATGACGCCGCCGCCGACGTACAGGACGGGTCGCTTGGCCTGGGTGATCAGCCGGGCGGCCTCGCGGATCTGCTTGGCGTGCGGCTTGGTCACCGGGCGGTAGCCGGGCAGGTCCTGGGCGGGCGGCCACTGGAAGGTGGTGCGCGCCTGGAGGGCGTCCTTGGCGATGTCGACGAGGACAGGGCCCGGGCGGCCGGTGGAGGCGATGTGGAAGGCCTCCGCGATCGTCCGCGGGATGTCCTCGGCCTTGGTGACGAGGAAGTTGTGCTTGGTGATCGGCATCGTGATGCCGACGATGTCCGCCTCCTGGAAGGCGTCCGTACCGATCGCCTTGGACGCGACCTGGCCGGTGATCGCCACGAGCGGCACCGAGTCCATGTGCGCGTCGGCGATCGGGGTCACCAGGTTGGTGGCGCCGGGGCCGCTGGTCGCCATGCAGACACCGACCTTGCCGGTGGCCTGCGCGTAACCGGTGGCCGCGTGGCCCGCGCCCTGCTCGTGGCGGACGAGCACGTGGCGCACCCGCCGGGAGTCCATCAGCGGGTCGTAGGCCGGAAGGATCGCACCGCCGGGAATGCCGAATACCGTCTCGGCCCCGACCTCCTCGAGAGAACGGATGAGGGACTGCGCTCCCGTCACCTGCTCGGGGGCGGACTGCTGTCCTCCGGAACGGGGCCGCGGCTGCGGATGGTGGGCCCCGGTGGCCTGCTCGGTCATCGGCATTCTCTTCTCGATGCTGAGGGTTTTTGCGAGGTTTGTACGGTGTTCAGTTGCTGCTCGACAGGCGCCCGTGCAACAAAAAACCCCTCGTGCCGTGAGGCAAGCGAGGGGAGCGCGCCGGGTGCGGTCGCTGGGAGTTCCGGGTCATCGATCCGGTGCTTCCCAGCTCAGCCGACGCGCTTTCCAAGTACGAGAATTCGGGTGCGCATGGCACAGACCCTCCCCCCGGCACGCAGTGCGTGTCAAGTGGGTGGGACGGGAGTCTCATCATGTGAGCGGAGGACCGTACCGGTTCCGTACCCGGCGGAGGACACTCCGGCCACGTACGCACTCGTACTCCCACCTGCGTAGACACCGCTGCTGCCGCCTCCCACGAAGATCGGTTCGACGGGGCCGTGGGGCACGGGGTAGGCACCGGCCGCGAGGGCGCGGCGCAGTCGGTACTCGTCCAGCGGTCCGGAGAACGCGTTGCCCTGTCCATGTGTGCAGCCCATCGAGCGCAGGGCGATCACCTGCTCGGGCAGGTCCACACCGGCGGCCACGGTCTGCAGGCCCAGATCGTTCGCGATGCGCAGCAGCCCACTGGTGATCTTGTGGAGCCGGGCGGACTCGACGACGCCCTCGACCAGACCGCGATCCAGTTTCAGTACGTCGACGGGGAGGCGGCGCAGTGCGGTGATCGTGGCGTAGCCGTTGCCGAAGCCGTCCAGGGCGATCCGGACGCCCAGCCGCCTGAGTGCGTTGAGACGGCGCTCCAGCTCGTCCAGGGAGATCTTGGGATCGGTTTCGGCCAGTTCGACGACAAGGGCACCGGACGGCAGGCCGTGCCGGGTCAGCAGGGCCTCGACGGAGCCGAGGGGCATGGAGCGGTCGAGGAGCCGGCGGGCGGTCATCCGGACGGCGACGGGCACGGCGAGCCCCGTGGCGGCACGCTCGGCGGCCTGCTCGACGGCCTCCTCCAGCATCCAGCGGCCCAGTTCGGCGGTGCGGTCGCTGTCCTCGGCGACGCGCAGGAACTCGGCGGGGGTGAACAGCACGCCCTGGGCCGAGCGCCAGCGGGCCTGGGCCGCGACCGCCGTGATCCGGCCGGTGTCGAGGGACACCACGGGCTGGTGCAGCAGCGCGAACTCGCCGTCGTGCAGGGCGGCCCGCAGCCGGGTGGCCAGCTGGGCCCTCCGTACGACGTCCTGCTGCATCTGTGGCGCGTACAGCTCGACGCGGCCCTTGCCGGCGGCCTTCGCGCGGTACATCGCCAGGTCGGCGTTGCGCAGCAGCTCGCCCGCGCCGAGGCCGGGTTCGGAGAAGGCGACGCCGATGGAGGCGGCGACCCGGACATCGTTGCCGTCGATGGTGTACGGCTGCGAGAGGGTCACGCGCAGCCGGTCGGCGAGTTCGAAGATCTGGTGCTCGCGCGCGGTGCGGTCGCGGCCGCCGTCGCCGACGATCAGGGCCGCGAACTCGTCGCCGCCGAGCCGGGAGGCGGTGTCGCTCTGCCGGACGGCGTCCTGGAGTCTGCGGGCGGCCTGGACGAGCAGTTCGTCGCCCGCCTGGTGCCCGATGGTGTCGTTGACGGCCTTGAAGCCGTCGAGGTCGATGAAGAGGACCGCGGTGCCGCGGTCGGAGGAACGGCGGCCGGAAAGCGCCTGTCCGACGCGCTTGGTGAACAGGGCGCGGTTGGGCAGGTCGGTGAGCGGGTCGTGCTCGGCGTTGTGCTGCAACTGCGCCTGGAGGCGGACCCGTTCGGTCACGTCACGGCTGTTGAAGATGAGGCCGCCGTGGTGGCGGTTGACGGTCGACTCGACGTTGAGCCAGCCTCCCCCGCCGCCGGACTTGAAGCGGCACTCGATGCGGGTGGTGGGTTCCTCGGCGGGGCTGGCGGCGAGGAAGCGGCGCACCTCGTGCACCACACAGCCCAGGTCCTCCGGGTGGATCAGCGAGGCGAGTTCGGAGCCGACGAGTTCCTCGGCGGGCTGTCCGTAGACCCCGGCTGCGGCCGGGCTGACGTACCGGAGGATGCCGTTCGGAGCGGCGATCATGATGACGTCGCTGGAGCCCTGCACCAGGGAGCGGAAGTGGTTCTCCTTCTGGGCCAGTTCCTGGGTGAGGGTGATGTTGTCGAGGAGCATGATGCCCTGGCGCACGACGAGGGCGAGGACGACCGTGCCGCCGGTGACGAGCACCACGCGGTCGACGCTGCGGCCGTTGAGCACGTTGTAGAGAATGCCCAGTGTGCAGACGGCGGCGGCCAGGTAGGGAGTGAGTGCCGCCAGTGAACTGCTGATGGGCCGGCTGGCCGGATACCGACTGTGACCTCCTTCCTGGAGGGGCACGTGTGCCGGTTGTCCCTGTTGGGGCTTGGGCACGTAGCCGTACACCACGCGCGTGTGCCCCTCTTCTTCCGTGTGTCCGTGTCGTTGCCCCACCCAGGGGGCGTACGCGAGCAGTAGTGATCCGGCGAACCAGCCCGCGTCGAGCAGTTGCCCGGAGCGGTAGTCGTTGTGCATCAGGGGTGAGGTGAACAGGGCGTCGCACATGACCGTCAGGGCCAGGGCGCCGATCGCGGTGTTCACCGCGGAGCGGTTCATCGCCGAGCGCCTGAAGTGCAGTGCGAGCACCATGCTCACCAGGGCGATGTCCAGCAGCGGATACGCGAGCGACAGCGCGGTGTGCGGGACGCTCGGACCCTCCGCCTTCGCCGCCTGGGCGAGCGCGAGGCTCCAGGAGAGCGTGAGCAGCGAGCCGCCGATCAGCCAGGCGTCCAGGGCCAGACAGACCCAGCCGGCCTTGCTCACCGGCCGTTTGGCGAGGACGAGCAGTCCCACGATGGCCGGTGGCGCGAAGCACAGGAAGAACAGGTCGGCATAGCTCGGGCTGGGCACCGGGGCTTCCAGGACGACCTCGTACCAGCCCCAGACGAGGTTGCCCGCCGCCGCCATGGCGGAGGAGAGCGCGAAGAGCAGCCATGCGGGTCGAAAGCGGCTGCGACGGGTGCGGGCGCAGAGGAAGCAGGACACGGCCGCGGTGGCGGCCGCCGCACTCAGCCCGAAGTCGCCCATGATCAGGGCGAGGCGTGGTGAGCCCCAGCCGAGCGCGGAACCGACGGCGTATCCCGCGCACACCAGGGCCAGCAGGAGTTGCGGTACGACACCCACTCCGCCCCCGGGGACCGGACGACGGGCGAGCAGCGCCGCCGGGGAGCTCACTGTGTCTCTCCGGACCGTGCCGCCCCCGAGTCCCTCTGGTCCCGGCGTGCCGGATGTGCGTGCCTCCTGCGACCGCCGGGCCTTCGGTGGTGGTGGCCGCTGTGACCGCGTCTGTGCGTCGGTAGGCGCCAGGGTCGCCGTCGGCGGCCCCGCCGCGTCGGATCGTTGGTCCATAGACCGTGCATCGCCCGTCGCCCCCCTCGCTGTTGCTTTCTGTCGCTCCCCGGCGCCGTACGTGCGCGGCGCAGCCCCTGTCGGGACGATACACCAGTCTCGTCACTCAGGGACATAGTCTCTCTACGCTCCGTGACGACCAGCGGGAATACGGACACGTGCCGCATTCGGGAGACTGCGGAGGGTGCCCGGCGGGGTCCCCGCCCGGGCGCGGCCGAGGGTGGAGGAGGACTAGGAGCCCGTCGTAAGGACCACGTTCCGCAGCGGCTCCCGGTTCACAAATCGGTTCAACTGGTCGCCCAGGAGCCTCTTGGCGCGCGGGAAGAACGCGGAGGTCGGGCCGCCCACGTGGGGGCTGATGAGGACGCCGGGCGCGTGCCACAAGGGGTGCCCCGGGGGCAGCGGTTCGGGGTCGGTGACATCGAGGGCGGCCGTGATCCGGCCGCTCTCCAGCTCGGCGAGGAGCGCCTTGGTGTCGACGACTCCACCACGGGAGACGTTCACCAGCAGGGCGCCGTCCTTCATCCGGGCCAGGAAGTCGGCCCCTGCCAGGCCTTTCGTCTGCTCGGTGAGGGGCGTGATGAGCACCACGACATCGGCCTCCGGGAGAAGTTCGGGCAAGGCGGTGATCGGATGCACAGGACCGCGCGCCGTCTCGCGTGCGGAGCGCGCGACGCGCGCCACCCGCGCGAGCTCGAAGGGAACGAGCCGGTCCTCGATGGCCGAACCGACCGCTCCATAGCCGACGATCAGTACGGACTTGTCGGCGAGCGCAGGACGGAATCCCGACCGCCACTCCTCGCTGTCCTGCCCACGGACGAAGTCGGGGATGCCTCGCAGCGAGGAGAGGATCAGGGTGAGGGTGAGTTCGGCGGTGCTCGCGTCGTGCACCCCGCGCGCGTTGCACAACTGCACGCCCCCGGGGAGCAGTTGCAGGCCCGGCTGTACGTGGTCGATACCGGCGGACAGGGTCTGCACGACCTGGACGGACGTCATTTCGGCCAGGGGACGCACCGAGATGTCGCTGCTCTTCATGTAGGGCACGACATAGAAGGCGCAGTCGGCGGGATCGGCGGGAAAGTCCTGCTCACCGTTCCAGTAACGGTAGTTGGGGCCGTCGGGGAGGCCGTCGAGTTCGTCTGCGTGAAACGGAAGCCACACTTCGTACGTCATGGTCAGGAGGCTATGCGAAGCCCCTGGGGACGCAGAGGTTAGTTTGGGGTGCCAGGAAAGGGAGGGCACGGCCAGGTGGAGCGCAGGACGATCGGGGCGGCGGCGCTCGAGGTGGGGGCTGTCGGCCTCGGATGCATGCCGATGAGCTGGGCGTACTCGGGTTCGCGGCAGCGGGGCGACGAGTCGCTGCGGACCGTGCACACGGCCCTCGACCGGGGCGCGACGCTCCTGGACACCGCCGACATGTACGGACCGTTCACCAACGAGCTGCTGGTGGGACGGGCACTGAAGGAGCGGCGTTCCGAGGCCTTCGTGTCGACCAAGGTCGGCCTCCTGGTGGGCGAACAGCACATCGTGGCCAACGGCCGCCCCGGCTATGTGAAGCGGGCGTGCGACGCCTCGCTGCGCCGCCTCCAGACGGATGTCATCGACCTGTACCAACTGCACCGCGCCGACCCGGAGGTGCCGGTCGAGGAGACATGGGGCGCGATGGCGGACCTCGTCTCGGCCGGCAAGGTGCGGGCGCTCGGGCTGTGCGCGGTGGGTGCGCGTTCCCACCGCCGTTCGGGAGCGCGGCTGCACGACGGAACGATCCGCCAGCTGGAGCGGGTGCAGCAGGTCTTCCCGGTGAGCACGGTGGAGGCCGAGCTGTCGGTGTGGTCGCCGGAGGCGCTGGAGGCTCTGCTGCCGTGGTGCGAGGCACGCGGCGTCGGCTTCCTGGCGGCGATGCCGCTCGGCAACGGCTTCCTGACCGGGACGCTCACCCCCGGCGAGGGCTTCGAACCCGACGACGTACGGGCCCGGCATCCCCGCTTCACCGCTGAGATGATGGCCGCGAACCAGCCGATAGTCGCCGGTCTGCGGCGCATAGCCGCCCGGCACTGGGCGCAGGGAGCGGACGTCACTCCCGCGCAGGTGGCGCTCGCGTGGGTGCTCGCGCGAGGGCGGCACGTGGTGCCGGTGCCGGGGACCAAGCGGGAGTGCTGGGCCGCGGAGAACGCGGGGGCGGCCGGACTGCGTCTGACGACGGAGGATCTCGCGGAGGTGGCGGGACTGCCTTCGGCACGGGGATCCTGGGACTGAGCCGTACGGTTCTGGGGCCCGGCAGTTTCGGGGTTCGTTACTTCGGGGTTCGGTGATCGGGAACTCATGAGGCTCGAGCGGTGTATGAAAAGTAGAACCTGCCGCGTCGAAGGGATCCAGATCGTGCAACGTCGAGCTGTGACGGCCATGTTGGCCGCGGCCACGCTCCTGGTGACGGCCGGGTGCTCCTCGGGGGACGGGGAGGAGCCGGGCGGCGGCAATGGCACGTCTCCGGGAAGCTCGGAGCCCGGCGCCTCGGCCCCGGCCTCCGGGCAGACGGCCGAGGAGGCCCCGCCCGCCAAGGGCTCCGTGAAGGTCGTGCGGACCGTCACCGAGGGTCTGAAGACCCCCTGGGGCCTGGCGCCACTGCCCGAGGGCGGCCTCCTGGTGTCCTCGCGGGACGAGGGGACCATCACCAGGGTCGACGAGAAGACGGGCAGGAAGACGGAGGTGGGCTCCGTGCCCGGCGTCGCCCCCGCCGGCGAGGGCGGCCTGATGGGCCTGGCCCTCTCCCCTTCGTACGCATCGGACCACATGGTCTACGCCTACTTCACCTCGGACTCGGACAACCGCATCGTGCGCATGCTGTACGACGCGAAGAAGCCGGCCGGCGAGCAGTTGGGCGCGCCCGACACGGTGTTCAGGGGCATCCCGAAGGGCACCAACCACAACGGCGGCCGGATCGCCTTCGGCCCGGACAAGATGCTGTACGTGGGCACGGGCGAGACGTACGTCACCGAGCTCGCCCAGGACAAGAAGTCCACCGGCGGCAAGATCCTCCGTCTGACCCCGGAGGGCGAGCCGGCCCCGGGCAACCCATTCGACTCGCCGGTCTACTCGTACGGCCACCGCAATGTGCAGGGCCTCGCCTGGGACTCCAAGCAGCGCCTGTTCGCCTCCGAGTTCGGCCAGGACACGTGGGACGAGCTGAACCACATCAAGCCGGGCGACAACTACGGCTGGCCGGAGGCGGAGGGCCAGTCCGACGACTCCAAGTACCACAACCCGATCGACCAGTGGAGCACCGACGAGGCCTCCCCCAGCGGCATCGCCTACGCGGAGGGCTCGATCTGGATGGCGGGCCTGCGCGGCAAGCGGCTGTGGCGCATCCCGCTCAACGGCACGGAGGAGTCGGCGGCCCCCCAGGCCTTCCTGGAGGGCGACTACGGCCGCCTGCGCACGGTGGTCTCGGCGGGCGGCAACAAGCTGTGGCTGGTGACGAGCGAGACGGACGGCCGGGGCACCCCTGAGTCGGGGGACGACAAGATTCTGGAGCTGGAGGTCACATAGGACACCCGAAAACTGGGGCGTCTGGCTGGGACGTCTATCTGGGGCGCCTATTCGGGAGCTTCCTCGGGGGCCGGGTCCGATGCCGAAACCGTGGCCGAGGGCTGGTTCGGGGCCGGGGCTGGGTCTGGGTCCGGGTTCGGGTCCGGAACTGTGGCCGGAGCCTGGTTCGGAGCTGGGGCCAAGGCCTGAGCCGGGGCCTGCGCTGTAGCTGGGGCCGGCTTGGTGGCCGGGGTCTGCTCCCTGGCTCGGGTCCGGTCCGGCGCTGGAGCCTGGTCGGGAGTCGTGGCGGGGTCCGACTCGGCCTCGGCATGGGGCTCGGTCTCGGGCTCGGTCTCGGCCTGTGTCGGCAGGCGGACGACCACTTTGCCGGAGGCGAGGTCTATCGGGCCTCTTCCGGGGTCCCCGTCGTTCAGATCCACGCGGGTCAGTTCCAGCCGCTTGCGTTCCTCGTCGGTGTGCTTGCGGCCTGGTGCGAACAGCTCCTCGATCATGTTGAACACAGTGCCTCCCTCGCCCCGGGGTCTCTTACAGCGTAGACCTCACTCCGTGGAACCCACTGGGTGGACCCGTCTGCGTACCCCTGGCCCGTGTCCCCTGTCCCGTGTCCGTATGGATCTCACCCTGCCGTCCGGGCGCCGGCCGGGTGGGGCGGGAACAGCCGCATCCGGTGTGCGAGCGCGGCCGCCTCGCCGCGGCCGGAGACGTTGAGCTTGCCGAGGATGTTGGAGACATGGACGCTGGCCGTCTTCGGGGAGATGAAGAGTTCCTCGGCGATCTGGCGGTTGCTGCGGCCGGCGGCGACCAGCCGGAGGACGTCGCGCTCGCGGCTGGTGAGGCCGAGCGCCTCGGCCGGGTCGGCGGGAGCGGGGGCGGACCGCTCGGGAGCCCGGGCGAGGGTGAGGGTGAGGCGGGCGCGCTGGGCGAGCAGGGCGACGGCATCGGCGAGCGGGCGCGCGCCGAGGTGGTCGGCCACGGCGCGGGCCAGTCGCAGCAGTTCCGTGGCGCGGTCCCGTTCCTCCTCACCGCCCCCGGAGGCCAGCAGGGACTCCGCGAGCCGGTGCCGCACCCGGGCGAGGTCGTACGGGCGCTCAAGGGGTTCGAAGGCGGTGACCGCCTCGGACCACTCGTCCGGGGTGTCCCGGCCCTCGGCGCGCAGCAGTTCGGCGCGTACCCAGTGCTCGTGGGCCTGCCAGACGGGCACGTTCGTGGTGAGGGACTTGGCGGACTTGCGCAGGCGTTCCAGGACGCCGGGGCGGCCCTGTTCGGCGACGGGCAGTCCGCGGGCGTCGGCCTCCGCGGTCGCGGCGGTGAGCAGCAGGGGCCAGGCGTAGCGCTGGGTGCCGGGCGGGAAGCCGGTGTTCAGGGCCTCGTCGAGTTCGGCACGGGCGTCGAGGAGACGGCCCTCGGCGGCGGCTATGCCGATCGCGAGGGTGGTCAGCGGCAGCGCGTGCTGGGGCACGGTGTCGTGGGTGCCGAAGTGCTCGCGCGCGGCGGCCAGTTGGCGGCCGGCCTCGGGCAGGTCGCCCCGGGCGCGCGCGAGATGGGCTTGGAGGGTGGTGCGGAAGCCGCGGGGCTTGGCGCTCTGGCCGACACGGTCCGAGTTGAAGCCGGCCGCACCGGCCTCGTCCCAGCGGCCCAGGGAGAAGAGCGACTCGGCGAGATTGCCCCACACCCAGGCCTCGGTGTCCAGCAGACCCAACTTGCGGGCGAGTTGGACTCCTTCCTCAAGGATCCGGACGGCGTCCTGGGAGCGGCCGATGCCCTCCAGGTGGGAGGGCAGGTTCACATGGGCGCGGCCCACGACATAGGCGGCGCCGATCTCCCCCGCCCGTTCCTTGACCTCGTGCACCTCGGCGAGCCCCGCCTCGATGTCGCCGGACTCGACGAGGAGGCCGCCCAGGGTGAGGCGCGCGTTCAGCTCGATGTCGCGGGCGCCCACCATCCGGGCGTACTCCACGGCGCGCTCGGCGGCCTGGAGGGCTTCCGGTCCCGGCCTGTGCATCATCGACCAGTTGGCGACGTTGGCGAGGACGTCGGCGTGCACCTCGGACGGCGGGAGCCCTCGCACCAGCTCCTGGGCGGTGGCGAGTTCCTTCCACCCGTCGCCGCGGGCCACCGCCTCGATGAGACGGGAGCGCTGGATCCAGAACCAGGCCGCGCGCAGCGGATCGTCCTCGTCCTCCAGGAGGTGCAGGGCCCGCTTGGTGATCTTCAGGGCGCGCTCGCGCTCCCCGCAGAACCGGCCCGCTACGGCGGCCTCGGCCATCAGGTCGAGGTAGCGCAGCGGCGTGGTGGCCGGGTCGCAGCCGCACGGAGGGTAGACCTCGGTGTAGTCGACGGGCCGCAGTTCGGCGCGTACGGAGTCGGGGGCCGTGTCCCAGAGCTCCATCGCCCGCTCCAGGAGCCGCAGTTGCTCCGAGTAGGCGTGCCTGCGGCGGGCCGCGACGGAGGCGTCGAGGACGGCGGGCAGGGCCTTGGCCGCGTCGTGCGCGTGGTACCAGTGGCTGGCCAGGCGGGCGGCGCGCTCGTCGGCCGGGACGAGCGCGGGGTCGGCCTCCAGCGCTTCCGCGTACCGGCGGTTGAGGCGGGAGCGCTCGCCGGGCAGCAGGTCGTCGCCGACGGCTTCGCGCACCAGGGAGTGGCGGAAGCGGTAGCCGTCCCCGTCGGGTGTCGCGAGCAGGATGTTGGCGCCGACGGCGGCTCGCAGTGCCTCGATGAGGTCGTCCTCGGAGAGGCGTGCCACGGCGGCGAGCAGCCGGTACTCCACGGTGGAGCCGCCCTCGGCGACGATCCGGGCGACCCGCTGGGACCCCTCGGGGAGGCTCTCGACGCGGACGAGGAGGAGATCGCGCAGGGAGTCGGTGAGGCCGGTGCGGCAGCCGTCGTTGGCGGCCACGGCCAGTTCCTCGACGAAGAAGGCGTTGCCGTCGGAGCGCGTGAAGATCTCGTCGACCCGGGTCGGGTCGGGTTCGGAGGCGATGATTCCGGCGATCTGGCGGCCGACCTCGGCGCGGCTGAAACGGCCGAGTTCGATACGGCGGACGGTGCGCAGCCGGTCGAGTTCGGCGAGCAGTGGGCGCAGGGGGTGGCGGCGGTGGATGTCGTCGGCGCGGTAGGTGGCGACGACGAGGAGGCGGCCGCTGCGGAGCGTGCGGAAGAGGTAGGCGAGGAGGTGGCGGGTCGAGGCGTCGGCCCAGTGCAGGTCCTCCAGGAGGACGACGACCGGGCGGTCGGCGGCGACGCGCTCCAGCAGCCGGACGGTGAGTTCGAAGAGGCGGGCCATGCCGTCCTCGTCGTGCCGCCCGCGTGAGGTGTCGCCCAACTCGGGCAGCAGCCGTGCCAGTTCCTCCTCCTGTCCCGCGGCCGCGGCGGCCAGTTCGTCGGGCAGGAGGCGGCGCAGGGCGCGCAGCGCGGTGGAGAAGGGTGCGAAGGGCAGGCCGTCGGCGCCGATCTCGACACAGCCGCCGAGCGCCACGACCGCCCCCTCGCGGCAGGCCGCGGTGGCGAACTCCTCGATGAGCCGGGTCTTTCCGACCCCGGCCTCACCGCCGAGCAGCAACGCCTGCGGCTCGCCCGCGGCGGCGCGGGCGAGCGCGTCGTTCAGCACGCCCAGTTCGCCGACCCTGCCGACGAAGACCGGACTGACGGACCTGGTCTCCACAACGCCGAGCATCGCACAGCGCTCTGACACAACGGCACTGGTTATCGCGACCAGCCCCACACCACCGACCCTCCCCAGCCCTCCACCCCTACGCCCACCCGAGCCCCCACCAAAGACATCGGCCCTACCCACAACCTGGACCCCGCCCACGCCCTCGGGCTTACCGGCGACCTCGGCCCCGGGCCTGCCCACAGACTCGGCCCTGCCCACACCTACGAGCCTGCTCGCAGCCTCGGGCTCACCCACCGCTCCGCGCCCGTCCGTGCCGTCAGGTCCGCCCAAAGGCTCGGGCCCGTCTACAGCCGCAAGCCCGTCCGCAACCTCAGGCTCACCCACAGCCTCGGACGTGCCCATGGTCCCGGGGCCACCCACTCCTCCGGTCCTGCCCGCGCTCTCGGGCTTGCCCGCAGCCGCAGCCCCGCCCACGACCTCAGGCCCACCCGCGGCCTCGGCCCCGCCCACAGACTCGGGTCCGCCCACAGCCCCCGGCCCGGGTACCGCGTCGGCCCCCCTCAAGGCCTCGGGCCCGGCCGCGGATGCGGTCGGGGCCGGGGGTTCGGAGGGTGTGGTCGTGGTCGCGGTGGTGCTGTCCCGGTGAGGGCGGCCGACCCCCGTGCGGCCGCCCTCACCCGCGCCGGCGGTCACGCGACGCGTGCGGACCGGGGTGTGCGGTGGCGGCGGCTATGCACCCGCCCCTCGCTGTCGTCGCGGCCGGATCGCGCGGCCTCGCGCTGGGCGGCGCGGCGGCTGCGGACGGCCTCGCGGACCAGTCGGTAGTTGTCGGCCTCGCGGATCATCTCCGCGGTGCGGATCTGCTGGAGCTCGTACTCGAACATCTCGTACCCCTCGTGAAGTGTTGTTTCCGGCCTCGCTCTGTTGCGATGCCTCAACCTTCGTCTCCAAGGGGGGTGCGCCACATCGGGAGAGTTCCGCATCTTGGGCGCAGGAAGGGCCTTAGTCCCGCCGTAAGTGGCCTACGGCGGGACTAAGGCCCCTCAGACGTGCGGTTTTCAGCTCGTGGACGGCATGGCGAGCAGGATGTCGGAGTACTTGAGCGCGGCCAGCAGAAGGCCGACGACGCCGAGCGCAACACCCGCCCAGGCGACCGACTTGACCCACGGGGCCTGCGCCGGGATCCGGTCGGGGTTGCCGAACGCGGGCCGGACCAGCACCACGACGCCGACGATCAGCGCGACGAGCGCGAAGAAGCCGCCGACGAGCGCGTTGGCGTTCCAGGAGTCGGAGAAGACCTTGACCTGCGCGGCCACATCGGCGTTCTGCGCCGCCTCCAGCTGACCCTGCAGCGCGTTGCGCGCCTGCGCGATGGTGCCGACCCAGCTGCCGGTCAGCGACACGACACCGAGCCCGGCGGACACGACGGCGGCGGCACCCAGGCCCACGCCGGAACCGCGCTCGGCCGCGACCACCAGCTCGTCGTCCTCGTCCTCGCCGAGGACCTCGGAGTCGTCCTGGTCGTCAGCCGCCTCGGCGGCCTCGGCCTCCTCGACCTCCCCGATCGCGGCCGTCTCCTCGCCCTTGCCGATCTTCACGGCCTCCTCGTCGCGCTGTGCCTCGGTGCCGGTCTTGGCTCCGGCTTCGTCCTCTGTCTTGGTTCCCATGCTCCGCACCGTACGGACGCTGTCTGAGAATTTCTTAAAGATCCCAAGATCCTCACGCGCCGGGCGGCTTTTCGCCTTACTCGGCACCCGTACGCCATCGCCCCGAGCACGGTCGGGACGTCACTTCCAGGCACGCGCGCGTGCGGCACGCCACTCGGGCGCGAGCACCGACCACACTTCCAGGTTCTGGCGTACGCCCCGGTACGGGAAGCTCTCCCTGAGGACCCCGTCACGGTTCATTCCCAGCCGCCGCGCCACGTTGATGCTCGGTTCGTTGGCGGCCGACGCCTGCCACTCCACGCGGTGGACGCCCCGCTCCTCGACCGCCCAGTCGATGAGGATCCGCATGGCGCGCGTGACCAGTCCGCGCCCCACGCCGGCCGGTTCCAGCCAGCAGCCGACCTCACAGGTGCCCCGCTCGGCGTCGAAGTGGAGGAACAGCACACCGCCGACCAGCTTCCCCTCCAGCCACAGCCCGTGCAGGCTCCCGGTGTCGGTGGCGCGCTTGTCGGCGTACGCCTGAAGAAGTTCCCTAGCGGAGTCGACGTCGACGGCCTTGGTCCCGAACGGAATGTGCTGCCCGATGAACTCGCGCCCCCGGTCCAGGTGCGCCAGGAACTCCTCCGCGTGCCACGGCTCCAGGGGCCGCAGTTCGGCGCCGTCGTCACCCAGGGATATCGCGTACATCCTGCTGCTGCTCCTTCTCGAGAACCTCCACGAGCGCGTCCTCGCGCGCCCCCGGGATCCTCGCACGGCCCTCCGCGTCGACGGTACGGGTTTCCGGCGGCTCGATGCTGATGCGCGGCAGGCGCCGGTCGAGCCAGCGGGGCAGCCACCAGTTGGCGCCGCCCAGCATGTGCATCAGGGCCGGCACCAGGAGCGTACGCAGCACGAAGGCGTCCAGGGCGACGGCCGCGGCGAGCGCTATGCCGAACATCGCGATGACGCGGTCGCCGCTGAGCACGAAGGCCAGGAAGACCGAGATCATGATCACGGCGGCCGAGTTGATCACCCGGCTGGTCTCGGCGAGGCCCACGCGGACGGCCCGCCGGTTGTCGCCGGTCTCCAGCCACTCCTCGTACATCCTGCTGACCAGGAACACCTGGTAGTCCATGGAGAGCCCGAAGAGCACGGAGACCATGATCACGGGCAGGAACGGTTCGATCGGGCCGGCCCGGCCGAGGCCCAGCAGTTCGCTGCCCCAGCCCCACTGGAAGATCGCGACGACGACTCCGAAGGAGGCTGC
The DNA here is from genome assembly GCF_042715345.1 of Streptomyces sp. NPDC058697. NCBI lineage: Bacteria > Bacillati > Actinomycetota > Actinomycetes > Kitasatosporales > Streptomycetaceae > Streptomyces > Streptomyces sp. NPDC058697. The sequence continues at coordinate 19,173 of NZ_JBHXSU010000045.1, forward strand.
GACGGCCGCGATGTTCATCGCGGCGGCCTTCAGCGGGATGCCGACGGAGCGGAAGGCGAGCAGCAGCAGGACGCAGCCGAGGCCGATGACGACGCCCACGAAGAGGGGCAGTTTGTCGACGATGACGGCGGCGAAGTCGTCGTACCCGGCGGTCATGCCGCCGACCTGAAGGTCGAGCGTGGTCCCGGCCTCGGCCCGCGGCAGCACGTCGTCGCGCAGCCGGTCGACGAGGTCGCTGGTCCGCTCGGACTGCGGCGAGGATGTCGGTACGACGCTGAGGTAGGCGGTGTCACCGGCGTTGTTGTACCTCACCGGGGTCGCCGTCCGGACGCCCTCGGTCGCCCTGAGCGTGGCGTCGAGGTTGTCGAGGGCGACCCGGTCCTGGGCCCCGTCGACATGCGTGACGAGGGTCAGCGGCCCGTTCAGTCCGGGTCCGAAGCCGTCGGCGAGCAGGTCGTACGCCTGTCGTGTGGTGGCCGTTTCCGGGTTGTTGCCCTGGTCGGAGGTGCCCAGGTGCAGGGAGAACGTCGGGATCGCGAGCAGGGCGATGACGGCCAGGGCGACACCGCCGAGGAGTTTGGGGTGCTTCTCGACGAAGGCGGACCAGCGGGCGGCGAGCCCGGTGGGGATCTCCGGCTGGGGACCGTGCTCGTCAAGGCGGCGGCGTTCCCGGCGGCTGAGGGCGCGCATGCCGATGAAGGAGAGCAGCGCGGGCAGCAGGGTCACGGAGGCCGCGACGGTGAGGACCACGGTCAGGGAGGCGGCGATCGCGACGCCGTTGAGGAAACCGAGCCGCAGTATGAGCATGCCGAGCAGGGCGATACAGACGGTGGCGCCCGCGAAGACGACCGCGCGCCCGGTGGTGGCCACGGCGTTCCGCGCGGCCTCCTCGACGGACAGTCCGCGTTTCAGGCCGCGTCGGTGTCTGGTGACGATGAACAGCGCGTAGTCGATGCCGACGCCGAGTCCGATCAGCATGCCGAGCATCGGCGCGAAGTCGGCCACGGTCATCGCGTGCCCGAGGAGCGCGATCCCCGCGTACGCCGTGCCGACGCTGACCAGGGCCGTGGCGATGGGCAGCAGCGAGGCGGCGAGGGAGCCGAAGGCGAGGAAGAGGACCACGGCGGCGACGATCACGCCGACGACCTCGGCGATGTGGCCGCCCGACGACTCGGTGAGGGCGACGGCCTGGCCGCCCAGCTCCACCTGGAGTCCGTCCGTCTCCGCGGCCTTCGCGGTGTCGACGACGGCCGTGGCCTCGCCCTGGTCGATGTCCTCGGCCGGGTCGTCGAAGGTCACGGTGGCATAGGCCGTACGTCCGTCGCCGCTGATCTGGTCCGCGCCGTGCCCCTTGTACGGGCTGGCGACCGCGGCCACTCCGGGCAGGGCGGCGATCTCGTCGAGGGTGTGGCTCATGGTCTGCTCGACGTCCGCGGCGCGGACCGTGCCGGAGGTGGTGTGCCAGACAACGGTGTCGCTGTCGCCGCCGAGGCCGGGGAAACCGTCCTGGAGGAGCTGGCTGGCGCGGCCCGATTCGGTGCCGGGCGCCTCGTAGTCGTTCGAGTACGCGGTTCCGGTGACGGCAGCGGCGGCGGTGATCCCGCCGAAGGCGAGGAGCCAGAGCAGTACGGCGACGAGGCGGTGCTGGACACACCAACGTGCTAGAGCTGCCACGGACGAGCTCCCCTGGGTGTTATGTGGATCTTTATCGGGAACTGCCCGCAAAGAACGCATGACCAATTCGTTATCACTCTTGCAGTCGAAAGTGATCGTTGGCCTCATTCGTGGGTTTACTCACAGGAATGCGAGACAGTTCACACGACAATCCAATGAACTCTGTCGCCCCGCACGACACCCGCAGACACGCCAATGGGGGGTACATCGGTACCGATGCACCCCCCGATCGCCCTACACGCGGTAGGAGTGAGCGGCCTCAAAGACTTGTACGCATGAGACCGCCACGGCGTTCAGGGCTCAGCCCTCGACGCCGAGCTTCTCCAGGATGAGCTCCTTGACGCGGGCCGCGTCGGCCTGCCCGCGCGTGGCCTTCATGACGGCGCCCACCAGGGCGCCCACGGCGGCAACCTTGCCCCCGCGGATCTTGTCCGCGATGGCCGCGTTGCCGGCGATGGCCTCCTCGACGGCCGTCGTCAGGGCGCCCTCGTCGGAGACGACCTTCAGACCGCGCTTGTCGACGACCTCGTCCGGAGTGCCCTCGCCCTTGAGGACGCCCTCGATGACCTGACGGGCCAGCTTGTCGTTGAGGGAGCCCTCGTTGACCAGGGCGGTCACCCGGGCGACCTGCTCGGGCGTGATGGCCAGCGCGTCCAGGGACACACCCGACTCGTTGGCCGTACGAGCCAGTTCGCCCATCCACCACTTACGGGCGGAGGCCGCGTCGGCGCCCGCCGCGATGGTGGCGACGATGGAGTCGATGGCACCGGCGTTGAGGATCGACTGCATGTCGTGGGCGGTGATGCCCCACTCCTCGCGCAGCCGGTTGCGCCGGGCCAGCGGCTGCTCGGGCAGGCCCGCGCGCAGCTCCTCGACCCACTCGCGGGAGGGGGCGATCGGCACGAGGTCCGGCTCGGGGAAGTAGCGGTAGTCCTCCGCCTCCTCCTTCACGCGGCCCGAGGTCGTGGACCCGGTGTCCTCGTGGAAGTGGCGGGTCTCCTGGATGATCGTGCCGCCGCTGTTCAGAACGGCCGCGTGCCGCTGGATCTCGAAGCGGGCCGCCCGCTCCACGGACCGCAGCGAGTTGACGTTCTTGGTCTCGCTCCGGGTGCCGAACTTCTCGCGGCCGTGCGGGCGCAGCGACAGGTTCACGTCGCAGCGCATCTGGCCCTGCTCCATGCGGGCTTCCGAGACCCCGAGCGCCTTGATGAGCTCGCGCAGCTCGGCGACGTACGCCTTGGCGACCTCGGGAGCGCGCTCGCCGGCGCCCTCGATCGGCTTGGTGACGATCTCGATGAGCGGGATGCCGGCACGGTTGTAGTCGAGCAGCGAGTGCGAGGCGCCGTGGATACGGCCGGTCGCGCCGCCGACGTGCAGCGACTTGCCGGTGTCCTCCTCCATGTGGGCGCGCTCGATCTCCACGCGGAAGACCTCGCCGTCCTCCAGCTGGACGTCCAGATAGCCGTTGAAGGCGATCGGCTCGTCGTACTGCGAGGTCTGGAAGTTCTTCGGCATGTCCGGATAGAAGTAGTTCTTCCGGGCGAAGCGGCACCACTCGGCGATCTCGCAGTGCAGCGCGAGACCGATCTTGATCGCGGACTCGACGCCGATCGCGTTGACGACCGGCAGCGCGCCGGGCATGCCGAGGCACGTCGGGCAGGCCTGCGAGTTGGGTTCGGCGCCCAGCTCGGTGGAACAGCCGCAGAACATCTTGGTCTTGGTGCCGAGTTCGACATGGACTTCGAGGCCCATGACGGGGTCGTACGACGCCAGCGCGTCCTCGTACGACACCAGGTCAGTCGTGACAGTCACGGTGAAACTTTCCCTCTCAGCCCAGCAGGACGTCGTCGTCACCGAGGCGCTTGAGCTCCCGGTAGATGATCGCAAGGCCGGTGACGATGGCGGCGGCGGAAACGGCGGCGTCGATGAGCCTCAGGGTGTCCCCGTCACTGCGGGCCAGCTTGGCCTGCTTGGCGACGCTGATCGCGCCGAACGCCGTACTGCCGAGCGACAGGTACAGCCCCTTCTTCGACTTCTTGAAGTTCTTTGCCTTGTTGGCCGTGGCACTCACAACGACGGAGCCTCCTCGATCAGCGGGTGCCCCCAGCGTTCCACGAACGCGGCCTCGACGGCGGCTCCCACCTTGTAAAGGCGGTCGTCCTGCATCGCGGGGGCGATGATCTGCAGGCCCACGGGCAGGTTGTCCTCCGGCGCGAGACCGCAGGGCAGCGACATCGCGGCGTTGCCCGCGAGGTTCGTCGGAATGGTGCACAGGTCCGCGAGATACATCGCCATCGGGTCGTCGGCGCGCTCGCCGATCGGGAAGGCGGTGGTCGGCGTGGTGGGCGAGACGATCACGTCCACCTGCTCGAACGCCTTCTCGAAGTCGCGCGTGATGAGCGTACGGACCTTCTGGGCGCTGCCGTAGTACGCGTCGTAGTAGCCGGAGCTGAGCGCGTACGTGCCGAGCATGATGCGGCGCTTGACCTCGTCGCCGAAGCCCGCCTCACGGGTGAGGGCGGTGACCTCCTCGGCGGAGTGCGTGCCGTCGTCGCCGGTGCGCAGGCCGTAGCGCAGGCCGTCGAAACGGGCGAGGTTGCTCGAACACTCGGACGGGGCGATGAGGTAGTACGCCGAAAGGGCGAGGTCGAAGGACGGGCAGTCCAGCTCGACGATCTCGGCGCCCAGTTCCTTGAGGAGCGAGACGGACTCGTCGAAGCGCTGCACGACACCGGCCTGGTAGCCCTCGCCGCGGAACTGCTTGACGACACCGACGCGCATTCCTTCGACGCTGCCGTTGCGGGCGGCCTCGACGACGGCCGGGACGGGCGCGTCGATGGAGGTGGAGTCGAGGGGGTCGTGCCCGGCGATGACCTCGTGCAGGAGGGCGGCGTCGAGAACGGTACGAGCGCAGGGCCCGCCTTGGTCGAGACTGCTGCTGAACGCCACCATTCCGTACCGCGAGACGGCGCCGTACGTCGGCTTCACGCCGACCGTGCCGGTGACGGAGGCGGGCTGGCGGATGGAGCCGCCGGTGTCCGTGCCGATGGCGAGGGGCGCCTCGTAGGAGGCGAGCGCGGCGGACGAACCACCGCCGGAGCCGCCGGGGATGCGGGTGAGGTCCCACGGGTTGCCGGTGGGCCCGTACGCGCTGTTCTCGGTGCTGGACCCCATGGCGAACTCGTCCATGTTGGTCTTGCCGAGAATGACGACGTCGGCGGCCTTCAGGCGCTTGGTGACGGTGGCGTCGTACGGCGGGATCCACCCTTCGAGGATCTTCGACCCGACGGTGGTCGGGATGCCCTCGGTGGTGAAGATGTCCTTGAGCGCGAGAGGCACACCGGCGAGAGGCCCGAGCTTCTCGCCCTTGGCGCGCTTCTCGTCGACGGCACGGGCCTGCGCGAGCGCCCCGTCCCGGTCGACGTGCAGGAAGGCGTGCACCTTCTCGTCGACGGCCTCGATGCGCGCGAGGTGCGCCTCGGTGACCTCGACGGCGGTGAGCTCGCCCGCGGCAATCTTGGAGGCGATCTCCGCGGCGGTGAGCTTGATGATGTTGACGTTGCTGTCCGTCATGGTGATTAGTCCTCCCCCAGGATCTGCGGCACCTTGAAACGCTGCTGCTCCTGGGCCGGGGCGCCGGAGAGCGCCTGCGCGGGGGTGAGCGACGGACGGACCTCGTCCGCGCGCATGACGTTCGTCAGCGGCAGCGGGTGGGAGGTCGGCGGTACGTCTTGGTCGGCGACCTCGCTGACGCGGGCGACCGCGCCGATGATGTCGTCGAGCTGGCCGGCGAAGTGGTCGAGCTCTTCGCCCTTCAGCTCCAGACGCGCCAGCCGGGCGAGGTGGGCGACCTCCTCGCGCGTGATGCCAGGCATGCAGCGATCCTCAGGGGTGAGTGAGTGTGGTTTGGCCCAATCCTATGGGTCACACGGAGATCCCCGTACATCGGTTTCCCGGGCACGGCTCGGTGGGGGACGCATGCGGGCGGTATGGACCGTACGGGTCTCACGCACCGCACGACGGCCGGACCACCGCCGCACGACGGCGGGACCACCGCCGCACGACGGCCGGACGACGCCGACGGCGAGAACCCCCCACGGGAAACCCTCACGTCTCAGGCACCAGTAATGGGCGGTGCGGGCGGGAAAGCAACAACCCACCGACCCGCACCCGAAGAACTACTCCTCAGCCGCCGCAGGCAACGCGGCGGGCAAGGCGGCCTTCGGCCGCTGCCACCCCCGGGACCCCCGCGCAAGCAGCCACGCGGTGGCCTCCTCCGGAGGCATCGCCGCCGCCACGAGCCACCCCTGAACCGCGTCGCACCCGAGATCCCGGAGCCGCTCCCACGTCTCGTCGTCCTCGACCCCCTCGGCGACGACCACCAACCCGAGCGAGTGAGCGAGATCGATGGTGCACCGCACGATCTCGGCGTCCTCGGTGTCCACGGCGAGCCGCGCCACGAAGGACCGGTCGATCTTCAGCTCGCTCACGGGCAGCCGCCGCAGATGCACCAGCGACGAATACCCGGTCCCGAAGTCGTCGAGCGACATCTTCACGCCGTGCCCGGTCAGCCCCGCCAGGGTGTCCGCGGCCCGCTGCGGGTCTTCGAGCAGCACGTGTTCCGTTATCTCCAGCTGAAGCGCCCCCGCGGGAACCCCGTGCCGGGCGAGCCGAGCGGCGACCGACCCGGCGAACCCGGGCGTGTGCACGTCCCGCGGTGACACGTTGACGGCGACCGGCACCCGCAGCCCCCGGGCCCGCCACCGCGCCACCTGGGCGAGCGCCGTCTCCAGCACGTACTCGGTGAGATGCGGCATCAGCCCGGACGACTCGGCGATGGCTATGAACTCGTCCGGCGGCACCTTCCCGCGCTCGGGATGCACCCACCGCACGAGTGCTTCGAGGCCCGCCACCTGTCCGTCGAAGCGGACCTTCGGCTGGTAGTGCAGTTCGACGTCTCCCGCGTCGAGCGCCCGCCGCAGGTCCCCGAGCAGTCCGAGCCGGTCGGGGGTGTTGGAGTCCCGCTTGGACTCGTACACCTCCACGCCCGTGCGGTCGCGCTTCGCCTGGTACATCGCGACGTCCGCCCGCCGCAGCAGCCCCTCCGCGTCCAGCGCGTGATCGGGGAAGACCGCGAGCCCGGCGCTGGCCTCCAGGACGAGGGTGAGCCCGTCGAGGTCGAGCGGTGACCCGAGCGCGGCGACGAGATTGCGGGCGACCCGCGACGCGGACGTCGTCGAGTCGACGATGGGCAGTAACACGGCGAACTCGTCCCCGCCGAGCCGCGCGGCCTCCGCCCCGCGCGGCAGCGCCACCCGCAGCCGGTCCGCTATCTGCAACAGCAGCCGGTCTCCGGCGAGGTGGCCAAGCGTGTCATTCACGGCCCTGAAGCGATCGAGATCGATCAGCATCAGAGCGGAACGTGCACCGATTCGTTCGGCGTCGTCCAGCGCCCGCCAGGTCCGTTCGAGCAGCCACTGCCGGTTGGGCAGTCCGGTGAGGGGGTCACGCAGTTGCTCCTCGGCCCGCGCCCGCGCTATCCAGAGCGTTGAGTCGAGAGCGATGAGGGGAACCGAGAAGAGCGGCAGGAGCGCGGGGAGGGCGATCGCGACGACGCAGATCAGCGGGGCGATGCCGAGCAGCGCGACGGCGACCAGCCCCTGTCTGACCAGGGCTGTTCGGGCCACGGTCGGCAGTCCGGCCGTACGCGGCGCGTGGAGGTACCAGAGCAGCGCGCGCGACACCACGAGATACGCCCCGGCCACCAACACCACCGAAGGAGCCGTGTAAACAGTCCAAGTCTCCGGTTTCCAGGGCGTCTCGACGGACGGCACCCGGCCGAACACGGCGAGCACCAGCGCCCCGGCACCGATGCCGAGGATGTCCACCGCGCCGTGCAGCACGCCCTGCCGCCAGCGATGCCGACGGGCTATGCCGACGAGGACGACGACCGTGAGGCTGACCATCCCGGCGGGCACCCAGCCGTAGAGCAGCAGGACGGCGAGGGTGAGGGCCGCGCCGGAGCCCGTACCGCCCCACCAGCGGGAACGGCCGAGCGCGACCAGGTGGCCGACGATGACGCCGACCAGGACCGCGAGCGCCCAGCCGGTGGAACCGGACGGAAAGAGCGCGTGGTTCCCGGTGAACGCCCGGTAGAAGCCCGCGCCCAGGACGAACGCGGCCGACGTGATGACCGCCGTGGGCAGCGCGGGCCAGGACATCTGCTTCTCGGACTCGTGGCCCGGAATGTGGGACGGGGATCCGGGGACGGAGGTGAGGCGGCCCGGGCCGTGCCCGGCCGACGCGCTGTACTGTCCGGCGGCGCGCACCTGCCCGCCCGGACGCCCCGTCGGCCGCGCGACCCTGAGGCCCGCTCCGAACTCCCGGCTTCGCTCCAGCAAGGGGTGCCCCCATCGCCGCACGCCGGTCACCCAGCGCGGGCGCAGCCGTGAGTCCGGGGCGGCGCTCTCGGTCGGTTCCATTCCCGTCCCTCTCACAGCCGGCGGTGCCCACGCCACGCGGCCCGATGCCCGACTAAACCCTCAACGGCACCGCGTCTGATAACCCTTCCCCAGAGCTCCTGAAGAGCAGGGGATGCCCCAACCGCAGCTGGGCACGGCAGGCGCACACCTCAACAGTAGGCCGCAGAAGGCTTCCACGGGCAGCGGTCGTCGACGGTTGCCCGAATGCGACCCGGCCACCCGTATGCATCTGGTATGCGCCGAACGGGTGGTCTTCAACCGCTACTCCTCGATCGGAAGCGCGACTTCGGCCGCCGCCTCCGGTCCTTGTTCGAGCAGAACGGCGAAGCCCTCCTCGTTCAGAACCGGCACTTTGAGCTGCATTGCCTTGTCATACTTCGATCCAGGATTGTCACCCACGACAACAAAAGCCGTCTTCTTAGAAACAGAACCGGTCACTTTCGCTCCCCGGCTCTGGAGTGCCTCTTTCGCTCCGTCGCGGGTGTGATGTTCCAGGGTGCCGGTGACGACGACCGTGAGTCCTTCGAGCGGGCGGGGTCCCTCGTCCTCGCCGGAGCTCTCCTCCTCCATGCGGACGCCGGCGGCCTTCCACTTTCGGAGGATCTCCTGGTGCCAGTCCACCGTGAACCACTGCTTCAGAGAAGCCGCGATGGTGGGCCCGACGCCCTCCACGGCGGCCAGCTCCTCCTCCGTGGCCTGCTGGATGCGGTCGATCGAGCGGAACTCGCGGGCCAGGGCCTCGGCCGCGACCGGCCCCACATGCCGGATGGACAGGCCGGTGATGATCCGGGCCAGCGGACGCTCCTTGGCGGCCGCGATGAAGTCCAGCATCGCGAGCGCGTTCTTCTTCGGAGCGCCCTCCTGGTTGGCGAAGACCGTGGCGATCTTCTCCTCGCCGGTCTTCGGGTCCCGCTTGGGCAGTCCGCTGTCCTGGTCGAGGACGTACGCCTTGATGGGCAGCAACTGCTCGATGGTGAGGTCGAAGAGGTCGCCCTCGTCCCTCAGGGGCGGCTCGGCGGGCTCCAGGGGCTTGGTGAGCGCGGCGGCGGCGACGTAACCGAAGTTCTCGATGTCCAGGGACTTGCGGCCGCCGAGGTAGAAGAGGCGCTCGCGCAACTGGGCGGGGCAGGTCTGGCCGTTCGGGCAGCGGAGGTCGATGTCGCCCTCCTTGGCGGGCGCAAGCGGTGTGCCGCACTCGGGGCACTCGGCGGGCATCACGAACTCCCGCTCGCTGCCGTCCCGCAGGTCGACGACCGGGCCGAGGATCTCCGGGATGACGTCTCCGGCCTTGCGGAGCACCACGGTGTCGCCGATGAGGACGCCCTTGGCCTTCACCACGTCCTGGTTGTGCAGCGTGGCGAACTCGACCTCGGAGCCGGCCACCGTGACGGGCTCCACCTGCGCGTACGGAGTGACGCGGCCCGTGCGGCCCACGCCCACGCGGATGTTGACCAGCTTGGTGTTGACCTCCTCCGGCGCGTACTTCCAGGCGATCGCCCAGCGGGGTGCGCGGGAGGTCGAGCCGAGGCGGCCCTGGAGGGGGATCTCGTCGAGCTTGACGACCACGCCGTCGATCTCGTGCTCCACGGAGTGGCGGTTCTCTCCGTAGTAGGCGATGAACTCCCGTACGCCGTCGAGGTCGTCGACCACCTTGCCGTAGCGGGTCGTCGGCAGGCCCCAGGCGTGCAGCAGTTCGTACGCCTGTGAGAGGCGGCTCATGCCGTCGAAGCCCTCCAGGGCTCCGATGCCGTGGACGACCATGTGCAGCGGCCTGGTCGCGGTGATCCGGGGGTCCTTCTGGCGGAGTGAACCCGCCGCCGCGTTGCGCGGGTTGGCGAAGGGCTTGTCACCCGCCTCCACCAGCCGGGCGTTGAGCTCCTCGAACTTCTCCATCGGGAAGTAGACCTCGCCGCGGATCTCCACGAGGTCCGGGATGCGGTCGCCGTGCAGACGGTCGGGGATCTCCGTGATCGTACGGACGTTGGGCGTGATGTCCTCGCCCGTGCGGCCGTCGCCACGGGTCGCCGCGCGCGTGAGACGGCCGTGCTCGTACGTGAGGTTGACCGCGAGGCCGTCGACCTTCAGCTCGCACAGGAAGTGGTGGTCGGAGGTGCCGACCTCCTTGGCGACGCGGTCCGCCCAGCCGACCAGCTCCTCGTCGTCGAAGGCGTTGTCGAGGGAGAGCATGCGCTCGCGGTGCTGGACGGCCGAGAACGTCGTGAAATCGCCCGCGTACGCCCCCGCGACCTTCTGGGTCGGCGAGTCCGGGGTGCGCAGCTCGGGAAACTCGGACTCCAAGGCCTCCAGGGCACGCAGGAGTTTGTCGAAGTCCGCGTCGCTGATGACCGGCGCGTCATTCCTGTAGTACCGGAAGCGGTGTTCCTCGATCTGCTCAGCGAGCTGCGCGTGCTTCTCCCGAGCCTCGGCGGGCGCGGGTCCCGCAGCCGAGGCCATCTGTGCGTCCTTGTCGCCGGCCACCGTGTCGTCCTCCCGTTACTCTGGGTTGTCCGCGAGGGATCTCGCCGCCCGGGCGCAGTGGGCGAGTGCCCGGCGCGCGTACTCGGGGGAGGCGCCCGCGAGTCCGCACGACGGGGTGAGGGTGACCGCGTCCGTGAGAAGCCCCGGATTCAGCCCCAGCCTGCGCCACAGCGTCCTGACACCCATGACGCTACCGGCAGGGTCTGACAATGCGGCATCCGTCCCCGGGACGACACCGGCGAAGAGCTTGGTGCCCCCTTCCACCGCTTCCCCGATCGTGTCGTCGTCACGCTCGGTGAGGAGAGCGAAGTCGAAGGAGACGGCGCTCGCTCCGGCTCTGCGCAGCAGCGCGAACGGGACGTCGGGGGCGCACGAGTGCACGACGACCGGGCCGCCGGCCTGAACTCCGACGACGTCCCGCAGCGTGGCCTCGACGACCTGCCGGTCCACGGCCCGGTGGGTGCGGTAACCGCTCGCGGACCTCACCCGGCCGCTCAGTACGGCGAAGAGGGACGGTTCGTCGAGCTGCAGGACCACCTCGGCACCCGGAATGCGACGGCGTACCTCGGCGAGGTGCTCACGCAGTCCCTCGGCGAGTGATCCGGCGAGGTCCCGGCAGGCGCCGGGGTCGGAGAGCGCCACCTCGCCGTTGCGCAGCTCCAGCGCGGCGGCGAGCGTCCAGGGGCCCACCGCCTGGACCTTCAGCGGGCCCTGGTAGCCCTGGGTGAACTCCTCCAGCGCGTCGAGGTCTTCGCCGAGCCAGGACCTGGCCCGCCTGGTGTCCCGTCCCGGCCGGTCCCCGAGCCGCCAGCCGCTGGGCTCCACGCGCGCGTACAGCTCGGCGAGCATTCCGGCGGTCCGCCCGATCATGTCGGCACCGGGGCCGCGCGCGGGCAGTTCCGCCAGGAACGGCATGCCCGTCTCGGGGCCCTCGAAGGTCCCGGCCACGGTCTTGGCGGCCTCCCGGGCGTCCCCGCCGGGCATCGACCCGACACCGGTCGCGGGGCCGGGCCTGAACTCGCTGTTTTCGCTCACCCGGGCAGCCTACGGAATGCCCGCGGGACGGGACGCCACAGTCCGTGCCCGGGATCGGACGCGGGTCCGGGTTCGATGCCGTGTAGGTGCTCCGGTTCGGATCCCGGTCAGCGGCCGGGGCGTACCGTCAGGTCGTTGATCTCCGCGTCGCGGGGCAGGTCGAGGGCCATGAGGATGCTCGTCGCGACGGACTCGGGGTCGATCCACTTCGAGGCGTCGTACTCCTTGCCCTCCTGCTGGTGGACCTTGGCCTGCATGGGGCTCGCGGTGCGGCCGGGATAGACGGTCGTGACGCGGACGCCGTTCGCGTGCTCCTCGTTGCGCAGGGAGTCCGCGAGGGCCTTCAGGCCGTGCTTGGAGGCCGCGTACGCGGACCAGCCGGCGGAGGCGCTGAGGCCCGCGCCGGAGTTGACGAAGATCACATGGCCCTGGGTGACGCGGAGTTGGGGCAGGAAGTGGCGGGTCAGCTCGGCGGGCGCGATCAGGTTCACGTCGAGCTGGTGACGCCACGTCTTGGGAGTCAGCTCGCCGACCGGGCCGAGGTCGACGACACCCGCGATGTGCATCAGCGAGTCGATCCGGTCGGGCAGCGTCTGGTGCGAGAACGCCCAGGAGAGCCGGTCCGGGTCCGCGAGGTCGCCGACCAGGGTCCGGGCCCCGGGGAACTCCGCGGCCAGCTCCTTCGCGCGGCCCGCGTCGCGCGCGTGCAGGACGAGTTCGTCCCCGCGCGCGTGCAGGCGGCGGGCGACGGCCGCGCCGATGCCGGAACCGGCCCCGGTGATCAGGTGAGTAGGCATGCCCGCCATGCTCGCACGGGCGTCCCCCTCCCCCGCCGTGCCCTACAACCGGTGCCCCCGGGCCCGCTGTGTGCCCCGGCGGCTCACTGCGTGCCCTGGCTCTCCTCCAGGTAGGCCAGCGCCCCGACGGGCTCCTCGGCGAAGAACACGAGCTCCGTGAGGGGCAGCGGCAGGAAGCCCTCGTCCTCCATACGGCGGAACTGCTCCTTCAGGCCGTCGTAGAAGCCCGCGGTGTTGAGCAGGACGACCGGCTTGTCGGTGTGCCCGTGCTTCTTCAGCTCCAGGATCTCCGTCGCCTCGTCGAGCGTGCCCGTGCCGCCGACCATGATCACGACGGCGTCGGCCTTCTCCAGGAGCAGTGCCTTGCGCTCGGCGAGGTCTGCCGCGATGACCATCTCGTCGGCGCCCTTGCGCGCCTTGGCAGCCAGGAACTCCACGGAGACGCCCAGCAGCCGCCCTCCGGCCTCCTGCACACCGTCGGCGACGACCTTCATGAGCCCGACGTCCGAACCGCCCCACACCAGCGTGTGCCCGCCCTTGCCGAGCAGCTCGGCGAACTCGCGGGCGGGGCGGGTGTAGCGCTCGTCGAGGTCGGCGGCCGAGAGGAAGACGCAGATATTCATGGCTCCACGCTACGACCCGGCTCTGACATCGCCATCACGCGCATCCGCGACTGACGGTGCGGCAGGGCCTCCCAGTCCTCCATGAAGCGCGCCGACAGGCCGTGGGTCGCGGCGAGTCCGACGAGGGTCTGCGTGCGGTAGTAGAAGTCCTCGCGCAGGACCTGGTGTTCCCTGCCCTCGGTCCGGTCGAAGGTGAAGTCGAAGAAGCCGCCCGGCGCCAGAATCCGGCCGACGTGCGCGAAGCACTCCTCGATGACGTGCGGCGGCGAGTGCGAGAACACGCTGTGCGCGTGCACCACGTCGAAGTGCGCGTCAGGCAGGAACGCGAACGTCAGGTCGTCGGTGAGCGTCAGATACGGAAGCCGGTCCTGAAGACCCTCCCGTACGAGGGTGTCCTGGGCCGCGATGAGGATGTCCGGCGAGATGTCGATCCCGTAGTAGTGGCCGCTCTCCAGGTAGTCGATGAACAGCCGCCCGGCGCGCAGGTTCCCGCAGCCGATCTCCAGCATCCGGTGCTCCGGCTTCAGCCCGTGCCCCGTCAGGTAGTCGAACTGCATCCGGCCGATCTGCGTCCACCGGTCGCGCGACGGGTTGTGCCCCACCGCCGACTCGGCGCCGCGCGCGGTGTCCGAGGCCATCACGGCCCGGTAGTACGCGATGTGGTCATGGCCGTACCGCAGCCGCAGCCAGGCGTCACGCGTGGCGCGGCGCGCGTGCGCGGGGACCCTCTCGGGATACCGCAGGGCGTATCGCACCTGGTGGGCCAGTGTCGTGCGGTTGCGGGTCAGGCGCGTGGCTCCCATGAGGACCTCCGCCGGAGAGAAACCAAGGAGAAGAGACGGACGAAAAGCCGGGGACGACGGGGAAGAACACGACAGCAGCCTGCGCTGTACCGGACGAGACCGCTACCTGAGGAGGCCGAAAAGCCGTGACCCAAGGCCACCGCATCACCATTGAGCAGGGCACCGAGCACGTCCGTGTCGTGCACGGCGGACAGGTGCTCGCCGAGAGCACACGCCCGCTGCTGCTGCGCGAGACGGGCCTGCCCGTGCGCTACTACCTCCCCGCGGAGGACGTACGCCTCGATCTGCTGACCCCGTCGGAGACCCGTACCCACTGCCCCTTCAAGGGTGACGCGTCCTACTGGTCGCTGCCGGACGCTCCCGACCTTGTCTGGACATACCCCGACCCCAAGCCGGAGGTCGCCGAGATCAAGGACCACCTGTGCTTCTACGAAGTAGAAGCCGTCTGACCCCGTCCGCGAACGGATCCATGTCCCACCGATGAGTTCCGGGCCGCCCGGCAGTCCTCACAGGCATGGAGAAGAAGACGATCTCGCGCGATGGGACGCCCATCGCGTACGAAGTCAGTGGTGAGGGCCCGGCGGTCATCCTCGTGACCGGGGCGATGGCCACGGGAGCTTCCGACGCGCCCCTGGCCTCGCTCCTGTCGGACCGGTTCGCCGCGGTCGTGTACGACCGCAGGGGCCGCGGCGAGAGCGGTGACACGCAGCCCTTCGAGGTGGCCCGGGAGGTCGAGGACATCGCGGCCCTCATCGAGGCCACGGGCGACGGAAGCGCGGCCCTGTACGGCATGTCCTCGGGCGCCGCGCTGGTCCTGGAGGCGGCGGCGAGCGGGCTGCCGGTCGGCAAAGTGGCCGTCTACGAGCCGCCGTTCGCCGTCTACGAAGGGGGCGAAAAACAGCGCGCGGAGTACACCGAGCGCCTCACCCAGCTGCTGGCGCAGGACAGGCGCGGAGACGCGGTGGAGCTGTTCATCGCCCTGACCGGGGCGCCCCCCGAGGTCATCAGGGGCATGCGGCACTCCGCCGTGTGGCCGGCCCTGGAGGCGGTCGCCCCGACCCTCGCGTACGACAACGCCGTGATGGGCGACGGACTGGTGCCCCGCAAGCGCCTCGCGTCCGTCCCCGTGCCCGTACTGGCCCTGGCGGGCGGCGCGAGCCCCGAGTGGATGCGCGAGGCCGCCCGGGCCACCGCGGAGGCGGCACCGGACGGAACGTACCGCGTGCTCGACGGTCAGACTCACGTGGTGGATCCGGGGGTCCTGGCACCGGCGCTGGCGGAGTTCTTCGCCGGGTAGCCGTACCGCCGTGCGGTGCGGTGCCTGGCCGGGTCAGGCCAGTGCGGTCGCCGCGCGCGTAGTCGTCGCGATCGTCGCCGAGCCCACCACTCGGGTGTCGTCGTAGAGGACGATCGCCTGGCCGGGGGCGACGCCGCGGACGGGCTCGGTGAAGCGCACCCGGAGCTCGCCGTCGACGAGTTCGGCGCTGACCGTGGTCTCGCCGCCGTGGGCGCGGAGCTGGGCGGTGTACGTACCCGGGCCGGCCGGAGCGGCACCGCACCAGCGGGGCTTGACGGCGGTCAGGGCCAAGACGTCCAGGGCGGCCGCCGGGCCGACCGTCACGGTGTTGTCCACGGGCGAGATGTCGAGGACGTACCGCGGCTTGCCGTCGGGAGCCGGGGTGCCGATGCGCAGGCCCTTGCGCTGGCCGATCGTGAAGCCGAACGCGCCCTCGTGGCTGCCGAGGACCGTGCCGGTCTCGTCCACGATGTCGCCCTCCGCCTTGCCGAGGCGGTTCGCGAGGAAGCCCTGGGTGTCGCCGTCGGCGATGAAGCAGATGTCGTGCGAGTCGGGCTTCTTGGCGACGGCGAGGCCCCGCTGCTCGGCCTCCGCGCGGATCTCGTCCTTCGTGGTGAGCGTGTCGCCGAGCGGGAAGAGCGCGTGCGCGAGCTGACGGTCGTCCAGCACACCGAGGACGTAGGACTGGTCCTTGGCCATGTCCGAGGCGCGGTGCAGCTCGCGCGTGCCGTCGTCGTTCACGATCACCTTGGCGTAGTGGCCCGTGCAGACCGCGTCGAAGCCGAGGGCGAGGGCCTTGTCGAGCAGGGCCGCGAACTTGATCTTCTCGTTGCAGCGCAGACAGGGGTTCGGGGTGCGGCCCGCCTCGTACTCCGCGACGAAGTCCTCGACCACGTCCTCGCGGAAGCGCTCGGCGAGGTCCCACACGTAGAACGGGATGCCGATGACGTCCGCGGCGCGGCGGGCGTCGCGCGAATCCTCGATGGTGCAACAGCCACGCGCGCCCGTGCGGAACGATTGCGGGTTCGCCGAGAGAGCGAGGTGGACTCCGGTCACGTCATGCCCTGCTTCCGCGGCACGGGCGGCGGCGACGGCGGAGTCCACACCACCGGACATGGCGGCCAGTACGCGAAGGGGGCGCTGCGAGGTCTCAGTCATAACCCTTCAAGGGTACGGGTCCGCGGGAACCGGAACCCACGAGTATCCGTTCGACTAGACATGCACGATCAGGGTGGGGATACGGGCAAGGACACGGACCGGCGCATCGGGCGCCGTGCGCTGCTCATCGGCGGGGCCACCGCGGCCGCGGCCGCGGTGGGCACGGCCGTGCTGGCCCAGGACGAGCTGAAGCGCATGTGGTGGCGGCTGCCGAGCGTGGAGAAGCCGCGCACGGACGGCGAGGTCGACTTCCGGGGCGCGCGCTGGGTGGCGGCCTCCTCGTCGAACTGGCGTATGGCCGACCGGCCCGACGACTTCGGCATAGACCGCGTGATCATCCATGTCACACAGGGCAGTTACGCGAGCGCGGTGAAGGTCTTCCAGAACCCCGCGCACGGCGCCGCGACGCACTACATCGTCCGCCAGGACGGCGGCGTAACACAGATGATCCGCGAGCTGGACGTCGCCTTCCACGCGGGCAACCGCGACTTCAACGAGCGGAGCGTCGGTATCGAGCACGAGGGCTTCGTGGACCGCCCCGAGGACTTCACCGACGCGATGTACGAGGCCTCGGCCCGTCTGACGGCCCGTATCTGCGCCCGGTACGGCATCCCGGTCGACCGGGAGCACATCATCGGCCACGTCGAGGTCCCGGGCACGGACCACACGGACCCGGGCCCGCACTGGGACTGGAAGCGGTACATACCCCTGGTGCGCGAGGCGGCCGAGCGGTCGGCCTCCCCGTCGGCGGAACCGTCCACACGCAGCGCGTAGACGAGCGCCCCCTTTTAGGGGCGCGGGGAACTGCGCGACCAACCCCCACCGGCCCGCAGCTACAAACCGGCCCGTCTCAGAACCGCACATCCAGCGGAGCGTCTAGCTCAGCCCCGCCGTCCGCGCCCTCTCCACCGCCGGCCCGATCGCCTTCGCGACCGCCTCGACGTCCGTCTCCGTCGAGGTGTGGCCGAGGGAGAAGCGGAGCGTGCCGCGGGCGAGGTCGGGATCGGTGCCCGTGGCGAGGAGGACATGGCTCGGCTGGGCCACCCCCGCCGTGCACGCGGAGCCCGTGGAGCACTCGATGCCCTGCGCGTCGAGCAGCAGGAGCAGCGAGTCGCCCTCGCAGCCGGGGAACGTGAAGTGGGCGTTGGCCGGCAGCCGGCCCCCGCTCGCCGGGTCCCCGCCGAGGATCGCGTCCGGCACGGCCTGGCGGACGGCGTCGACCAGTTCGTCGCGCAGCCCGCCGATCTCGCGGACGAACCACTCGCGCTGCTCGGCGGCGGTCCGGCCCGCCACGGCGAACGCGGCGACGGCGGGCACGTCCAGGGTCCCGGAGCGTACGTGCCGCTCCTGGCCCCCGCCGTGCAGGACCGGTACGGGGCTGTACTCACGGCCCAGCAGCAGCGCCCCGATGCCGTACGGGCCGCCGATCTTGTGGCCCGAGACGGTCATCGCGGCGAGGCCCGAGGCGCCGAAGTCGACGGGGACCTGTCCGAAGGCCTGGACGGCGTCGGCGTGCAGCGGGATGTCGAACTCCCCTGCCACGTCGGCCAGTTCGCGGACCGGCATGACCGTGCCGATCTCGTTGTTCGCCCACATGACGGTCGCGAGGGCGACGTCGTCGGGGTTGCGCGCGATGGCCTCGCGGAGGGTGTCGGGGTGGACGCGGCCGTACCGGTCGACGGGGAGGTACTCGACCGTGGCGCCCTCGTGCTCGCCGAGCCAGTGGACCGCGTCGAGGACCGCGTGGTGCTCCACGGGGCTCGCGAGGACCCGAGTGCGGGCCGGGTCGGCGTCGCGGCGGGCCCAGTACAGGCCCTTCACGGCGAGGTTGTCCGCCTCGGTGCCGCCGGAGGTGAAGACCACCTCGCTCGGGCGGGCGCCCAGGGCGTCCGCGAGGGTTTCGCGGCCTTCCTCGACCGTGCGGCGGGCGCGGCGGCCGGCGGCGTGCAGGGAGGATGCGTTGCCGGTGACGGAGAACTGCGCGGTCATTGCCTCGACCGCCTCCGGGAGCATCGGGGTGGTCGCGGCGTGGTCGAGGTATGCCATGGTAGGCCCGATTCTAGGGCCCGCTGTCTGATGGGCTGGTCGGGCGGGGGTTGTTTGTACGGGCCCGGTGCCGGGGTGCCCCACCGGGGCTCTTGCTCAGCCCCTCTTGACCAGGCACCCGGCGCTAGTGGCTGTGCCCACCCGTTCCGCCCTGCGGAACGCCTGCCCACAGCAGTAGCAGCGGTGGCGGCAGCGTGAACCTCAGAAGCTCCACGACAGCGTGCTGTCCGCCGACATGAAGGCCAGTAGGACCAGGAGGTCGGCGATTCCCAGGCCCAGGCCGAGGTAGGCGCGGCCGCGGCGGGTGGTGCGGCGGTAGAGGGCCGCCGAGGCGAGGGCGATGGAGATGGGGCCCAGGAAGATGTTCAGGGCCAGCAGGCCGACGAGGCCGAGGATGAACGACGCGACGGCCATGCCGTCGGCGTCACGGACGGTGCTCCGGCGCCGCGGGGCGGCGGTGGTGAGTTCCATGTGTCTGCTCCCAACAGGCAGTCGAACAGTCAGGTGAGCGTGGGTGATCGCGAGTTCGGGCGGTTCAGTTCGACGTCTCGCGGCGCCGGCCGTGGCGCTCGCGGACCGCGAAGACGGCCAGCCACACGCCGATGACCGCGGCGGCGACGAGGGTGAAGGACAGCGGGGCGTGGGCCACGGTGCCGAGCATGAGGCCCAGCAGCAGGAGCGCTGCGACGAGGAACAGCATGAGATGCCTCTCGTGGAAGTCCGGCGAGCCGCCGTGTCCGCTCCGCACAGCTCCGTACGGTCCGGATGCCCCCGGATGTTTCCGGGACCCGACAACTCGGTGAACGCTTGTGGTTACAGTTGTTCACTGACTCCAGAGTCTAGCGCGCCGCACGACTTTCCCAATACAGAGAACAGTTGTTAACTACATGGCATGAGTCACACCCTCGGCGTCCGGCAGGCCCAGAAGCAGAAGACCCGACAGGCGTTCCTGGACGCCGCGTTGAGCCTGCTGGAGGAGCAGAGCCTCAGCAGCCTGGGCCTGCGCGAGGTCACCCGGGCCGTCGGCGTCGCCCCGACCGCCTTCTACCGGCACTTCCACTCGACCGCGGATCTCGGAGTCGCCCTGGTCGAGGAGGCGCTGGGCAGTCTGCACCCGATGATCGCCGGCACGGTGTCGGCCTCCGGCGACAGCGACGAACGTATAGACCGTGCCGTCGCCCTGATCGCCCGTCATGTGCGCGAGCATCCCGCGCACATCCGGTTCATCGCACGCGAGCGCAACGGCGGTGTGCAGAAGGTCCGTTCCGCGATTGCGGAGCAGATGGCCCGGTTCACCGACGAGGTGAAGGCCGAACTGGCCAAGCAGCCCGAGTCCGCCGGCTGGAGCGACGACGACCTGCTGATGCTCGCCGGTCTGTACGTCGACCAGATGCTGATGACCGCCAGTACGTTCCTGGAGGCGGCCCCCGAGGAACTGGACCAGGTCGCCCGGGTGGCCACCCGCCGGATGCGGCTGATCAGCATCGGCCGCCGCCACTGGCTGGGCTGACGCCCCGCGATTCGACTGGCCCGCACGCGCGAAGGGCGCGTACGACACCGCCGTACGCGCCCTTCGCGCCCTTCACCACCGGCCGCGAGCGGATCAGCCCTGAGCCTGCTGCCCCTGCCCCTGCTGGCCACCGGCCCCACAGCCACCGCCCGGACCGCCACCCTGCCCGCCGCCGGGACCGCCGCCCTGGCCCGGACCGCCACTGGCCGCCCCCGACGGCATCCCGGAGGGCGCGCCCGACGGGGCCTTGGCCGTGGCCGCACCTGACGGCGCTCCCGAGGGTGCTCCCGAAGACCCCCCGGACGGCGCACCGCTCGGCGCACCCGACGGAGCCCCGCTCGGCGCACCCGACGGCGCCTGGCAACTCTGCTGCCCCGAGGTGCCGTTGCCGTTGCCGTTGCCCGAGGACGAGGAGTCGTCCGAGCCGGATCCACAGGCCGTCAGGAGCAGCGGGGACAGCACCAACAGGGCGACGGCGGGGACATGGCGTACACGCTTCATGAGGACAACTCCCGGATTCTGAGCGGTTTCTGAGAGCTGCATGCAACCAACCGCCCATGTGCCTCGATTGGGTTCACGCTGTGCCCAGCCTGTGGCTCCGGCACAGACCGGCTCAATCACCCCCTAGCCCGAACCCCATCTATCCGAGCCGCACCCTTGCCAGCTGACGTGACTGCGCGACCAGTCGGTCCCTGCTGTCCCAGACCTCCGCGTCCTCCTCCAGGAAGCCGCCCGCGAGGTTGCGGGTGGTGATGGAGACGCGGAGGGGGCCCGGGGCCGGACGGCAGCGTACGTGCACGGTCAGTTCGACGGTCGGGACCCAGCCGGACAGGCCGAGTTCGAAGGCGGTCGGCGGCAGCGCGTCCACCGCGAGGAGCAGCGAGAGGGGGTCCGGGTCGCGGCCGTCGGCGAGGCCGAACCAGGACCGCATCTCACCCTTGCCGGACGGCGATCCGAGGGCCCAGCCCAGGGTGGCGGGGTCGAGCTTGAGCATCAGCCGGTCGGCGATGGCGGAGCTGCCGGAGACGGGGGCGGGTCCGTCCTCGGGTCCGAAGCACTGGTCCATGGGAGGAATCGCGGGCGGCCGGGCCGTCGTACGGACGTCGTCGGGCAGGCCGTCGAGGTCCCCGTACGAGGCGAGCACGCGGATCCGCTCGACCTCGCGGCCCTGGTCGTCGTACTGGAACAGCGACGCCTGGCCGGTGGAGAGGGTGCGGCCGGTGCGTACGACGTCGGTGCGGACGACCGCCGGGCCCGGCTGGGACGCGGTGAGGTAGTGCGCGGAGATCGTGAACGGGTCGGCGTGCGGCAGGGCGTCGGCGAGCGCGCGGCCGAGGACCGCGAGCAGGTAGCCGCCGTTGACGGCGCTGATGATCGTCCACCCGGCGGACAGGTCGATGTCGTAGACGCCGGGCGCGCGACGGGTGACCGCGGTGTCGCGGTCGAACTCGCTGTCGCCGATCCTGGCCCGTACCGCATGCACGGAAGCTGCTTCTGACATGCCTGAACGGTACAACAGGTGATTACTAAGCAGTAGCTTTTTCTGTTTCGATCACGTGAAACGCCCCGTGTCCCGCCTCACTCCGACACCTCGACCGCCGTCGAGCGCCGGTGCCACGCCCGGGGCGCGCGCCAGTGGTACCGCATCGCGAGCAGCCGCAGCGTGAAGGCCGTGACGACGGCGAGCGCGGAGGTGAAGGTGTTCAGGGCGTCGTAGCGGATGCACAGGGCGACCATCGCGCTGCCGACGATGGCGGGCACGGCGTAGAGGTCGCGGTCCCAGCGCAGCAGCGAGGGGACCTCGTTGGCGAGGACGTCCCGCAGCACACCGCCGCCGACCGCGGTCGCGAGTCCGAGGGTCGCCGAGGCGGTGAGGCCGAGCCCGTACTCGTACGCCTTCGTCGTGCCCGCGACGCAGAAGAGGCCGAGGCCGGCCGCGTCGAAGATGTTCACCCCGAGCTGGATCCGCTCCACCTCGGGGTGGAGGAAGAAGACCAGCAGGGCGGCGAGCAGCGGAGTGAGGAAGTACCCCAGGTCCGTGAAGGCCGCGGGCGGCACGGCTCCGATGATCAGGTCGCGGAACAGCCCGCCGCCCAGCGCGGTGACCTCGGCGAGGACGGCGATGCCGAAGACGTCGAAGTTCTTGCGCACGGCCAGCAGGGCACCGGAGATCGCGAAGACGAAGATGCCGACCAGGTCGAGTGTGTGCTGGACGGACGGGGTGAAGAGTTCCTGAATCACCCGAACATTCTCGCCCAGCACAGAGCCCCTGCCTTCCATTGCAAGGCAGGGGCTCGGTGTTACTTACTTCTCCTTGGCTGGAGTCTCTCCCTCGGAGGCCTCGGAGGCTTCATCGGCTTCGGAGGCGGCCTCGGGGCCAGCGTCCTTCACCGGTGTGTCCTCGGAAGCCGGGGCCTCCTTGGTGACCGCCGCCACCTCGGCCGCGACCGCCGCCGACGTGGCCGCGGACTCCGCGAGCACCTCGTCGGCCACCAGCTCCGCCGCCTCCTTCGCGGCGGTCAGCAGCACGGTGTCCTGCGGGGCCTGGTCCTCGAAGTTCTCGGGGTGGTGGCAGGCGACCTGCTGACCGGGCTTCAGCTCCAGGAGCGGCGGCTCGGTGGTCGTGCAGATCTGCGTGGCCTTCCAGCACCGCGTGTGGAAGCGGCACCCGCTCGGCGGCGAGATCGGCGAGGGCACATCGCCCTTGAGCAGGATGCGCTCGCTCTTGGCCGACTTGCGCCGGGGGTCCGGGATCGGCACCGCCGACATCAGCGCCTTGGTGTACGGGTGCATCGGCGCCTTGTACAGCGACTCGCGGTCGGCCAGCTCGACGATCTTGCCGAGGTACATCACGGCGATACGGTCCGAGACATGGCGTACGACGGAGAGGTCGTGCGCGATGATCACGTACGTGAGGCCCAGCTCCTGCTGGAGGTCGTCCAGCAGGTTCACCACCTGCGCCTGGATCGACACGTCGAGCGCGGAGACCGGCTCGTCCGCCACGACCATCTTCGGGTTGAGCGCGAGCGCGCGGGCGATGCCGATGCGCTGGCGCTGGCCGCCGGAGAACTCGTGCGGGTAGCGGTTGTAGTGCTCGGGGTTGAGACCGACCACCGACAGCAGCCGCTGGACCTCCTTCTTGATGCCGCCCTCGGGCATGACGCCCTGGAGCTTGAAGGGGGCGCTGATGATCGTGCCGATCGTGTGGCGCGGGTTCAGCGACGAGTACGGGTCCTGGAAGATCATCTGGACGTCACGGCGCATCGGGCGCATGCCCGCGACGCTGAGGTGCGTGATGTCCTTGCCCTCGAACTCGACCTTGCCCGCGGTCGGTTCGAGCAGCCGCGTGATCAGCCGGCCCATCGTCGACTTGCCGCAGCCCGACTCGCCCACGACACCGAGCGTCTCGCCGGACCTGACCTCGAAGTCGATGCCGTCGACCGCCCGCACCGCGCCGACCTGCCGCTGGAGCAGGCCCTTGCGGATCGGGAAGTGCTTCTGCAGGCCGGTCACCTTCAGGAGCGTCTCGCCGGGGGCGGCGTCCTTGGTGAGGGTCGCCACGCCGTCGCTCTGCGCGGGGATGACCACGGGTTTGTCCTCTGCTTTGTCACTCACAGCTTCGGCGCAATCTCTTCGGTCCAGATCCGTTCCCGCTGCTCCTGCGTCATGTGGCAGGCGGCCCAGTGCTGGCTGCCGACCTCGGTCAGCTCGGGGCGGACCGTGCGGGTGACGTTGTCCTTGGGGACGTCCGCGTACGAGCAGCGCGGGTTGAAGGCGCAGCCCGAGGGGATGTTGATCAGCGAGGGCGGGGAACCCTTGACCGGGATCAGCCGCTCGGTCTGCTCACGGTCCAGGCGCGGCATGGAGCCGAGCAGGCCCCAGGTGTAGGGGTGCCTGGGCTCGTAGAAGACCTTCTCGGCCGGGCCCCGCTCGATGCAGCGGCCGCCGTACATCACCAGGATGTCGTCGGAGAGCTCGGCGACGACGCCCAGGTCGTGGGTGATGATGATGACCGCGGAGCCGAACTCCTGCTGCAGGTCCCGGATGAGGTCGAGGATCTGCGCCTGGACGGTCACGTCCAGGGCGGTCGTCGGCTCGTCCGCGATCAGCAGCTCGGGGTTGTTGACCAGCGACATCGCGATCATCGCGCGCTGGCGCATACCGCCGGAGAACTCGTGCGGATAGCTGTCGACCCGCTTGTCCGGCTGAGGGATGCCGACCCGGTCGAGCATCTCGATGGCACGCCTGCGCGCCACCTTCTTGTCGACCTTGTGGTGGATCCGGTAGGCCTCCACGATCTGCTGGCCGATCGTGTAGTACGGGTGCAGCGCCGACAGCGGGTCCTGGAAGATCATCGCCATCTCGCGGCCACGCAGCTTGCGCACGTAGTCCGGGTCGGCGGAGAGCAGTTCCGTGCCGTCGAGCCAGATCTCGCCGGAGATCTGCGCCTTGCGCTTGCCGTACTGGCCCGCGGTGTGCAGGCCCATGATGCCGAGCGAGGTCACCGACTTGCCCGAGCCGGACTCGCCCACGATGCCGAGGGTCTTGCCCTTCTCCAGCGTGAAGCTGAGCCCGTCGACGGACTTGACCAGGCCGTCGTCGGTCGGGAAGTGCACCTTCAGGTCGCGGACTTCGAGGAAGGCGGAGGGGGCGGGCGAGTCCTTGACGGGCTCGCTCACCGCGGCTCCACTCTTGCTGAGTTCGGTCATGAGAGCCTCACTCGGGGGTCGATCACGGCGTACAGCAGGTCCACCAGGAGGTTCGCGACGATCACCGCGAGCGAGGTGATCAGCGTGACGCCCAGGATGACGGGCAGGTCCTTGTCGCTGATCGCCTTGAGAACCGCCTGCCCGAGGCCGGGAAGGCTGAACGTGGTCTCGGTGAGGATCGCGCCGCCGATCAGGGCGCCGAGGTCCATGCCGAGCATGGTGAGGATCGGCGTCATGGTGGAGCGCATCGCGTGCTTGCCGATGACGACGGGTTCGCGCAGGCCCTTGGCGCGGGCCGTGCGGATGTAGTCCTCGCCCAGGACCTCCAGCATGGTGGCTCTGGTGATCCGGGCGTACATCGCCGCGTAGAGGAAGGCCAGCGTGACCCAGGGCAGGATCATGCCGCCGAACCAGCCGGTGAAGCTCTCCTCGATGGGTACGTACTGGGCGTCGATCCAGCCCAGTCCGTAACTGAAGATCGCGAGCGACAGCAGGCCGGTGAAGTAGATGGGGAGCGAGACGCCGCCGAGGGCGACGATCATCGCGCCACGGTCCCAGAGGGAACCGCGCTTGAGCGCGGAGAGCACGCCCGCCGCGACACCGAAGATCAGCCACAGGATGGCGGCACCGAGCGCGAGAGCCAGGGTCACTGGGAAGCGGTCGGTGAGAACCGGCCAGATGGCCTGCTCGTTGCGGAAGGAGTAGCCGAAGCAGGGGGCCGCGCAGTTCGTGACGTCGCCGCCGGCCGCGTAGGTGCGCCCGACGAAGAGGCCTTTGAAGAACTCCCAGACCTGGGCGAAGATCGGGTCTGCCAGACCGAGCTTCTGCCGCACGGCCTCGATCGCCGCGGGGTCGGCCTGCTTGCCCACGAACATCGTGGCCGGGTCCACGCCCGCCCAGCGGGGGACGAGGAAGAAGATGCCGAAGACCACCAGAATGATGACCACCAGCATCACTGCGGCGGCGAAGAGCCGCCTGATGAGGTATGCGAGCACTGCTCTCGGCCCGGCGGCGGTGCCGCGGGCCACCGGAGGTCATCCGGTGGCCCGCGGGTCACGCCGCGCCGGCCTTCACCTGCCTTTCGTGCCGTATGGCGGGTGCGCCGGTCGGTGTTACTTCTTCAGGCCGAGGTTCACGAAGTCGTACTGACCGCTGTAGTTGTCGGTCGTGTAGACGTTCGCGAGCCGGCTGGAGCGCCAGTTGATGAACTTCTCGAACACGAAGGGCAGGTAGTACGCGCCCTCCGAGACCTTGTGGTTGATCTCCGTGGAGATCTCGACCTTCTTCGCCTCGTCGAGCTCCTTGACGTAGTCGTCGAAGAGACCGTCGATCGTCTTGTCCTTGATCAGGGCGAAGTTGTTGTTGCCGCTCTCGAGGATGTACTTGCTGTCCCACAGCGGCATGCCGTAGCCCTGGACGGTCGGGAAGTCCGGACCCCAGCCCATGATGATGATGCCGTAGCCCTTCTTCTTCACGTTCTCGGGGCTACCGATGATGCCGGTCGTCTGGGCACCGTCGAACTGGTCGATGTCGACGGTGATGCCGACCTTCTTCAGCGAGGCCTGGAGGGACTCGGCCGTGGCGACCTCGACCGGCTTGTTGTTGCGGACCGCGATGGTGGTCTTGAAGCCGTTCGGCTGACCGCAGGCCTTGAGCTCTTCCTTGGCCTTGGCGACGTTGCCGTTCTTGTTCGTCGTGGCCGACTCGTACGGGTCGTACTTCTGGCCCTCGGAACCGGGGACGGACGGCGGCAGCATGTTGGTGCCGATGTCGCCACCGGCGACCGGGCCACCGCGAGCGGTCTGCAGCGACTCGTGGTCGGCGCCGTAGATCACGGCCTTGCGGCAGTGCTCGTTGTCGAACGGCTTGACGCTCTGCGGGAAGACCGCGTAGCGGATGTAGCCGGAGACCGGGTTGTCCAGGTTGGCCTTGTGCTGCTTCAGGGCGGTGGTGCGGCCCTGCGGGGACAGACCGGTCTGGCCGATGTCCAGGTCGTAGTCGCCGTTGATCAGACGCTGGTCCATGTCATTGGCGTTGGTGAACAGCGTCAGCGAGATCTTGTCCGGGTACGCCTTGCGGACCGGGTCCGAGGACTGCTTCCAGTTCTCGTTGCGGACCAGGACCAGCTTCTTGTTCGGCGTGTACGACTCGAACTTGTACGGGCCGGAGGAGAAGGGCTTCAGGCCGTACTTCGACTTGGTGTCCTTGTCCTGACGGACCGGGGACGCCGAGGTCAGGCCGAGGATGTCCTCGAAGTCCGAGTTCGCCTCGGGCAGCTTGAAGACGATGGTCTTGTCGTCGGGCGTCTCGATCGCCTTCAGACCGAGCTTGTCCTTGGACTTGTCCTTGTACGGGCCCGGGTACTCGCCCTTGGGGTCCAGGACGTCCTTCAGGTAGACCGGACCGCCGGACAGGACGTCCTGCGCCCAGACGCGCTCGATGCCGTACTTGACGTCCTTGGAGGTGATGGGCTTGCCATCCTCCCAGGTGACGCCGTCACGCAGCGTGTACGTGTAGGTCTTGCCGTCCTCGGAGATCTTCGCCGTGCTGGTCGCGAGGTCGGGGGTGACCTCGGCGCCCTTGGCTCCGGGCTCCGCCTTGCCGGTCACCAGCGTGCGGCTGTAGTACCGCATGAAGTTCCAGGCGAAGCCGTAGTAGCCACGCGTGGTGTCCCACGAGTCGGCGTCCTGGGCGCCCGCGAACTTCAGCTCGCCGCCCTTCTTGGCGAGGGAGGCCTGCGCGACCTTGTTGTTGGCTGCGTTGAAGCCGGCCGCGCCGTTCTTCGAGCCGCCGTCGTCGTCGCTGCCGCCGCCGCACGCCGCCGTGGACAGCAGCGCAGCGACCACGGCTGCGGCGGCCGCGGCCTGCTTGCGCCGCCCTGTGGTGCGTTGGGTACTCACTCGGATCCTCCGATATGTAGCGGCCCGTCGACAGATGACGGGGCCCTGGGGGTACGGCAGTTCAGCGGGAACCCTTCGGGTCGAGCGCATCGCGTACGCCGTCGCCGAAGAGGTTGAAGGAGAGCACGGTGATGAAGATCGCTACACCCGGGATCACCATGTACATGGGGTCCGAGTCGTAGTAGTCGATCGCGGAGGAGAGCATCTGTCCCCAGGAGGCGGTGGGCGGCTTGACGCCCACGCCCAGGAAGCTGAGCGCCGCCTCGGTGAGGATATTGGTCGGGATCATCATCGTCGTGTACACGATGATGGGCGCGACGAGGTTGGGCAGCAGCTCCTTGAACAGGATGTAGAACCGCCCGGCCCCGAGGCTGCGCGCGGCCTCCACGTACTCGCGCTCACGCAGGGACAGCGTCTGACCGCGCACCACGCGTCCCACATAGGGCCAGCCGAAGAAGCCGATCACCAGGATCATGACGAACAGGCGCACGCCCGTACCCGTCAGGCCCAGCATCTCGTTCGGCATGACCGAGACCAGCGCGATGATGAAGAGCAGCTGCGGGAAGGCCAGCAGGCCGTCCATCACGCGGCTGATGAAGGCGTCGACCCAGCCGCCGAAGTAGCCGGCGAGAACGCCGAGCACGGTGCCGAGCACCACGGCCACCAGGGCCGACAGGAAGCCGACGAGCAGCGAGATACGGGCGCCGTAGACGATCCGGGCGAAGATGTCGCGGCCGCTGACCGGTTCAACGCCGAGAAGGTGGTCTCCGCTGATTCCACCGAAGGACCCGGTGGGGGTCGAGAAGAGCGGATCGATCAGGTCCTCGTGGTGGGACTCGGGGTCCTGCCCGACCAGGTTCGTGATCACGGGAGCGAGCAGCGCGATCGCGATCAGCACGAGAACGATGACGCCGCCCGTCAGGGCGAGCTTGTCCCGCTTCAGGCGCTCCCAGGCGATGCGGCCGAGGGAACGACCCTGTACCGCCTTCGCCTCGGCGGAGCCGGCTACGAGCGCCGCCTCCTCGGCCGCGCTCGGGGCGGCTTCGGCCGTCGGCTCGTGCAATGGTGCCGTCATCGTGGCAGGGACCCCTCTCAACCGGCGGTAGCCGGCCCACACTTGCCGCTTGTAGCGGCGTGATCAGTCCGTCGTACACGGGGGATAAACCCCCTGGACCGGGAGTCTTCAACGCCTCGGCGATCTGTTGCCAGACCTGACGGTGAATGGATGCGCAAACGTGATGCTGTCAGGAGGGTTCCGTTATCCGAACGCCGGGTAACGGGGGTCGGACGCGGGAGTTTTGGTACGAAAGGGGCCTCGCAGCCCATTTACCCGCGTAGATCGGGACATACCGCCCAGGGGTGATGCGGGAGAGGGAGCCGATGCTCCACAGGTTGGACTCGACCTGACCCGGATCGTCTCAGGTGCTTCGCCCGGGCGCTTCGACCGGATCGTCTCAGGTGCGTCGACCGGGTAGTTCGACCCGATCGTCTCAGATGCTTCGATTCGTCTCAGTAGGTGCCCGGGAATCCGTATCCGCCGGCCGCCGGCGCCTGGGCGGGCGCCGCGTGGGCCTCACGATCGTAGAACGGCCGCGCGTTGATCCGCAGCCACAGGGCCACCGGGTCGTACTCGTCGGACATCGCGACCGTCGACACCGGCAGACCGTCCGGCACCGCGCCGATGGACTGCTGCATCATCGCCCGCACCGAGTCCACGGCGGGCGGGCTGGTGTCGTACACATCAAGCCCGATGGCGAGATACGGCGCCCCGAGCGCGGGCTGCACCCAGGCGCGGCGGAGCGATCTGACAGCTGCGGTCCGGTGCGCGTTCTGCGTGAGCAGGGCGTAGAACTGCGGGATCTCGATGCCCGGCTCGGACAGCCTGAGCGGGCCCGCGGGCTGCCGCTCCAGGCCGGTCGAGATACGGCGCAGATCCAGCCAGGGGATGCCGACGCCGCCGCCCGGCGCATGCGGGTTCAGCCACAGGCCGTAGTGGTCGGGGTAGAGGGTGCGGGCCACGTCGAGCCCGTCGACCACCTCGTACGAACGGTTCCAGCCGCTCGCCGAGAGCTCCTGGGCGGAGGTCACACAGGGCGCGTAGCCGAAGCCCTCGACCTCCATGTTCCCGTACTGGGCGTCGGGCGAGCCCGCCTGGCCGTGCCAGAGCAGCATCCAGACCTGGCCGGACGACGGGGTCGCGAGGGCGCGCAGAAGCGCCTCGTAGGCGTCGTAACGCCCGGGCGTCACTTGGCGCAGCATGTGCTCGACCTGCCCGGCCGCGGCCGTGCCCGACGCGCTCACCTTCTACCGCCCCTTCGTGACATCCCTGACATACAGGTCCATTCGACGGGGCGCTGTGCTCGCTTGAACATGGCACCACCCCGACGAGCCATGAAACCAGCTTAAGTGGCGATCCCGACAGCACCGTTGCGCTCCGCTGGGTTTGGTGTTGAGAGCTCGGGGCTTTCTGCTGTCAGCCGGCCGCGGGTCGGGGGTGGCTGAGCGCGCCGTTCCCCGCGCCCCTTCGGGGCGCGCCCTTGCCGGGCGGCGAGAACTAGTGGGCCCCGGTGTAGAACGGGCGCACCTGCGTCCGCAGCCAGTCGCCCACCGGGTCCTGGGCCACGTCCAGGAAGACGAGGTTCACCGGGTGGGGCACGGGGACCTGGCCGAGGGCGCGGCCCACGGCGTCCAGGGGGAGGGCGCGGGCGTCGTCGTGCCAGTGGGCCAGCTCCACGCCGATGAACATCACGGGGTCGCCGCCCTCGATGCTCGCCAGACAGCGGCGGGCGCTCAGGACGACACCGGTCGCGGCGAACTCCGCGGAGGCGGCGGCCAGGAAGTCCACCGGGTCGTGCTGCCAGTCCGGCTGGAACAGCCGCACCCGGCCGCCGCTCGCCTGCCCGTCCAGCTCCGTACGTCCGGTCCGGCACAGCTCGGCCACGGCGGGCGGCGGCAGCGGCACCCCGACCGTGCCGTCCGGGTTCACCACGATGCCCACCTGGGGCGGCAGCCCGCGCGCGAACTCGACGGCGGGCGCCACCGTGTACGACAGGTGGTCGCCGACGACCTGGCGGAACTGCTGCTCCGAGCTGAAGACCGGCACGTACGCCTGCCCGCCGAACTCCATCGTGGGCAGGTCGAGCGGGCCGCTGTGCGGGCCGCCGCCCTCGGGCAGCGGCACCCAGAGGAAGCTGCGGCCCATGACCTCCACGATCCGGGCTCCCGCCGAAGGCGACGCCGCGCCGAGGGAGGCGGCCAGTACCGCCTCCAACTCGTTGCCGGGCCAGCCGACATGGGGGTGTGGGTGTGCTTGCACCGGAATGTCCTGTGCCGGGAAGTCCATCTCTCTACCGCCTGCTCGAACCGCCGTCTGCGGCTGTCGAGATTACGCGCACGCGCCCTCCCCCGCCGCAGTCCGTCCGGTCGCCGGGACCTCAGTCGCCGAAGTCGACCCGCCGCAGCACGTCCGCCGCCGCCCGGTCGATGAGCACCGCCGAGCCGCAGCCCTCCGGCAGGTCGCCCTTCTCCACGGAACGCAGCAGCCGGCGGAACGCGCCGCGGTGCCGCGCGAACGCGTACCGCGAGACACCGCGGCCCCGCTCACGCTGGCCGTCCAGGGCCGTGCCCGGGTCCACGTCGAGCAGCAGCAGGTGCAGGGTGCCGCCGCGCCGCCGGGCGTCCCGGGCCAGCCAGCTGCGCACCCAGGCCTGCGTCCCGCAGTCGTGCACCACGACCCCCTCGCCGGACCGCAGGGCCCGGCGCAGGCCCGCGTAGTGCGCGGCGCGGACCAGGGGCCGGTAGACCGCGTACGGCAGGAAGCGGGCCAGCCGGCCGTCCCAGCGGTCGCGGGTGTCCTGGGAGTCGATGCGGCGGCCCGTCACCGCCCGGCGCATCAGGGTCGACTTGCCGCTGCCGGGCAGGCCCGTGACCACCACCAGGTCGGACGTGCCGAAGCGGAGGCCGTGCGGGCTGTGGCCCGCGCGCTCCCGCAGGTCGCGGACGACGGGCGCCTGAAGCGGGCCGCACGCCTCCCCGGCCGGGGCAGTGGGCTGCTTGGGCAGCGCGATGGCCGCGCTCGTGGCGTACGCCGTGGTCCTGTTCACCCTGATCGTCCTCCCCATGGGGTCGGGAGACCCATCCCCGTCGAGTGTAAAGAGAAGGTAATGCGCTGGTCCCCTCATTTCTGTTCTCGTCCTGCCACAGCCCCGTCACAGATCGCTGTGGATGCCTGTGGACCCTGTGCGGACGCCGTGCGGCCGGGCCGTGACGCCGTGCACCGCCCCCTCGCGAAGAGTCCCCTGCCGCGCCGCTCCGATGCGTGCAATGATGTGCCCGCCAACTGCATACCGGCCGCTTGAATCCGCGCGGGAGAGTTCCGGACACGTTTTTTCGTACGTGGTCCGGGCGCCGAAGGAGCAAGTCCCTCCCTTGAATCTCTCAGGCACCGTTACCGCGCGGGCGAGGCACATCTGAAAAGCGGGCCGTCTCCCTGTCAGCAGGGCTTCGGCTCCACCCAAGGTGCAAGTCAGTGACCGTCCGGCCGACCGGTGGTCACGGCGAACCTCTCAGGTTCCGATGACAGATGGGGAGGAACGACCTCGCCGTCATGCCTTGGGAGCCCCACCGTGAGCAGTAACGCCCCCGTTGAACCGCGCCATACCGCGCTCGACGCCCTCCATCGTTCGCTCGGCGCGACGATGACCGATTTCGCCGGCTGGGACATGCCCCTGCGATACGGCTCCGAGCGCGACGAGCACCTCGCCGTACGCACCCGGGCCGGGCTCTTCGACCTCTCCCACATGGGCGAGATCACCGTGACCGGGCCTCAGGCGGCCGCGCTGCTCGACTTCGCGCTGGTCGGCAACATCGGGGGCGTGAAGCCCGGACGGGCCCGCTACACGATGATCTGCCGGGCCGACGGCGGCATCCTGGACGACCTGATCGTCTACCGGCTGGCGGAGACCACGTACATGGTCGTCGCCAACGCCTCCAACGCCCAGACCGTCCTGGACTCGCTCGTGGAGCGGGCGGAGGGCTTCGACGCCGAGGTCCGCGACGACCGCGACGCGTACGCCCTGCTCGCGATCCAGGGCCCCGAGTCCCCCGGCATCCTCAAGTCCCTCACCGACGCCGACCTGGACGGCCTGAAGTACTACGCCGGCCTGCCCGGCACGGTCGCGGGCGTCCCCGCGCTGATCGCGCGCACCGGCTACACCGGCGAGGACGGCTTCGAGCTGTTCGTGGCTCCGGCCGACGCCGAGAAGCTGTGGCAGGCACTGACCGACGCGGGCACCCCCGTCGGGCTCGTCCCCTGCGGCCTCTCCTGCCGGGACACCCTGCGCCTGGAGGCGGGCATGCCGCTGTACGGGAATGAGCTGAGCACCTCGCTCACCCCCTTCGACGCCGGGCTCGGCCGGGTCGTGAAGTTCGAGAAGGAGGGCGACTTCGTGGGGCGCGAGGCGCTGACCGCGGCCGCCGCCCGGGCCGAGTCGCAGCCCCCGCGCGTCCTCGTCGGCCTGATCGCCGAGGGCCGCCGTGTGCCGCGCGCCGGATACCCGGTCGTCGCCGACGGCAAGGCCGTCGGCGAGGTCACCTCGGGCGCGCCCTCGCCGACCCTGGGCAAGCCGATCGCGATGGCGTACGTCGACGCCGCGCACTCCGCACCCGGCACGCCCGGTGTCGGCGTGGACATCCGGGGCAGCCACGAGCCGTACGAGGTCGTGGCGCTGCCCTTCTACAAGCGCCAGAAGTGACACTGGTCCGCAAGCGTCAGAAGTGACATCGGTCGGCACGAGTCGAAAGTGACACCGGACGGTCGGCGTCAGAAGTGACACCGGTCGGCCGGCGTCGGAAGTGACACCGGTTCGCAGGCCCTGTGCGACACCGGTCGGCAGCGTCAGAAGTGACCCGGAGCACATCCGCCCAGGTCACCCCCAGTCCCCCTGCATCAGCACTCCCCCGCGTACAGGAGAATTCAGGCCATGAGCAACCCCCAGCAGCTGCGCTACAGCAAGGAGCACGAGTGGCTGTCGGGCGCCGAGGACGGCGTCTCGACGGTCGGCATCACCGAGCACGCGGCCAACGCGCTCGGCGATGTGGTGTACGTCCAGCTCCCGGAGGTGGGTTCCGCGGTGACCGCGGGCGAGACCTGCGGCGAGCTGGAGTCGACCAAGTCGGTGAGCGATCTGTACTCGCCCGTCTCCGGCGAGATCACCGAGATCAACCAGGACGTCGTGGACGACCCCGCGCTGGTGAACACCGCCCCGTTCGAGGGCGGCTGGCTGTTCAAGGTACGGGTCGCGGAGGAGCCGAAGGACCTGCTCTCCGCGGACGAGTACACCGAATTCTCCGGCAGCTAAGGACTCCTGACCGATGTCGCTTCTGAACCAGTCCCTCCACGAGCTCGACCCGGACGTCGCCGCCGCCGTCGACGCCGAGCTGCACCGTCAGCAGTCCACCCTCGAAATGATCGCCTCGGAGAACTTCGCTCCGGTCGCCGTCATGGAGGCCCAGGGCTCGGTCCTCACCAACAAGTACGCCGAGGGCTACCCGGGCCGCCGCTACTACGGCGGCTGCGAGCACGTCGACGTCGCCGAGCAGATCGCCATCGACCGGGTCAAGGAGCTGTTCGGCGCCGAGTACGCCAACGTGCAGCCGCACTCGGGCGCCTCCGCCAACCAGGCCGCGCTGTTCGCGCTGGCCCAGCCCGGCGACACCATCCTCGGCCTGGACCTGGCCCACGGCGGCCACCTCACCCACGGGATGCGGCTCAACTTCTCCGGCAAGCAGTTCAACGTGGTCGCGTACCACGTGGACGAGGCCGGCCTGGTCGACATGGCCGAGGTCGAGCGGCTCGCCAAGGAGCACCGTCCGAAGGTGATCATCGCCGGCTGGTCGGCGTACCCGCGGCAGCTGGACTTCGCCGAGTTCCGCCGCATCGCGGACGAGGTCGAGGCCTATCTGTGGGTCGACATGGCGCACTTCGCGGGTCTGGTCGCGGCCGGTCTCCACCCGAACCCGGTGGAGCACGCGGACGTGGTCACCTCCACCACCCACAAGACGCTGGGCGGGCCCCGCGGCGGGATCATCCTCGCCAAGAAGGCCTTCGCGAAGAAGCTGAACTCGTCGGTCTTCCCGGGCTTCCAGGGCGGCCCCCTGGAGCACGTGATCGCGGCCAAGGCCGTCTCCTTCAAGGTCGCCGCCTCGGAGGACTTCAAGGAGCGCCAGCGCCGTACGGTCGAGGGCGCCCGGATCCTCGCCGAGCGGCTGACGGCGCCCGACGCGCGTGCGGCCGGGGTGAACGTCCTCTCCGGCGGTACGGACGTCCACCTGATCCTGGTCGACCTGCGCGACTCGGAGCTGGACGGCCAGCAGGCCGAGGACCGTCTCCACGAGGTCGGCATCACCGTCAACCGCAACGCCGTCCCGAACGACCCGCGCCCGCCGATGGTCACCTCGGGCCTGCGGATCGGCACGCCCGCCCTGGCCACCCGCGGCTTCACGGCCGAGGACTTCGCCGAGGTCGCGGACGTCATCGCCGAGGCGCTGAAGGCCCCCTCGACCTTCGGGGAGGCCGACGCGCAGGCGCTGAAGGCCCGGGTGTCCGCACTGGCGGACAAGCACCCGCTGTACCCCGGTCTGGGCCAGTAGTCCCGTTTCACCGGGGCACCGCGCACACTGGAAGGTGTGCGCGGTGCCTCGCCCGCCCGACACCCACCACCACCGCCCTGGTCGCAGCGCTTCGCGCCTTTCGTCTTTTCTGCATCACCCCCGCTTTGAGGAGTCCCCGTGGCCATCTCGGTCTTCGACCTGTTCTCGATCGGCATCGGCCCGTCCAGCTCCCACACGGTCGGCCCGATGCGTGCCGCGCGGATGTTCGCCCGCCGGCTGCGCACCGAGGACGTCCTGTCCTCGGTGACCTCGGTACGCGCCGAGCTGTACGGCTCACTGGGCGCGACCGGCCACGGCCACGGCACCCCCAAGGCGGTGCTGCTCGGCCTGGAGGGCGCCTCACCGCGCACGGTGGACGTGGAGGGGGCCGACGAACGGGTCGAGCAGATCAAGTCGTCGGGCCGCATCGCCCTGCTCGGCGACCAGGAGATCGACTTCTCCTTCCCCGACGACCTGGTCCTGCACCGCCGCAAGACGCTGCCGTACCACGCGAACGGCATGACGCTGTGGGCGTACGACGCCTCGGGCGGCGAGCTGCTGTCGAAGACGTACTACTCGGTGGGCGGCGGGTTCGTCGTCGACGAGGACGCGGTGGGCGCGGACCGCATCAAGCTGGACGACACGGTTCTCAAGTACCCCTTCCGCACGGGCGACGAGCTGCTGCGCCTGACGAAGGAGACGGGCCTGTCGATCTCCGCCCTGATGCTGGAGAACGAGCGGGCCTGGCGCACCGAGGACGAGATCCGCGAGGGGCTGCTGGCCATCTGGCGGGTGATGCAGGCGTGCGTCTCGCGCGGCATGTCCCGTGAGGGCATCCTGCCCGGCGGCCTCAGGGTCCGCCGCCGCGCGGCCATGTCGGCACGCCAACTGCGCGCCGAGGGCGACCCGTTGGCCCACGCGATGGAGTGGATCACGCTGTACGCGATGGCGGTGAACGAGGAGAACGCGGCGGGCGGCCGCGTGGTGACCGCCCCGACGAACGGCGCGGCCGGCATCATCCCGGCGGTCCTGCACTACTACATCAACTTCGTGCCCGGCGCGGACGAGGAGGGTGTGGTCCGCTTCATGCTCGCGGCGGGCGCAATCGGCATGCTCTTCAAGGAGAACGCCTCCATCTCCGGCGCCGAGGTCGGCTGCCAGGGTGAGGTCGGCTCGGCCTGCTCGATGGCGGCGGGCGCGCTGGCGGAGGTACTGGGCGGCAGCCCGGAGCAGGTGGAGAACGCCGCGGAGATCGGCATGGAGCACAACCTCGGCCTCACCTGCGACCCGGTCGGCGGCCTCGTCCAGATCCCCTGCATCGAGCGCAACGGCATGGCAGCGGTCAAGGCCGTCACGGCGGCCAGGATGGCCATGCGCGGCGACGGCTCCCACAAGGTGTCCCTCGACAAGGTCATCAAGACGATGAAGGAAACGGGCGCGGACATGAGCGTCAAGTACAAGGAGACGGCCCGGGGCGGGCTGGCGGTGAACATCATCGAGTGCTGAGGATGGGACGGGCGAAGTGGGGGAAGAGCAAAGGAAGTTGCTCCCCACAGGCAACACCTGCACCCGTCCCCCCACCGCACGGAGGAACCGCATGCTGCGCGGCATAGACGTCAGCGGCTACCAGTCGTCCACGTACAGCACCGAGGGCCTGTCCTTCGTCTTCGTCAAGGCCACCGAAGGCCGCACGTACGTCAATCCGAAGCTGAGCGCGCAGACGAAGCGGGCCCGTGACGCCGGCTGCGTCGTCGGCTTCTACCACTTCCTCTGGCCGGGCAACCTCACGGCTCAGGCCGAGTACTTCGTCGGCAAGGCCCCCGAAAAGGCCGGCGACATCCTCGCCGTCGACTGGGAGACAACAGGCGACGGCACCCACGCGACCAACGCCGAAAAGGACCGCTTCATCCGCAAGGTGAAGGAACTCCGGCCGAACAACCGGGTCGTTCTCTACGCGAACAGGAACTACTGGCTGAACGTCGACGACACCTCATACGCGGGTGACGGTCTCTGGATCGCCGACTACGTCACGGCGGGCAAACCGCGGATCCAGGCCAAGTGGCGCTTCCATCAATACACAGACGATCCGCTGGACAAGAACGTGGCGGACTTCTCCAGCAAGGCCGCTCTGCGCGAATGGGCCGAGAACGCCTGACGGGATCTAGCCTGCGGACAGGGCCAGTTCTGCGCGCAGTCGCTTCGCCGGCGGGTCGGCGAGGTACTCGTTGAGCAGATCGAAGGTACGAAGCTCGGGCGGGAGAGCTTCGTACC
Source organism: Streptomyces sp. NPDC058697 (assembly GCF_042715345.1). Classification (NCBI taxonomy): domain Bacteria; kingdom Bacillati; phylum Actinomycetota; class Actinomycetes; order Kitasatosporales; family Streptomycetaceae; genus Streptomyces; species Streptomyces sp. NPDC058697. The sequence goes on from NZ_JBHXSU010000045.1 coordinate 56,606, forward strand.
ACCCAAGGCCATGCAGGTTGCAGTTGTTGCAGACGAGCCCTCGCACGCAGTCCCCGCAACTGCCCGGGCCAGGGCAACAGCCGTGGTCGTGATCAATGTCCATGGCTCTCCCGCCCGTGTGAGCTCTTGCGCAAACGGCACAACTGCCCTGCTGGAGCCTCAGCAGTTGGTCGACGAATCCTCTGGTCACGTTGTAGTGGCCGAGGCGGACGCGCTCCGCATTGCACGGCCTGCAGTACGGTCGCGGTGCTCCCGAAGCGTTGCTCGACCATCTCGCGGAGGGCACCGTTTCCCCTCTTCTTCCGCAGGGGTGAAAGCGGCTGCCTCTTGGTTCTCTGCCGGTAGTGAGCGGAACAGAGTTCTCTGGCGGAAACCGCTCTGCCGCATCCGCCGAACTCACAACACCGGCTGTCGGCGACTGCGCGTCCAACGTTGATCGGAGCCAGCCCTCTCCCCCTCCGCTGCTGCGTGTAGTGGGTTCTGCACAATCCCTTCGTCAGCGGAAACCGTTCGGAAGACCGGCCGCAGGCCCAGCCGTTCCCGCTCGCTTCACAGCCCCGCATTCAAGCCCCCGGTCGAACAGTTCGGTTGACGTACGATCCGATCAACGAGGAAGTCGACCAGGCGTAACGCGCCGGCGAGCGTGAGAAAGAGGGGAGCTTCACAGCATGGGTGGGAGTGTCGCTGCGGTCAGCAGTAGTGGTGAGTATTCGTTTTCCAAGCCGAATCGGGGTGGCATTACGTTGCTTGCCGGGCTTGGGGTGGAGGGGGATGTGCATGCCGGGGTGACGGTGAAGCATCGGTCCCGGGTGGAGAAGGATCCTTCGCAGGTGAATCTGCGGCAGGTGCACCTCATTCATGAGGAGTTGTTCGACGAGGTGCGGGAGGCCGGGTTCGAGGTCGCGGCCGGGGAGCTCGGGGAGAACGTCACCACCCGGGGGATCGATCTGCTGGGGCTGCCGACCGGGACGCTGCTGCGGGTCGGGGGCGAGGCCGTGGTGAAGGTCACCGGGCTGCGGAATCCCTGTGCGCAGATCGACGGCTTCCAGAAGGGGCTGATGAAGCAGGTCGTCGAGCGGGACGAGGACGGGACCGTCCGGTTCCGGGCCGGGATCATGAGTGTCGTCGTCACGGGTGGCGTGGTGCGGCCCGGTGACCCGGTCGAGGTCGAGTTGCCGGACGGGCCGCACCTGCCCCTGCAGGTCGTCTGAGCGGAGCGGCGGAGCGGCGGAGCGCTGCCGCCGGAGCCCTACGAGCGGAAGTCCGCCGAGCGCTCCCGCGGCGCCTCCGCGAGGGCCTTCGTCACGGCGTCCACGCCTTCGTGGAGGCCGTAGACCGGGGTGCCGGGCTGCTGGCGCCAGGAGTCGTCGAGGGAGCCCGCGTCGACCGTGTCGAAGCCGAGTTCGTCGATGAGGTCGCGGACGACCTGCTTGGCGGACGCGTCGTCGGCGGCGACCGGGAGGGCGATGCGGTCCGGGGCGCCGGCCGGGCGGTGGCGGTCGAGGAGGGCCTGGGCGTACGTGCCGTTGAAGGCCTTGACGACCGTGTGGCCGAGCTGCTGGGCCGTCCAGCGGCTCTCCGTCAGGCCCTCGTCCTCGATCCCGGCGATCCTGCCGTCCCGCTGCGGGTAGTAGTTGCCGGTGTCGACAACGACGGCTCCGTCGGCGGCCTCGTCGAGGAGCCCGGACGGCAGGTTCGGGACCGCCTTCAGGGGGACCGTGACGACGACGAGTTCGGCGCCGCGTGCCGCCTCCTCGACCGGGACGGGCGTCGCGCCGGTCTCCTCGGCCAGTGCCGTGAGGGTCCCCGGCCCTCGGGAGTTGGCGACGGAGACGTCATGGCCGAGAGCCGTGAGCCGCCGGGTGAGGTTGCCGCCGATGTTGCCCGCTCCGATGATGCCGATCTTCATGACTCGCGCGTCCTTCCGGGGGTCGATGACTCCGATGTGGAGCACCAACCTCCGGGGCAAGCGGGCTATTCCGGGCATCACCCGAAAGGCCGCAGGGCGTGTCGAACGTCCGGAAACCGCCGTCCCGGCCATCGCGGCGTGACGGGTCGCGCGGCGCATGGCAAAGGGGCGCCCCCGCCCGTCCGGCGGGAGCGCCCCTCGCGATTCTCGCGTTCGGCTACTTGTTTTCGGCTACTTGTTCAGGTGCGACCAGAACTCGTCGAACGACAGCAGCTTGTCGCCGTTGAGGTCCTGGGAGCCGATAACGGCCTCGGCCACCGACTCGGTGACGTTCCAGTCGCCGCCCTGGGCCAGGGCCTTCTTGAACTCGGCGGCGGTGACGTAGCCGTCCCCGTCCACGTCGATACGCTCGAACGCCTTGCGTGCTTCCTCGATGTCCGCCACCGGACCCGCCCCTTCTGATGTGCCGTACTTGCCGAGGTCAGATTAACTGCCCGACTGAGCACTCAGTGCGGCGACCACCCACGCGAACGCCTCCCGGTGCGTGGGCAGCGGCTCGGTTCCCCGTACGAGCGCCAGCAGTTCCCGGAAGCGGGCGGCCTCGGCCTGGCTCGCCGACACCATGCGTTCCAGTACGGCGGACCGGTCGGCGTCGCCGAGCAGCTCGGCCAGGACGGTGGCGGCCTCCGGGGCGTCCGGCGCAAGTCCCCGCTCCCTCGCCTCACCGGCCAGTTGCACCAAGCGGCTCATGAACCACAGGGACGTACCGGCCGGCACGTCGGGCCCCCGGTCCGCCGCGTTGAACTCGACCATCCTCCGCATCCGCGCGCGAAACCCCGTGTCCTGCATCAGCTCGGCAAGCTCCACCCAGGCGTCCACCTGCTCGGTCGTGGGGTCGTCGGGCAGGTCGGGCACGCCGAAGCGCAGCCGGGTGCGGATGTCGGGGTCCGCGGTGTCGAGGCCGTCGAAGGTCGCCGCCATGAAGTCGTCGACGATGTGCTTGCGCTCCGCGGCCGACAGCCGCGCCAGTCTGTTCATAAGGGTCGTCTCCTCCGCGGTCGAACCGCGTCGCGCCACGGTCGACAGCACCGCCCGGGTCACCCTCAGCGCCCTGATCTGCGCGTCCAGGGCCGCCACATGCGTGGCCGCCACCTCCGCGACCGTCGTCTCGCCGGCCACCACCCGCCGTACGTCGTCCAGGCCGAGGCCCAGCTCCCGCAGCGTACGGATGAGTTCGAGGCGGGCCACGGCCCCGGCGTCGTACAGCCGGTAGCCGCCCTCGGAGCGGGTCACGGGCGGCAGGGCGCCCGCGTCCGACCAGTATCGGATGGTGCGCACCGGCAGTCCGGTACTCCGGGAGAGCTGCCCGATGGTGAGCAGCCCGGTGCCGTCGTCGATCATGGGGTGGAGTCTGGGCCTTCCAGTGGGTGGAGACTCAAGTGACGGGCGAGGGAAGGGGCGGCGCGGTGGCCGGCACTCTGCGGGGCATTCTCGACGCGGCGGCGCGGGGTGTCTTCCCGCCGCCTGACGGCGGTACGACGGTCGTTCCGCAGCACGCGCACCGGGACGCCGGGGTCATCGCCTTCACCGCGCACTCCGTCGTCTTCACCGATGAAGGGGAGGGCTGGGTTCGCGAAACGCTGGCCGGGGTCGACTGCGATCCGCTCGCCGCGACCATGAACCCGCGGTTCCTTGCCGCGTTGATGGAGCGTACGGGGCGTACGACGGACACGATCGACCTGCTGACGGTCGCTGCGCCGCTGTCCGACCCGCCGCCGCTGAGGCTGACGGAACTCGACGATCCCGGCCATCCCCGGGTCGCCCGGGCCCGCGAGCGGCGGGACGACGTGCGGGTGTGGGCCGCCGACGGCGGCGTACTCGTCCTGGGGCGCGGGGTCGCGGGGCGGCTGGAGGCCGCGATCGAGGTCGCCGAGGGGATACGGCACCGGGGGCTGGGGCGCGCCCTCGCGGTGGCTGCGCGGCATCTGAGCGGGGGCGAGCCGGTCTGGGCGCAGCAGGCCGCCGGGAACGCCCGCAGCGTACGGGCCTTCCAGGCGGCCGGGTTCCGCCCGGTCGGGGCGGAGGCGTTGCTCATCGCCCGCGAGGGAGGGAGTGACAGCCTGGCTTCAGGCGCCGGCGGCCGACCAGGCCGGCGGTCGTTCTGAGGGCGGCGCGACGATCGGACGTGCGGATTTCGCCCCCGCCGCCCCTACCCATTCCCGTCACTTACTCAGGGGCTTCGCCCCCGAACCCCCAAAAGATTGCGCAGTTCCCCGCGCCCCTAGGT
>NZ_JBHXSU010000046.1:0-59517 GCF_042715345.1 Streptomyces sp. NPDC058697
CAGCCTAGGTACCTAGGGGCGCGGGGAACTGCGCGACCAGCCACATCCGGGCCCGCACCCGACAACACACCCCCACGGGGTCTGGGGCGGAGCCCCAGGGGACGGGACGGGTAGGGGCGGCGGGGGCGAAAAAAGGGCGTCAGTCCGCGTCTCGTTCTCTCTCTGCCAAGTGGATCACGCAGACCGCTACCGCGATCAGCAGGGCCGGGTCCGCGTCGTCGCGTACGGTTTCGACGCCGTAGGTCTCCCGGACCCGGAGCCACCGGCGCGAGATGTGGGCGAGGAGTTCGCCGTCGTACTCGACGACGAACTCACGGTCGAGGATCTTGCCGCTGACGTCGAGCTCGGTCCCGTCGGCGAGGGCGACGCGGTAATGGTTGCGGAGCAGCGACAGCCGCTTGCGGCGGATGGTCGCCAGCGGCTCACCGCCCCGCTCGATGACCATCGTGTCCCGCAGGGCGAGCATCTTCTTGTGGATGTCGATCAGCACCCGCCCCTGCGCGTCCTTCAGCTCGAAGGTGTCCCGCAGCCGCATCGCCTTGCCGTCGACGAGGAAGGCCTTGCGGCCGTGCTCGTCCTCGATCCAGTAGTCGTCACCGATGCCCAGGAGCCGGTCGCGTACGAGGAATTTCATGCTCTTAGCGGTTCCCCGGCAGCGGGTCCGAAACGCCGTCGGTAGGCCGACGGGCTGAGCCCGGTCTCGCGGCGCAGCCGCGCCCGCAGGTTGGCGGCGGTGCCGAGACCGCTGCGTTCGGCGACGACGTCCAGTCGTTCCTCGCCGCGTTCGATGAGCCGGCAGGCCAGTGCCACCCGTTCGCCCGTCAGCCACGCCAGCGGGGTCGTGCCCAGCTGGGCACGGAAGCGGCGGTGGAGCGTGGCGGGCGACACGGCCGCGTGCGTCGCGAGGTCCGCGACCGTCAGCGGTTCGCCGATCCGCGCCTGCGCCCAGGCCAGCAGCGGCGCCAGCGACTCGTCCCGTACGTCGGGCAGGGGGCGTTCGACGAACTGCCGCTGCCCGCCGTCGCGATGGGCGGCGAAGACGAGCCGCCGGGACACGGCGTTCGCGATCTCGGCGCCGTGGTCGCGGCGCACGATGTGCAGCCCGAGGTCGAGCGCGGCCGCGCTGCCCGCCGCGGTCAGCACGTCCCCCTCGTCCACGAAGAGCACGTCCGGCTCCAGGAGGACCTTCGGGTGGAGCTCCCGGAAGAGGTCGGCCCAGCGCCAGTGGGTGGTGGCCCGGCGCCCGTCCAGGATCCCGGCCTCGGCGAGCGCGAAGCTCCCGGTGCACAGGCTCACGACACGGGCCCCGCGGGTGTGGGTGCGCCGGACGGCGTCGAGTACGGCCTCGCCGCGCGGCACGACGTTGTCGGGGCGGCCGGGGACGACAAGCGTGTCCGCGTCGTCCACCGCGTCGAGCCCGGGCACCCCGCTCAGCGTGAAGAAGCCGTGGTTCATCCGGACCCGGGGGGTGGGGGTGCACAGCGTCAGCTCGTACAGGGGCTCAGGGAGGCCCAGTTCGGGTCTCGGCAGTCCGAACAGCTCGGTCGCGACGCCGACTTCGAAGGGGTTGGTGCCCTCGTCGACGATCACGGCGACGCGGTGCGGCCGACGCCCCGGAGACGGAGTCCGACGCGAAGACGGAGTCGGAACATGGTGCTGCGAGGATCCTTGCGGCATGTGCGATTTCTAGCACTCGTACGCCCCTGCCGTCCCGCCGCACGATGAACGCATGGCCCAGAACAGCGAACCCGTCTCCCTCGCCGCCGCGCTCGCCTCCTTCGACGACCTGTGGAGCCCGCGCATCGTCACCGCCGTCAACGACTACGACGTACGCCTCGCGAAGGTCAAGGGCGAGCACGTCTGGCACACCCACGACCACACGGACGAGTTCTTCCTGGTCGTGGAGGGCGAACTGCGCATCGCCCTGCGCGAGTCCGGCGGTGAGCGCACGGTGGTCCTGCCCAAGGGCTCGTTCTTCACGGTCCCGCGCGGCACCGAGCACAAGCCGAGTTCACCCTCCGGCGCGGCGATCCTCGTCTTCGAGCCCACCGGAACGCTGTCGGTCGGGGACCGCCACGAGGAGGTCCCCGACCATGTGGACGCCACCACCGGGCACGTCCTGAACAGCTGATTCGTACGGCGGTCGAACGGCGCGACCGTCAGCGGTCAGACGCCGTAGCCGTCGCTGTAGCCGCTGCGGTTGCGCGGCTCCTCGTCGACCACCGGGGCGCCCGGCCGCACAACGACCCGGCGCCGCTTGGCGATGCTGCTGAACGTCGCCACACCGATCAGTCCGACGATCATGAAGATGATGCCGACCAGGTCGAGGTTGACCCCCTGCATGTCCCAGTCGGTCGCGAACGTGAGGATCGCTCCTGTGGCGATCAGAATGATGCACCCGCCCAGGCCCATGGGTGTCGCCTCCTGTTTGAAACACAGTTCGTTCCGGGCCCGGAGACCGTGCGGTTCCCGGGTTCGGGGCGAGTACCCGGACCCGGTCCCTCCATGCAGGGGAGGTCTCCGCGGCCTGCCCCACGGAACGCGCCCACCCCTTCTGGAACCGCACCGGCCACCCCTCCTGGAACCGCTCCGGTCATCCCTCCAGGAACCCCACCAGGGAGTTCGCCAGCAGGAACGGGTCGGTGGCGCCGCAGAGTTCGCGGGCGCTGTGCATCGAGAGGATGGCCACGCCGATGTCGACCGTCTTGATGCCGTGGCGGGCCGCGGTGATGGGGCCGATGGTGGTGCCGCAGGGCATGGAGTTGTTGGAGACGAAGGTCTGGAAGGGCACGTCGGCCCTCTCGCAGGCGGCGGCCCACACGGCGCGGCCCGAACCGTCCGTCGCGTAGCGGTTGTTGACGTTCACCTTGAGGATCGGGCCGCCGCCCGCGCGCGGGTGGTGCGTCGGGTCGTGCCGCTCGGCGTAGTTCGGGTGCACGGCGTGACCCGTGTCGGAGGAGAGGCAGACCGTGCCGGCGAAGGCGCGGGCCCTGTCCTCGTACGAGCCGCCGCGCGCGAACACCGAACGCTCCAGCACGCTGCCGAGGAGGGGTCCGTCCGCCCCCGTGTCCGACTGCGAGCCGTTCTCCTCGTGGTCGAACGCCGCGAGGACCGGGATGCAGGAGAGGGTGTCGTCGGCCGTCGCCACGCCCGCCAGGGCCGCCGTACCGGCGTGCACGGACAGCAGGTTGTCCATGCGCGGGCCCGCGAGCAGTTCCTTGTCGCGGCCCAGGTAGGCGGGCGGTTCGATGGAGTGGACCATCAGGTCCCAGCCGGTGGTCTCGCCCTCGGGCAGACCCGACTCCTCCTCCAGGAAGCGGATCAGGTCGCCGTCGCGCACGTCGTTGCCCAGGCCCCAGATGGGCTGGAGATGCCGCTGCTTGTCGAGCTTGAGGCCGTCCGAGGTGACGGACCGGTCCAGGTGGATGGCGAGCTGGGGCACGCGCAGCAGCGGCCGGTCGATGTTCACCAGGCGCGTCGAGCCGTCCCGGAGCGACAGCCGTCCGGCGAGGCCCAGGTCCCGGTCGAGCCAGGAGTTGAGCAGCGGGCCGCCGTAGACCTCGACCGCGACCTGGCGCCAGCCGTGCGCACCGCTGTCCGGGCGCGGTTTCACCCGCAGGTTGGGGGAGTCGGTGTGCGCCCCGACGATCCGGAAGGCGGTGTGCGGCTCGGCGCCCTCCGGCACGTACCAGGCGACGATCGCGCCCCCGCGCAGCACGTACTTTCCACCGCTCGTCCCGTCCCACGCGTCGGTCTCCGCGACCTGCCGGAAGCCCGCCTTCTCCAGCCGCTCGGCCGCGTTCGCCACGGCGTGGTACGGGGACGGGCTCGCCGCCAGGAAGGACATGAGGTCGTCGGTGTGGCCGCGGTCGAAGCGTGGGGGTGTGCGCATGGGTTCACCTTAACGACGCGAGAAGGCCCGTTCCCTGGGATGGGAACGGGCCTTCGTGAGGGGTGTGTACAGACGGTGGGACGGGTCCGGACGTTCGGCGCGAACGTGACGGCTCACGGCCTGGGCGCGGACCCTGCGGGTGCGTGGGGGCACGGTCTGCGCACCGAGCCCGCGGGTGCGTGGGCACGGTCTGAGCATCGAGCCCGCAGGTGCGTGGGGGCCGGTCGCGCAGTTCCCCGCGCCCTGAAGAAGGGCGGCAGCCCCCGGAGGTGGGCCCCGGTCAGAACGCCGACTCGTCCAGCTCCATCAGGTCCAGCTCGACGCCCTCGGCGAGCTTGCGCGCACCGGTGACGCCCGGCAGGACGTTCGCCGCGAAGAACTTCGCCGCGGCGATCTTGCCGGAGTAGAAGGGCCGGTCCTTCGCCGAGGCCGTCTCCAGCTTCTCGGCGGCGACGGCGGCACCCTTCAGGAGCAGGTAGCCGACGACCACGTCACCGGACGCCATCAGCAGGCGGGTGGTGTTCAGCCCGACCTTGTAGATGTTCTTGACGTCCTGCTCGGTCGCCGCGAGGTCGGTGAGCATCAGGCCGACGATGGCCTCCAGCTCGACGGCCGCCTTGGCGAGGTGCTCGCGGGCGCCGGACAGCTCCTCGCCGCCGGTGCCGAGCGCCAGGAACTTCTTGATGTCCTCGGCGAGCGAGTTCAGCGCGGCGCCCTGGTTGCGGACGATCTTCCGGAAGAAGAAGTCCTGGCCCTGGATCGCGGTCGTGCCCTCGTACAGGGTGTCGATCTTGGCGTCGCGGATGTACTGCTCGATCGGGTACTCCTGCAGGAACCCGGAGCCGCCGAACGTCTGGAGCGACTGGGCGAGCTGCTCGTAGCCCTTCTCGGAGCCGTAGCCCTTCACGATCGGCAGGAGCAGGTCGTTGAGGGCCTCAAGGACGGACGCGTCCTCGCCCTCGGCCTCCTTGACCTGGATCTCGTCCTGGAGTGCGGCGGTGTGCAGCACCAGGGCGCGCATGCCCTCCGCGTACGCCTTCTGCGTCATGAGCGACCGGCGCACGTCCGGGTGGTGCGTGATGGTGACCTTGGGCGCGGTCTTGTCCATGAACTGCGCGAGGTCGGGGCCCTGGACGCGCTCCTTGGCGTACTCCAGTGCGTTCAGGTAGCCCGTCGACAGCGTCGAGATGGCCTTCGTGCCGACCATCATGCGGGCGAACTCGATGATGCGGAACATCTGGCGGATGCCGTCGTGCTTGTCGCCGATGAGCCAGCCCTTGGCGGGGTGGCGGTCGCCGAACGTCATCTCGCAGGTGTTGGAGGCCTTGAGGCCCATCTTGTGCTCGACGTTCGTCGCGTACGCGCCGTTGCGCTCGCCCAGCTCGCCGGTCTCGAAGTCGAACTCGTACTTCGGGACGAGGAAGAGGGAGAGGCCCTTGGTGCCGGGGCCTGCGCCCTCGGGACGCGCGAGCACGTAGTGGAGGATGTTCTCCGACATGTCGTGCTCACCGGACGTGATGAAGCGCTTGACGCCCTCGATGTGCCAGGAGCCGTCCGCCTGCTCGACCGCCTTGGTGCGGCCCGCGCCCACGTCCGAGCCGGCGTCCGGCTCGGTGAGCACCATGGTGGAGCCCCACTGCTTGTCCACGGCGATCTTCGCGATGTGCTTCTGGACCTCGTTGCCCTCCTCGAAGAGGATGCCCGCGAAGGCCGGGCCGGAGGAGTACATCCACACGGCGGGGTTGGCGCCGAGCACCAGCTCCGCGTACGCCCAGATCAGGGAGCGGGGGGCGGTGGTGCCGCCGATCTCCTCGGGCAGGCCGAGCCGCCAGTACTCGGAGTCCATGAAGGCCTGGTAGGACTTCTTGAAGGACGCCGGGACGGGCGCGGTGTTGGTCTCCGGGTCGAATACCGGGGGGTTGCGGTCGGCGTCCGCGAAGGACTCCGCCAGCTCGTTCTCCGAGAGGCGGGTCAGCTCTTCGAGGATGCTCTTGGCGGTCTCGGTGTCCATCTCCGCGAACGGGCCGGTGCCGTACAGCTTGTCGCGCCCGAGCACCTCGAAGAGGTTGAACTCGATGTCGCGGAGATTCGACTTGTAGTGCCCCATGGCGACGGCTCCGTAAAGATCGGGGAGGTGGGTGAGTCCTCGGTGACGAGTCCTCGTACCTGGTTCGAGTCTGGTGCGCATCTGGTCCACGTACCAACTAGTAGCTACGATGATGCTACCCGTCGGTAATAAGAATCAACCCCTGATTGCCCAAGTGTGAGCAGGGTCTATATTTCGCGGTCCACCTTCGGGTGGGAGTGCACGGCTCCGCCACCTGTTCGAGGAAATCCGCCGGGGACGACCGGGCGGCCCGCCCCGCCAGTAGTCTTGCCCCCATGTACGGCTACGACCAGAACGTGGGACCGGGGCAGCAGCAGTACGCGCAGTCCCAGCCGCCGCCGCAGCAGCAGATGCCCGGTGGTGTCGGCGGGGTCGGCGGATACGGCCAGCAGCCGCCGCTCTACCCCGAGCCGTCGCCGCCGTCGCTCGCCGACGCGGTGCGCGCGTTCACCACGGGGTCGCTGACCCCCGAGGACTTCCAGCAGGTCTTCGCCACCTCCAAGGTCTACTGCCCGCGCGGTGACAACCCCGGATTCCTGGCGCTGCACAACACCCAGCAGCCCGTGATCCCGATGTTCACCTCGCTCAAGGAACTGCGCCGGTACGCCGGCAAGGAGTCCAAGTACTTCGTGGTCATCGGTGCCGAGGTGATCGACCTGCTCCCCACCGGCTACGGCTTCGTCCTCGACATGGAGGGCGAGCACCGCATCGTCTTCGACGCGAAGGCGGTCGAACAGATGGTGGACTTCGCCATGCGCCGGATGTACGGCTGACCGCGACCGCTCCACAGGCGGCCCACAGACACCGCCGCACGCAGGCGGCAAGCGCGTACTGCTCCGTACGACCGGCCCGTACGACCGGTTCGCACAGCCGGCCCGTACAACCGGCCCGTACGACCCGCTCCACACGTGACGCCCGGAGGGAATGCCCTCCGGGCGTTCTGCGTTCCAGGTGGCAGAAAGTTCGAGATTCAACTAAACTTCGAGCACAAGGAGGTACCGACATGCCTGCAGTGACCGTCGAGAACCCGCTGACCCTGCCCCGTGTGGCCGCGTCGACCGAGGCCGTGGCACGTCCTGTGCTCGCCGTGACCACCGCGCCGGGCGGATTCGAGGGCGAGGGCTTCCCGGTCCGCCGCGCGTTCGCCGGGATCAACTACCGCCATCTCGACCCGTTCATCATGATGGACCAGATGGGTGAGGTGGAGTACGCGCCGGGCGAGCCCAAGGGCACCCCCTGGCACCCCCACCGCGGCTTCGAGACCGTGACCTACATCATCGACGGCGTCTTCGACCACCAGGACTCGAACGGTGGCGGCGGCACCATCACCAACGGCGACACCCAGTGGATGACCGCGGGCTCGGGCCTCCTGCACATCGAGGCCCCGCCGGAGGCGCTCGTCGTGTCGGGCGGTCTCTTCCACGGGCTCCAGCTGTGGGTGAACCTGCCGGCCAAGGACAAGATGATGGCGCCGCGCTACCAGGACATCCGCGGCGGCTCGGTCCAGCTGCTCAGCACGCCCGACGGCGGCGCGCTCCTGCGCGTCATCGCCGGTGAGCTGGACGGCCACCAGGGCCCCGGCATCACGCACACGCCGATCACCATGATCCACGCGACCGTGACGCCCGGCGCGGAGCTCACCCTCCCGTGGCGCGAGGACTTCAACGCCCTCGCGTACGTGATGGCGGGCCGCGGCAGTGTCGGTACGGACCGCCGCCCGGTCCACACCGGGCAGACGACCGTCTTCGGCGCGGGTTCCTCGCTGACCGTCCGCGCGGACGAGAAGCAGGACGCCAACACCCCGGACCTGGAGGTCGTCATCCTGGGCGGACAGCCGATCCGGGAGCCGATGGCCCACTACGGCCCGTTCGTCATGAACACCCGCGAGGAACTGCAGCAGGCCTTCGACGACTTCCAGAAGGGCCGCCTCGGCACGATCCCGGCGGTGCACGGGATGAGCGAGGGCGGGCTGTAGTCGCCCGTTCGACGCGCCGGGCACGCGACCGTCCGCGGATCCGGTACCGCACGAGAAGGCCCGAAGCCGCAGGTTCGTCCTGCGGCTTCGGGCCTTTTCCGTTGCGTGCGGTCGGCCGCGGGTCTCGTTGTGTGCGCTCAGCCGCGGGCCCGTAGCCGTACGCGTGCGGGTCCCGTCGCCTGGAGGGTGATTCCCGCTGTCAGCGGGACCTCCGTGTCCACCGCCTCCAGTTCGTACGAGCGCAGCAGGGCGGCCAGGGCCAGTACGGACTCCAGCATCGAGAAGTGCTGGCCGATGCAGGCGCGCGGGCCGCCGCCGAAGGGGAACCAGGCATAGCGGTGGCGGGCCGCCTCCCGCTCGGGGGTGAAGCGGTCGGGGTCGAAGCGTTCCGGGTCCTCCCACAGGTCCGGGTGGCGGTGGGTGACCCAGGGCAGGACCAGGACGTCCGCGCCCGCCGGGATGAGGTGCCCGTCGACCTCCGCGGCCTCGACGGACCGGCGGCCGACCACCGGAGCGGCCGGATACAGCCGCATGGCCTCCTTCAGCACCCTTGTCAGGTACGGGAGTTCGTCGAGGTCGGCGGCCGAGGGCGCCCGCCCCGACGGCAGCCGGTCGGCCTCCTCCTGGGCCCGCTTACGGGCCTCGGGGTGACAGGCGAGGAGGTGGAGTGCGAAGGCCATGGACGTCGCGGTCGTCTCGTGGCCCGCGACCAGGAAGACCAGTACCTGGTCGCGGAGTTCGGCCGCGTCGAGGCTGCCGTCCTCCTCGCTGCTCGCCCGGGAGAGCAGCGAGAGCAGGTCGTCGCCCTCAGCGGAGGCGGCCTCGGCGGAGTCGGTTCCGGTGGAGGCGGTTCCGGCCGTCGCGTCGGCCGCCCTGCGCTCCGCGATGATCCGGTCGCAGACCGCGTACACCGCCCGGGACGCCGCCTCGGCCCGGCGGTTGGACGGGAGGGGCCAGGAGCGCGGCGGGTTGACGGGGGAGAAGCCGCGCCGCGTCACGTACTCGCTGACCACGGGGAAGTTGTCGTGGATGACGTCGACCGCGGCCTCGACGTCCGCCCCGAACAGGATGCGGGAGACCGTGCGCAGCGCGAGCCGGTCCATCTCCCGCACCAAGTCGACCACTCCGTCGGCCGCGTCCCGCCAGCGCTCGACCGTGCTGTCGGCCTCCAGCGTCACCGCCGTGGCATAGGAGTCCACCTGCCGTTTCGTGAACAGCGGCTGGATCAGACGGCGTTGGCGCCGGTAGTCGGCGTCCTGCGCGGTGAGCAGGCCGTTTCCGGCGGACTGCCTCAGCTCCTCGTAGAACTGGTTGTCCTTGCGGAAGTTGGCCGCCTGCGAGGCCAGGATCTGCTGCACGCCCTCCGGGGAGAAGACGCAGTGCAGCACCGTGCGGGCTCCCGGCGGGCCCGCGGAGAGACGCACCACGTCGCCGTGGTCCCGCCGGGCGCGGAGGAAGACGTCCAGCGAATCGCGCCGGAGGTCGAGTGCCGAGCCGAGCAGGGGAAGGCCTTTGGGCCCTGGTATCTCAGTGATGGCGGCCATGGTTCGCATCATCGCGCACGGGTCCCCGGACAGGTCCCCCTTTCAGCCCTCCCGGAGCGCCGCCCCGACTGACGCATGGTCAGGTGGAGGCGTGCAGCCCCTGCTTCCGGAATCCGCCCGGCTCCTGCCCGAACCCGTGCGCCGCGTGGCCGCCTGGTGCGTCGTCGCTCTGCTGGTCACCGGGGTCGTGGTGGTCGGGGTCCGGCTGTGCGTCGAGTTCAAGACCGCGGTGGTGCCGGTGCTGCTCGCACTGCTCGGGACGGCGCTGCTCGGGCCGCTGTACCGGCGGCTGGTGCGGGCGAAGGTGAACCGGTCGATCGCGGCCGGCGTGACCTGCGTCGCCGTGCTCGCCGTCGTCGGCGGGGCCACGTACATCGTGGTGGCCGCGCTGATCGACACCGGCGACGAGATCACCGCCTCGCTCAAGCAGGCCGCGAAGTCGCTGTCCGAGCATTTCGGGGCGGCCGGCACCTCGCTCGACGACATCGCCTCCAACGCCAAGGAACTGCTGGGCAAGTTCGGCGGGACGGCCGCGTCCGGGGTGATCAGCGGGATCAGCGTCGTGGGCGAGGCCATCGCCATGGCCGTCCTCGCGCTGCTGCTCGTCTTCTTCTTCCTGCGGGACTCGCACCGGGCGGCCGGGACGCTGCGCTCGCTGGTGCCGCAGGGCTCGGGCGACGTGACCGAGGCGATGGCGCGGCGGGCGTACCAGGCCGTCGAGGGATTCATGCGCGGGACGACGTTCATCGCGCTCATCGACGCGATCTGCATCACCGTGGGTCTGCTCGTGCTGCGGGTGCCGGGGGCCGTCGGGCTCGGCGCGCTGGTGTTCGTCGGCGCCTACATCCCGTACCTGGGCGCTTTTCTCTCCGGTGCGGTGGCGATTCTGGTGGCCCTCGCGGACCGCGGTTTCGTGATCGCGCTGTGGGCGCTGGGGGTCGTCCTGGCCGTGCAGGTCCTTGAGGGACATGTGCTCCAGCCGATGATCCAGAGCCGGACCGTGCAGATGCATCCCGCCGTCGTCATGCTGGCGATCACCGCGGGCGCGTCGGTGGCGGGCATCCTCGGAATGCTGCTGGCGGTGCCCCTGACGGCCGCGGCGTTCGGGGTGATCGCGGAACTGCGGGGGCGTTACGCGTCCGAGGAGACCTCGGTGACCCTGACGAAGCCGGAAAGCCCGAAGAGCTAGGCAACTCCCGGCAGTCCGGAAGCCCTGGGCGTGGCCTCGCCGCCCGGTTCCTCGCTGCCCGGCTCGTCCCCGCCCGGCACCTCCCCGCCGGTCCCCTCGCCACCCGGCCCCTCCTCATAGAGCTCGAACCAGATGCTCTTGCCCTCGCCCCGCGGGTCCACCCCCCACGCGTCCGCGAGCAGTTCCATCAGGACCAGGCCCCGCCCGGAGGAGGCCAGTTCGCCGGGATGCCGCTTGTGGGGCAGATCGTCGCTCCCGTCCGACACCTGGATCCGTATCCGACGGCCCCCCGCCCCGCCCGTCATCTCGGCGACGAGCAGCGCGTCCGCGTCGGTGTGGACGAGGACGTTCGTGACCATCTCGGAGACCAGCAGGACCGCCGAGTCGACCTGGTCGGCGGAGGCCCAGTCGTGCAGGAACTCCCGCAGCTGCTGCCGGGCTCCCGCGACCCTCTCGTGCTCGGCCTGGGCGACGGTCACCATGGTCCGGCGTACGGAGGGCCGCTCGGTGACGGTGTCGCCGCAGCCGCGGCTCTCCCCCGCCCTGCTCAGCAGCAGCACCGCTATGTCGTCCTCGCGGCGGTCCACCAGCGGCCCGGTCGTGTGGTGCGAGGAGGGCCCGTGCACGGCCTGGACCAGTGCGTCGGCGAGCTCCTCCATGTCGCCGTCGTGGCTCTCCAGGATCCTGCGGATCCGCCGCCAGCCGGTGTCCAGGTCGTGCCCGCCGGTCTCGATGAGCCCGTCCGTGCAGATCAGCATGGTCTCGCCGGGCTCCAGGACGAGCCGTGTCGTCGGATAGTCGGCGTCCGGATCGATGCCGAGCGGCAGCCCGCCCGGGGTCGGCCGGGTCAGCACGGTCCCGTCGGCCATACGTATCGCCGGGTCCGGATGCCCGGCCCTGGCTATCTCCAGGACCCCGCTCTCCGGATCGACCTCCACGTACAGGCAGGTCGCGAAGCGCAGGTCCGCTATCTCCTCGTCGTACGTGATCCCGTACAGGAAGCGGGAGGCGCGGGAGAGGACCGCGTCCGGGCGGTGGCCCTCCGAGGCGTACGCGCGCAGCGCGATCCGGAGCTGGCCCATCAGCCCGGCGGCGCGTACGTCATGGCCCTGGACGTCGCCGATGACAAGGGCGAAGCGGCCGCCGCCGGGGCTCGTCCGGGAGGTGCCGCCGGGCAGCGGGATCATGTCGTACCAGTCGCCGCCCACCTGGAGTCCGCCGCCGGTGGGCACGTACCGGGCCGCGAGACTCATGCCCGGGATCTGCGGCCCCAGGGTGGGCAGCATCGAGCGCTGGAGGCCGTCCGTGAGCTCCCGCTCGGACTCGGCGACACCGGCCCGCGAGAGGGCCTGCGCCAGCATCCGTGCCACCGTCGTCAGCACGGAACGCTCGTCGGGCGTGAAGGTGACGGGGTACGTGAAGGCCGCCATCCACGCGCCCATCGTGCGGCCCGCGAAGGTGAGCGGCAGGAACGCCCAGGACTGGCGGTCGAAGTGCTGGGCGAGCGGCCAGGAGGCCGGATAGCGGTCGCGATAGTGGTCGGGCGAGGAGAGATAGACGGCACGGCCGGTGCGGACGACCTCCGCGGCCGGATAGTCCGTGTCCAGCGGCATCTGGGTGAACGGCTCCTCGTCCCCGGGGTTGTGCCCGTGGTGGCCGATGACCGTCAGCCGGTCGCCCTGCGCGCCGAAGACCGCGAGCCCGTCCGGCGAGAAGCCCGGCATCGACAGGCCCGCCGCGACCCGCAGCACCTCCGCCGTGGACCGCGCCTCGGCCAGCGCCCGCCCCGCGTCCAGCAGGAACGCCTCGCGCGAGCGTCTCCAGTCACCCGTGACCGGCGTACGCGCGGCGGCGCCCGGCTGCGGCTCGGTGACCTCCTGCATGGTGCCGATCAGCTGGTACGACCCGGTGCCCGGGTCGATCGACGGCTTGGAGCGGCTGCGTACGGTACGGATCACATGGCCCTGCTCGTCCATGACCCTCAGCCGCAGTTCGGCGAGTGTGCCCTCGGCGGCGGCGAGCTGGACGACCCCGTTGACCTCGTTCCAGTCGACGGGGTGGAAACGGGCGCGTACACCTGCCTCCGTGAGCACGGTCGGTTCTGCAGGCAGGCCGAGGAGCCGGGAGGCCTCGGCGTCGAGGGTGACCTTCCCGGCGGCGTCGTCCCACCTCCACAGGCCGGTGGCGAGGGTGGCGAGGACGTCCCCCACTGAGGGAAGGGGATCACCGATGCGCATTGCCCCACTGTATGAAGAGGTGAACGAAGGCTGCCACCGAGGCAGGTGAGAGGCGGGGCGGGCGCCCGGGGCCGGCGGGTGGCGCAACTATTGCGAACGGCGATCTTGGGGCGGCCGGTAGGCTTGCGGTGTTTCACGTGAAACACCGCCCCCGACCGCGAAGACTGGATGAAACGACGATGCATCGGTACAGGTCCCACACCTGCGGCGAGCTCCGCGCCTCTGACGTCGGCACCGACGTCCGGCTGAGCGGCTGGCTGCACAATCGCCGAGACCTGGGCGGCATCCTCTTCATCGATCTGCGCGACCACTACGGCATCACGCAGCTCGTCGCCCGCCCCGGCACCCCCGCGTACGAGGCACTGGACAAGCTCTCCAAGGAGTCCACGGTCCGCATCGACGGCAAGGTCGTCTCGCGCGGCACGGAGAACGTGAACGCGGAGCTGCCGACCGGCGAGATCGAGGTCGAGGTGGGCGAGGTCGAGCTGCTCGGCGCGGCCGCCCCGCTGCCCTTCACGATCAACGCCGAGGACGGTGTGAACGAGGAGCGGCGTCTGGAGTACCGCTTCCTCGACCTGCGCCGCGAGCGCATGCACCGCAACATCCTGCTGCGTACGTCGGTCATCTCCGCCATCCGTCACAAGATGACGGCGCTGGGCTTCAACGAGATGGCGACCCCGATCCTCAGCGCCACCTCCCCCGAGGGCGCGCGCGACTTCGTGGTCCCGTCCCGTCTGAACCCGGGCAGGTTCTACGCCCTCCCCCAGGCGCCGCAGCAGTTCAAGCAGCTGCTGATGATCTCGGGCTTCGACCGGTACTTCCAGATCGCGCCCTGCTTCCGTGACGAGGACGCGCGCGCCGACCGTTCGCCGGGCGAGTTCTACCAGCTCGACGTGGAGATGTCCTTCGTCGAGCAGGAGGACGTGTTCCAGCCCATCGAGAAGCTCATGACCGAGCTGTTCGAAGAGTTCGGCAAGGGCCGTCATGTGACGTCCCCGTTCCCGCGCATCCCCTTCCGCGAGTCGATGCTGAAGTACGGCTCGGACAAGCCGGACCTGCGGGCCCAGCTGGAGCTGGTCGACATCACCGACGTCTTCGAGGGCTCGGAGTTCAAGGCCTTCGCGGGCAAGCACGTACGGGCCCTGCCGGTGCCGGACGTGGCTGCGCAGTCCCGCAAGTTCTTCGACCAGCTCGGTGACTACGCGGTCTCGCAGGGCGCGAAGGGCCTGGCCTGGGTGCGGGTGGCCGAGGACGGTTCGCTGACCGGCCCGATCGCGAAGTTCCTGACCGAGGAGAACGTCGCCGAGCTGACGAAGCGCCTGTCGCTCGCGGCCGGCCACGCCGTCTTCTTCGGCGCGGGCGAGTTCGACGAGGTCTCGAAGATCATGGGCGCGGTCCGCGTCGAGGCCGCCAAGCGCGCCGGGCACTTCGAGGAGGGCGTCTTCCGGTTCTGCTGGATCGTCGACTTCCCGATGTACGAGAAGGACGAGGAGACCGGGAAGCTCGACTTCTCGCACAACCCGTTCTCGATGCCGCAGGGCGGTCTGGAGGCCCTGGAGACCCAGGACCCGCTGGACATCCTCGGCTGGCAGTACGACATCGTCTGCAACGGCGTCGAGCTGTCCTCCGGCGCCATCCGGAACCACGAGCCCGACATCATGCTCAAGGCCTTCGAGATCGCGGGCTACGACCGTGAGACCGTCGAGGAGCAGTTCGCCGGCATGCTCCGCGCCTTCCGCTTCGGCGCCCCGCCGCACGGCGGCATCGCCCCCGGCGTCGACCGCATCGTGATGCTCCTCGCCGACGAGCCGAACATCCGGGAGACCATCGCGTTCCCGCTGAACGGCAACGCGCAGGACCTGATGATGGGCGCGCCGACGGAGCTGGACGAGACGCGGCTGCGGGAGTTGCACCTTTCGGTGCGGAAGCCTCAGCCGAAGTAGGGCCCTGCGGGCCCCGCTTTCTTGGGGTTCGGCTCCGCGGGGCGCTCCGCGGGGCGGGCTCGTTTCGTCTGCGGGTTCGTTGTGGCTGGGCGCGCAGTTCCCCGCGCCCCTTTCGGGGCGTGGGGCCGACCTTGCCTTCTCAGCTTGGGGCGTGATCGTCCTCGGGGTTCGGCAGGGGTGGGAGTCGTAGGTCGGGTGGTAGCGGGCCCTCGTCGGCGTGGCCTCGGGTGTAGCGGTGTATGCGTACCTGGAGGTTCATGCGGCGGGACTGCTTGCTGAGTCGGCGGCGCTCGCGGCGGCCGGATTCGTCGTCGTCCAGGTCGTTGTACCGTCGGCGGGTCTCCCAGAACGAGCGCTCCTGGGCGGCCGCCGCCTCCCCGGGCGTGACGTCCTCCGGGTCGTCCCGGCTCCCGCCGGATTCGTCTGTCATGTGTCACAGAGTGGCACGAACCGGCGGTCACGGAGAGTGAATTTCCGGATGCTGCCATGTGGGTGACGAAGATTCTTCGTGCGCCGTAGAGATCCGGACAGCGCGGGTGTGCCGCGGCCGCGATCTTCCCGGGAGTGTCGTGCTTCCTCCCTGGTCGGCGCCACCTTGTGCGCCTTGCCCTGGCGGAAAACGCGCCCCGTTTCACGCTCCTCAACTCTCCCTCGTGCGACGTCACTTACTGGCCATTTGCCTGTTTGACGACAAAGCGTCCCGGCCCACACGCTCCTTGGGCACGCGGTCTCCCTGTTGCTCAGGGTGACTCCGGATGGGCCCCAGGCTGCCCGGGGCCGGACGAGAGGAAGACCAACGATGGCCCGTAGCGCGGAGAAGCAGCAGAAGCCGGTCCGCAAGTCGCTGACCGAGCGCACCCACGACGAGCTGGAGATCGCAGGGTTCGACGAGGTCGAGACCCCCGAGGCGGACATCGTCAGCCTCGGCGGCGCCAGCTACACCAAGATGCTCGGCAAGATCTACGCCTGACCGCTCCCCTTGGGGCTCCGGCGTGCGATGCGCCGGGGCCCCGAGATCCGTCGCGCCGGACCCCGGAGAGCCCGTCGATGCTGCGCATCACCTCGGAACTGCCCTACTTGGACCAGGCAGGTCATGTCTACGTGCCGCTCGCCGGACCGGCACGGTCCTGTCTGAAGCTCAACCGTCACGCCTCCCGCATCTGGCGCGAGGCCCTGCGCCGCCCCGTGGACCTCGACACCCTGCCCGAGCCCGACCGGGACTTCCTCCTGGGCCTCACCCGGAACGGTGTCCTGCGCACCGCGCCCGCGCCGACATCCGCGACACGGCCCGCATCCACGACAGCGCCGGCGTCAGCCTCGGTGCCCGCGCCCATGTCCTCGTCCGAGGGAGTCTGAGATGGGCACGCTGACACGGCCCGCCATCGCCTTCGTCAACCCCTCGGTCGGCTTCTCGGACCGCCGCAAGTCCAAGCCGATCGGGCTGGCCTACATCATGGCCTACCTGGAGAAATCCGGATTTCCCAGCTCGGGCTTCGACTTCGGGGACTCCGAGGACGACGCCGTCGAACTCGCCGCGCACTACGGCCTCGACCGCTTCGACGTCGTCGGATTCTCCGTCTACAACGAGTCGTTCCGCGCGGCGATCGCCATGGCCGAGTGGATCAAGAACCGTAGACCGGACTGCCTGATCGTCCTCGGCGGCCCGCACGCCACCGCCGTGCACGAGCACATCCTGCGCCGCTACTCCTGCGTCGACGTCGTGGTCCGGCGCGAGGGGGAGGAGGCGATGCTCGATCTCGTACGCGGCCTGGACGTGGGCGAGAAGGTGGACGGGGATGTGGATGGGGACGTGGGCGACCGGGCCGGGCTGACCCGGCTGACCGGGATCAAGGGCACCACCTGGCGGGCGCCCGACGGGGCCGGCCTCCTGGTCAACGAGGACCGGGACTTCGTGCCCGACCTCGACCAGATCCCGTTCCCCGACGCCGAGTTCACCTCGCACTCCGGCTACCCCGACCTCACGTACTACGACGAGGTGCAGGGCCGGTTGAAGGCCGCGCTGACGATCTGCAGCAGCCGCAGCTGCCCGTACAACTGCTCCTTCTGCGGTGTGCTCACCATCGGCCGCAAGTACCGCTCGCGCGAGGCGGAACGGGTCGTCGCGGAACTGCTCCACTTCCGCGCGCGGCACGGCGTCAACTACGAGCACGTGTACTTCAGCGACGCCAACTTCTTCGTCTCGCCGACCCGTGCCCTGGAGGTCGCCGAGGCGCTGTACGAGGCCGATCCGCAGGTCACCTTCAGCTTCGGCACCCGGGTCAACCAGATCCTCAAGGCCGCCGAGGTGCTGCCCCGGCTCAAGGAGTGCGGGCTGCGGTTCATCGAGCTCGGCATCGAGTCCGCCTCGGAACCGGTCCTCGAACGGCTCGCCAAGCATGTGAAACCCGAGGTCAACGTCGCGGCCGTACGCCTGTTGAAGCGCCTGGGCATCGAGATCTCCCTCGACTTCATCATGCTGGACCCGGCCACGACCCTGCCCGACATCCGCGCCAACCTGGAATTCCTGCGCGAGGCCGGCTTCTACGACTACGTGCCGCACGACCACCTCTACACCGCGCTCGTGCTCTACGAGGGCACGCCGATCCGGGACTTCTACGCCCGGCGGTTCGGTGTCGTCTTCGACCCGGACGATCTGCCCAGCCCCTTCACGCTCTTCGAACTGCCCGAGGTGCAGCGGTTCAGCGACACACTGCGGGCCTTCCGCAAGCAGTGGCAGGACCGGATCGACGACGCCCTGGCCCAGGGGGAACTCGCGCTCGCCTCCATGGCCGACGGTTGGGACGGCTCGGACGGGTGGGACGAATCGGATGGTTGGGACGGCTCGGACTTCCCCCGGGAGTCGCACGCCCGGCTGCAACTCGACGTCGTGTCGCTGCGGCACGCGCCCAACCTCTTCATGGAACGGCTGCTGGAGGACGCCGAAGCCGGATTTCCACGACTGGACGAGGCCAGAGACGAGGCCGGAGACGAGGGCGGGGACGGGGCCGGAGACGCGGGCGGACTCGAAGCACTGCTGCCCCGCCTCGGGCACGACCACGTCCATCTGCACGACCTGATCGAACGCACCGAGGCCGTCGCGCGGGAGGCAGGCTTCGCGCAGGCCCCGGGCGCCGCCGCCCCGCACGGGAGGGACTAGCACATGGCAGGGACCGACCACATGCCCACAGCAGCCGGCACGGGGTCCCCGATCCCCGAACTGGGTCCGCCCGGTGTCCACGGGATCTGCTTCAGCTGCGACTCGATCAAGGACATGGACATCGCCGAGGAGACGGCGACCAGGCTCGGCTCCACGGCCACCTGGTACAGCGTCGGTGTCCTCGCCACGGACCAGGAACTCGCCCTGCGCTGCGCGGAGTTCTGCCGTCGGCACGGGCTGCACGCGCTGTTCCACCCGCTGGACCTGGACGTGTGCGGCACCGACCCGCTCGACGACCGCCTGCTGCGCCTGCTCGGCGAGCGGGCCGGTGAACTGAACTCGCCCTGGCTCAACATCGACCTCGCGATGTGGGTCCGCGAGGGGGAGACCCTGCTGGAGTCCCTGGTGCCCATGCCGCTCGTCGACGAGGCCGTCGACTGGGCGGTGGACCGGATCAAGCACGCCCAGGACGTCATCGGCCGCCCGCTGACCATCGAGAACGCGCCCTATCCGTTCGTGGTCGGCGACCGGGACATCCTCACCCTGATGACACGGATCGCCGAGCGGGCCGACTGCCTGATGACCATCGACGTCGGCCACCTCTACGGACTGCGGGTCCAGCGAGGGCTGCCCCCGGTGCTGCCGAGCGACGACGACATCGCCTGGGACCGGGTCGTCGAGGCGCACATGAGCGGCACGTTCGTCCGCCGCTTCGAGGGCGGCGTACGCCTTGTCGACGACAAGCACGACTGGCCGGTCAGCGACGAGGTGTGGGAACTGGCCGACGCGCTGCTCCCCCGCGCACCCCATCTGCGGTCGGTGATGGCCGAGGCGGAGGGCATGACGGCCGACGAACTGACCGACAGCGTACGGCGCTTCGCCGGCCGGGCCGACCACTGGTGGAGTGCCTCATGACCCTCGATACCTTCGATGCCTTCAATGCCTTCGATGTCGGTTCAGGAGTCGCTCTCGACTACGCGAGGGTGACCGACACGACCTGGCGCATCCTCAACGCGACCCCGAAGCGGCGGGCCCAGCTGCTCGCCGAGCTGCCCCCGGCCGAGCGTGCCGTCGTCGCCGAGGGCACCAGGGGACCGGGCTTCGACATGGAGCAGGCCCGGCGCCGCAAGACAGTCGCCAACGTGCTGAACGTCAGCTTCCCGGTCACCTTCTTCGCGTACTACGGCCGGACCGGCGCGGAGGGCCTGCACACCTTCCTGGACAGCGAGTTCTGGCAGCGGCGGCCCGCCCAGCCCGGTTCCGTGTTCCCGCCCGCGGCCACCGCGTCGGCCGCCTTCGGCGGGTTCCTGCGGTCCACCGACTGGATCACCTGCCAGGAGGACTGGGTCGGCGAGGCCTTCGCCTTCGAGGACGCCTACCTCTTCGGCCGGGCCACGGTCGACACCCGCCCGTGCCGCGGAGACTCCCCCGGCCGACCCCGTCTGGTGCCGGGTGCCTGGACCGCCGAGGCCACGTTCGACGTTCCCGCGTACGGCAGGCTGCTGCGCGAGCGGGGCACCGTGGACCCGTGGACCGAGGCGCTGCTGCTGGTCAAACGCCGTCCCGCGCCGCTCGCCGTGGTCTCGGTCCCGATCTCGGTCCCGGCCGGCGAACGCGTCCGCCGGGTGCGGCTCACGGGCGACACCGTCGCCGCGCTGCGCTGGCTGTGGGACGCCGACGTGCCGGTGCCCGAGGACTTCTCAGGAACGCCCACCTACGCCAAGGCGGCCGGCGCCGGACTGGTGGACGGGGCCGCTCAGTGACCTCTGGGACCTCTCCCGGCCCGGAACACGAGAACGCGAGCCCGGGTCCGCCAGGTTCCGCCGACCAGGACCTCGCCAGTCACGCCGGCCTCGTCAGCCATGCCAGTCACGCCAGTCACGCCAGCCACGTCAACCGCGTCCGCCGCGGCTATCTGCTGGTCTCCGGTCTCGACTACTTCGGCGACATGCTCCTCACCGTCACGTCCGTCCTGCTGCTGCAGTCGCTGGGCATGGGGTCGGGTGCGGTGTTCGCCCTGATCGCCGCGGTGTGGATCGTCGAAGGGGTCTCCGAGATCCCCACCGGCATCCTGGCCGACCTGCTCGGCCGGCGCGCCTCGGTCGCGATCAGCTTCGTCCTGCGGGCGGTCGGCTACAGCGCCCTGTTCTTCAGCGGCAGTGTGTACGTCGCCGCCGCCGGAGTCCTGCTCTCCGCGCTGGGCGGAACCTTCGCGTCCGGCGCCCTGGAAGCCTGGGCCGTCGACGAGACCGGGGCCAAGGACCCGCGCGGCCTGGACCGGCTCTTCGCCCAGGGAAAGATCGCCGAGAACGCCGGCCTGGTCCTCGGCACCCTGACCGGCGCCGCACTGGGCACGCTGGACCTGGCGCTGCCCCAGATCGTCGCGGGCCTGACCTGCGCACTGGCGGCCGTACTGTCCCTGCGGCTGATGACCGGGCGCCCGGCTCAGCAGCGACCCCCGGCCCCGGACGGCTCCCCGGCCCCGAGGCACCGGGAAGCCTTCGCACCACGGCTGCGGGAATCGTTCGGCGAGGTCATGACCGGGACCCGCCTCACCCTGCGGGGCGACAAGGTACTGATCGCCCTGATCGTCGCCGCAGCACTCCTGTGGCTGTTCCGCGGTATCCCCGGCGTGCAGTGGACGGTCGTGTACGAGGGACTCGTCGGCGGAAATCTGCTGGTGCTCGGCGCGATGCGCAGCGTCGGCTCCCTGCTGGAGATCCCCCTGCTCGGCTGGACCCTGAGCCTGCAGAAACGCCGGGCGTCCGCGCGCCGGACCGTCATCGTCACCGCGTCCACGGCCGGTGCCCTGGCACTCGTCTGCGCCGCCGCCGTGAAGGAACCGGCCCTCTCGATCGTCTGCTATGTGTGCTTCTCCACGGCGTTCGGCCTGTGCATGCCCGGTGTGCGGGCGGCCATGAACGAACGCATCGACAGCGGTCACCGCGCCACCGTCCTGTCCGTGGCCTCGCTGTTCAACAGCCTGTTCACCGGTGGCGGCCTGATCCTGACCGGACTGGCCGTCGGCGACCTCGGCAGCACCGCCCTGGCCTGGCCGCTCGCCGCCGCCGGGTTCGGTGTCGCGGGCCTGTGGGTGGCCTCCCTGGCCGTACGCCCGGGGACGGCACCGACCACCTCCACGACCGGATCGACCGGGCCCCAGGAGGTACGCGCGCCATGACCGCCGCCCTGCCCGACGCCGTACGCCCCGCCGTACCCGACGCCGTACGCCCCGCAGGATCCGACGCCGCAGATGTCGTATACGTCGAAGACTTGCTCGCAGACCTCCAGCTGGAGCGTGCTGGACTACCCGGCAGCGACCTGGTCCCGGCGGCCCGGCGTGCCAGGCAGGCCGCCGACGAGCTGGACGCGCTGGGCCTTTCCAGGTTCGTCGCCGAACTCCGCGGTGAGACGGCACCCGCGCCCGCCCCCGGGGCCGTACTCGACCTGGAGGCGGACGAGGAGGGCCGACGGGCCTCGTACGAGGTCTGGTGCGCCGAGGCCCGTGAGCTGACCGACGAGGTCTGGCGGTGGCTGACCGAGCGGCGCCGGGCCGCCGGTGAACTCCCCTGGTGGTGCGGTGAGTCGGCGCTCCCGCTGCCCCGCGACTCCGTACGGCGGCTCGCCGAGGTGACGGTTCCGGTGCGGGACCTGTCGGAGGTCGCCGCCGCCTGGGCCCGCCCGGCCGGACTGCGCGGCAGCGCCACCGCCGAGTACAACTGGCGCTGGCTGCTGCTCGGCAAGGGCGTGCTCGGGCCGTCGGGCGGGGTGTCCGGTGGTGTGTCCGGCGAGGTGCTGCCCCCGCTGAACGAGCTGATCACCCTGCTCGTCGGCTGGGCGCGGCGGCGCGGACTGCTGCCGCTCGCCCACAAGGTGAAGGTGTTGCGGCGCCCGAACACCCCGTCCATGGTGATGCCCGTACGGCTGCCGGGTTCCTCGCTGCTGTCCCTGCCGACCGCGGTCACTCCGGTGACGGTCCAGTACCTGCTGCACGAGCTGGCCCATCTCGCCGAGCACGCGCTGCGTCCGGCCGACGCCCCGCTCGTCGAACGGTGGACGTTCGATCCGCTGCGGTCGGAGGGCTGGGCCCTGCTGCTGGAGCAACTGGCGGGATCGACCGCGTTTCTCGCCCGGCTGGGGATCGCGGAGGAGACCGCCGCGGTCCTCGCCCGTTTCTACGCCGAGGAGGAGCGCTTCAGCCGTGGCCTGATGGCGGCCGACCTGGCGCTCGACACGGACCTCGCGGGCTGCCGTACGTCGGCCGAAGCGCTGGAGGCCGCGTCGGCCGTCGCGACCGCCACCGGACTGGGGTGGGCTCCTGAACTGCTTCTGCTGCGGCAGACCCGCGTCCTGCACTGGCGCTCCTATCTCGCGGGTTACGCCTGGCGGGACGCGGTCCACGCGGAACTCGACTCCCGTTTCTGCGAAGCCGACGGCAAAGGAGAGGGCGAGGAGGCCGGCTGGGCGGACCGGGACGAGGCCTGGGCACTGCTCCGGAGCGCGCTGGCCCGAACCGGGGCGGCAGGGTCCGCCGCGGGATTCCTCGACGCGCTTCGACTTCCCGAGCCGACACCACGCATGCCAAGCACACACCGCACGCCCCCGACCCCATGAGGAGGCTCGATGACGACGACCGACGCAGCGGGCAGGACGGCGACCGAGAGGACGGCGACCGAGAAGGCGACCAGCCCAGCGGACAAGGTGACCGCCGGCCCGCGGGACGGGCTCCGGCTGCTCTGCGATGACCCCCGTACCGCGGACGATCTGCCGTGGGGCGAGGCACACGCAGTCTTCGGCGCCGCGCCGGAAGTCGCCGGGATCGTGTCCCGGCAGGACCTGGAGGACTGGCTGGACTGCAGCCTGCTCCACTATCCGGTGCTGAACGCGATGCGCGGCGGCACCCCGGTGCCGCCCGAGGCGCTGACCAGGGTCATGCACGTGTCCGGCGACCCTCGCGCGGGCTACGTGGACGGCGCGAAGGTCCGCTTCCAGCTGGCCGCCGGGGCCACCGTGGTCGTACAGAACCTGCACGAGTGGCATCGCCCCGCCCAGCAGCTGTGCCGTCGACTGGCACAGCTGTTCTCGGCCAAAGCAGGAGCCGTGGCGTTCTGGACGCGGGCGGGGGAGGACGGCCTGCGCGTCCACCGCGACGACGGCCACCTGTTCGTCGTGCAGATCTCCGGGACCAAGCGCTGGTATCTGTACGACACCCCGCGCGACGCGGCCGACTGGAGCCCCGGATACGTCGAGGACCTGGCGAGCGCCCAGACGGTCGACCTGCGGCCCGGCCAGGTGCTGTATCTGCCCGAGGGCATCGCCCACCACACCCGCACCCTCGACACGGAGTCCGTGCACGTCACCGTCGCGATCAGGGAACCCCGGCTGCGGGACACGGTCGAACTGGCCGTACGCGCCTGCCTCGCGCGCATCCCGGACCACGCGACCCTTTCGGGGACCGGCGCCGAGCGGGAGCAGACCGCGGACGAACTGCTCACCCGGCTCGCCGAGGCACTCGGGCGCGTGGACCGGGCCGCGCTTGTACGTGACCTGTCGCGCCGCGCGGCCGAGACCCGAGGCAGCCGCTGAGCCACAGGGTCCGATCGATTCGCGCCACGTTCTTCATGGACACAGCAACCCACAGTCCGTGCCCACGCCCTTGACAGTCTTCTTACCTAACTTCCCTGTCCATGACGGGAATCCAAGGAAACCAAACAGCCCAAGGTCCGAAACACAAGCGGAACGTGACGCGCCGAAAGGTCGTCGTGGCAGGTGGCGCGGCAGTCGCCGCGGTGGGTGTGGGCGGCACGATCGCCGCGACCGCGAACGCCGGCCAGACGAAGAAGGGCGCCTCGCCGACCGCCTCCTCCACCTCCTCGGAGACGTGCTACAAGCTCACGTCGGAGACCACCGAGGGCCCGTACTACATCGACGCGGACAAGCTCCGCCAGGACATCACCGAGGACCGGGAGGGCATCCCGCTGACCCTGCGCCTCAAGGTGATCGACAACGAGACCTGCAAGCCCATCAGAAACGCCGCCGTCGACATCTGGCACTGTGACGCGCTGGGCCTCTACTCCGGCTACGAGGACTCCTCCAGCGGTGGCGGTGGCGGTGGCGGCACGCCGCCCAGCGGAACGCCCACGGATGTTCCGTCCGGTACGCCGACCGGCGCCCCGCCCGGGGGCGGTGGTGGCGGCCACCAGGAGCCCACCGACGACAAGCGCTACCTGCGCGGCACGTGGAGGACGGACAAGCAGGGCTTCGTCACCTTCAAGACGGTCTTCCCGGGCTGGTACCAGGGCCGCTGCGTCCACATCCACACCAAGGTGCACGTCAGCGGCACCTGGACGGACGCAGGCTACGAGGGCGGCAACACCTGCCACACCGGCCAGTTCTTCTTCGACGAGGAGTCGGTGCTCGCCTCGGCGGAGGTCGAGCCGTACTCCACGTCGACGACCGAGCGCACGACGCTCACCGAGGACACGATCTACGACCAGTCCGGTACGGCCGGCGGTCTCCTCAAGCTCAAGTACAAGAAGAACGGCATCGCGAAGGGCGTCGTCGGGACCATCACCATGGGCGTCGACCCGGACGCGACCCACGAGGGCACGGACGACGCGGTGCAGCCGGGCGCGTCGGCGACGGCGTCGGCTTCGGCGTCGGCTTCGGCCTCGTAGTCCACTTCGTTCGGTTCGTTCGGTTCGGTTCGGTTCGGCGAGCTGACAGCAGGGGCGGGTCCGGGGAGTGGGACCCCGGGCCCGCCCCTGCTCGCTCGGCGGCCATGAACCGGCGATTTGTGGGCACCTGATCAGGTGGCGCACAGGATTCTCGTCGGAGACGCACAGCGGCAGGGAGTCTGATGGGTGGTGCGGGATGAGAACCTCCCGCAGGAGACCGGCAGCGCCGGAGGAGACCACCGGAGGAGATCATGGGATTCGCCGTGCTGCTCGCACTGCTGCTGATCGTCGGGGCGGTGGCCGCGGTCGTCGTACAGCGGCGGTCGAACGGCGCGGGCGCCATGTCCGACCTGGACGCGGAGGCCGAGGCCAACCGCTGGGTGGTCCGGCTGGGCGGCAGCCTGTCCGCCTTCACCGCGGGGGCGCGTGCCGACCGGACCGCGGCACGCGAACTCTCGGCCGCCGCCGAACGCCACCGCACCGCCCGCCACCAACTGGCCACCGCCCGCACCCCCGCCGAGTACGCGGTGGTGACCCGCACGGCCCTGGAGGGCATGCACCATGTCCGCGCGGCCCGCACGGCACTGGGCATCGCCCCGCCCTCGGGCCAACGCCGGCACCAAAGAGATCACGTCCGGACGTAGCGAGACCCCGTAGCGAGATCCCGTAACGAGATCCCGTCCGGACCCGGGGAGGCGACGCGTGATGTCCCGCTCTCAGGACCAGGCGGAGATCAGGTCCCGCGGGCCCCACATCAGCTCGACCCCGCTCTCGGCCACGGGCCCCGTCGCCCCCGAGAGGGACACCACGGCCAGCCCCGTGGAGCCCGGCACAAAGCCGGGAACCTGGGCGGCGCCCGTCCGCAGGGCGGTCAGGTCGTGCTGGTCGAACGGCGAGGCCAGCCACTTCACGGAGCCCGCGAAGCAGAGGGTGCCCGCGACGGGGGCACGGTCCGCGCCGACCAGATCGATCTCCGGGGAGAACTGCCGGTTCCACCAGCCGCCCACGAACTCGGTGTCCGGCCAGGGGAAGTCACCTGAGGCGGCGGCCAGTTCCAGTGCCTCGCGAATCAGCGGTTCGACGGCCCGCCCCCGCCAGGATGCCCATCGTCGCTGGACGAGCCGGTACGCGGCCTCGGGTCGGCCTCGCCTCGACAGCTCCTGCGCGGAACGCATCGCGGCCAGATACAGAAGCAGGCTGCTGTCGGCCACGCGATAGAGGGCGGGTTTGCCGGGGCGTGTGGAGAGCGGAGTGTCGGAGGCGAGGACGCGCTTCTCCTCCGTGAGCCGCCGCAGAAGAGGGGACAGTATCCCGGACGGCAGCGCTCCGCTCTGGCTCCCGGCCGTCGCCGCGATGGTGGCGTGCGTACGGTCGCCGCTTCCCACCGCCTCCAGTACCCGGCGGGACTGGTCGGGGGCGGGGAACTCGGCCATAAGGGCTGCCTCGGGGACGCCGAAGAGCGGTGAGGCGGGATCGGCGCACTCGGCCTCGATGAAGCCGAGAGCCGGGGTGCCGTGCGGCCAGGCGCGCAGAATCCCCGGCAGCCCGCCGGAGACGAGGTGCGCGTCGATGGCGTCCGCCGCGTCCAGCCCCAGCGCGGCCCCGGTCTCGGCCGGGTTGAGCGGCCCGAGAACCAGGCTGTCGGCCCGCCCGTAGAAGGGCCGGTCGTACGCCGTGAAGCGTTCCATCATGTGGAGATCACTGCCGAGCAGCAACAGGAGCACGGGCCGGTTGGCCAGCAGCCGGTCCCAGGCGGTCTGGAGCGCGCCGTCGAACACGGGGTCCTGTTCGGCGAGCCAGGGCAGTTCGTCGAGGACGACGATGCTGGGGGATTCGGGCAGGACGGCGGCGAGCGCGCGCAGGCCGTCGGGCCAGTTGGTCGGGGCGCTCTTCGGTACGAGTTCGGGGTCGGCCGGGAGGGAGGACTCTCGCAGCTCGGCCATGAACGCGGCGATGCCCTCCACCGGGGAGGCCCCCTTGGTCGCGGTGAAGAAGACATACGGCCGCCCGGCCCTGTCACAGAACTCCTGCACAAGCCGCGACTTCCCCACCTGCCGCCGCCCTCTTATGGCAAGGGCCGCCCCTGCGCCGTCGGCGGTGACGCGGTCGAGGCGCTTGTGAAGGAGAGCCAGCTCGGTCTGACGGCCTACGAAGGGGGTGGGCATGGCGCGCCTCCCGGACAGGGAATCTACCTAGAAGCATTCTACGTAGATTCAATCTACATAACATTCCCACGGGTGTCCGGTCAGGCGTTCACGCCGCCGGGGTCAGTTCGCACCAGACGTACTTGCCGGGCTCACCGCTGCTCCTGGTGTCCCGCTGGAGGGTCCAGCCCCAGGTGTCCGCGCAGGTGTGGACGAGGGCCAGGCCGCGGCCGTGTTCGGCGTCCGGTGCGATGCCGTGCGACGGCCTCGGCGGGGTGGGGTCCGAGTCCCACACGCCGATGCGCAGGGCTCCGGCGGTGACGCGGAGCCGTATGGCGGCAGGACCCTTCGTGTGCTGCACGGCGTTGGTGATCAGCTCGGTCGCCAGGAGCTCGGCGGCCTCCGAGAAGTGGGGAAGGCCGTGGGCGGTGAGGATGAGACGGAGGGTGCGGCGGCAGATCGTGACGGCCCGGAGGTCGTTGGGGATGTGGAGGGTGTACTCCAAGGGTTCTTCGACGGCTTCAGGCATGCGTCAACTCCGCTTCGTGGTCAGTGAGATGGGGTACGCGGCGACTATCGGGCGGTGGCTGTGTCGCTCCCGTCGTGGCGTGGCGGGGCGGTGCGCTTCCGGGGTCCCGGGGTTCCGCAGGGTGGGCGTCGCGTCACTGACGGTAGGGCCAAATGTTTCGCCCGGGCAAGTCGTTCGCGTAACCTGACACCCGATCGGGGACGTTCAACCCCGTCTGAGAACCGTGTTGTTCAGGAAGTGGGGGCAGCGTGCCCGCGAGGATTCAGCCGACCGCTCGGCAAGTTCGCCTCGGTGCTGAGCTGCGGAAACTGCGGGAGGCGGCGGGGCTGACCTCCCGGCAGGCGGCCGCGTTGCTGGGGACCAACCCGGCTCAGATGAGTCAGATCGAAGCGGGCAACGCGGGAGTCAGCGGAGAGCGCGTGCGCAAGCTCGGGGTGCAGTACGACTGCTCCGACACCGAGTTGATCGACGCCCTGGTGGAGATGGCGACAGACCGTACGCGCGGTTGGTGGGAGGAGTACCGAGGTTTGCTGCCCGCCGTCTTCCAGGACTTGGCGGAGCTGGAACACCACGCCACCTTCATGCGGGTGGTCGGTACCGTCCACGTGCCCGGACTGCTTCAGACCGAGGAGTACGCGCGAGCGGTGTTCTCGTACGTGGTGCCGGAACTTCCCAAGAACGAGGTGGAGTTGCGTGTGGAGCACCGGATGCGCCGTCGGCAGATCCTCTCCGGAGCCCCCTACGAGGCGGTGCTCCACGAGTCCGTACTGCGCACGCGCGTTGCCGATCGCCGGGGTGCCCGTGCTCAACTCGACGAGTTGCTGAGCCAGTCGGAGCGGTCGAACGTCAGCCTGCGGGTGATCCCGTTCGACGCCGATGGGTTTGCCGGGGCGGGCGCGATGATGCTCTACGCCGGTGGGCGAGTACCGGCACTGGACACCGTGCAGCGGGACGCCCCGTACGGTTCGATGTTCCTTGACGCCTCTGCTCGACTGCTGGCCATGCGAACGCTCTTCCGTAGGGTGGAGTCGGCAGCCATGACACCTGCCCAGTCTCGGGACTACATCAGCCGACTGACGAAGGAGCTGTGAGCCGTGTTCCAGTGGCAGAAGTCCTCATTCTCCGGTGGCGGAGACGGCAACGAGTGCGTCGAACTTGCCCCCGGTGACAGCTCGTTGCTCCTCCGCGAGAGCGACGAACCCGACCGAATACTCCCCGTCACCCATGACGCCCTCGCCGCCCTCCTCCACCACCTCCGGGCGAACCGTCCCTGACCGTGGACGACGACGAGGAGTTCACGTCCGCCCTGAAAACCGTCCTGCGAGACCTGCGCGCGCAGTGCCCCGTACAGCCGGACATCCGCAAGGGCGACGACGAATTTCGCGGGGTCATGCTCTACGCCCCCGATGGCTCCGGCCAGGGTGTGTACGCCGAGCCGGATGGCAGGCCCGCCGTGCTGCTTGCCCATGTCGCGGACCAGGTTCAGGAGTGGGCGGTGGAGGCCCTGTGGGGGCAGGGCGAGCCGGCGGTCTGGCCGCAATGCCCGACGCACCCGGACACGCACCCGCTGGCCGCGACCGTGGAAGAGGGGGACGCGGTCTGGGTTTGCCCGAGTACCGGCGGCACCGCGGCCCGCGTCGGTGAACTGCCTGTGTCGGAAGCGGGTGAGGGCGTGAGCGGCCGAGCGTTTCGCCGAGGCCGAGGCGGACCAAAACGCGCACGGCGAGGCCGGTGATCAGGTCGGCTCGTCGCCGTTCTGGGCGCTGTTGAGCGTTTCCTCGATGGTGATGTCGATGCAGCGCTCGCGCTCTGCCGGGCTGATCCCCGCCTGGGGTGTGTCGAGCCGGTCGAGCTGCACGCGGACGCGGCGGGTGACGGCGTCGGGTGGTGGCGTGGGGGTGTTCTTCCGGAGGTCGTTGTAGACGGTCCAGGTGAGGCTCGCGATGCTCACGATGAGGGCGCCGAGGGAGATGGGGTCGACGTACTGGTCGGGGCGGGTGGTGGTGCCGCGGGTGTGGAGGGCGACTTCCACGTCCGTGGACAGCGCCGGGGCATGCGGCGTGATCAGCCGCTTCGCCGCGGCACGGGCGCCGAGTTCGACCGGGTCGGCCATGTTTGGTCTCCTTGCGGTGCTCAGTCGGTGGGGGGTGGGTCTTCTGCGTGGACGAAGTTGCGCACGGGCTGGGGCAGGAGGCTGCCGGTGACTGACTGCCAGGTCCGTTCGAGGGCGTCGATTCCCAAAGATTGGGTCAGGCGCTTGAGATGGGCTGGGCCGGGGCCGGTCGATGGATGAGGGAACTGTTCAAACAGAGCAATGCATTGGACCATCCACTTGAGAGCCTCCTCCGGTTGCTGCCGGTTCTCGGCCAGAAGCCCGTGTTGCCCGTAGGTGCTGGCCATGCCGGGCCGGTTGCCGAGGTCTTCGTTGATGGTGAGGGATTGGTGGTACCAGTCTTCGGCCTCGTTCAACCGACCTCTGAGGAGGGCGATGTTGCCGAGTTGGTGGTAGGTACTGGCCATGCCGCGCCGGTTACCGAGGTCTTCTTTGATGGTGAGGGATTGGCGGTACCACTCTTCGGCTTCCTCCAGCCGACCCCGGTCCTGGGCGGTGATGCCGAGCTGGTGGTAGGTGATTGCCATGCCGGGCCGGTTGCCGAGGCCTTTGTCGATTGTGAGGGATTGGTGGTACCAGTCTTCGGCCTCGTCCAATCGACCTCTGAGGTAGGCGATGCTGCCGAGTTGGTGGTAGGTGGTGGCCATGTTGGGTCGGTTGTTGAGGTCTTCGTTGATTGCGAGGGATTGGCCGTACCAGTTCTCGGCTTCCTCCAGCCGTCCCCGGTCCTGGGCGGCCATGCCGAGCTGGTGGTAGGTGCTGGCCATGCCGGGCCGGTTGCCGAGGTCTTCTTTGATGGTGAGGGATTGGCGGTACCGCTCTTCAGCCTCGTCCAACCGGCCTCGCCCCTGGGAAACCCTGCCGAGCTGGTGGTAGACGATGGCGATATGGCCGTGCTGCTGGGAGGAGGCCGGTTGTAGTTGCAGGGCGAAGAGGATGTCTCCGTAGGTGCGTTCCGCCTGATCGAGTTGACCGGCCGTGACTTGTCGGCCCGCTTGAGAGCCGGTAAGGAACAGCCACAGTGTGCCGGCGTAGCAGTCCAGGTCAGGGACCCTGTTGTCGAGGTTCTCCAGGAGCACTCGTGCCCGGTCGACCCACGCACGTGCTTCCTCCACCAGTCCGCGCGCGTTCCAGTATTCGTCCAGTGGCTGGACGATGTTCTGTGCTTGGTCCCACAGACTGTGGTCGAGCGCATAACCAAGCAGGCCCCCCAGCGTCCGCCGTTGGAGGTGGATCAACTCCATGGCCAACTGGGCTTCCCCGCTCCGAATCTGCTGGAGCAGCCATCCACAGAAAGAGGCGTACGCGTCGAGGAGGGCGAGCTCGGCAGCTCTGCGCAGTTCGTGGTGGCTGTCAGGGGCCAGGGTCTGCCAGAAAGCGGTCAGATAGGCGGGCAGGGCCGGATGAATGCGGTACATGCCCGCGCCCAGAGAGGTCAGCAGGCCTACCTCCGTTGCCCGCTCCAACACTTGCGTCCACTCGGAGGAGGTGTGGCGCTGATACCACTCGGGCGCCTCGGGGGCTGCTGAAAGCAGGCCCAACACGTCAGCATCAACAACCCCGTGAAAGAGGCTGAGCACGGTAAGCGCATGCTGATCCGGCGCCGACAGGTGCGTGAAGGAATACGCGATGCTGGCGGATAACGACGTGGTGCGGTCGCCTCCGTCGGTGTCCGCCAAGGGCGTGGTGCCCTGGAGGCCGTCCAGCAGTTCCCGAGGGCCGGTGCTGTCCAGGCGGGGCAGGATGAGCCGCATGCTGAGCGGGTGTCCTTCCAGCCACTGCATCAGCTCGCCGAATGCCTTTGGCTCCCGGCGCCGTTTGGTGTCCGGGTAGGAGGACAGAAGCTGTTCCGCGTACTCGTTGGCCTCGTCGGTGTTCAGGCCGCCCACCTTGATCCGCCGTTGCTCGGTGCCGAGCCAGGTCTCCGGGGTGCGGCTGGTCACGATGATCGCGCTCTTGCCATTGGCCGCGATGCGGTCCAGGAAGCCGCGCAGTTCCTCGCGCTCGGGTTCGGTCAGGGGCTGGGTGGCATGGGTCGGATCGGGCAAGGTGTGGACGGATTCGAAGTTGTCCCAGATCAGCAGCAACCGGCGAGTGACGAGTACTTGCTCGACCACGCCTTGGCGCTGTGCCCGGTCCAAGAGGGCGAACTGCGCACCGAACAGCCCCAGTCCGACACTGTTGATCACCCCGTCCAGGCCGAACCTCGCCACTCCGGGCTCGAAGGAGTGCCAGATCACCCCGCGCTCGTCGTCCAGCGCACCCGTGTCCCGACACCACCTCCCGAACCCCTTGGCCAGCTCCGTCTTGCCGGTCCCCCCGGGCCCGTACAAGACAACGACTCGGTCCAATCGGGCAGCCGTATCCAGGGTGTAGAGCAAGGCATCGCGGCCGGTGAACTCGCCCACGGCTGTCAGTGCTGATTCCGGGTCCACCTGCCGGCCGTCGGCGGTATCGGCAGCTGGCTGCTCCCGCATCCTGTCCAACAGTTCGTCCAACGACTCCTGTTGACCGCGACCGGTGCGCAACCCGGCAAAGTGCACGTCAGCCCGCGTATACACGACCGGCACCACCCAGTCCGCCAGCCGCATCAACCCCTTCGGAGACGGCCGCAACGGATGCCGGTCCAAACGCTGGCGCCCCGCCGACACCGCAGCCGACAGCAGATCTCCGGCAAACAACCGCTCGTAGAACGCCGTCATGAACTCCGCCGCCGCGACCGCGTACACGCTGTACGCCATCGCGACCACCGCGCCGGCGCCCTCCTGCAGCAACCGGGTCGCGACGGCCGCTTCGAGTTGGGAGCCCAGCACCGCCGACTGGCAGGCGTTGAGCACCACCACCGGAACCTGGGACTTCTTCAGCACCTGCGCGACGCGCCCGGCGGGTACCAGGTCGGAGCCGCCCGTTTCCTTCTCGAACGCCAGCATTCCCTGCGGACCAGGCCCATTGAACATGACCGACGACGGCCAGCCGCCCCCACCACCCGGCGCCTGCCCGAACACCCCATGCCCGTCGAAGTGCACGATCTGGAACGGTTCCCCCGCCTCCCTCGCCTCTTCGAGCGTCTTCTGCAAGTGCTCCAGCGTCGGTGGTCGCAACACCACCAGGTCCACCTGCCCCCGCACCGCCTCCAGACGGCGCAGCAGCGGCCGGGCGATCATCTGGTAGCCAACGTCGGCCGTACCGGACGGGCGCGAGATGACCATCAGCACGCGTAGTCGGGAGCCCCCGACCGTGAACACGTTGCCCAGGGCCGCCGTCGGCAGGCTGCGGGACACCACCACCTGGTCGTCGAGCGCGATGGGTGTCGGCCGCTCCGGGTCGGCCATCAGTTCCCACGGCAGACCCAAGTGCTGGGCCGTTCCCGACCGGACGACGATCTCGACCGGGCCACCCCGGGCCCGCGCCCGCATGTACGCATCCCGCGCCGGACCGGAACCGAACACCGCCTCGAAGACCTGGGCGCCCCACTTCGGGAACTGGGCCTCCACCCGTGGCCCGCGCTCCCCGTACACGCCGAACGGTGCCCGAAGGTAGTCCTCCAGATACCAGCGCAACTCCTCCAGCGCCGGCCCGTCCAGCGGCCAGACCAGCGGGATCGGGTCGCCAACCCGATTGTGAAGCGTCTCACCGGACCGCCACGCCGACACGCTCACCCGGCCGTCTTCGTCCACGTCCAGCAGAAGCCGCTCCGCCATGCCCATCGCCCCCGTGACGGCTGCCGTTCAACGGCCCATCGGTCCCTCGGCCGCTCACATCAGCGACTTTATCCACCACTCTCTGTCATCAAAAGGGCAACGCCCGAAGTGATCGGATCCGGGCGGAACTCGCACACAACATGCCTTCTGCCGCGTCCAGTTCACCTCGGATTTCCCGTGCGTACTTCTCAAAGCTGGTTAAGGAAACCCAAAGGGAACCCACAGGCGGACCCCCGATCGTCGTCACCATGAGCGCAGCCATTGAAGTCGTCGTATACATCGCATTCGTCGCAGTCGACGGCAGATCCCAGGGAGACCGCTGACATGGACCGGTTGCTTCTCGTGGGCGCCGATCTCGTCGCCATCTGCCTCCTGACCTTCGCGGTCTACTTCCCGCGGCATCACCGGCGGGATCTGGTCGCCGCGTTTCTCGGAGTCAATGTCGGGGTGCTCGCCGTGGCGATGGTGCTCGGGTCGACGTCGGTCGGGATCGGGATGGGGATGGGGCTCTTCGGGGTTCTGTCGATCATCAGGCTGCGGTCGTACGAGATCGCGCAGCACGAGATCGCCTACTATTTCTCGGCGTTGGCGCTCGGTCTGCTGACCGGGCTGTCCGAGTCCCTCGACCTTCTCCACGCCGGGCTGATGGTGCTCGTCGTGGGCACCCTCTACGCCGGCGACCATCCCCGGCTCTTCCCCCGCCACCGGCAGCGGGAGCTGCGCCTGGACTCCGCGTACACCGACGAGGAGGCCCTGCGCGCCCACCTCGAAGTCCTCCTGGACGGGCGGGTGTTGAACATTTCGGTCAAGGGCATCGACCTCGTCAACGACACGACCCTCGTCGAGGTCCGGTACGTGGTGCCGAACGCGTCCCGGGCGGCAGTTGCCAAGCCCCGGGAGGGCAGCCCCCGTACCGACGACTCCCCCCGCGGGCGCGGAGTACGGGCATGACAGCCCCCGCCCCCTTCTCACGCGTGGTCGGTGCGCTGCCGGCCATCGGGCTTGACGAACTCGTCGCTCAGGCCTCGCTGTTGACCCGGCTGGACCGCAAGTACATGCTGCCGGTCGCCGATCTGCCCCTCGTGCTCGGCGGCCTCGACGAGGACACTCGGGTCCTGGACGTGGACGGAGCGCGGGAGTTCGCGTACCGGTCCGTCTACTTCGACACCCCGGAGATGGACGGGTACCTCGGCGCCGCCCGGCACCGGCGGCGGCGGTTCAAGCTGCGGATCCGTACCTACCTCGACTCAGGTCTGCACTTCTTCGAAGTCAAGACCCGGGGCCCGCGCGGCACCACGGTCAAGCAGCGCATCCCGTACGAGGGGGACGTCCGGCGGCTCGGACCCGATGCCCGGGCGTACGCCGACACCGTGCTCGCCGAGGCCGGGATCAACTCCGGGCGCCTGCGCTTCGTACCCGCGCTGACCACGTACTACCGGCGTACGACCCTCTTCCTCCCGGCCACCGGGAGCCGGCTGACCGTCGACACGGATCTGATGTGGGCGTTGCCCGACGGGGCCTCGCTGGCGACCCCGGACCGGGCCATCGTCGAGACGAAGGCGGGCCGGGCGGGCTCGGGCGCCGACCGGCTGCTCTGGTCGCTCAAGCACCGGCCCTGTCCCGTGTCGAAGTACGGCACCGGGCTCGCCGCACTGCGCCCCGATCTGCCCTCCAACCGCTGGCTGCCCGTACTGCGGCGCCACTTTCCGACCGCGCTCGACGGGAGCCCCGCATGAACACGTACCTCAGCAAGTCCTCGCGGACGGCACGACGGTTTCGTACGAAGGCGGCCGGTGGCCTCGCCTCGCTGGTGCTCGCCACGGCCGCGCTGGCCGGGTGTTCCTCCGGGAGCGACTCCGATTCCGACTCCGGCTCCTCGTCCGCCGGTTCGGGTTCCAGTGGGTCTGCGGCCGCCGTGGACGGAGGCCAGGACGCCGCCGCCGTGCTCGCCGACAACAAGGAGTCGCACGCCGAGGACTCCGATGACTCCGACGCCGAATGGGAGGAGTCGGACGCCGTCGCGGTTCGGCTCAACGGCAAATCGGCCTCCGTGGACGGGGGCGGGGACGGCGTCACGGTTGACGGGGCCACCGTGACCGTCACCGCCGGCGGTACCTACCGCATCAGCGGCACCCTCGCCGACGGGCAGATCGTCGTCAACGCACCTGACCAGGAAGTGAAGTTGGTACTCGACGGGGTGAAGATCTCCCACTCCTCCGGTGCGGCGATCGACGTCACCGAGGCGGACGAGGCCGTCGTGATCCTCGCCGACGGCAGCGAGAACACCCTCGGCGACGCCGATTCGTACGCCGATGATGTCGAAGCCAACGCCGCGCTCCACAGCGCCGCCGACCTGACGGTCACGGGTGACGGGAAGCTCACCGTGCGGGGCAACGGAAACGACGGGATCGCGAGCACGGACGGTCTGGTGATCGCCTCCGGCACGATCGTGGTCGACGCTGTCGACGACGGCATCCGCGGCAAGGACTACCTGATCGTCGAGGGCGGTTCGGTGACCGTCACGGCCGGTGGCGACGGGCTCAAGGCCGACAACTCCGAGGACGAGGACTCCGGTTACGTCGCTGTCGGCGGCGGCACAGTGAAGGTGACCGCCGAGGGGGACGGGATCGACGCGGCCACCGATCTGGTGGCCACTGGCGGCACGCTGACCGTCGAGAGCGGCGGCGGCAGCGGGACGCAGCCCTCGGACGACGCGTCCACGAAGGGGCTGAAGGCGGGCGTGATCAACGTCCTGGAGGGCGGCACCGTCGCCGTGAACGCCTCGGACGACGCCGTCCACAGCGACGGCGCGGTCCACGTCAACGGCGCGAAGGTGACGGCCGCGAGTGGTGACGACGGGGTCCACGCGGAGGGCGATCTGACCGTCGACAAGGGGACGTTGAAGGTCACGTCCGCCGTCGAGGGCGTCGAGGGCGCCGACATCTCCGTGAACGGCGGCACGGTGGACATCCGGTCCAGCGACGACGGGATCAACGCGGCCGGTGGTACGAGTTCCTCCGGAGGGGGCGGAGGCCCGGGTGGCGGTGAGGGCGTCGGTGACTACAAGCTGATCGTCACCGGCGGCACCCTGGTGGTCGACTCCGAGGGCGACGGGCTCGATTCCAACGGCACCGCCGAGATCACCGGCGGCACGGTCGTCGTCAACGGCCCGCAGCAGGGTGGCAACGGTGCCCTCGACGTCAACGGCGACTTCGGCATCAGCGGCGGAGTCCTGCTGGCCGCCGGCAGCGCGGGCATGGCCGTCGCCCCGTCCACCGACTCCGAACAGGGCTGGCTCTCCGCCACCCTCGACTCGTCGGTCCCGGCCGGCACGACCCTCCACGTCGTCGACTCCGACGGCGAGGTGGTCGCCACGTACGTCACCTCGAAGTCGATCCAGAACGTCGTGTACTCGTCGTCCGCGGTGAAGAGCGGCGAGGAGTACGAGATCTACTCGGGCGGCACGAAGTCGGGCACCGGTACGGGAGGTCTGGCCTCCTCGGGCACCCTGGGCTCGGCCGAGCGGATCGCCACGGTGACGGCGGGCGAGGCCCCGGAGGGAGGCTTCGGGGGCGGGCGACGGCCCTAGGCGCGCCCGGTCAGGTCCCGTACAGGTGCCGGATCAGGTCTCGTACAGCGTGCCCCGTCAGGTCTCGTACAGCCCGTCCCAGGGTGGGCCGAAGCCCAGCCGGTCCGGGTAGAGCTCTGCCCACGGCTCCCCTTCGTCCTCGCCGGTCAGCATGCCGAACAGCACGCCGTCGACGGTGAGCCGGAAGGGACGGATCGCGATGTCCGTGTAGCGGCGCCGGGGGAGGCTTCTGAGGAGTTTGGCCAGGTGGGCCTGGGCCCGGGCCAGGACAGAGTCCTGGCCGTGCGGGGCGCGCTGCTGCTCGGCCCACGTGCCGGCGCACCAGATGTCCGAGTCCCGGTAACGGCCCTCGGCGTCGAAGGTGTGGAGCACCGCGTAGAGACGTTTGTGCTCTTCCCAGCCGTCGTCGGGCCGGTACCCCTCGGGGAACGCGTACGTGATCGACCCCAGGAACTGCCCCTCCGCGTAGTGACCGATGGCCTCGGTGCGGTGGCGCGGCTCGTAGGCGATCGGGATGACCTCGGGGACTGCCATGGCGAAACCATACGGATGAATCGTGGACATGCCACAGGCGGGGCCACCGTAACAGTCCTCGGACTCCGTGCGGATGCAAGGTGTGTTCGAGACGTTCGCCTTGTTCGACTCGTTTCCGACGGTTGTGCCTCCCGATCGCGCCGAGGCAGATCGGCGGCCTCATGGCAACACAACTGTCGGCGACTCGACCAGGGAGACCGTCCGTACGTGACCCCGTCCGCCTTGACGCGGCTTGCCCAATACCCGGTTTCCGATTCGCTTTCGCGCAGGAACCCATTGGAGTTTCGCGTGTCGGCTGATGTGTTGATCGTACGGAGAAGTCCTTCAGTCGTTGCGTCTGCGACCCGATGTTTGCAGGGGAAGCTCGAACTTGCTTCCGGTGCTCTCGCACACCTGTACATTTCGGATCAAAGGAGCAGTGTATGAGTCCTGTACTCAGGGCCAAGTCCTCTCTGAGCCCGCTCGCCGCTCGTGGCGCGTGGCTGACCGGCGGCGCTGTCGCCTCCCTCGCCCTCGTGTTCGCCGGCGTCGCGACTCCCGCGTCGGCCTCGGTCACCCCGGGTGCCGGCACCGTCGTGGCGGACCCGTCGAACGACGACGACTGCAAGAAGGAGAACGGGCACCACGACTACCCCGTGGAGGGGAAGGCCCAGACGCCCGTCGGACCGGGTCACGACAAGTGCGAGGACCGCGACCGGGACCGCGACAAGCACGAGTGCTCGGACATCGACTCGGTCGCTGCGGGCGATGACGAGGAGTACAGCGCGGTGCTGACCGGCAAGAAGGCGTACGTCGGGCAGCGGCGAGACCTCTTCTCGACGCCGCCGGGCGACTACGAGTGGGAGGAGATCAGCGACAATCGGAACTACCCCAAGAACGCTTGCGCCATCTCCATCTCGACCGATGGGGACGAGGCCTGGGTCAAGGTGCTGACGACGAACGGCCGCGTCTACGAGACGCACGGTGACACGGACGGCAGCGACTTCGTCTGGGACGAAAAGTGGAGGAAGCTGGAGACCCCGAGCGACGACGACGAGGACCTCACGACCCGCGAGAAGGGCGACATGGTGTCCCCGGTTGACCCGAACCGCGTTCCGCAGGGTTCCTGACACTGGCCCGGATAGCCGCGCGCGCAGGACTGCAGCCGGGCGCGCGCGGCACCCCGGTCACTCCGCTGTCGCGGAGCCGGGGCACGTCTTGGCCGAGCCCTCGGCCTGTCCGACTCCGGGGATCGTCACGGTCACCTTCGTCGACGAGGCTGTGTCATCCCCGCCCCCGCCCCCATTCCCAGAGCCCGCGGATGCGACAACGTGGGCGTCGGCGATCGTGCACGTCAGCTGGGCGAGGGCCGTCCTGGTCAGGGGCCTGGTGCCCCGGGGCAGTTCGACCGACACCCGCGCCCCGTTCGCCCGGACGGCCGGCGGGGACGTCAGCAGGGGAAGTTCCGTGGTGAGGCCCTCGCGGCCGGGCAGGGCGTCCGGCCCCCGGAAGAGCAGGTCCACCGCCGTCCCGATGCCGAAGGTGCCGGGGACCTGGCTGCGGACGCCGCGCAGGGTGTCCTGCCCGACGAAGTAGAGGACGTAGGCCGGCCGTATGCCGGTGGCCGCCTCGCCCGCCTCCACCACACCGGTCGAGGGAATCCCGCAGGAGGAGAGCAGCAACGCGGCGGCCGTGAGCGAAAGCCCGCACCGCACCGCCCGCTGCCCTCGCCTCGTGAGCAGCCGCCTCATATCCCTCGTACCTCTTCGTCTTTCTCTTCTTCTTCCTCTCTTTCATCCTTCTCCTCCTGGCGCAGGGGGATCTCGACCGT
The DNA here is from genome assembly GCF_042715345.1 of Streptomyces sp. NPDC058697. NCBI lineage: Bacteria > Bacillati > Actinomycetota > Actinomycetes > Kitasatosporales > Streptomycetaceae > Streptomyces > Streptomyces sp. NPDC058697. The sequence goes on from NZ_JBHXSU010000046.1 coordinate 39,142, forward strand.
GAACACGGCCCCGCCGTCCTCCGCCCGGTTCGCCGCCCGGACCGTACCCCCGTGCAGCCGGACGTTCTCCGCCGCGATCGAGAGTCCGAGGCCGCTGCCCTCCGAACGGGTCCTGGCGGTGTCCGACTTGTAGAAGCGGTCGAAGACGTGCGGCAGGACGTCCGCCGGAATGCCGGGCCCACTGTCCGTCACCTCGATGACGGCCCACGCCGTGCCGTCGGCGGCGTCCGGCATCTCCCTTGCGTACAGGCGCAGTTGTACGGGGCGTGCGCCGTGCCGGAGCGCGTTGCCGACCAGGTTCGCGACGGCCACGTCGAGGCGGCGGGGGTCGACCCGGCCGCGCAGTTCGCCGGGCCCGGGGAGCCGGGTGTCCACCGTGTCCTGCCAGCCGCGGGCGGCGAGGGTGCGCCGCAGGGACTCCGCGAGGTCGAGGTCGTCCAGTTGCAGGCCGGCCGCGCCCGCGTCGAAGCGGGAGATCTCCATCAGGTCGCCCACGAGCCGGGCCAGCTTCACGGTCTCTCCGCTGATGAGCCGTACGGCCATCGCGGTGTCCGGGTCGAGCCGGGCCGCGTCCTCGTCCAGGACGTCGGTGACGGCCGACATCGCGGCCAGCGGGGTGCGCAGCTCGTGCGAGACGTCCGCGACGAAACGGCGGGCGCGGGCCTCCATGCGGCGCAGCTCGGCCACGGACTCCTCAAGCGCGGCGGCGGTCTCGTTGAACGTGTGGGACAGGTCGGCGAGTTCGTCGGAGCCGTTGACGGCGAGCCGGGTGTCCAGGTGGCCCTCGGCGATGCTCCGGGTGGCGCGGCGCAGTTCGCGTACGGGGCGCAGCACTCCGCGGGCGGCCAGCAGGGCGAGCAGGACGGCGAGGCCGATGGCGGGCACGACGGCGCGTCCGATGGCGGTGACCAGGGCGTCGACGTATCCCTGTTCGCCGGTCTGCGGCACCGTCAGGAAGACCGCGACCCCGGACGCGGGGCGTTCGGCGGGCTCGCCGAAGGTGACCGGCAGGCCGACGACGAGCGAGGAGCGGCCGTCCGCGCTCACCCGCTGGAAGACGGCGGCCCGCCGGGATCCCACGGCCGACCGCATGTCGGCCGTCAGCTCGGCGAACGTGTCCTGTGGTCTGGAGGTGGCCCGCAGGCCGCGGTAGGTGGCCAACACCCGCCAGTTCTGGGCCGGTTCGGCGGCGGCCACCTCCTGGGCGACCAGCTCCAGGTCGCTCTGGGTCGGCGGGTAGGCGATGCCGGGCGCCAGGCCGTCGACGTGAGCCCGCAGCCTCTTGATGATGGTGTCCTGGCTCTGCTGGAGCACGGCGATGCGGGCCTCCCGGAAGGTGAGGGCACCGGTGGTGAGGGTGGCGACGGCGGTGACCAGCACGAAGGCGACGAGCAGCCGGCCACGCAGACCGCGCAGCGGTCGCTTCACCGGGTCGCCCGTCCGTATTCGGCCGACCCGCGTACCCAGGTACGTATCCAGGTGCCGCTCACCGGGACTGGAACCGGTAGCCGAAGCCGCGCACGGTCTGGATGTAGCGCGGCTGTCCCGCCGGCTCGCCCATCTTGGTGCGCAGCCGCTTGACGCACGCGTCCACCAGCCGGGAGTCGCCGTGGTAGCTGTGCTCCCAGACCGCCTCCAGCAGCTGCTGCCGGGAGAACACCTGGCCGGGCGAGGCGGAGAGGGTCAGCAGGAGCCGCAGTTCGGAAGGGGCGAGGGCGACGGGCGCGCCCCGCCGGGTGATGGCCAACCCGGCCCGGTCGATGGTCAGTTCGCCGTCGTCGCCGTGGGTCTCGATCTTCGGTATGCCGTCGGGGTTGGGCGCGCCGCCGACCCGGCGCAGGACCGCGCGGATACGGGCTTCGAGTACGCGTGCCTGCACCGGCTTGACGACGTAGTCGTCCGCCCCGGCCTCAAGACCGACCACGATGTCCGTGTCCTCGCCCCGGGCGGTCGCCATGATGATCGGCACCTGGTCCTCGGTACGGATCCGGCGGCACACCTCAAGGCCGCTGAGGCCGGGCAGCATCAGGTCGAGCACGACGACGTCCGGCCGGAAGGACCGCAGCAGGGCCAGTCCGTCCTCGCCGGTCCCGGCGGTGGTGACGTCGTGTCCCTGGCGGCGCAGTGCGAGCCGGACGCCCTCCCGTACGGCGCGGTCGTCTTCGATCAGCAGGACGCGTGGCATGTGCTCAGTATCCGTACGGCTCAGGAGAGTTGAGGGAGCCACCGGCGTCGGCGGGGGAACTGTTACGGGACGATCACATAGGCCGGACGGGTGATCGACCGTTATCTTTTCGTTATCCGCTGAGCGATATCCCATCACATGCCGTACTCACTCTTGATGACCATGAACACGACTGCCCGTCGCACGAAGCCGTCCTCGACCAGGGGGTCCTCCGCCTCCAGACCGTCCCGGCGTCGTCGCAGAGGCTCCGCGCAATCCGGTGGCCGGGGGCAGTCCGGCGGGCGTTCGGGCGGGCGCGGCCGGAGGGGCAAGGGTCCGTTACTCGGCGGCCTGGCGGCGCTGGTCGCGTTGGTGATCGCCGCCGCTGTGGCCGTGAACTGGACGACGTCCTCGTCCTCCGACGCCGCCGACGGATCCGCCTCCTCGTCGCCCTCCGCTTCGACGCCGGACCTGACACCGGAACCGAGCGGCGGGACGGAGTCGGCCGGGGCGAGCGGGAAGCCAGCCGAGGAGGACGGCGGGAAGGCCGGCGAAGAGGCCGGCAGCGAGCCGTCCGGAAAGGGCAGCCCCTCCGCGTCCTCGTCCTCCTCCTCCGCGCCCAGCATCCCGGCCTCGGGTCCCGGGACGTTCGCCACCGCGGGCGGGGGGAGCGGGACCGTCGGGAAGGGCAGCCGGGTCCTGAGCTACAAGGTCGTCGTGGAGGACGGCCTCACGCAGTCGGCGGCCGATGTCGCCGAGCAGGTGGAGGGCATACTCGCCGACCCGCGCGGCTGGACGGCCGACGGCCGGTCGGGCTTCCGGCGCGTCTCCAGCGGTACGGCCGACTTCGTCGTACGGTTCGCCACGCCGGGAACGGTGGACGCGATCTGCGGCAAGTACGGCCTGAACACGCGCGGCGAGGTCAACTGCAACGTGGGCAAGGACGTCGTGGTCAACCTCAAGCGGTGGCTGCTGGCGACCCCGGTGTACGCCGCCGACGTGGACGCCTACCGCGCGCTGATCATCAACCACGAGGTCGGCCACTTCCTCGGCCACGGCCATGTGACGTGCCCGGGAGCGGGGAAGCCGGCCCCGGCGATGATGCAGCAGATCAAGGGGATGCTCGGCTGCAAGCCCAACGTCTGGCCGTACGACGCGAAGGGACGGTTCGTCACGGGGCCGGCGGTGTCCTGACGACCGGAAAACTCATGGCAACCTTTCCGGTCGCCGCGACCACAGATGAGTCGGAACCCCTTTCACAGGGGCTCCACACAACGCACGAGCCCCACAAGAACCACGTAAGGACTCATCCGTGGCATCCCCCTCCCACCGCAGGTCCCTCCGCAAGCGGCGCACCGCTCTTCTCTCCGTCGCCGCCGTGGCGGCCGCGGGTCTCGGCGCCGTCCCCTTCGTGATGAACGCGAACGCGGGTGCCGTCGACCTGGCGCACCAGGCCCTGCCCGCCAAGGACGGCTGGGCGGCGTCCGGTTCGGGCACGACCGGCGGTTCGAAGGCCGACGCGGCGCACACCTTCACCGTCGCCACCCGCGCCGAGCTGGTGAAGGCACTCGGCTCGGCGACCGACACCACGCCGAGGATCATCAAGGTCAAGGGCACGATCGACGCCAACACGGACGCCGCAGGCAAGAAGCTGACCTGCGCCGACTACGCCTCAGGCACGGGCTATTCACTCTCGGCGTATCTGAAGGCGTTCGACCCGGCCACGTACGGCAAGAAGGCGCCCGCGGGCACGCAGGAGAAGGCCCGCGCGGCCGCCCAGACCAAGCAGAAGAAGAGCATCGTCTTCCGGGTCCCGGCCAACACCACCGTCGTGGGCGTCCCGGGCACCAAGGCCGGGATCACCGGCGGGAGTCTGCAGGTGCAGGACGTCGACAACGTCATCATCCGCAACCTCTCCCTCACCGCCACCGAGGACTGCTTCCCGCAGTGGGACCCGACGGACGGTTCCGCCGGCGAGTGGAACTCCAACTACGACTCGGTGACGCTGCGCGGGGCGACCCACGTGTGGGCGGACCACAACACGTTCAGCGACGCGCCGTTCTTCGACAAGTCCGAGCAGACGTACTTCGGCCGCAAGTACCAGATCCACGACGGCGCCCTCGACATCACCAACGGATCGGACCTGGTGACCGTCGAGCGCAACCAGTTCACCAACCACGACAAGACGATGCTGATCGGCAGCAGCGACACCGACAGCGTCGGCAAGCTGCGCGTCTCCATCCACCACAACGTGTGGAAGGGCATCACCCAGCGCGCCCCGTTGGCCCGTATCGGCCAGATCCACCTCTACAACAACGTCTACGACACGACGACCCTCAACGGCTACGCCCCCAAGTACAGCCTCGACTCCCGCGCCAAGGCCCAGGTCGTCGCCGAGCACAACTCCTGGACCCTCCCGTCCGGCGCGTCTGTCGCCAAGCTCCTGAGCGGCGACGGCACGGGCTCGGTCGCCGGCAGCGGCAACCTCGTCAACGGCAAGTCCACGGACCTCGTCGCCGCGTACAACACGGCGAACTCGAAGAAGCTGAAGACGACGGTCAACTGGAAGCCGACCCTGACGGCGGGCCTCCAGACGTCGGCGAACGGCCTGCCGGCTGAGCTGCTGAAGACGACGGGTGCGGGGGTTCTTTCCTGACGTCACCGTTGAACAAGTGAGCTGGGCCCGGGACTTGCCGCCGTCCCGGGCCTCTCTCATACACCGCCGAGGGTGCCGGAACGTATGCCGTGGAGGAGGTGGGAGAGGGGGGTGGGGGTGGTGACGAGTTCTATGGAGGGGGCGTCGCTCTCGCGGAGGTGGATGGTGTGGGGGGTGGAGGCGAGTTCGACGCAGTTGTTGCCATCGCCGCCGCCGGAGAACGACGACTTCTGCCAGTTCTGGGGCGTGGTCATGGTGCGCCTCACAGTTCCTTCGTGAGCCTGTGGATGAAGTCACGCGACCGTTCGGGTTCGAGTGACGCAGCCTTCACTTTACGGAAGAGCGTTCGAAAGGCGCTGAGCTGGGCTTGGGAGTCGATGAAGGCGACGCCGTGAGGTGCGTCGCGTACGACCGTGTCCAGTTCGGGCACGGTTCCGCCCGCGTACATCATGGTGCTCCAGGCTCCGGCGAAGCCGTCCAGGTCGAAGGGGATGACCCGCACGGTGATGTGGTTCGCTTCGGAGAGTTCCAGGACGCGGGTCAGCTGAGCCCGTGCAGCGGCGCGATCGCCGACCCTGATGCGCAGCGCGGCTTCATGGATCACCGCTTCGTACGGGATGGGGGCGGGGCCCTCGACGACGAGCTTGCGCTGCATCCGGTGGCGAACTCGCAACTCCGTCTCGGATTCGGGAAGTTCAGGTACCCGGTACGAGAAGACGGCGCGGGCGTAGTCCTCTGTCTGAAGAAGTCCGGGGACGTACAGGGACTCCACGTCGCGCCGTTGCACAGCGTGGTGTTCCAGCTCGGCGATGTCCAGGAACGGTGTGGGCAACAGGCCCCGGAACTCCTCCCACCAGCCGCGCGTCCGATCGGCCGCCATCGCCACCAGCGACTCGATCAACTCCGTGTCCGTACAGGAGTAATGAGCGGCAAGTCTGCGCAGGCGCTGTTCGCTCACACCCCCGATCCCGGACTCCATCTGGCTCATCTGCGCCGAGTCGGAGCCGACCAGCGTGGCGGCTTCGCGTGCCTTGAGCCCTGCGGCTTCGCGTAGTTTCCGCAGTTCAGTGCCCAGGCGCTCCTGGCGTGCGGTGGGCTGCCGTCTACGCGGCATGGCTTCCTCCTTGCCTCAACTGTCGTGAGGCAGTGACTCGTTCGAGGGGCAGATTATGGCTGCGGCTTGCGTGGCACCAAATTTTACCCATACCGTCGGTGACGCGAGGCGCACTCTGTGAAATCAACGGGGCCCGGAAGCGCACCGCTCCGTCCTGCCACGACGGCTGCGGCATGCCACCTTTCCCCACCTCAACCCCTCACTCACGAAACGGAGTTCACGCATGCCACAAAACGCCATCGAGCCCTGGGAGTACACGCTCCACATCCCCCACGACCCCCGCGCGGTGACGGTCTGCCGCCGAACCCTCCGCCTCATCCTCACGATCCACGGCCTGATCCGCCTCACGGACGTCGCCGAACTCCTGGCGACGGAGCTGATCTCCAACGCCGTACGCCATACGAAGGGCCCCGCCGCCCTACGCCTCCGCTGGCGCGACGGAGTCCTCCGTATCGGAGCGTGGGACGCGAACCCCGAACCCCCTGACCCCGCACCGGCGTTGGGCCAGTCCTCCCTGGACTCGGAAACGGGCCGAGGCCTGACCCTCGTCCAGGCCTGCGCCGACGTCTGGGGCTGGCACCCGCTGGCCAGAGGCGCCGACCGCGGCAAGTACGTGTGGTGTGACCTTGGTGCCGCGTAGCGCGTTGGCATCGAGCTCTGGGCGCGGCGGGCGGTGCATGCGACCGAGGCCGCGGGGCTTTTCGAGGAGGGCTGATGCCGGCGTCGGGCTTGTCAGGGGAGGGTGAGGATTCGGGGGCCGGAGTCGGTGATGGCGATGGTGTGTTCGATGTGGGCGGACTGGCTGCCGTCGATCGTGCGCAGGGTCCAGCCGTCGGGGTCGGTGCGGTAGTCGTTGTGGCCGCCGGCCATGAGCATGGGCTCGATGGCGAGGGCGAGTCCGTGGCGCAGGGGGAAGCCGCGGCCGGGGCGTCCGTGGTTGGGGACGTGGGGGTCCTCGTGCATCTGGCGGCCGATGCCGTGGCCGCCGAAGTCGGACGGCATACCGCAGGCGGCCTTGCGGGCGACCGTGCTGATGGCATGGGAGATGTCGCCGATGCGGTTGCCGACGGTGGCGGCGGCGATACCGGCGTCGAGGGCCTGCTGGGTGGCGGCGATGAGTTCGACGTCGGCGGGGCGAGGGGTGCCGACGGTGAAGCTGATCGCCGCGTCGCCGGTCCAGCCGTCGAGTTCCGCTCCGCAGTCGATGCTCACCAGGTCGCCGTCGCGCAGACGGTAGTCGCCGGGGATGCCGTGCGACACGGCGTCGTTCACGGAGGCGCAGATCACGGCGGGGAACGGGACCGGGGCGAAGGAGGGCTGGTAGCCCAGGAACGGAGAGCTCGCTCCGGCCTCGGTGAGCACGGTGCGGGCCGCTTCGTCGAGCTCGCGCAGGCGAACTCCCACAGCCGACGCCGCGCGGGCCGCCGCGAGTGCGTGGGCCACGACGCGCCCCGCTTCCCGCATCGCCTCCAGTGCCGTGTCCGTCTTGATCTCCACCATGTGTCGTGACTCCCTGCCGTGCGACGCCATGCGACGCTGCCCAATACTTATACCGGTATTAGTATCACGGTCATGGTGAGAGTTCCTTTGAGTCCGCAGGAGCGGCAACGCGGAGAGCGCTTCGGGTTCCTGCTCCGCCGGGCCCGCGGTGACCGCAGCATGGCCGACGTGGCAGCCGCCGCCGGAGTGTCCGCCGAGACACTCCGCAAGATCGAGACCGGCCGGGCCCCGACCCCGGCCTTCTTCACCGTGGCCGCCCTGGCCCACGCACTGCACCTGTCCCTGGACGACCTGGTCACCGCCTGTGCGGCCGGAGACGCCGATGGAGGTGAGCAGGCCATGTCCGCCTGACCGTTGCCCGCCCGGCCGCTCAGCCTTCCGGCCGCGGGGTCCCCGTGCGGAACGTGCGGCGGTACGTGTCCGGTGGCACGCCGATCGTGCGGTTGAAGTGGCGGCGCAGGGTCGTGGCGGTGCCCATTCCGGTGGCCGTGGCGATGGTGTCGATGCTGTTGTCGGTGGTTTCCAGGAGTTCCTGGGCCCGGCGGATGCGTTGGGTGAGGAGCCACTGGAGTGGGGTGGTGCCGGTGGCCGCTCGGAAGTGGCGGCCCAGGTTGCGGGAGCTCATACGTGCCTGGCGGGCCAGGTCCTCCACGGTCAGCGGTTGGTCCAGACGGTCGACGGCCCAGGGGAGCAGGTCGGCGAGCGGATGGTCGTCCCGGGCCGGCACCGGCGCGGCGACGAACTGGGCCTGGCCGCCCGCCCGGTGCGGCGGCACGACCAGGCGGCGGGCGACGGCGTTGGCGACCGCCGAGCCGCGGTCGAGGCGCACGAGGTGCAGGCACAGGTCCAGCGCGGCGGCCTTGCCCGCGGAGGTGAGCACGCTCCCGTTGTCCACGTAGAGCACGTCCGGGTCGACCTCCACCTCGGGGTGGCGGGCGGCCAGGACGTCGGTGTGCGCCCAGTGCGTGGTCGCGCGCCGTCCGTCCAGCAGGCCCGCCGCGGCCAGCACGAACGCGCCCGTGCAGAGGGAGGCCACGCGGGCGCCCGCCTCATGGGCGGCACGCACCGCGTCGACCAGGTCGGCGGGCGGGTCCTCGTCCACGTCCGCCCAGGCGGGGACGATCACGGTGTCGGCGTATCGGAGCCGGTCGAGCCCGTGGTCGGGCTCCAGCCTGAACCGTCCCACCTGCACGGCGGCCGACCCGCAGACCGCCACGTCGTACCAGGGACCGGCCACGCCGACCGGCGCGGAGTCGAACACCTCGTACGCCACGGACAGTTCGAAGTGCAGCATCCCGTCGGTGACGGCCAGCGCGACAGTGCTCGTGCCCGTTCGCCCGCCTGCGGTCGTGCCCGTGACCGTTTTCATGTCCCCGCTCATGTCCGTAATTGTATGGGGCATGGCGTTCCGGACACTCACGGTGGGGTGCCCGTCCTCGTCAGGATGTCCGTATGAGATCAGAGGCGGGTTCGGGGCAGACGGTGGCCGTGTTCGGCGCGTACGGGCACACCGGGCGGTTCGTGGTGGCGCAGTTGCTGGAGCGCGGGTTCGTGCCGGTGCTCTCCGGCCGTGACGAGGGCCGGCTGAGGGAGCTGGCGGCGGCGTCCGGTCCCGGGCTCGCCGTCCGGCCGGCGTCGGTCGACGACGTGGCCTCGCTCGACCGGGCCCTCGCCGGCACGGCGGCGGTGATCAACTGCGCCGGACCCTTCGCCACCACCGCCGCACCCGTGATCGAGGCGGCCCTGCGCGCCGGGATCCCGTACGTGGACGTCGCGGCCGAGATCGAGGCCAACGCCGACACGTTCGCCCACTTCACGGACCGCGCCCGCACCGCCGGAGCGGTGATCGTCCCCGCGATGGCCTTCTACGGCGGCCTCGGCGACCTGCTGGTCACCGCGGCGATGGGCGACTGGACGACGGCCGACGAGGCGCACATCGCGTACGGCCTGAACAGCTGGCACCCCACGCCCGGGACCCGCGAGGCGGGCCGGATCTCCGGGGAGCGGCGCAACGGCCGACGCGTCCGCTACATGAACGGGCGGCTGGAGTACCACAGCGACGCCCTGCCCACCCTGAAGTGGCCCTTCCCCGACCCGATGGGCACCCGCGCGGTCATCGGAGAGTTCACGATGGCCGACGTCGTCACGATCCCCAGCCATCTGACCATCCCCGAGGTACGCACCTATATGACGGTCGAGGCTGCCGGGGACCTGGCCGCCCCGGACACCCCGGCACCCTCCGCGGTCGACGAGCACGGCCGCTCCGACCAGACCTTCCTCGTCGACGTCGTCGTCCGCTTGGGCGACAGCGCACGGCACGCCGTGGCGCGGGGCCAGGACATCTACGCCGTGACCGCGCCGCTCGCGGTGGAGGCGGTCCACCGCATCCTCACCGGCCGGACCCGCACGGTCGGCGTCGCCTCCGCGGGGGAGATCTTCGACGCCGCCGACCTTCTGCGTGCACTGGCGCCACACATCACTGTCGAAGTCGAATTGGGTTAGCAGCGAGGCAGAGCGTTCCGCTGTCGCGTCGTGCGGGAACGCCTGGGCCGGTCCGGGCGTTCTTGTCTTTGAGTGGGGTGGCCGCCATGCGTGGTGGTACGACGCGTGGTGGTACGACCCGAACCGGCTACCGATCCCGAGTGCCATGTCCCGTTCCCGAGCACTTTCCGGCGCGCTCACGGGCGCGGTTGTCGCGCTGCTCCTGGGGTGTTCCAGTGAGACGGTTCCGACGGGCACTTCTGCCAAGCCCCCAACGGACACCGCCCCCGCGACGGCCCAGGTCCCGACGGCTCCCGCCACCCCGGCCCCGACCCCGTCCTCCTCCGCGAGCCCGTCACCCCCGGAGAGCGACACCCGGACCCGGACCGCCCGGCTCGCCATCCCCGCGATCGGGCTCAAGGACCTGCGCGTCGTCCCGTACGAGGGGACGACCGACGACTGGCCGGGCACGCGGATCCAGAACGACGGCGTCGGAGCCAGTCCGTACGGGAGTCGTGGCGGGGTCGGGCCCGGTGAGGTCGGCAACTACCTCGTCACGGCCCACCGTCTCTCCGCCGGCGGCCCGCTGCGCGAACTCCCGTCCCTCGACGAGGGCGACTCGGTCGTCGTCACGTCCGGCGGCACGGTGTACGAGTACGAGATCACCGGCACCAGGGAGACCTCCTTCCGCTCCGAGCGCTCGCTCGCCGAACAGCGGGCGGCGGTGCCGGGCTTCCCGGACAGGACCCCCACCCAGGCCATGATCACCATCTCCACGTGCGCGACCCCCGAGGACAACGCGGCCGGGAACTTCTGGCGCGACGACCGGGGCAATCCCGAACACCGCATCGACAAGATCGGCGTACTGACGTCGGTGTTCTGACGTCGGTGTCCTGACGTCGGTGTTCTGACGTCGACTGCGCAGGAGGAACGCGGGAGGCGGGGAGGGTCGTCGTGCGACGACCCTCCCCGCCTCCTATGTGCGTGCTGCGGTTACTCCGGTGCGCCGCCGAAGCGCTCCTTGTACGTTTCCAGGTCCTCGTCCGTGATCTTGGCGAAGAGGACCGGGGGGACCGTGAAGGGGGTGCCCGCGGGGAGGAAGTTCAGGGACTTCGCCTCGGCCGCCGTCACCCACGTCGCCGTGTCGTCCGGCAGGGCGAACGCCGAGCGCATCGCCTTGGAGGAGGCCGGGATGAAGGGTTCGGAGATGACCGAGTAGAGGTGGATGAGGTTCATCGCGACGCGGAGGGTGAGGGCCGCGCCGTCCGGGTTGGTCTTGATCTCCAGCCAGGGGGCCTTCTCCTCCAGGTAGGAGTTGCCGGCCGACCACAGGGCGCGCAGGGCGGCCGCGGCCTTGCGGAACTGGAGGGCCTCCATCTGGGTCTCGTACTCGGAGAGCAGGGCGGCGATCTCCTCGCCCAGCTTCGTCTCGGGCCCGCCCGCCTCCGCGCCCGCCGGGACCTCCTCGCCGAAGCGCTTCTTGGAGAAGGAGAGCACTCGGTTGACGAAGTTGCCGAGGGTGTCCGCCAGGTCCTTGTTCACCGTGGCCGTGAAGTGCTCCCACGTGAAGGACGAGTCGTCCGACTCCGGGGCGTTGGCGATCAGGAAGTAGCGCCAGTAGTCGGCGGGGAGGATGTCCAGGGCGTGGTCGGTGAAGACGCCGCGCTTCTGGGACGTGGAGAACTTTCCGCCGTAGTACGTCAGCCAGTTGAAGGCCTTGACGTAGTCGACCTTCTTCCACGGCTCGCGTACGCCCAGCTCCGTGGCGGGGAACATCACCGTGTGGAACGGGACGTTGTCCTTCGCCATGAACTCCGTGTAGCGGACCGGGTTCTCGCCCGTGTCCGCCTCGTACCACCAGGACTTCCAGTCGCGGTTCTCCGGGTCCTTGTCCGACCACTCCTTCGTCGCGCCGATGTACTCGATCGGGGCGTCGAACCAGACGTAGAAGACCTTGCCCTCGGCCGCCAGCTCCGGCCAGGTGTCCGCCGGGACCGGGACGCCCCAGTCCAGGTCACGGGTGATCGCGCGGTCGTGCAGGCCCTCGGTCAGCCACTTGCGGGCGATGGAGGAGGCCAGCTGCGGCCACTCCTCCTCGTGCCGCGCCACCCACTCCTCGACCTCGTGCTGCAGCTTCGACTGGAGGAGGAAGAGGTGCTTCGTCTCCCGGACCTCCAGCTCCGTCGAACCGGAGATCGCCGAGCGGGGGTTGATCAGGTCGGTGGGGTCCAGGACGCGGGTGCAGTTCTCGCACTGGTCGCCGCGGGCCTTGTCGTAGCCGCAGTGGGGGCAGGTGCCCTCGACGTAACGGTCGGGGAGGAAGCGGCCGTCCACCGGGGAGTACACCTGGCGGATCGCGCGCTCTTCGATGAAGCCGTTCTCGTTGAGGCGGCGGGCGAAGTGCTGCGTGATCTCGCGGTTCTGCGGGGACGAGCTGCGGCCGAAGTAGTCGAAGGCCAGCTCGAAGCCGTCGTAGACCGCCTTCTGGGCGTCGTGCGCCTGGGCGCAGAACTCGTCGACCGGCAGGCCCTGCTCCTTCGCCGCCAGTTCGGCCGGGGTGCCGTGCTCGTCCGTCGCGCAGATGTAGAGGACGTCGTGGCCGCGCTGGCGGAGGTACCTGGCGTACACGTCCGCCGGGAGCATGGACCCCACCATGTTGCCCAGGTGCTTGATCCCGTTGATGTACGGAAGGGCGCTGGTGATGAGGTGTCGAGCCATTGCGGGCTGCTCCCGGGTCGTTACGTGGGGTGACGGTTCGGTGGGTGATGCTTCGATCGTCGACCGTCTTACGAACCTTGAAATCGTAGCCGACATGGGTGGGCCGCCCGCTCCCCCTTTTAAGGGGTGGGAGGCGGGCGGCCCGGGGGTTGTTTCTGTGGGGCTACGCCGGTGGGTTTACGGGCGCCAGTTCGCCAGTACGCCCTCGTAGACCTCCGTGTCCGTGAGCTCGCGCGGGGTCGGGCCCGCGTGGAAGAACGCGGTGTTGTCCGTCTTGAGCTTGCGGAGGTAGTCGAAGGCCTTGTTGTCCTGCTCGCCGAACGCGACGAAGGAGAAGAAGACGCCGGGGTGGTTCTTCGCCGCGTCCGTGAGGGACTGGGTCGCGGGGGTCTTGGCGTCCGGGGCGCCGTCCGTCTGGAAGATCACGAGGGCCGGGGCCGTGGGGGCGTCCGACTTCTCGTGGTGGGTGAGGACTTCCTGTACGGCGGCGTGGTAGCTCGTACGTCCCATGCGGCCGAGGCCTGCGTGGAGTTCGTCGATCTTGTTCTCGTGGTCGGGGAGGGCGAGTTCGCCGGTGCCGTCCAGTTCGGTGGAGAAGAAGACGACGTGGACCGTGGCGGTGGGGTCCAGGTGGGCGGCGAGGGCGAGGGTCTGCTCGCCGAGGGCCTGGGCGGAGCCGTCCTTGTAGTACGCGCGCATGCTCGCGGAGCGGTCCAGGACGAGGTAGACCTTGGCTCGGGTGCCGGTGAGGTTGTTCTTTGTGAGGGTGGTGGCGGCGGCGTTGTAGGCGGTGGTTAGGCCCGGGGCGCGGGTCTTGAGCGTGGTGAGGGTGGTGGCGGGTGCCGCCCCCTCGGACTCGGCTCCGCCTTCGTCCGCGCCGGTTTCCCCACCCGCTCCGCCCGTGACGCTTTCGTCGTCGACTGCCGGTGGCCCCTGTGGGGCCTGACCGCCGTCGGCGGCGATGGGCTCCGCCGGGAGGGCCGGGTCGGGTTCGGTGGTGATTTCGGGTGCCGGCACTTCGGACTCGGCTTCGCCTTCGTCCGCGTCGGTTTTCCCACCCGCACCGCCCGTGATGCTTTCGTCGTCGACTGCGGGTGGCCCCTGTGGGGCGTCATCGCCGTCGGCGACTGCGGGCTCGTCCGCCTGTGCGGTGACGGGCTCTGCCTCGGAAATGACCTCAGCAACCACGGGCTCGGGCTCGGCTTCGGGGACGGTCTCGACAACCACGGACTCGGGTTCGGGCTCGACGACCGGCTCGGGCTCCGGGGTCACGTCGGCGACGACGGGCTCCGGCTCGGGCTCGGCTTCGACGACTGGCTCGGGCTCGACGGCGGGCTCGGCCTGGACCTTGGCCTCCGGCTCGACGGCGACAACGGGCTCGGCCTTGGACTCCGCCTCCGCCTCAGTCTCCGCTTCCGCCTCCACGACGGGCTTCGCCTCGGCCTCGGGCTCAACGACCGGCTCGGGTTCGGCGACGGGCTCGGCCTTGGCATCCACGACCGGCTCAGCCTCGACGACGGGCTCGGCGTCGACGATGGGCTCCGCCTTGGCCTCGACGACCGGCTCAGCCTCCGCTTCCACGACCGGCTCGGCCTTCGTCTCCGGCTCAGGCTTGGTCTCGACGACCGGCTCGGCCTCTGCCACCGGCTCAGCCACAACCGCTGGCTCAGCCACAACCGCCGGCTCAGCCTCGATGACCGGCTCAGCCTTGGCAGTCGGCTCGACGGCCGGCTCGGCCTCAACCGTCGGCTCTGGCGCCGGCTCGGCCTCAACCTTCGGCGCCGGCTCGGTCTCAACCTTCGTCTCCGGCGCCGGCTCAGCCTTCGGCTCCGGCGTCGGCTTCGTCTCGATCGCCGGGTTGGGCTTGGCCTTTTCGGTCGGCTCAGCCTTGGTTGTCTGTTCAGCCGTCGGAGACGACTGCTTCGGGACCGTCACATTGTCGAAGGCCGCCGACACCAGTTCGTCCACCACTGATGCCTTGGGCTCGGTGGCCTGCGGCTCGGCCGCCGTAGGTGCCGGTGCCGGCTCGGGAGCCGTCTCCTGTCGGGCCGCCGGCACGCTCGGCTCGGCGGCAGGGGTGGCGGCAGCAACGGCAGCGTCCCCCTTGCGTGACTTTCCGAACGCATTCCGCAGGCGGGTGAGAATGCCCATGTGCGCAACCCTTCGCATGAGTTGGTTCCGTCAATCCCTGGCCAGGACGGACACGTAAGGTTAGCCGCAGGATTTGGAGATCTTGGGCAGGGTCGATTATGGCCCCCAAGTTAGGTTCCCCTTACCTTCCCTTTGCCTCGACTCCCCTGCGGACTCCGGGGGTTCACCCCCCGTTCACCTCTTGGCTGCGCCCCCGCACGGGCGTGCCCATAGCGTCACGCCGGACACAGACATAGGGGAGGGAACGTGCGCAACCTGCTGCCGTTGATCGGCTCGACCGGCTCACACCCGGGCGGCCGTTCCGAGATGACCTGTCGGTACCGCTGTGGTAACGCCTGCTTTCACCCGGCGCCCAACACCAGCGACAACGAATACGTCGGCGACGTCATCGCCGGAGCGCTCAGCCGCCGTTCCATGATGCGCGCGGCGGCCGCCGTGACCGTCACCGCCGCCGCCGGGGGCGCGGTCGTCGGCGCCGGCGCGACCCCGGCCGCCGCCCAGGCGCCCGAGGGCACGCCCGCCGCCTTCACCGGCGGCAAGGCCGCCCGCGGCCTCCGCTTCACGCCCGTCGCGCCGAACACCGCCGACGCCGTGACCGTCCCCGAGGGCTACGGCCAGAACGTCGTGATCCGCTGGGGCGAGCCCATCCTGCGCGGCGCCCCCGCCTTCGACCCGAACCGGCAGACCGCCCAGGCGCAGGCCGGCCAGTTCGGCTACAACTGCGACTTCCTCGCCCTGCTCCCGCTGCGGGGCGAGCGCGGCCGCCAGCTGCTCGTGGCCAACCACGAGTACACGGACGAAATCCTGATGTTCAAGGGATACGACGCCGCCAACCCCACCCGCGAGCAGGTGGAGATCGCCTGGGCCGCCCACGGTCTGGGCGTCGTCGTGGTCGAGGAGGACCGGAAGAGCGGCAGACTCACCGCCGTACCCCGCCACCACCTCAACCGCCGCGTCACCGCGACCACCGAGTTCAAGGTGACCGGCCCCGCCGCCGGCTCGAACCTCCTCAAGACCTCCGTCGACCCGACCGGCAAGAAGGTCCTCGGCACGCTCAACAACTGCGCCGGCGGCGAGACCCCCTGGGGCACCACGCTGCACGGCGAGGAGAACTTCAACCAGTACTTCGCCAACGCGAGCCGTCCCACGGACGCGCGCTACGGCATCGGCACCGGCGCCTCCGAGCGCAAGTGGGAGCGTTTCGACAAGCGCTTCGACGTCGCCCAGGAGCCGAACGAGGTGCACCGCTTCGGCTACATCGTCGAGCTGGACCCGTACGACCCCACCTCGACGCCCCGCAAGCGCACCGCGCTCGGCCGGTTCAAGCACGAGGGCGCGACCATCCGTCTCACGGAGGACGGCCGCCCGGTCGCCTACACCGGTGACGACGAGCGCTTCGACTACATGTACAAGTTCGTCGGCAGCAAGCGGATGCGCCACGGCAACAGCCGCTCCGCCCGCGAGCACAACCTGACCCTCCTCGACGAGGGCACCCTGTACGTCGCCAAGCTCACCGGCGACTCCCCGGCGACCGAGATCGACGGCACGGGCAAGCTCCCGGCGGACGGCGAGTTCGACGGCAGCGGTACGTGGATCCCGCTGGCCACCGCCACCGCCAAGGGCGCCGTCTCGCACGTCGAGGGCATGACCGCCGAGGAGGTGTACGTCTTCACGCGCCTCGCCGGTGACAAGGTGGGCGCCACGAAGATGGACCGCCCCGAGGACATCCAGCCCTCGCCGCACACCGGCAAGGTCTACGTCGCCCTCACCAACAACACCAACCGCGGTGTCGGCTCCAACGCCAAGGCCGACGAGGCCAACCCGCGCAACGCCAACAAGCACGGGCACATCCTGGAGCTCACCGAGCGCCGCAACCGCGCCGACGCCACGACCTTCGCCTGGTCGCTGTTCCTCGTCGCGGGCGACCCGAAGGACCCGGCCACCTACTTCGCGGGCTTCCCGAAGGAGAAGGTCAGCCAGATCTCCTGCCCGGACAACGTGGCCTTCGACCCGCACGGCAACCTGTGGATCTCCACCGACGGCGCCCAGCTCGGCTCCCACGACGGCCTGTTCGGCGTGGCGACGAAGGGCGACCGCCGCGGTGAGCTGAAGCAGTTCCTCACCGTGCCGAAGGGCGCCGAGACCTGCGGCCCCATCGTCCAGGACCGCCGTGTCCTCGTCGCGGTCCAGCACCCGGGCGAGATCACCGGCGCGACCGTCGAGAACCCGGCGAGCATCTGGCCCGACGGCCCCGGCAAGATGGTCCGCCCGGCAGTGGTAGCAGTCTGGCGCAAGGACGGCTGCGACATCGGCACCTGATCTACAACATGGGGTGCCCTCTTCAAGAAGAGGGCACCCCTGTTTGTTTGTCTTTTAGTCCTTTAGGGGCGCGGGGAACTGCGCGACCAGCCCCCACCGAACCCGCACCCGACACACGACCCGGCGGCAGCCACCCCTCAAACACCCACCCGATCCAGCCACTCCCGATACCCCGGCGCCTCCCGGGCAACCTCCGAATACGCCTCCCACAGCCCGGGAAACACAGAGTCCAACTCCCCCTCCGTACGCGCCGCGAGCAACAACCGCACACCCAGCGGATCCCCCTGAATCCGCCGGACGGCCATCGCCGGCCCGGGCTGACACGTCGGCTGGCACACCGTGACGACCTCGCCGGTCGCGACCAGTGACGCGGCCGTGTGGTAATCCCCGTGCAGCACACGGGGATTGAGCCCCGCCGCCCGCAGCATCCGATGCACGGCGTCCCATTCCCCGTCCACCGTGGGATCGATCATCCAGCGGTCCCCGGCCAGGTCGGAGAGCTGAACCTCCGGGCGCGCGGCCGCCGGATGGTCGGCGGGCAGGGAGACGAACTGCGGCTCGCGTTCGACCAGGACACGCAGCGCCAGCCCCTCCGGCACGCGCAGCGGACAGCCCTCCACCTCGTGCACGTAGGCGACGTCGAGCCGGCCGTCGGCGAGCATGCGCAGCAGCGCGTTCGGGGAGACGTCCATCTGGAGGACCGGCTCCCGCTGCCGCGCGCGCAGCCGGCGCAGCCAGCCCGCGAGGGCGCGGCTCGCCGTGGAGCCGATCCGGAGCTGGGGGCCGTCGTCGTCCGTCGCGGCGGCCCGCGCCTCCGCGACCAGGGCACGCATTTCGGCCACCAGCGGGCGGGCGCGGCCCAGGACGACACGGCCGAGCGGGGTCGGCCGGCAGCCGGTGCGTTCGCGGAGGAAGAGCGGGCCGCCGAGCTCCTGCTCGATGCGCTTGAGCTGGGTGCTCAACGAGGGCTGGGCAACGCCGAGTTGCCGGGCCGCCCGGTGCAGGCTGCCGGTGTCGGCGATGGCGCACAGTGCGCGGAGGTGCCTCACCTCGAGCTCCATGCGGTGAGCCTAGGACGGTCACACGAGCCGCACCAGACGCACAAACCCCGACCGAAGGGGGCGAGTTGGGGTGGATACCGATCGGTAAATGATCAGTAGCCGACTGTTGGTGATCGTTTCTGACCGGGTGATAGGTGCGTCCTATCTCTGATTGGCATCATCACAGCCGGCCCACAGACACAGACACTCACCGATGACGACTTCACCCCCCACTCAAGGAGTCATCGATGCGACTGTCCACCCGTCTGTCCACACCCGTTCTCTCGGCCGCGGTCGGGCTCGGCCTCACGGCCGCCGTGCTCGGGGCCGTACCGGCCTCCGCGGCGCCCGCGCCCGTTGCCCCGGCCGCCCCCTTCGCGGGTTACAACGGTTCCGGCGAGGAGGCCAAGGCCAACAAGGCGTTCTTCGACGCGGTGCTGAAGTCCGTGGCCGAGAAGCGCGCCGCGAACCCGACATCCGCCGCCGCTGTCACCGTGGTCTACAACGCCTCGGCCGCGCCGACCTTCAGCGCCCAGATAGCCCGCAGTACGTCGATCTGGAACAGCTCCGTCTCGAACGTCAAGCTCCAGGCCGGCACCAGCGGCGCGAGTTTCACGTACCGCGAGGGGAACGACTCGCGCGGTTCGTACGCGTCCACGGACGGGCACGGGCGGGGCTACATATTCCTCGACTACAGGCAGAACCAGCAGTACGACTCCACGCGCGTCACCGCCCACGAGACCGGGCACGTTCTCGGGCTGCCCGACCACTACAGCGGCCCGTGCAGCGAGCTGATGTCCGGTGGCGGACCCGGCACGTCCTGCACGAACGCGAACCCGAACGCGGCCGAGCGGGCCCGCGTCGACCAGCTGTGGATCAACGGACTCGCGAAGGCACTGGCGAAGGTGAACCAGGACCGGTAGGTCCCCCTGGATGTACCACCCACCCCCCACTGACGTGGGCCGTCCCTCCTGCACAGGGGCGGCCCGCGTCGCCTTTTCCCGACCCTGCCCGCCTCCCCTTCCCCCTCCTTCTACGTGCTCTTGAAGAGGGTCAGGTCCACGACGAGCGTCCGGTGGTCCGTGTTTCCGAGGTCCAGGAAGCGGGCCCGGTTCGCCGAGAAGTCCCGGGACACCAGGACGTGGTCGATCTGGGCGCCGAGCGGCGGGGCCGTTCTGGCCGGCCAGCTCGGCGTGCGGGCGTCGCCGGTGAGACGGGCGGCGTCCCCGAACCCGGCGTCCAGGATGCGGCGGAAGGCCGCGTGGTCCTGGGAGGCGTTGAAGTCGCCCGCGAGGACGGTGGGCCGGGTGCGGTTCGCGTCCGCGTAGTCGCGGAGGTCGGACAGCTCCGCGCGCCAGGTCGACAGCTGTGTCGGCAGCGGGGGCATGGGATGGGCCAGCTGGAGCCGGATCTCGTGGCCCTTCACATCGGCCGTGGCACCGGGCATGCCCATCGTCGCGGGGATGCCCGCGGCGGGCTTGAGCGGATGACGGCTGAGGATCACCGAACCGTCGGAGCCCGCGCCCTCGACCGCCTGCCGAAAGGGGTAGGAGCCCTGGTCCCCTTTGCTGTTCTTGCCCTTCCCGAAGGCCTGCTCCAGTTTCTCCTCGCACGTGTACTCGCATTCCTGGACGAAGACGAGGTCGGGCCGCTGGTCCCTGATCGCGTCGATCAGTTCGTCCGTGGCCTGGCCGAACTCGACGTTCGAGGTGAGTACGCGGAGTTCGGCGACCGGGGCGCCCTTGGGCTGCGACGTCTTCCCGTACGGCTCGATGTACCAGGCGAGCGCGGCGAGCACGGCCACGCTCCAGACGAGGCCGAGGCGCCAGCGGGAGAGGGCGGCGAAGAGGAGGGCGACGGCGGTGGGGGCGAGCAGCCAGGGCAGGAACGCGAGCAGTTGGGGTACGGGGGTGATGCCGTCGGTGTCCGCGATGCGGCACCCGACGACTGTGCTCACGCCGGCGAGCAGCAGTGCGGCGAACCAGGTGCCGGCGCGGGTGCGGCCGTGGCGCCCCAGGGGGGCGTCGTCCGTCCATTCGTCCGCCTCGGCCGTTGCGTTGCGCAAGTTCGCCCCCTTCCGTTGGCTGGATCCTCCCTTAAGGACGGGGGATGTGGGGGGACGGTTGAGGGCGGCTGCCGGGTGCGGGTGCGTCGTGGCTGGTCGCGCAGTTCCCCGCGCCCCTGAAAAGCGGGGCTGCGCCCCTGGCTTTTCGTCTTTGGGGGCGCGGGGAAC